>JAZQZJ010000068.1:0-93338 GCA_045633955.1 Agathobacter sp. | reverse complement strand
ACAGAAGGTGTAACCGAACAGGACGCTAAAATTGCAGGTATCGCTCATGATAGAGGAAAAGGTATCATCATTGCGGTTAATAAATGGGATGCCATTGAAAAAGATAATAATACGGTAAAAGAACATACACAGGATATTCGTGACGTACTTAGTTTTATGCCATATGCAGAGATTCTTTTCATTTCTGCAAAATCAGGTCAGAGACTTCACAAGATTTTTGAAACAATTGACGTGGTTATCGAAAACAACAGTATGCGTGTACCGACAGGTGTATTAAATGAAATCGTAACAGAAGCAGTTGCAATGCAGCAGCCACCAACAGATAAAGGTAAGAGATTAAAGATTTACTATACAACACAGGTTTCTGTTAAACCACCTACATTTGTTGTGTTTGTAAATGATAAGAACTTAATGCATTTTTCATATACAAGATATTTGGAAAATCGTATCCGAGAGACCTTTGGATTTAAGGCAACAGCTCTTAGATTCATCAGCCGTGAACGAAAGGAAGATAAATAATGGTAGTAACACGTATTATGGCGCTGGTAATTGGCTATTTCTGTGGATGCTTTCCAACAGGATATATGGTTGGAAAAAGCCGTGGTGTAGATATTCGTAAGCACGGAAGCGGAAATACTGGAGCAACAAATACCCTTCGCACTTTAGGTTGGGGTGCAGCAGGCATTACGTTCTTTGGTGATTGTGCAAAAACAATTCTTGCAATACTAATTGCTAGCTTTTTGTTTTCTGCAACAGGATTTGATATGAAACTCTTGCAGTTATATGCAGGAATTGGTGCAGTATTAGGACATAATTTTCCGTTCTATTTTAAATTTAAAGGTGGAAAAGGTATTGCCTGTACAGCAGGTTTGGCATTTGCACTTTTTCCAGGTGCCGTACCGGTGTGTTTGACAGTATTTATACTTTGTATTGTACTTAGTAAATATGTGTCCTTGGGATCCATTATGATGGCAATCCTTTTGGTGATTCAGATTTATGTATTTAATTTTTATGGTATTTTAGGTGTACCAGAAACATCGGTGTATGAGTTTGATACATTGGTGCTTATTTTAGGAGTTTTAGCTATCTTTCAGCACAGATCCAATATTGTGCGTTTGTTTAAGGGAACAGAAAACAAGTTAGGACAGAGAGCGGAGATTAAGAAAGAATGCGAAAAATAGGAATTATTGGTGCCGGTAGCTGGGGAACAGCGCTTGCAGTAAATTTAGCTAGAAATAATCATGAGGTAACAATCTGGTCTATCATGGAAGATGAGATTCAGATGTTAAAAGAACATAGAGAGCATTTAGATAAGCTTGCAGGAGTAAAACTGGATGAAAGCATGCAGTTTACAACAGATTTAGAAATTGCTATTAAAGGCATGGATATGCTGGTGTTAGCAGTACCATCTATTTTTACCAGAAGTACTTCAAAAGCGATGGCTCCATTTGTAGAAGAAGGACAGATTATCGCTTGTGTGGCAAAAGGAATCGAAGATGATACCTTTATGACTATTACAGATATTGTAGAAGAAGAAATTCCACAGGCGGATGTTTGTGTGCTTTGTGGACCTTCCCATGCAGAAGAAGTAGGTCAGGGACTTCCAACAACTGTGGTTGCTGGTGCAAAAACTAGACAGAGTGCAGAGTTTATTCAGGATACTTTTATGAATGAAACTTTTCGTGTATATACAAGCCCAGATATGTTAGGTATGGAGCTTGGTGGTTCGTTGAAGAACGTTATTGCTCTGGCTGCAGGTATGTGTGATGGTCTTGGATATGGTGACAATACAAAGGCTGCGCTTATCGTACGCGGTATTTCAGAAGTGACTCGTCTTGCATTTGCTATGGGAGCAAAGACAGAGACTATCAATGGTTTAACAGGTATTGGTGACCTTATCGTAACTTGTCAGAGTAAGCATAGTCGTAACCGTAGAGCTGGTGAACTTATGGGACAGGGGATGACCATGGAAGAAGCTACTAAGGAAGTAAAGATGGTCGTAGAAGGTGTATATTCTGCAAAAGCAGCTTTGGCACTTGGTAAAAAATATTATGTAACAATGCCTATCATTGAAGAAGTAAACAAGGTATTGTTCGAAAACAAATCTGCTAGAAATGCAGTAAATGACTTGATGCTTCGTGAAAAACGTGCAGAAAGCAACTCACTTGAATGGAGATAAATCATGGAAAAAATTCGTATTAAGTATTTTACAGATAAAATCGAAAAATTGGACTATATTGATGGAAAATCAGATTGGATTGACCTTCGTGCTTCAGAAGAAGTAGAATTAAAAGCCGGAGAGTTCAAACTCATTCCCCTTGGTGTTGCAATGGAATTGCCAAAAGGCTATGAAGGACATCTTGCGCCACGTAGTTCTACATTTAAGACATGGGGCCTTATCCAGACCAATAGCATTGGTATCGTAGATAATACGTATTGTGGTGATGAAGATATGTGGCGTATGCCAGTGTATGCGACTCGTGACACGGTAATTCATGTGAATGATCGTATTGCACAGTTCCGTATCGTAGAAAACCAGCCAAAGATTGTATTTGAAGAGGTAGAACACCTTGGAAATGACAGTCGTGGTGGATTTGGAACTACAGGAAAGAATTAATGAAGTGACATGAACTCCCTTCCGCAAGGTAGGGAGTTTTTGATAGGAGGAATCGTTGTGAAAATAGATTACAAACGTATTCATATCGGGAGAAGAACATTTAAATCAGCCTTAGCTGTACTTATATCACTCATTATTGTATCTATGTTTGGAACGTCAGCATCCACATCGAAGATGGTATTTGCTTTTTTAGGTGCAATGGCAGCAATGGAAAATACCTTTAAGCAATCCTTAGAGGCTTGTTGGACACAGATTGTAGGCATGATTTTGGGTGCTATTGTAGCAGCAGGATTATCTTTTCTTCCAGTACCAGCACTTATGAAGGTTGTAATTGGTGTATTGTTAATTATCATAATTTATAATGTAATGGGCATTCATTATTCACCAAACTTGCCATGCCTTGTAATTTTGATGAGCAGTATGAATGTAGATGTATATCCATTTGAATATGCGCTGGACAGACTTTGGGATACGGCGATTGGTTTAATGGTTGGTATGCTTATTAATGTATTGGTACTGCCATATGATAATAGTTTAAAAATTCGACAAGCCATTGTATATTTAGAAAAAGAAGTTATCGAATTTTTAGAGGATATGTTTGACGGAGATAAGGAATATCCAGATACACAAAAAATGAGAGCAACAATTGATGATATGGCAAGTCAGTTGGGGATTTATTCCAAACAATGGTTACCATTTCGTGTGAAAAATGATAGATATAAACTAGAGATTTTCTTAAAGTGTGAAAGTAAATCCAGAGAACTTTTAGCACAAATGGAAGTACTTCATCAAATGGAATGTCCTGGAAGACTGGATGCAGATATTCGTAAGCGTTTAGAAGAATGTGGTGCAGACATTCGAGATAAACGAACAATTGGCAAAATAAATGAAACTGATATTATTACTAATTATCATGTAGCAAAGATTTTGGATTTGCGGCAGGAATTGATAGAGACAATAAATGAGATAACGAAAAACAAATAATAAAAAAGAAATCCGCCTTAGGTTACAAATGAGTAACTAAGGCGGATTTTAAATATAAAGTTTTGTAGCCTCTTTGGATTATTTAGGCAATTTTATACAAATTTCCAAAGTGTTTTCCTTTGGGGCAAATGCTTGAATTTTTCCATTATGAGCCTCTACGATTGCTTTTGCAATGGAGAGGCCGATGCCATGTCCACCTGTTTTTGAATTGCGAGAAGTATCTACTCGGTAAAAGCGGTCAAAGAGTAGTTTTAGCTGCTCTTTATCGATGCATTGGGTGGTAATATTACTAACTGTAATACTAATAAAATTATTTTTTTCTGTGACAACAAAGGATATACACTCGTTTGCTGGAGAGTATTTGAGGGCGTTCTCTAATAAAATAGATATTAATTGACGAATTGATGTTTCGTTGCCATGCAGTGTTAGCAATGGTGGAATATAGCTGTGTAGTTCTTTTTCTTGTTTTTGTGCCAAGAGGTGAAAGGAGCATGTTATCTCTGTCAAGACTTCAGAAAAAGGAAAATCAATCATAGGTATGGTATGTTCCGATTCTTCCATACGGGAAAGAAAAACCAAGTCATTGGTCAAGTTGGTTAAGTAGTTTACTTGTTTTTTTATATCTGAAATCCATTCATTTTCACCAATTTCCATTTCAAGTACATCTGTATCTGCATGAATAATTGTAAGTGGTGTTTTTATCTCGTGACTGGCATCTGTTATAAAGCGTTTCTGTTTTTCATAACTATCAGAAATAGGACGAATGATACGATTAGAGAAAAATGTTATGAATGTAAATACAATAAAATAACCACATAACGAGATTGTAATACTAGCAAATAAAAAGGAATAATATGCATCTAGTTTTCTACCACAATCTAGAAAAGTGATTCTTGTAAAATCATTCTCACTATGAATTTGATAACGAAAATTGTGAATAAATCCAGTTGTGTTTTTTCTGCTTTTTGCTGTATTAGCATAAGTAATAGCAGCCTGTTCATCAACTGAAATGATGCGGCTAGTCTCTACGAATAAGATTTGATCTGTTTTTTTATCTAAAGTAACGGAAAAATATCTGGATTCATAAGGCGTTTCAGGTGACATTCCAGGAGGAAGATGATTTCCAAATTTATCGGGTTCCATAGGGAATGCGCCTTTGTTATCTGTGATGATAGATAAAAGCATATCTGCTTCATGCACGACGCCATTGTAATTTACGATATTTATCCCTGTTATGATAATTGCTAATACGAGTAGAAAAGCTGACATAGACAACAATATAAATTTACGTTGTAGTTTCTTTATCATAAGATTTCCTCCAAATAATATCCAGTATTTCGAGTTGCTTTTATCTGAATATTGGCATGTAAAGTAGATAGTTTTTTGCGTAAATACGATATATATACCCAAACAACACTTAGTTCTGCATCAGAATCATATCCCCATATCTTTTCAAAAAAACGTTCTGTAGATATGAGTTGTTTTGGATTTGTCATTAAGAGTTCCATCATTTGATACTCTTTGTTGGCAAGGCGGAAACTGTCCATTGGAGAAGATAATTCATAGGTAGCCCGATCAAGTGTGATGTTTCCAAATGACAATTTTGAGTCTAAGGCTTGTATACTTCGTGTCATGGTGCGAATTCTTGCTAACAATTCTTTGCTATCAAATGGTTTGGTCAGATAGTCATTTGCTCCACTATCCAAGCCAAGTACCTTATCGTCTATTTCTGATTTTGCAGATAGAATTAGAACGGGGATAGCATTCCCATTTGCACGTATTTTTTTTAATATTGTAATTCCGTCTATATAAGGCATCATGATATCTAATATGACGGCATCATAGTTTCCGTTTTCTAAGTAATCTAAAGCATCCCGCCCATTATAGACAGGGTCTACACTATAATGATTTTTTTCTAAAATATGAACGAGCGCTTTGGATAAAGAAAGCTCATCTTCAGCTAGTAGTAGTTTCATATAAAATCCTCTGTTTAAAGAAATATTATTTATTATATCATAGCTTACGAACATTAAGTGTAATTTAAAAAAATTAATTTCTTTTTAAAGTTCAATTAGGGTTTGAGGAGTAAACTTCCTTTGTGTAAGGAGGAACGTAGAATGGCACATCAAGCAGTGTTTCAACGCTATGAAATAAAATATGTTTTATCAAAAGAGCAAAAAAAATGTATGTTAGAGTTTATGCAGCCTTATATGAGCTTAGATAACTATGGGAGGTCAACAATTCGCAATATTTATTTTGACACGGAAAATTATCGATTAATCCGGCGTTCTATAGAGAAACCAATTTATAAGGAAAAACTGCGTATTCGAAGTTATACAAATGAGGAATCAAGTGGTAAGGTATTTGTTGAATTAAAAAAGAAATACCAAAAGGTGGTGTATAAAAGAAGGATATCAATGCAGGAAGAGATGGCTATGAAATGGTTAAGTGGAGAAATAGTCTACGAAGAGGATTCGCAGATTGCAAGAGAGATTGCATATTTTTTGCAGTATTATGAAATGCTAAAACCGATGTTATTTCTTTCTTATGATAGAGAGGCTTATTATTGTAAGAATGGTACGGATTTTCGAATTACTTTTGATGAGAATATAATCTGTCGTGAGGATGAGCTTAGTTTTCAATCAGAGGCAGAAGGAATTCCTGTGCTAGAAAAGGATAAGGTTCTGATGGAAATTAAATGCTCGGGTGGAATTCCAATTTGGATGACAGAAATTTTATCTAAAGAAAAATTGTATAAAATTTCATTTTCAAAATATGGTACAGCGTACAAAAAAATTATTTATCCAAAAAGAAAGGGAGAACAGATATAAATGGATACATTATTTTTAGGACTTTTTGACACAGATATGACGAAAACGATTATGCTAGAGGAGTTTTTATTGTGTATAGGTTGCTCGCTTGTGATAGGTATTATTTTAGCTTTCGGCTACATGTGTCATGCAAGATATACCAAAAGTTATATTATTACTTTGGCAGTTTTGCCAGCCATCGTATGTGTTGTAATTATGATGGTAAATGGAAATATAGGAACGGGTTTAGCAGTTGCAGGAGCTTTTAGTTTGGTACGTTTTCGATCGGTTCCTGGTTCTGCGAAAGAGATTACCATGCTATTTCTTGCTATGGGAACAGGACTTCTAACAGGGATGGGGTATGTTGGATTCGGATTTGTGTTTGCATTTATAATGAGTGTAGCGGTAGCATTTTACAGTCGTTTGGATTTTGGGGTGAAAAAACAAGCTTTACGTTATAAGACCATTCGAATTACAATTCCAGAGGATTTGGATTATAGCAGTGTATTTGATGATGTGTTTGAAGTATATACCGATGTGTATGAACTTATAAGAGTTAAAAGCTTTAATATGGGCAGCATGTTTCGGCTTACATATAACCTTGTGATGAAAAAAGATGTGAGCGAAAAGGAAATGTTGGATATGCTACGTTGTAGAAATGGGAATTTAGAGATTTCTATTTCGAAACAGGACAATTCGGTGGAAGAGTTATAAAGGAGGAAAACTCATTGAAAACGAAAATGTTGTTGATTTTATTAATAGTTGGGTTATTATTTAACGGATGCGGAACACAGGAGAATGAAAAACAATCTGAAGAGGATAATAATAGCAATTCCTCCATTATAAATGTAGACGAGATATTTAGTAACCGTGATTTTAAGACAGAATATGAAGAAAAATGTGCCTACATTCAGTTAAATGGAACATCAGCTACATGTGAATCAAACGCAGTTGAAATAGGAGATGGCACAATTACCATTAAGGATGAAGGAACCTATATAATAACAGGAACTTTGAATAATGGAATGATTGTGGTGGATTCAGAAGTTACAGATAAAATGCAGATTGTATTAAATGGGGTATCCATTCACAGTGAAACTTCTGCAGCAATTTATATTAAGCAATCGGATAAGGTATTTATTACCTTAGAGGATGATACGGAAAATATGTTATCAAATGGTGGAACATTTAAAAATATAGATGAAAATGAGATTGATGGTGTTATTTTTTCTAAAACTGATTTAACACTAAATGGAAGAGGGACACTTAATATAGAAAGCCCTGGTGGTCATGGAATTGTATCGAAGGATGATCTTAAGATTACAGATGGCAAGTATGTGGTAGATGCATCCAATCATGGATTATCTGCAAATGATATGTTAGGAATCGCAGATGGAGAGTTTACAATTGTATCAGGGGAAGATAGTCTACACTGTGATATGAATATATATATCGAAGATGGAACCTTTGAAATCAGTGCACAGGATGATGCTGTTCACGCAGATGAGACATTAATGATTTATGGTGGAAAAGTGAATATTTCAAATTCATACGAAGGACTTGAGGCACTTGATATTGGAATAGCAGGTGGAGAAATCCAGATTGTTGCTAGTGACGATGGATTAAATGCTGCGGGTGGTACGGATAGCAGTGGATTTGGTGGCAAGGAGAATGACCAATTTGGTAGACACGGAGATGGGGAAGGAAGGCCAAATGGTGGTCCAGGTGGTAATCTAGGTGATTTCGGCGGTATGCAGAGTGGTTCGTCCGATGGTAGTATAGTCATTTCTGGTGGAACATTGTATATTAAGGCATATGGAGATGGGATTGATGCAAATGGAACATTAGAAATCACTGGAGGAATGGTTACTGTTTGTGGTCCAACCCAGGGAGATACTGCGACCTTAGATTATGATGTTAGTGGAGTCATTTCTGGTGGAACATTTATTGGTACAGGTGGAAGTATGATGGCCCAAAGCTTTAGTGAATCTGAACAAGGCGTGATTGCTGTAAGTGTAGGAAATCAGCAGGCAGGAACAGAGATTATACTGACAGATAGCGAGGGAAATATAGTTATTTCCTATACACCAGAATTACCTTATGCTGTGGTTATTTTAAGTAGTGAAAAAATAATTAAAGGTGAAAGCTATACTATTTATGTAGGTACGGCATCCGGAGAATTTCAAGCGGAATAAAAGATGGGATACTTTATTAGAATGTATGGAAATAGGTAATGAAAAAGGATTTGTAACTGAGGTTATTCAGTTACAAATCCTTTTTTTGTGCTATAAATAATTTTATTTTGCTTCCTGTGGCTGTCCTGCTTTCGCCATAATCTTCTTAAATTGTGTAAGGAATACGATGGTTGTAATTGTTGCTGCGATAATATCGCTGATTGGTTCTGCAAGGAATACAGCAAATACTTTATCTGCAAAGAAGTTTGGCAGGATAAAGATAAGTGGAATCAGAAGGATAAGCTTACGAAGGAATGCCATAACCAAACTGATTGCAGCTTGACCAAGTGCCATAAAACTCTGCTGACAGGCAAGCTGGAAGCCTACAGAGAAGATACCAGCCATATAAATACGAAGTGCCCATGAACCATATTCTACTAAAGTCGCATCTGTGGTAAAGATTCCTGCAAGGACATTTGGCATTAACATACATAATCCCCAGAAGATAGCAGCATATCCAACACATATGCCAAATTGCATAAAGAATGCTTTTTTCACACGGTCTACATTTCCTGCACCATAGTTGTAACTCATGATTGGCTGTCCACCCTGAGTGAAGCCCTGAAGAGGCATTGTTACGAGCATGTTGATACTTGTGATGATGGTCATAGCACCTACTGCAACGTCTCCACCATATTTTGCAAGACTAGTAGTAAAGCTAATAGCAAGTAAACTTTCGGTAGAAACCATGATAAATGGTGAGATACCAAGAGCTAAGGTTGGTCCAAAAATCTTTGGATCCAATTTCATATTTTCTTTGCGAAGTTTTAAAATCGTTTTATTTCCTGTTAAGAAACGGATAATCCAAATTGCTCCAACACCCTGACTAAGGATTGTTGCAAGTGCAGCACCTTTTACACCCATGCCTAATCCAAAGATAAAAATTGGGTCAAGAATGATATTGATAACAGCACCGATTACCGTAGTAAGCATTGCAACATTTGCAAAGCCCTGTGTAGTAACAAATGGGTTCATACCAGTTACAAGCAATACACATACAGTACCAAGGATGTAAATTCGTGCATAATCAACGGCATATGGTAAAGTTACTTCACTGGCACCGAACATGGTTAAAAGTGTTGGTGCAAATATGTAAATCACAACGGTAAGAATTGCTGCGAAAACAAGCAAAAGTAAAAATGAGTTTGTCATGATTTTTTCTGCGTGGTCTTTGTCATTTTTTCCAAGTGCAATGGAAGCGAGTGGAGCACCACCTGCACCTGCGAGCATAGCAAAAGCTGTGATAAACATCATAATTGATGAGAATAGACCAACACCAGTAAGTGCAGCAGCACCGATTTCTGGAATATGTCCAATATAGATACGGTCAACAATGTTATAAAGTAAGTTTACGACCTGAGCGACTACGGCTGGAATTGCTAATTTAAAGAAAAGTTTTGGAATGCTGCCAGTAGCCATTTCATTTGTTTGAGAATTGTTTTGCATAAGGATTCCTTTCTATTATTGTTTTCATGTTTAAATATATAGTAAACCCTGTTATAATAATAGAGTCAAGGGAAAAGGAGAAAAATATGAAAAATTATTTTACAATTAGTGAATTTGCAAAGTTAAGAGATATCAATATCAATTCTTTACGCTATTATGAAAAACTTGGATTGTTAAAACCTGCATATATTGATGAAACAAATGGATATCGCTATTACTCTGCAGAACAGGTATCTTTGCTAAATAAAATCATTTTATGTATTCAATTAGGGATTCCATTAAAAGAGATGATAGAGTTTTTAGATGAAGATGGAAACCTGGAATCGCAGAAATTATTAGAGAGAGGTCGAATTGTTGCAAAAGAACGTATACAAGAGATGCAGAACAATTTGGATTACATTGAATATTCCTTGAAGAATATAGAAGAGAATAGGGAATATAGAAATTGTATCGGTACATATGAAAGAATCTTTGAAGAACGAAAGGTTATGATTACAGATATATATACAGATATCGATATGTTTGAACCAAAGAAAATTGTATCTGAAGTTTCAAAGATTTATCGATATGCTCAAAATAAGGGAATGTTTCCTATTTTGCCTGCTGGACAAATTTTGCATATAGATGAAAGTGGAAGGATAAAGTTTTGTTTTTTTCTTGAAATTTTAAATGCTGGAAGTAAGGAAGAGCATATACTTATCCTTCCAGCCGGAAAATCACAATGTTTACAGATAGAACTAGAACCGACTGTAGATTTTTTACGAATAATAAATGAGAATTGGAAAGATATTGGTGGAAAGACGATTATTGTAAATAATGTAATGTTGGAAAAATACAGTTTTGAAAATCACCCAAGTGAGTTGCAGAGGGTAGAAGTTGATAATCTTATATGGTAATATAAAAAACAAAACATAAATAATAAGGGAGATTATTATGATAAACGTAGTAATTGCAAATGCAATTGATTTTATCGCATCTATGGTGCAGATTTATTCAGGAACAATTAAAGATAAGGGAAAGATTTTAGTGTTCCAAATTATTCAGTTGGGTATCCAGACAATTAGTATGCTTTTGCTGGGTGCAATTCCAGGGGCTATCAGTAATGTGCTTTCTTGTATTCGAAACTATTTGTGTTATAAAAACATTTTCACATGGCCAATTAAGATTGCTTTAATTGTGATATCATTAGTGCTTACGGTTCCATTTAATAATCAGGGATTACTGGGCTATCTGCCATTTGTGGTTTGTACGATATATGTATTGTTTATGGATATCAAAGATCCATTTAAGTTCAAAGTATTGGTAACACTTACTTTTATTCCTTGGGTATTTTATTTCTTTATCATTAAATCCTATACAGGTGCATTCTTTGCAGCGACTACAGTTGCAACAAATGTGTGGACGCTGATCCAAATGAAGAAAGAAAATGGGGAGTGATAAAATGACAGAGAAATTACATAGCGGAGAAATTTACTATCCAACGGATGATGCTATTATGGAAGTGCAGTTAAAATGTTTGGATAGATTATATGACTTTAATGCGACTCGTCCATCGGAAATGGAAAAGAGAGTTTCGATAATGAAAGAGATGTTTGGGGATATTGGTGAAGGTTGTTATATCGAACCACCATTTCATGCAAACTGGGGTGGTAGACACTGTCATTTTGGAAAAAAAGTCTATGCGAATTTTAATTTGACCTGTGTGGATGATACACATATTTATGTGGGTGACTATACGATGATAGGACCAAATGTTACGATTGCGACAGCCGGACATCCAATTTGTCCAGAACTTCGAGAAAAAGAATATCAGTATAATATGCCTGTACATATTGGAAGAAATTGCTGGCTTGGAGCTGGTGTGATTGTGATGCCAGGTGTAACGATTGGTGATAATACTGTCATTGGTGCCGGAAGTATTGTTACAAAGGATATTCCAAGTGGGGTGGTTGCCGTGGGAAATCCATGTAAGGTGCTTCGAGAAATCAATGAACATGACTATGAATTTTATTATAAAGATAAAAAGATACCAGAAGTGATGAGGGTGAAGTAGATGGATACATTATTTGTAAATGGAAAAGAGTATACAATTATTCAGCTACTAGGAAAAGGTAAGGGAGGCTATTCTTATCTTGCTACAGATGGAGAGAAGCAGTATGTGCTAAAGCAAATTCACCATGAACCATGTGATTATTATCAGTTTGGAAACAAAATTGAAGCAGAGCAGAATGATTATCGTAGATTGCAGGAGACTGGAATCAGAATTCCACAAATGTTTGATATAGATATTTCCACAGAGCGCATTCTCAAGGAATATATCGATGGACCAACTATATTTGAACTTGTAAAAGAAGATAAGATGAAAGATATATATTTGGAACAGATGCGTCAGATGGCAGCACAGGTATATTCACACGGATTAAACATTGATTATTTTCCTACGAATCTTGTTGTACAGGATGATTTGATTTATTATATTGATTATGAATGTAATAATTATATGGAAGAATGGAACTTTGAAAATTGGGGAATCAAATATTGGTCGAAGACACAGGAATTTTTGGATTATTTAAAGCAGCACAAATAAAAATGGTAATCTAGGAGTTGGTAATGAAATTAGAAAAATTGTATCCATTTTGGAAAAGTCTTACAGATGCAGAAAAGAACATAGTAGAACAAGCGGTATTCAAGGAATTGTATACAAAGGGTATGCTGATGCATCGAACCGAAGACAGTTGTAAAGGTCTCATAACAGTATTATCTGGTCAATTGCGTACCTATATTGTGTCAGAAGAGGGACGAGAAGTGACACTCTTTCGTGTGAATGAGGAGGAAGTATGTGTATTATCGGCCTCTTGTTTACTAGATACGATTACATTTGATGTATTGATTGAAGCCACTGAAGAAACAGAAGTTTTGGTGCTTCCTTCTGCGATACTAAATCAGCTGATGCAGCAGAATCCTCAAGTGGAATTATTTTTATATAAGAGTGCAACAGAGAAATTTTCCGATGTAATGTGGACCATGCAGCAAATTTTATTTTTAAAAATTGACCAGCGTGTTGCACAGTTTCTATGGGATGAAATGGTGCAAAAGAATAGTATGACATTGTCTATTACTCATGATGAAATAGCGCGATACATTGGCAGTGCCAGAGAGGTGGTTACCAAGGTGCTGAAATACATGGTAAAAGAAGAGATTTTGGAATTAAAGCGTGGTACGATTATAGTATTAGATAAAGAAAAATTAAGATCGTATATGTAATGTGACTTTATCACATAAGTAACCTTCGGTTTTTGATAGAATAACAATATCTTAAGTCGAAGGTATTGCTTTGCTTAAATATATAGGAAAAGAGGGAATGAATATGGCATCAAAAAAATATGCAATGGTAGATAAGAATCAATGTGTAGCGTGTGGTGTTTGTGTGAAGGAATGTCCAATGCATGCGGTAAACATTTGGAATGGCTGTTATGCAGTGATCGATAAGGATATTTGTATCGGTTGTGGAAAGTGTGAAAGAAGTTGTCCTGCAGGAAGTATTAATGTGAGAAATAGGGAGGAAGCATAGTTATGAAACAGAAGAAATGGTATGATTATTTGTGGATTTGGTCAATCCTATATTTTTCATTAGGATTTTTTAATATTTTATTTGCTTGGCTTGGAATGATTGATTTTATTGTTCCATTGTTATTTGCAATTATTGGTGGAAATAAGGCGTTTTGTAATAAATATTGTGGAAGAGGACAGTTGTTTGCATTGTTAGGAAGCCAGTTAAAAGGTTCGAGAAATGCAGCCACACCAAAGTGGATGTCTTCAAAATGGTTCCGTTATGGATTCTTAGCTTTTTTCCTGACAATGTTTGGTACAATGATTTTCCAAACATATTTAGTAGGAAGTGGAGCCTCTTCTTTAAAAGAAGTAGTAACTTTGTTTTGGACATTTAAAGTGCCTTGGGGATGGGCATATTCTGCGACAAATATCCCAGCATGGATTGCACAGTTTAGTTTTGGATTTTATAGTATGATGTTGACATCAACATTGATTGGTCTCATAGTGATGGTGCTTTATAAACCACGTACCTGGTGCGCATTCTGTCCTATGGGAACGATGACGCAAGGAGTTTGTCAGCTTCGTGCAGCAGGCGAGAAAGATGAATAGAGGAAAGAAAGCGTGGCTGTAGGTCACGCTTTTTTTATGTTAGAACCATTGACAATATCGATACTCGATAATATAATAAAAGTAGAAATATCGATACTCGATAATTGAGAGTCATATATAGATAAGGAGGGACGTATATGGGTGCAAAAAGAAAGACCGTGTTTAAGGGATTTGATTATATGCATTGTGATGATTTTGCAAAATACCTCAGTGATATGGCTGCAAAAGGCTGGCACTTTAAAGAATGGGGCGTTGGTTTGAAGTTTGAAAAAGGTGAGCCAGAACGTGCTGTTTATGCGGTAGAAGTTTTTACAAAGGCCAGTGAAAATGATATGCGTCCAGAGCCTCATACACAGGAATTTGCAGAGTATTGTGAGGCGGCGGGATGGAAATTTATCGATGCGAGACAGAAGTTTTGTGTTTTTAAGAAAATTGATGCTTATGCAACAGAATTATTTACACCAGAGGAACGTGTAAATAATGCATATAAAGGGATGTTTTCAGGGTCATCCATTGCATTACTAATATTATCTGGTTTGAATGCATTGTTACAATGGGTGAATATAAGCACGATGTTTGAACGCAATATTTTTTCGGCATCATATGTCTTTAATGTTTCGGTATGGACAATAATGTTCTTAATGTATCTAGTATCCTTTGTATATGCAATTTGGAAAAGAATGAATTTAAAGAAAGTTCTTCGAACTGGAGGAGAAATATACATTGGAAATTGTCAGGATGGAAAATTTCATTTGAACTTGAAAATGATATATATTGTGATACTGACTTTATTATTAATGTATTATTTCTTTATCATAGATAAAATTGGTCTGATTATATTGAACGTGGGAATTATTGTGGTTACCATTGGATTTTCGTTTATCATCAATAAAGTTCGACCAGAACATGATACCAATGTTATCATTCAAGTGATGTTTGGGATTGTATTAATGATATCCATCTTTTTGTTTACATTTGTTATTCTTATAGAGGATGGAAATGATAATAACTTTGAAAAAGATACTGTACCATTAGTGATAACAGATTATAGAGAATGTGATGAGGTGATAGAGGATACCTCTTATTATGGAGAGAGAAATTTTCTTGGAAGTATAGACACATACTTTGTATTTTGTGAAGAGAATTCTATTTATTATGATATCTATTGTTCAAAACATGCATGGATTTTGGATAGAATCTGGGAAGAAGTACTTGGCGATAAGAAGTTCAATGAAGAACTCATAGATTGCACGGTAGATTGGAGTGCACAAAAGGCGTTACGAAACAACATAGGCATGTATTATGTACGATATGAAAATGTCATTCTTGTATTTAGTGATCATGAGGATGTATATTTAAGTACAGACCAAATAAATATTATTCTAGAAAAATTGGATTTAAGGTAGGTGATTTGTATGGCAAGAGAACAATTTCAGACCTTAACAGAGCCTATGTATTATATCTTGTTGGCATTGACAGAAGAATGCTGTGGTGTTGATATTATGGAAAAGGTAAAGACGATATCGCATGGTCGTGTATTGGTAGGACCGGGAACATTGTATGCTATGCTTGCCAAGTTTGAGGAGAATGGTGTGATTTGTTTAACAGCATCCGAAGGAAGAAGAAAATCCTATGTAATTACTACGCATGGTAAAGAAATGTTACAGAAAGAGTATGAGAGACTTAGGATTATGACGGAAGATGGAGCATCTTTCGTCAATCTGACAACAACCTGAGCAAATCTTTGTCACTTTGCCAATGGTTTATTTGAGCGATATGGGGTATTATGATTACAATGATAATCCCATAAGGGGAGAGATGTAATACTTAGGAGGTATTTTATAATGGCAAGTTTATCATTAAAGAACATTTGCAAAAAATATGAAAACGGTTTTGAAGCTGTTAAAGATTTCAACCTTGAAGTTGAAGACAAAGAATTTATCATTTTCGTAGGACCTTCAGGATGTGGTAAATCTACAACACTTCGTATGATCGCTGGTTTGGAAGATATTTCTTCTGGTGAATTTAGAATCGATGGAAAACTTATGAATGACGTAGAACCAAAAGATAGAGATATCGCTATGGTATTCCAGAACTACGCTTTATATCCACATATGACAGTAGCAGAAAACATGGCTTTCGCTCTTAAACTTCGTAAAGTTCCAAAAGACGAAATCAAAGCTAAGGTAGAAGAAGCTGCTCGTATCCTTGACCTTGAAAAATTATTAGATCGTAAACCAAAAGCTTTATCTGGTGGTCAGAGACAGCGTGTTGCTATGGGTCGTGCAATCGTTCGTAATCCTAAAGTATTCCTTATGGATGAACCTTTATCAAACCTTGATGCGAAACTTCGTGTACAGATGCGTGCTGAAATCGCTGCATTACATAACAGATTAGGCGTTACTATTATCTACGTTACACATGACCAGACAGAAGCTATGACTCTTGGTACAAGAATCGTAGTATTAAAAGATGGTGTTATCATGCAGGTAGATTCTCCACAGAAACTTTACAACGAACCAAACAACTTATTCGTTGCTGGTTTCATTGGATCTCCACAGATGAACTTCGTAGACGCTACAGTAGAAGTAGCTGGTGACAAAGCTTCTTTAGTATTTGGTGAATTCAAAGTAGAATTACCAGCAGCTAAAGCAAAGAAAGTTATCGATGGCGGATATGCAGGAAAAACAGTTGTTATGGGTATCAGACCAGAAGATATCAGCAATGAAGCTGAAAATCTTGAGAAATGGCCAAATATCAGCTCTATCGTTACAAACAACGAATTATTAGGTGCTGAATCTATGGTATACTACACAGTTGCAGGTGCTAACATGTCAGCAAGAGTTGCTGCTAGCACAAATGCAAAATAGAATGATCCAATTACACTCGCTATCAACCCTGAAAAAGTTCACGTATTTGATAAAGAGACTGAATTGACAATCACAAACTAATTCGTTAAAATTAAATAGTTGTAAATTTTGGCAGGGTGTAAATTTACACCCTGTCTTTTATACTTCATAGGAATAGGAGATACTTATGATTTCAAAACAGAAGATGGTAAATACATTAAATGAAATAAAAGAAATTGCCAAATTGGACTTAGTTCTTTTTTCGGAAGATGGAAAACGATTAATCGCTACATATTCAGAAATGGACGAAGAAAATATATCAAAAAAATCAAAGACATATCCTATTTCCATAGATGGTGATGAGGACTATAGTTTAGTGCTCTATGGAGAAAATACGGAAAATGAGATTATTGGAAAAATGGCAGCTTGTCAGGTGCGTAATCTGATTATCAGCAAAACAGAAGAATTTGACCGCAACAATTTTATCCAGAATGTTTTATTAGGCAATATGCTTGCTATAGATATGCATAGTAAGGCAAAGAAATTGCATATAGAACAAAGGGCTAGAGTGACCTTTGTCATTGATACAGGTAATAAGAGTACAGATGTGGTATTAGAATTAGTGAAGAACCTGTCCGATTTAAAGGCCGGTGATTTTGTTACAACAATAGATGAACATAGCGTTGTTTTAGTGAAGGATGTAGCCAATATCAAAGAAGAGGAATTGGAAGAATCATTAGATGGAATCGCAAATAGCTTAGTAGATAGTTTGCAAATGGAAGCGATGATTAAGGTTCGTGTTGGATATGGTAATGTAGTAGAACAGATTCCAGATATTGCACAATCTTATCAGGAAGCAAAACTTGCCCTTGAAGTGGGAAAAGTATTTTATGCAGAACGTGAAACGATTTCTTATGGCAGACTTGGTATTGGGCGTTTGATTTATCAGTTGCCAATGAGTTTGTGTGATATGTTTATCAAAGAAGTATTTGGTGATAAGATTCCAGAAATATTAGATGATGAGGAATCGATGTCTACCATTAACAAATTCTTTGAGAATAATTTAAATATTTCAGAAACAGCAAGACAATTATATGTACATAGAAATACATTAGTATATAGATTAGAGCGTATTGAAAAGATTATTGGATTAGATATCCGTAAGTTTGATGACGCTATGACCTTCCGCATTGCAGTGATGGTATTGGCACATGTGAAGGATGCGAAGAAATAATAAGTAGTAATAAAGTAGAGGAAGATAGTATGGCAAAAAAGACAACATACGATGAGAGTAGTATTTCCATATTGGAGGGGCTAGAAGCGGTTCGTAAACGTCCAGGGATGTATATCGGCAGTGTTTCAAGAAAAGGTCTCAACCACTTAATCTATGAAATCGTAGACAACTCTGTAGATGAACATTTGGCGGGAGAGTGTGATACCATTTGGGTTACATTGGAAAAAGATGGTTCTTGTACGGTTGAAGATAATGGACGTGGTATTCCTGTTGGTATGCATGCAAAAGGTGTATCAGCAGCACGTATTGTATTTTCGACCTTGCATGCAGGCGGTAAATTTGATGATTCGGTGTATAAGACCAGTGGTGGTCTCCATGGTGTAGGTTCATCAGTAGTGAATGCGTTGTCTACCTATATGGATATTCAGATTAGTCGTGAAGGCTATGTACATCATGATCGATATGAAAGAGGAAATCCTACTGTTGCGCTAGAGGGTGGTCTGCTTCCAAAAATTGCAAAGACAAAGAAAACAGGTACAAAGATTAATTTCCTACCAGATCCAGAAATTTTTGAAAAGACTTATTTTAAAGAAGAAGATGTCAAAAGTCGTATGCATGAAACTGCATATTTAAATCCAAATTTGACCATTATTTATGAGGATCGCCGTAAGGAGAACATAGAACATATCGAATATCATGAACCAGATGGTATTATTGGTTTTGTAAAAGATTTGAATAAAAATATAGATACGATTCATGATGTAATCTATTTCAAAGGAGAGAGTGAAGGCATCACAGTAGAAGCTGCTATTCAGTACACAAATGAATTTCATGAAAACATTCTTGGATTTTGTAATAATATCTATAATGCAGAAGGTGGTACACATATAACAGGATATAAGACTGCTATGACAACTATCATCAATGCCTATGCTCGTGAACTTGGTATTTTAAAAGAAAAAGATGTGAACTTTACAGGTGCAGATGTGCGAAATGGTATGACTGCAGTTGTGTCAATCAAACATCCTGATCCACGTTTTGAAGGACAGACAAAAACGAAATTAGACAACCCGGATGCATCCCGTGTGACATCAAAAGTCACAGCGGATGAGATGCAGTTGTTTTTTGATAAAAATTTAGAAACCTTGAAAGCTGTGATTTCTTGTGCAGAAAAAGCAGCAAAAATTCGTAAGACAGAAGAGAAGGCAAAGACAAACCTTCTTACAAAACAGAAATTCTCCTTTGATTCCAACGGAAAGTTAGCTAACTGCGAAAGCCGTGATGCTTCCAAGTGTGAACTTTTTATTGTGGAAGGAGATTCCGCTGGTGGTTCTGCAAAGATGGCACGTAATCGTATGTATCAGGCGATTATGCCTATCCGTGGTAAAATATTAAATGTAGAAAAAGCCAGCATTGACAAAGTCCTTGCCAATGCAGAAATCAAAACCATGATAAATGCCTTTGGTTGTGGTTTCTCTGAAGGGTATGGTAATGACTTTGATATTACCAAACTTCGTTATGATAAAATTATTATTATGGCGGATGCGGACGTAGATGGTGCTCACATTTCTACATTACTTTTGACATTATTCTATCGCTTTATGCCAGAATTAATATTTGAAGGTCATGTATATGTGGCGATGCCACCACTTTATAAAGTTATCCCAAGTAAAGGGGAAGAGGAGTATCTCTATGATGATGCTGCTTTAGAAAAATACAGACGTACTCATACAGGCCATTTTACGTTACAGCGTTACAAAGGTCTTGGTGAAATGGATGCGGACCAGCTTTGGGAAACTACTTTAAATCCAGAGACTCGTATGATGCGTCGTGTAGAAATCGAAGATGGTCGTATGGCATCGGATGTAACGGCTATGCTGATGGGGACAGATGTACCTCCTCGTAGAGCATTTATTCATGAACATGCCCATGATGCATCCTTAGATATTTAGGAGAATAAAACATGCAAGAACAAGAAAACAATATCATTCGCACCGAGTATTCGGAGTTGATGCAAAAATCATATATTGACTATGCTATGAGTGTTATCATAGCACGTGCACTTCCAGATGTACGTGATGGCTTAAAACCAGTACAGCGACGAGTTCTCTATGATATGTCCGAACTGGGTGTAAAATATGACAAACCACATCGTAAATGTGCTCGTATTGTTGGTGATACTATGGGTAAATATCATCCTCATGGCGATTCTTCCATTTATGAAGCATTGGTTGTTATGGCGCAGGATTTCAAAAAAGGCTTACCCCTGATTGATGGCCACGGAAACTTTGGTTCTATCGAAGGGGATGGGGCTGCGGCAATGCGTTATACGGAAGCACGTCTTCAGAAAGTAACACAGGAAGCATATCTTGCTGATTTAGACAAGGGTGTAGTAGATTTTGGTCCAAACTTTGATGAAACGGAAAAAGAACCATTGGTACTTCCAGTAAAAGTACCTAATCTTCTTATCAATGGAGCAGAAGGTATTGCAGTAGGTATGGCAACCAGTATTCCACCTCACAACTTTAGTGAAGTGATTGATGGTGTCATTGCCTATATGAAGAATCCGGATATTTCTACAGAGGAAATGATGCAGTATATTCAAGGACCGGATTTTCCAACTGGCGGACTTATTGCAAATAAAGATGACCTATTATCCATTTATGAAACAGGTATAGGTAAAATTAAAGTTCGTGGTAAGATAGAATATGAAAAGGTAAAAGGCGGCAAAGAACGTCTTGTGATTACAGAGATTCCATATACTATGATTGGTGCCAATATCGGCAAGTTTTTACTGGATGTGGCTGCTTTGGTAGAAACGAAGAAGACTAGTGATATTGTGGATATTACAAACCAATCATCCAAAGAAGGTATCCGTATTGTTTTAGATTTAAAAAAGGGTGCTAATGTAGAGGCATTGGAAAATCTCTTATATAAGAAAACAAAATTAGAAGATACTTTTGGTGTAAATATGTTAGCAGTTGCAGATGGCAGACCAGAAACAATGGGACTTATCCCTATTATCCGTCATCATGTAAACTTTCAGTATGAGATTGCAACACGAAAATATACTACATTGCTTGAAAAAGAAATGGATCGAAAGGAAATCCAGGAAGGTTTATTGAAAGCATGTAATGTCATTGATTTGATTATTGAAATCCTTCGTGGTTCCAAAAGTCGTAAGGATGCAGAAAAATGTCTCACCAAAGGTGATGTAACAAATATTAAATTTAAGAGTAAAGCATCCGAACAGATGGCAATGCAGCTTTGTTTTTCGGAGCGTCAGGCAAATGCGATTTTAGAAATGCGTTTGTACAAGTTAATTGGTTTGGAAATTGACGCCTTGATGAAAGAGCACAATGAAACATTAGAAAAGATTGCTCTTTATGAAGAATTGCTTTCTCGTCGTTCTTCCATGGCAAAAATGATTATCAAAGAATTAACTGCTTTTAAGAAAGCCTATGGAAGACCACGTAGAACTGTAGTAGACAATTTGGCAGAAGCTGTTGTGGAAGAAAAACCAATTGAAGAAAAAGATGTGGTATTTCTTATGGATCGTTTTGGATATGCAAAAACCATTGAAGTTTCAATCTATGAAAGAAATAAGGAAACTGCAGAGAATGATAATCGTTATGCATTTATCTGTAAGAATACGGATAAGATATGTATCTTTACAAACACAGGTCAGATGCATTTGATTAAGGTGTTGGATTTGCCAGCAGGTCGATTAAAAGACAAGGGAACTCCAATTGATAACCTAAGTAATTATGATAGTAAAAGTGAAAATTATATTCATGTTTCTAGTTTACAGAATATATCTTCTGGCAAAGTTGTATTTGGTACAAAACAGTCCATGATTAAGATTGTAGATGGTGCTGAGTTTGTGGTTGGTAAGAAGACAACAGCTGCAACGAAATTGTCAGAAGGGGATGAGGTGCTTCTTGTTCGTGAATTAAAGGGGAACGAAACTATGGTTATGCGTTCGGAAAAAGAAGTGTTCCTTCGTATTGAATGTGCAACAATCCCAGAGAAGAAGAAATCTGCGGTAGGTGTGCGTGGTATGAAACTAGATAAGAATGATGAATTGAAGGCAATTTATGTATTAGGTGAAGGCGAAAATCAAACGCTTGAAGTAAAGGGTAAAGAACTTTCATTAAATCGTCTTCATATAGGTAATCGTGATACAAAGGGTGTAAAACGATAAATATATTTAATAAAAGAGGTACTATGTTAACTTACAAAGAAGCACAGGAATTTTTAGAAGAAACGAAAAAAAGAGGCAGTGTATTAGGACTTACCAATATGTATGCTTTGATGGAGGAATTAGGGAATCCACAGGATAGAATTCCGACGATTCATATTGCAGGAACAAATGGAAAAGGCTCTTTTGGTGCTTATCTTGCGTCTATTTGTAAGGAAGCTGGTTTTAAAGTGGGCAGATATTGCTCTCCAGCGGTATTTTCTCCATTGGAGTGTTGGCAGTTTGATGGAAGAAATATAACGGAAGAAGAATATGCAGAATGTATGTCACAGGTAAAAATCGCCTGTGACATTATCGCTTTACGTACCGAAGGTCAGATTCTGCCAACATCGTTTGAAATAGAAACTGCATTGGCATTTGTTTATTTTACAAAGATGCAGCCAGATGTGGTTCTTTTAGAAGTTGGTATGGGTGGCCGATTGGATGCCACCAATATACTAAAACAACCATTAGCCTGTGTGTTTACAAAAATTAGTCGTGATCACATGCAGTTTTTAGGTGAAAGTCTGACGGAAATTGCAAGAGAAAAAGCAGGAATTATGAAGTCAGGTGCATATATCTTTTGGGGTGAGCAAGAGCCAGAAGTAGAGCTGGTATTGGAGCAGGAATTTCAAGCCATAGATGCCATTCGTGGTGATGTATATACTAGTCGCACAAAGTTGATTTCGCAGAAGCCAGGTGAACTTCGTTTCTCATATTTGGGTGTGAATTATATGACTCGTATGGCAGGGATATATCAAATGCAGAATGCAACCCTTGCCCTTGCCGTTTTTGATGTGATTTGGCATAGGCTTTTATTCGGTCAGCAGGATGAAATGCAGATGTGGGAGGATGAAAATATTCCACTCGATTGCTGGCTGGATATGGAATATGCAGGCAGAGTAGGGATTTTAAATGCTGTATGGCCAGGACGTTTTGAAGTAATTGGTGAGGATCCATTATTTGTGATAGATGGTGCACACAATGAAGATGCAGTAAAACAATTAGCAATTACTATTGAAAATAGTTTTACAAATCAGCGGGTTAACTTTATAATAGGAATATTAGCAGATAAAGAACACGAAAAGATGTTGGAGCTTATGATGCCATATGCCAATAACATTTATACAGTAACACCACCAAATCCAAGAGGATTGGATGGTATGATTTTGGCAGAAGAAGTAAGGCAGTGGCATGAAACAGTTCTTTACTGTGAAACGATAGAAAAAGCAGTACAGGCTGCATGTTCCCAGAGTAAACAGGATGGATGTCCGATTGTGGCATTTGGTTCCTTATCTTATTTGGGAGAATTAAGAGAAGTTGTGACACAATAGAAACAGAGTTGCGAAAGCAGGATGAGAGATGTTTGATAGAGAAAAGATAAAAAAAGGTGTAGAACTGATTCTAGAAGGAATTGGCGAAGATAAGAACAGAGAAGGATTGGTAGAAACTCCAGATCGTATTGCTCGTATGTATGAGGAGATTTTTGCAGGGCTTGAACAAAACACAGATGAGATTTTATCCAAAACATTTTCGGTAGAGAATAATGAAATGGTAATTGAAAAAGATATTGTGTTTTACTCTACCTGTGAACATCATTTTATGCCATTTTATGGAAAAGCATATGTGGCATATATTCCAAATGGAAAAGTAGTAGGTTTGAGTAAACTTGCACGTACGGTAGAAGTATATGCAAAACGTCCACAGATTCAAGAACAGCTCACAGGACAAGTAGCAGATGCACTTATGGAGCATTTGAATCCAAAGGGCGTAATTGTCATGATGGAGGCAGAGCATATGTGTATGACCATGCGCGGTGTGAAGAAGCCAGGTAGTAAGACTGTGACTTTTGCAATGCGTGGAGAATTTGAAGAAAATGAAACACTTGTCAACCGTTTCATTGCAATGTGTAAATAAGGAAGACGTATAATATGAGAATTGGAACACAGGAATTTCATACAGAAGAGAACACATATATCATGGGAATCCTAAATGTGACTCCAGATTCTTTTTCGGATGGTGGTAGATATCAGAGCATGGATGCTGCATTGTATAAGGCAGAAGCGATGATAAAGGATGGTGCAACCATTCTTGATATTGGTGGAGAATCCACAAGACCAGGATACATTCCAGTTTCCGCAGAGGAAGAAATGGAACGTGTTCTGCCTGTTATAGAAGCAATTAAAAAGCGTTTTGAGATAGCAATTTCTGTAGATACTTATAAAAGCAAAGTGGCTGAAATGGCAATTTTGGCAGGAGCGGATTTAATCAACGATATTTGGGGATTAAAAGCAGATGCGAAAATGGCAGAAGTGATTGGGAAATATCAGGTGGCGTGTTGTTTGATGCATAATCGAAAAAATATGGATTATGTGAATTTTCTTAAAGATATGCAGCAGGATTTACAGGAATCGATATTGTTAGGAAAAAAAGCAGGTATTTCAGAAGATAAGATTATTCTTGATCCAGGTGTAGGATTCGCAAAGAATTATGAACAGAATTTGGAAGCAATTCGAAATCTTGGGATATTGAAGGATTTGGGATATCCCGTTTTGCTAGGAACATCGAGAAAATCTGTGATTGGTTTGACCTTGGATTTGCCAAGTGAGGAGAGAGTAGAAGGAACTTTGGTAACTACAGTTGCTGCCGTTGCACAGGGAGCAGCATTTGTCAGAGTGCATGATGTCAAGGAGAATGCAAGAGCCATTCAGATGGCACAGGCGATTTATAGAAGGTAATATATGATTCGAAGAACAAGAGATTTTATAAAAATAACAAATTTAGAGATTTATGCATATCATGGTGTTTTGGAGGAAGAGAAACAAAAAGGACAGGTGTTTTTTGTAAATCTAAAATTATACATACCGATGCGTAAGCCTGGATTAAGTGATGATTTGATGGATGCGGTAAATTATGATGAAGTATGTTCTCTTGTAGTGGATGTATTTACAAGAGAAGTTTACGATTTGATTGAAAAAGCCGCAGAGAAAACCGTAGAAGCATTATTGTCCCAGTTTGAAATGATTGAAGCAGTGGAAATGGAGTTACGTAAACCGGATGCACCGATTACTTGTAAACCAGAAGATGTTTCTGTAAATATTTATCGTGAATGGCACAAAGTGTATTTGTCTATTGGCTCCAATCATGAGCAGGCGCTTGATTATTTAGAAGATGCATGTAAGCGCATACAGGAGTCGCCTTATGTAAAAAACTTTAGACAGTCTGGTATTTTACAAACAAAACCATATGGTCCAGTAGAACAGCCTGATTTTCAAAATGGCTGTGTAGCATTTGATACTTATATGGAACCAGAAGAACTTTTAGCCTTTTTAAATCAGATAGAAGCGGAATTGAAACGAGAACGTGTGGTTCGCTGGGGCCCTCGAACCATTGATTTAGATATCTTGTTTTATGATGATATGATTTATAATAGTGAAATACTTACGATTCCACATATTGATATACAAAATCGTATGTTTGTGCTAGAACCATTGTTTGAACTCTGTCCGTATTTAAGACATCCTATCTTAGGAAAAAGTGTAGAACAGATGCGTGCAGAATTGATAGAGAAAGAAGGAAAATAGTAAGTGTATAATAAGTATGGAGCGGCAGGTAAGATTTGGGAAATTGCTTATCCAGTATTGATGTATTATGCGGCAATTACCATTGGGATATTTGTTGCGCAGATGATTTTTGGCGGCGGAAATGAAACCTATATGTTGTGTAAAATCATAGGGAGCATCGTTGCTATTCCAGTTGTTTTTGCAGATTATAAACATGATTTGTTGTTGGCTGGTAGATATAAGCAAAAAGAAGTGTTTACAAAGGAAACCTGGTTAAATATAGGATTTGTTATTGTAATAACTTTGTTTTTATCGGTAGCGTTGAATAACATCATATCCATGACACCATTGGTAACAGTGTCACAAGAATATCAGGATGCCAATGATGCGTTTTATGGAAGCAGTATAGGACTAGAGCTTTTTGGATCAGCATTGATTACACCATTCTTAGAAGAACTTTTGCACAGAGGTGTTGTGTATGGCAGATTAAGACATAGAATGGAAATAGTTCCAGCGCTTTTAATTAGTGCATTGATATTTGCTGGTTTACATTTTAATATTGTTCAGTTTATCTATGCGTTTTTATTAGGTATTGTATTTGCACTTTTTATGGAGAAATCTGGTCGGTTATATCCAGCGATTGTCGCACATGTGGTAGCCAATGGATTAGCAGTGATTCGCACTGAGACGGGATTTTTAGCAGGTACAGTAGATGGTAGTGTAGCAGCATGGCTTATTTCTATAGGGAGTTTACTTGTTGGCATAGGGCTGTTTTTATGTTACTATGGAAGAATGAAATATAAAGGAGAGAAATGATGAAAGAGTTTTTTTCAAAAAGAAATATCATATTGATAATATGTGTAGTGGTTTTTTGTGTTTCAGCAGGATGTTTGATATATAAATATGTTTCTGAAAAAAATGCACAGAATACATTTGAATCTTTTACTGGTGTGAATACAGAAACAACAGAGACAGAGGTTGAACAAAATATATTTACATATTTAGGAATTGAGGATCCAGGTAAAGTGATTGATTGGGAAGCACTTTGGGAAGAAAATGAGGATATTTATGCATGGATTTATATTCCAAATACAAATATTGACTATCCTATTTTGCAGCATCCATCAAATGATACCTATTATTTGGAATATAACTTGGATGGGTCAAAGGGGCTTCCAGGCTGTATTTATACAGAAAAGATAAATGCAAAAGATTTCACGGATCATAATACTCTGATTTATGGACATAATATGAGAAATGGCACGATGTTTAAGGATGTGCATAAGTTTGCAGAAGAGGAGTTTTTTAATGAAAATCGTTTCATTTTTATTTATACTCCAGATGAATTATTAATTTATGATATTTATGCAGCTTATCGATTTACAGATGCTCATATTTTACTTAGCTATGATTGTGAAACGGAAGCTGGTTTTGGCATGTATTTACAGATGATACAGAATTCTTATGGTACAACAGGAAACTTCCGTGAGGTAGAAGTGGATCAAACAGACCGTATCATTACATTAAGTACTTGTGTAGGTGGTCAGGATGATAAACGTCAGCTTCTTCAGGCTGTTTTAGTAGAATATAATCCTTTGAAATCAAGCTATTATGATACAGATATATTAAGTGTTGAGGAATAGATATGACGAAATATGTATTTTTCGATATTGATGGTACACTTTGGGACGAAAATATGGTTGTCCCAGAAAGTACAAAGATTGCAATCAAACAGTTACAAGCGAATGGACATAAAGCGTTTGTATGTACAGGGCGTGCAATGGGAAATGTGAATGACCCACAGTTTGATGCGATTGGTTTTGACGGTTTTATTGCTGCATGTGGAAATCATGTAGAGATGGATGGAAACATTCTTTATGAAAACAATATGTCTTACGCAGATGTGAAGAAGGTATACGACGTGAGTCGTGAATGTAAGCTTCCGATTATATATGAAGGAACGACCTATCAATGGCTAGATAGAGAAGGTTTTGATGGAGATGGATATATTAGTTATATTATAGAAAATCTTGGAGATGTAGCTGTCTTTTTAGATGAATGTAAGTTAGAAGATATCCATGCAAATAAATTTTCTGCTTTAATTAATGAAGAAACAGATTATGATGGAGTAAAAGAAGCGCTTTCTGATTTGTATGATTTATTAGATCATGGCGATGGGATTATAGAAGCTGTTCCAAAGGGAACATCTAAAGCAACAGGAATTGCATGGTTGTGTGAACATCTTGGAATTGCAATAGAAGATACTTATGCAATTGGCGATAGTATTAATGATTTAGAGATGCTTGAATTCGTAGGACATAGTATTGCAATGGGAAATGCATCTATGGCAGCAAAAGAGAAAGCAGAGTATGTAACGACTCATATTCGTAAAGATGGTATTCTAAATGCATTAAAATATTATGATTTAATATAGTTTATAAACATTTAAGAATTGAGAAAACACTTGATATTACAATGTTTTGAGAAAGAAATTAGCACTCTTTTTGCAAGAGTGCTAATTTAGTGTTGACTTTTCAAATATCTAGTAATATTATCTTTACTAGAGCATAAACATTATTAGACTATGTCTACAAATGAATTACTCATAAGAGTAATCGGATTATATATTTAGGAGGAAACTAGAATGAAATTATCACCATTAACAGACCGTGTTGTTTTAAAACAGTTAGAAGCTGAAGAAACTACAAAGTCTGGTATTATCTTAGCTGCATCAGCACAGGAGAAACCACAGGAAGCAGAAGTTATTGCTGTAGGTCCTGGTGGTATCGTAGATGGCAAAGAAGTAGTTATGCAGGTAAAAGAAGGTCAGAAAGTTATTTATTCAAAATATGCAGGAACAGAAGTAAAGCTTGATGGACAGGAATATATTATTGTTCGTCAGAATGATATCTTGGCTATTGTTGAAGATTAATTTTAAAAGGAGATTTGTAAATCATGGCAAAAGAAATTAAATATGGCTCAGAAGCCAGAGCAGCACTTGGTGCAGGTGTTGATAAATTAGCAAATAGAGTACGTGTGACATTGGGACCAAAAGGAAGAAATGTTGTTTTAGATAAATCTTTTGGTGCTCCACTTATCACAAATGATGGTGTAACTATCGCAAAAGAAATTGAATTAGAAGATGCATTCGAAAACATGGGTGCTCAGCTTGTAAAAGAAGTAGCAACAAAGACAAATGATGTTGCTGGTGATGGTACTACAACAGCGACTGTACTTACACAGGCTATGGTAAACGAAGGATTCAAAAACCTTGAAGCTGGTGCAAATCCAATCGTATTACGTCGTGGTATGAAAAAAGCAACTGACGTAGCTGTTGCGGCATTAAAAGAAATGAGCCAGCCAGTAAATGGAAAAGAACAGATTGCTAGAGTAGCAGCGATTTCTGCTGGTGATGAAGAAATCGGTAACTTAGTAGCAGATGCTATGGAAAAAGTAACAACTGATGGTGTTATCACAATCGAAGAATCTAGAACTATGGAAACAGAACTTGATCTTGTAGAAGGTATGCAGTTTGACCGTGGTTACTTATCAGCATATATGTGTACAGATATGGATAAGATGGAAGCAGTTCTTGATGAACCACACATCCTTATCACAGATAAGAAAATTTCTAATATTCAGGATAT
Source organism: Agathobacter sp. (assembly GCA_045633955.1). Lineage (GTDB taxonomy): Bacteria > Bacillota > Clostridia > Lachnospirales > Lachnospiraceae > Roseburia. Next base: position 63,553 of record JAZQZJ010000068.1, on the reverse strand, counting down.
CCTTCCATTGTTAGAACAGGTTGTACAGTCTGGTGCTAGACTTCTTATCATTGCAGAAGATATCGAAGGTGAAGCACTTACTACACTTATCGTAAACAAACTTCGTGGTACATTCAATGTAGTAGCTGTAAAAGCACCAGGTTATGGTGATAGAAGAAAAGCAATGCTTGAAGATATCGCTATTCTTACAGGTGGTCAGGTTATCAGTTCAGATCTTGGACTTGAATTAAAAGATACTACAATGGATATGCTTGGACGTGCAAAATCTGTTAAGATTGCAAAAGAAAACACAGTTATCGTAGATGGTTATGGCAGTGTAGATGCAATCAAAGCACGTATTAACTCAATTCATGGACAGATTGCAGAAACAACTTCTGAATTTGACAAAGAAAAACTTCAGGAAAGACTTGCAAAAATGGCAGGTGGTGTAGCGGTTATTCGTGTAGGTGCAGCTACAGAAACAGAAATGAAAGAATCAAAACTTCGTCTTGAAGATGCTCTTAACGCAACAAGAGCTGCTGTAGAAGAAGGTATCATCGCAGGTGGTGGTTCTGCATACATTCACGCTTCAAAGAAAGTGGCAGAACTTGCTGATACATTAGAAGGGGATGAAAAGACAGGTGCAAAAGTAGTATTGAAAGCATTATCTGCTCCACTTTACTATATTGCAGCAAATGCTGGTCTTGAAGGTGCGGTTATTATCAATAAAGTACGTGAATCAGAAGCTGGTGTTGGTTTTGACGCAGCTGCTGAAGAATATGTTGATATGGTAGCAAGTGGTATCCTTGATCCAGTAAAAGTAACAAGAAGTGCATTACAGAACGCTACATCTGTAGCATCTACACTTCTTACAACAGAATCTGCTGTTGCAAATATTAAAGAAGATCTTCCTCCAATGCCACAGGGCGGCGGAATGGGAATGATGTAGTAAACTGTTTAGCCAAGTAGGACAATATAAAAACGCGTGGATGCAAGCTCGCTTGCAATTCCATGCGTTTTTTATTGGCCGTATTTGGCGTTCAGCCAAATAGCGAGAGCCGAGTCGCTTGTAAAGCGACGAAAAGCCACGAAGTGGCGTGGGTCGAGCTACACTTGGCTATTAACCACGAATTTACATCTACATATCTCCTTGACATGTATTTATTTTTGTGCAATAATAGGCGTGTAGCGTGTAATAAATTTGTAATAAATTTAAATATATTTTAACAGGTCTACATATCGGAGGAGAATATGTTCGCAAAAGGAATCAAACTTATCGCAGGAGCGTTAGTAAGTTGTATGTTAATTACATCAGCACCAGTAGATATGCTGGCAAATCCAACTGCGGAAGAACAGGAATATATGACAGGTGTATCTACCAGCTTTACAGCAGGTGCACATGCATCAATTGATGAGACTGTTGTGTTGAATGATATAGTAAGTGATGATGGTCTTGCAGTAGCTTCACAGGAAGCACCTGTAGTAGCAGAACCTGAAAATGAATATGCGAATATGGCAATTGCACAAGTAAGTGCTTCTTTAAATATCCGAGCAGAAGCAAATGAAGAATCAGAAGTAGTAGGTAAGCTTTATGCGAATGGTGCAGCTACAGTTCTTGAAACATTAGATGGCTGGTATAAAATTACATCTGGTAATGTAACAGGTTATGTTTCCGCTGATTATGTAATTGTTGGTGATGAAGCAGTATGTAAAGCAGCTTCGCAGAGAATCGCTACAGTTACAACAGATACATTAAAGCTTCGTAAAGAAGCATCTACGGATGCAGGTGTATATACATTAATTTCTATAGGTCAGAAATTAACTGTATTAGATGAATCAGTAGTAGGTTGGGTAAAAGTTAAATTTAGTTCTTATGAAGGCTATGTTTCCGCTGATTATGTAGTGCTTGAGACAGTATATTCTTATGCAGAATCAAAGGAAGAAGAAGCAGCTCGTCTTGCGGCAGAAGCAGCGGCAGCGTTGGCAGCACAGCAGGCAGCAGCACAGCAGGCAGCACAACAGGCTACAGCAAGTAGAACCTATAATCCACCAGCAGGTGGTAATGGATGGGCTGTTGCAAATTATGCAGTTCAGTTCGTGGGAAATCCATATGTGGCAGGTGGTACAAGCTTAACTAATGGTGCTGATTGTTCAGGATTTGTTATGCGAATTTATGAAGCATTTGGTGTTAGTCTTCCACGTACATCGTATCAGCAGAGAAGTGTTGGTTATGAAGTAAGTGCAGCAAATATTCAGCCAGGAGATATTGTTTGTTATAGAGGACATGTAGCGATTTATATTGGAAATGGTGCAATTGTTCATGCATCTAATGCAAAAGATGGTATTAAGATTACATATAATTGGCAGTATTCAAGAGTAGTTACAATCAGAAGAATTTTCTAAACAAAAGAATAACATAAATAAGAAATCCGACCGGAAACGGTCGGATTTTTGCGTAGATAGAGCAATTTATGTATTTATTGTAATACATAGAGAACTTGTATACAAATAATTTAAAAAAACATATTGACAACCAAATATTTCCATGTAATAATGCGATTGTAACATTTGTAACAAATTTGTAATAATTGACATTAAAAATTAATATTTGCCATTCGAGGGAGAAAAGACAATGACAAACAAGGGAATCAAAGTTACAATTGGATTATTAGTTAGCGCAATTTTACTTACATCAACTCCAGTAGATTTTTTCGCTAGTAAAGATACAACACCAGATTATATGGAAGGCGTTTCTACTTGTTTTACAGCTGGTGCACACTGTGCAATCAACGAAACAGTTATTTTAGAAACAGCAGAAGCTGCAGTAGAAGAAAATGAATTACCAGAAACAGCAGCTGCAGTAATTACAGGTGAAGATATTGTAGAGTTTGCTCTTCAGTATGTAGGAAACAGATATGTATATGGCGGCACAAGCTTAACAAAAGGAACAGACTGCTCAGGATTTGTTATGAGAGTATATGAAGCCTTTGGATATAATCTTCCACGTTCTTCTTATTCTCAGAGAAGTGTAGGTGTAAAGGTTAGTGCAGAAGATATCCAGCCTGGTGATATCGTATGTTACAGTGGTCATGTAGCAATTTACATTGGAGATGGAAAAATTGTTCATGCTTCTAATGCAAGAGATGGTATCAAAATATCAAACGACTATACATACAGAAAAGTACTTTCTATCAGAAGAATTTTATAGTAATAAACTAACGATAAAACCGCACCTATGGGTGCGGTTTTTAAGTTGCAGGATATATAAGAATATGTTACTTTAGTGATACAAAATGAGATGAGAGGTTTTTTGATTATGAATAAAGTGAAACAGATTTTAGCGATTCTGGGAATCGTCCTTATTCTAGGTGTAAATATACTTTTACTATTCGCTGCAGGCACAGCCAGTGAAAATAATATGGGTACATTTAATGCTGCAATCATAACGGTGGTTTTGGTTCCAGTATTATTGTGGGTATATCTGTTTTTTTATAAACTTATAAAAAAGCGCAAAGAAGATGTGGAATTAGAAGAAAAAGAGTAATTAAGACTTGTAATGTTACAAGTCTTTTTGCTATACTATACAAGATATGGCAAATGTCTTGTTTGCCCAAAATTTAGGATAAAAGGTGGAAAAGAAAATGGCATTATTAAAAGAATGGCACAAACTTGCTTATAACGAAAACGCTGACCAGGGTGAAATGCAGAGATTCTGGACAAGCTACTTCTTAAAAGAACAGAGCGTTTATGAAAAATTATTATCAAATCCAGATGAAATCGTAGAAGGTACAGTAAAAGAACTTGCTGAAAAATACGAACTTTCTCTTATGGAAATGACAGGATTCCTTGATGGTATCAATGATTGTCTTGTAGCTCCAAATCCAATCGATGAGATGGAAGAAGATACAAAAGTAAGCCTTGCATTTGATAAAGAAAAACTTTACAAAGGTATGGTAGCAGCAAAAGCAGAATGGCTTTATGAACTTCCAATGTGGGATGATATCTTTGATAAAGAAACACAGAAGAGACTTTACCTTGAACAGAAAAAATCAGGTACTGTTGTAAATGAGAAAAAAGTAGGACGTAACGATCCATGTCCATGTGGTTCTGGTAAGAAATACAAAAAATGTTGTGGTAAATAATATCGCATATATGGCTATGACTTAGGTAACTAAGTCATAGCTTTTTTGTTTTTTAAGGTTTTGTTAAGGTAGGATTAAGTCAAAGCATATAGTAAGTTGTCTATGCCTATGATAAAATGAAACTAGAAAAATAGATTGTATATGGCGAGTTTTGGTAAATAATTGCAGTTGGATTAACACTTATTGCAAATGTGATAGATTTGGGATTGTTTTCTATTGCTATCAGTATTTGTGGTGTAATTGGACTATATCAAGAATTCAATGGTCATTTAGAGATTCTATAAACGATTGATAGTAGATTATCAAAGAAATGGCATACGCTTTTTGATTGGAATCTCTTTGGCTCTATCATTGTTGCTTTTCTTGCAGCTCCAGTTTTGGTTCTTGCAACACTGGCATTTGTTGATGACGTTGTTCGTGGAAAGGAGATATAGTAATGGCTCATAATCAGAATTCAGAAGAAAGAAAAGATCTAAATCGAAAACTTATGAAAAGAACCTTTGTAAGTCAAATGAAACACACTTTCTCTGTTAGTTTGTGTAAAAACGGAATTTTAGGTGGATGGATTGTGATAGAGGAAGATTCTATGACATATAAGACGGGAAAAATAATGATTCCAGAAAAGTATAAGAATTTGGAAATGAAATATAAGGATATTTTATCTGTAATGGAGGGAAATCTTTTCTTTTTACCTACTGTTACAGTAAAAATGGAAAACGAGGAAGAGTACAAATTTGTTGTATTTGGTAGAAAACGTTTTTTAGAGATACTGAATGGAAAAAGAAGTAGGAGATAAATAATGGAAAAACTAGGATTTTATATGATGTATGTTGTAGAAGGGATATTTGTACTCTTGCTTTTATTTGGAGGCATTTTCCCTTATAAATTTCCAATGAAATATAAAACAGCATTGGATTACATAGCACCAGATGGAAAATATTTTACAACGATGGTTCGATATCCGCACTATTCTTCCAAGTGTGCACTTTCTAGCAAAGAGAATTGGGAGTATGCACAGAAAACATATGGAAAGTGGTTATTGTTATTTGCAGGTGTACAAGCGGTTATAGGTGTCTTTTGGTATCCAATGGCAGAGTTTGCCATGGAGATTACGAAATGGGATGATGCAGGGATGGTTGTGATAATCTGTCCATCTATATTGTTTATCATATTTGCAAATGTATTGACAGAAGTAGCACTTAGAAAAATGTAGGAGGTTTACTATGCCAAAATACGATGAATTTGGAAGACCGATTTATGAAACGGCAGAAGAATATAATAGAGCTCATAGGACAGGTAGCAATTCGCGTACTTATGATAGCCCAGAGGGAAAAGCATATACACGTAAGCCAATGAAAAAGACTTATGACCATCGAATGGCAGGACAATTTGCGAATCGTACTAGGAAGAAAAAATCAAAGGTGATGATTATAGGAATAGGGATATATTTTATTGCCATGATTGTCTTTTTGTCTTTTAACATGGTAAGAAATTCCTACGGTAATCGATATGAGGATGTTCCAGAAGACGTAGATGATATTGTAATTAATGTAGGTGATGAGCAGGGGGAATTCTTAGGGGACGATACGATTCCATTACCAGAAGGATTTGAAACATTTTCTTACAATGGTCAGATGTATTCTTTACCAGCTACTATGGAAGAAATTAGTGAAATGGGCTTTACCCTTGAAGAGGCATATGAAGGAGATTATATGCTTCCGACAGATAGTGAGGAAACGTTAATTTTGAATGATGAAGACGGATTTTTTGCTGCTATGATTCGTGTGAGTAATTATACAGGGGAAGAAATTTCGATAGGTAAATCACAAGTGGATTATTTCTATATAGAAAATCCAGCAGCACACTATGCTGAAGAAGCGGATGTTCCAGACTTTGTATTTGGAGAGGGGCTTACATTTGAAAGTAGTTATGAGGAAGTAGAAGCTTATTTTGGCATTCCATATTATCACTATGAGGATCATTCGGAAGAAGATAGTTTTTATGATGGTTATGAGTGGGCGTATTACGGAGAAGATGAGAATCATTTTGTAAGTATTACGTTTTGGAATGGAGTAATAGCGGATGTAGGAATAGAGAAGAGAATTGTTATTGACTATGAAAAGTAGGAGGTGCACCATGAAAATTCTTTTTATTAATCTGCCGTATTACGGTCATGTTGTACCTACCATCGGACTTGTGCAAGAACTTATCAAACAGGGCTGTGAAGTGACATATCTTATGCCATTTGGTTGGGAAGAAAAGATTGCAGAGAGCGGAGCAAAATTTCATGGATATCAGAATCACAGGCAGTTGTCAGAGCAGATAAAAAATGCATATGCGACAGCAGAAAGCATCGTGCAGCGGTTTGACATGATTGTGTACGAACAGTTTTTCTTTTTGGGTAAACATCTTGCAGATAAGTATCAGAAACCTGTTGTGCGAATATTTACAGCACCGGTTACCAACAAAAAATTGATGGACCAATTTATTTCTGCAAAAGGACCATTGTCTATCTTTAAATGTAAATGGATTACAAGAGCATTTACAAAAGATATAGCGAAAGACATTCCGTTAAAGACAGACAATTGGTTAGATGAGATTGTTTATAATCCTCCGGAACTGAATCTGGTATATACGCTTCGTGCCTATCAGCCATACGAAGAGGAATTTTCAGATGAACAGTATAAGTTTTTGGGACCATCTGTATACGAGAGAAGAGAAAGTAGTTTTGATTTTGTAAAAGGGACAAAACCTGTGATTTATATTTCCTTAGGTACGATTTTAAAAGGCGCTATTTCATTTTTTAAAATGTGTATAGATATTTTTGGTGATGAAAATGTGGATGTCATACTATCGGTAGGACAAAAGTTTGATATGAGAAAACTAAAAAACATCCCTGCAAATATACATATTTATAGATCTGTTCCACAGATAAAAGTCCTAAAGATGGCGGATGTTTTTGTCACACATGGAGGTATGAATAGTGTTTCAGAAGCATTGGCTTATGGTGTGCCGATGGTTGTAATACCATTCGTATCCGACCAACCAGTAAATGCTCAGTTCGTGGAAAAGCTCGGTGTTGGAAAACGATTAGAGTATTCTTCCATTGATAAGGATAAATTAAAAGATACTGTTCTTTCTGTGATCGAGGATGGAGAGATAAAAACCAATTTAGATAAAGTTCAAAAAATGATAAAAGAAGCTCCTGGTAATAAAGGTGGGGCAGAAATGATAAACAATTTCTTGCTATCGTCGAGAAGATGAATTGGGAAGTAGGAGAAATTAAGTTCAGAGGATAGTAAAAAATGGGATTGCCGTAAATCAATGAATTGCGACAATCCCTTTTAATTTTATAAAAGATTTGATTTTTATTGCTGATGAGGTATCAAAAACGACCGAACAGACAAAAATCAACATTTCTCTATTTTCATTTGTTATGATGGCACTCGTAAATAAAAAATATTCCTGTCTGACAAAACCTACGAGTGGAGAGGCCATTGTGGGTGGTTACAGCATTACAAAGGAACTGGAGCAGGTAAAGCGACTAATCGGTGTATCACCCCAGGAAACTGCTGTTGCTCCGAACCTTTCTGTGAAAGAAAACTTGGAATTGATATGCGGTGTCCACGGTTTTTCCAAAGAAAAGACGGAAGCAAAGATTAGAGAACTTTCAGGCCAATTTACTCTGGATAGCGTTTTGCAGAGAAAAGCTGGCAAGTTATCCGGCGGTTGCTTTTATTGCTGGTGGTATGAATGTCATTTATCAGATTGAACGATTGCCCTTGATAGTGGCGATTTTGATTCATGGTGCTATTTTTGTTTTTGGCTATTTGGTGGTGTGGGGGATTATTTATTTCATAAACAAGAGAAATACAGAAAAACTCAATGAAATATTTAGAAAAAATAGCAAAGTGCAGAGGATAACTAAAAATAGACTTTACAAAATAACCAAAAGGTACTAAAATATCTAAGTAATTAAATACAAAAAACGATGATGAGAAGAGTACGTTGTGAAATGTTCCAGAGAGAGATACAGTTGGTGTGAGTATCTTAGCAAGAAGCAACCGAAGACCACCTCAGAGTGACCCCAATCCGGTCCGGCCGACACCGTTATCGTCAGAATGAGATTTGTTTTTCAATAATTGGAAGGCAGATGAATTTGGGTGGAACCACGATTATGTTTAGTCGTCCCAGATGCAACTAATGTTGTATCTGGGATTTTTCGCGTTTAAGCAGAGAAAAATCGAGCATACAAGATTGGCTGCTTGCAGACTAAGCTTGTTATGCGAAGATTTGGCGAGCAACGCGAACGAGAAAACCGTAGGTTTTCGAGTCTGCTTAAACGAGATTGTGAAATATAGAAAAGGAGAGAGAAACATGAAAATCACTTTAAAAGATGGCTCTGTAAAAGAGTACAACGAAGCAAAAAGTGTTTATGATATCGCACTCGATATCAGCGAAGGTCTTGCACGTGCAGCATGTGCAGGCGAAGTAAATGGAGAGGTAGTAGATTTAAGAACCGTAATAAAAGAAGATGCTACATTAAATATTATTACAGCAAATGATCCAGAAGGATTAAAAGTAGTTCGTCACACAGCATCACACATCATGGCAGAAGCAGTAAAGAACCTTTTCCCAGAAGCAAAGGTTGCTATCGGACCAGCGATTGAAGATGGTTTCTATTATGATTTCGACAGAGAACCATTCTCAAGAGAAGACTTAGATGCGATTGAAAAAGAAATGAAAAAAATCATTAAAAAGGGAAATAGAATCACAAGATTCACACTTCCAAGAGAAGAAGCAATCGCTCTTATGAAAGAAAAAAACGAACCATACAAAGTAGAGCTTATTGAAGATCTTCCAGAAGATGCAGAAATTTCTTTCTATGATCAGGGTGGTTTTGTAGACCTCTGTGCAGGTCCACATCTTATGAATACAAAGGGTGTAAAAGCATACAAACTCATTTCTTCATCTATGGCTTATTGGAGAGGCGACGCAGATAAAGCAAGACTTCAGAGAATTTATGCAACAGCATACAACAACAAAGAAGATTTACAGGCTCATCTTGACCACTTAGAAGATATCAAGATGCGTGACCATAACAGACTTGGTCGTGAAATGGGACTTTTCACAACAGTTGATGTAGTAGGACAGGGTCTTCCTTTATTTACACATAAAGGTACAAAGATGATTATGAAACTCCAGAGATGGATTGAAGATATCGAAGAACAGGATTGGGGATATATTCGTACTCGTACACCACTTATGGCAAAATCTGATCTTTACAAGATTTCAGGACACTGGGATCATTACAAAGAAGGCATGTTTGTAATGGGTGATGAAGAAGTAGACAAAGAAGTATTTGCTCTTCGTCCTATGACATGTCCATTCCAGTATTATGTATACAAAAATGAACAGCACTCTTACAGAGATTTACCAGTTCGTATGGGTGAAACCTCTACACTTTTCCGTGCAGAAGACTCAGGTGAAATGCATGGTTTAACACGTGTTCGTCAGTTTACTATTTCGGAAGGACACAACGTAATCCGTCCAGATCAGGCAGAAGAAGAATTGAAGGCATGTCTTGACTTAGCTTACCATGTGCTTACTACACTTGGATTAGAAAATGACGTAACATTCCGTCTCTCAAAATGGGATCCAAATAATAAAGCAAAATACTTAGGCGATGATGAATACTGGAACACAACACAGGATGCACTTCGTCAGGTGTTAATTGATAAAGGCGTATCTTTCACAGAGGAAGATGGTGAAGCAGCATTCTATGGACCAAAGATTGATATCCAGGCTAAGAACGTATACGGTAAAGAAGATACTATGATAACAATCCAGCTTGACTGTGCGATCGCAGATAAGTTTGATATGTACTATGTAGATCAGAATGGAGACAAGGTTCGTCCTTACATCATTCATAGAACATCTCTTGGATGCTATGAAAGAACACTTGCATGGTTAATCGAAAAATATGCTGGTAAATTCCCAACATGGCTTTGTCCAGAACAGGTACGTGTACTTCCAATTTCTGAAAAATACACAGAATACGCTGAAAAAGTAGCGAAAGAGTTAAAAGCAAATGGTGTAGACGTAACAGTAGACAGCCGTGCAGAAAAGATTGGTTACAAGATTCGTGAAGCTCGTATGGACAGACTTCCATACATGCTGGTAGTAGGTGCGCAGGAAGAAATCGACGGAACAGTTTCAGTAAGAAGCCGTTTCGCTGGTGATGAAGGTATCAAACCGCTCGCAGAATTCGTAGACCAGATTTGTAAAGAAATCCGTACAAAAGAAATCCGTCAGGTAGTAGTAGAAGAAGCTACAAAATAAATGTAACATGTAAAGACGTTATTGAGAAATCAATAACGTCTTTTTATTTGTAAATAAATAGCAGAAAAAAATTGTATAGGTGTTAATAATGAAAGGCATATTAAAATAGAAATTTATTTTAGGAGGTATGTATCATGACAAGATTAGATTGTTCCGTTGTAAGCTGCTCTTACAATGAAAACAGAATGTGCAAACGTGAAAATATTACAGTTGGTGGTCATGAAGCTATCAAACCATCGGAAACGGCTTGTGAAAGTTTTTACCCAAGAGGTACAAATACGATGACAAGTTTAGATGACAAAGGTCCAAAACCAGAAACCAATATCGCATGTAATGCGGTTACATGTGTATATAACGAGCACAAGGTGTGTACTGCGGACCACATTCAGATTGCGGGTGTAAAAGCTGTTTCTACAGGTGAAACAGAATGTGGAACATTCCAAGCAAGATAGAATGGATGATAAAATAGCGTGAGGAAAATGACTCACGCTATTTTATTGTATTCGACAAAATATGACGAAAAAAGGCGTTTTTTTGTCAAACTGTGTCGATTACTTTTAGGTCCAGAACTGTTGATTTTTGGCGTTTCTTATCGTAGAATGTAAAAGAACCAAACGAAAGGAGTATAGGGTTTTGGATACAAACATTAATTTTCCTAATTTGCACATTTTTCTAGAGGATGTTGGAAAGAATATCATGATAGGTGATTTTGCAATAGCCTATTATGGGATGATTATTGCTTGTGGAATGATGGGAGGCGTTTTATTAGCAGCTGCAATCGCTAAAAAATCAGGACAAGATCCAGATACATACTATGATTTGGCTATTTATGCAATTTTGGCCGCATTGGTAGGGGCCAGACTATATTATGTTGCCTTTAAATGGGAATATTATAGTCAGGACTTGACGAGAATTTTGAACGTTCGTGAAGGTGGTCTTGCCATTTACGGCGGAGTTATTGCTGCGGTGATAACAGTATACATATATACTAGAATAAAACATCTACGTTTTGGATTGATTGCTGATACAGCAGGACCAGGACTTGTATTAGGGCAGTGCATAGGCAGATGGGGCAACTTCTTTAATCGAGAGGCCTTTGGTGGATATTGTGATAATATTTTTGCAATGCAGTTGCCAGTTTCTGCAGTGCGAAGTAGTGACATTACACAGGAACTACGTGAAAATATCATGGTTGTGGATGGTATTTCTTATATACAGGTACATCCTACTTTCCTTTATGAATCGATGTGGAATTTTGTGCTGTTAGTACTGTTACTTGTATATTGGAAACATCGTAAGTTTGATGGTGAAGTGTTCTTACTATATATGTTAGGATATGGCGTGGGGCGTTTTTGGATTGAATCCTTACGAACAGACCAATTACTGTTGCCAGTATTAAATCTTCCTGTGTCCATGGTGGTTGCAGCTACAATGGTGATAGCGGCGGTGATTTTAATACAAATCAACAAGAAGAAAGTGATAAAAAAGAATTAGAGGGAGAATTTACAAATGAGTAGATTAGAGGCTCTGAGATTAGATATTGAAGAAAAGAGAATAGAATTAAATGAATTGTTTGAGGCAGGAAACTATCAAAAGTATTCCGAAAAGAGCAAACAGATTGACAAACTTATCGAAGAATATATAGATTTAGATAAATAATCGTAATAGTTTCCTAAAGGGCGTATAGCAAAGTGCTATACGCCTATTTTTTTGCATTTTTCACCACTTTCCTCCACGAATTGAAAAAAAGGGGCTTTTTTTAAGCAAAGTTTGGTTTGTTTTTTCTTTCTGAATTTTAGAAAAAACATGAAAAAGGCTTGATTTTATGGGTTTTATGGGGTAATATGGTTAAAGAGTGGAGGAAAGTGGTATGAAATACCATGAAAGTGGTGCGAAGTGGTGGATAAGTTGATAAACTTGTTGATAACTTCCAACCAAATGAAATAGTTATGAGGAAAGGAGAGAAAAGCCATGTTCATGGGTGAATATAATCACACAATTGATGCCAAAGGCAGATTGATTGTTCCATCAAAATTCCGTGAACAGTTAGGTAATGAATTTGTAGTTACCAAAGGCTTAGATGGATGTCTCTTCGTTTATTCCAACGAAGAATGGGCAAATATCGAAAAATCTTTCCGTGAAAAACCACTTACCTCAAAGGATGCTAGAAAGTTCATGCGTTTTTTCTTTGCAGGTGCAGCTACTTGTGAAGTGGACAAACAGGGACGTATTCTTCTTCCTACGAACCTAAGAGAATATGCAGGCATCGAAAAAGACGTTGTTTCTGTAGGTGTACTTAGCCGTGTGGAAATCTGGAGTAAAGAAAAATGGCTGGATAACGGCGATTACGATGATATGGATGAAATCGCAGAACATATGGCAGAACTTGGCTTTGGAATTTAAAGCGACATAAAAAGGAGCAGAGATGGAATTTAAACATTATTCAGTATTACTGGAAGAGACAATCGAAAATTTAAATGTTCGTCCAGGCGGAATATATGTGGATGGAACACTTGGAGGCGGTGGACATGCTTATGAAGTATGTAAACGCTTAGAGGGAAAGGGTCGTTTCATTGGAATCGATCAGGATGCAGATGCTATCTGTGCTGCTGGTGAGAGATTGTCAGAGTATGGCGATTTAGTGACGATTGTAAGAAATAATTATTGTAACATTCGTCAGGTATTAGAAGAACAAGGCATCGAAAAAGTAGATGGTATCGTTTTAGATTTGGGCGTATCTTCCTTTCAGTTAGATACACCAGAACGAGGATTTACTTATCGAAGTACAGATGCACCACTTGATATGAGAATGGATAACAGACAGACACTTACTGCGAAAGATATTGTAAATGAGTACAGTGAGATGGAGTTGTTCCGTATCATTCGAGATTATGGTGAGGATAAATTCGCAAAGAACATTGCAAAACATATTGTGAAAGCAAGAGAAAAAGAAGAGATTTTAACTACTGGACAGCTGAATGCAATTATTGATGCAGCGATCCCAATGAAGATGAAAGTAACGGGTGGACACCCATCGAAACGTACTTATCAAGCGATTCGTATTGAGTTAAACAGAGAGCTTGATGTACTAAGAGATACATTAGATGACATGATTGATCTTCTAAATGAAGATGGAAGACTTTGTATTATTACCTTCCATTCTCTAGAGGATAGAATCGTAAAATCAAATTTTAAGAAAAATGAAAATCCATGCACATGTCCTAGTAATTTCCCAGTTTGTGTATGTGGAAATGTTTCTAAAGGACATGTTGTAACAAGAAAACCAATCCTTCCTTCGGAAGAGGAATTAGAAGTAAACAGTCGTTCAAAGAGTGCTAAACTGAGGGTTTTCGAGAGAGAGTAGTTTAGGAGTAAGTAATGAGTAACAATTATTATGTAAATGGTAGTACAGTTAGACAAATGGAAGCCATGCCTGTCAGACAGCCTGTCAAAAGACCTGACAGAAAGCAATTAGAAGAACAGAAACGCATAAAACATAGAAAAAACGCAGCGAGAAGAAATAGAGAACGTATCTTATACATGAGCAAAGGCTATGTAGCTTTTTTAACAGTTTGTGTAGCAATTGTAGCTTTTGCAGCAGTATCTTTGATTCAAATTCAGTCACAAGTGACACATCGTATGGAAAATATTGCAGCATTAGAAAGTCAAATTACAGATTTAAAAGCAGATAATGATGCAAGATATAAAGAGATTGTTACTTCCGTAGATTTGGAGTATATTAAGGATGTAGCAATGAATCAGTTGGGAATGCAGTATGCGACAGAAGAGCAGGTTATTTACTATTCTGTAGAAAATAACAACTTCATGGATCAGTACAGTGATATCCCAGAATAAATCTCTAGGAGTACTATAGTGGTAAAAAGAATAAAGAAACCAAAACCAAAGCTTTCCCGTGGTATGCGAATGAAATTGATTGTGCTATTTTCGGCACTAGTATTTCTTTTGTGTGCATTAATAGGAAGGCTTATGTACATTAATTATACAAGTGGAGAAAAGTACGAAAAGAAAGTATTATCCATGCAATCATATGACAGCGTAACAATTCCATATCAAAGAGGTGATATTGTTGATCGAAATGGAACAGTTATGGCAACAAGTGTTGCCGTTTATAATGTTATCTTAGATTGTTCTGTTATGACTAGTACTTCGAAAGTAGATGGAGAGACCGTACAGAAATACATAGAACCAACAATTGATGCACTTATGGATTGTTTCCCAGAACTAGACAAGGGCGAATTGTATCAATATGCAGAAGAGAAAAGTGACAGTAAGTATATTAAATTGTTGAAAAAACTTCCTTATGATAAGATTCAGCCATTTGTGCAGTTACAGGAAGCTGTGGATGAAAATGGGAAGAAAATTAATCCAAATATCAAAGGGGTATGGTTTGAAAAGGAATATTTAAGAAGTTATCCATTCGATAGTCTTGCTTGTTCTGTATTGGGATTTACTTCTTCTGGTAATGTGGGAACGATTGGGTTGGAAAATTATTACAATGATACTTTAAATGGAATTAACGGACGTCGTTACGGATATTTGAATTCGGAAAGTGATTTTGAAAAGACTGTTATTGCACCACAGGATGGAAATACAGTGGTTATGACAATAGATGCAAATATTCAGTCTATTGTAGAAAAGAAAATTGCTGAATTTAATGCTGCATATACGAATAATGATCGAGAGGGTGATGGAAGTTTAAACACTTCATTGATTATTATGAATCCAAACACGGGTGCGATTCTTGCAATGGCGGATTATCCGACATTTAATTTGAATAATCCACGAGATACATCTATTTTGGATGAAGAAGATTATAAAAGATTGACGTGGAATGTAGATGACCTCACAGAAGAAGAAAAAGAAATGGAAGTGCTAAATATTATCTGGCAGAACTTCTGCGTATCATCTACCTATGAACCTGGTTCTGTACAAAAACCGTTTACCGTAGCAACAGGATTAGAAACAGGTACATTAAACACTGGTTTATCCTATGTGTGCGATGGATTCGAAAAGATATCTGGTCAGACGATTCGATGTGTAAATCGACAGGGGCATGGAACTGAAACCCTTGAAACGTCTCTTATGGATTCTTGTAATGATGCATTGATGCAAATGTCATATTCCATAGGAGTAGATAATTTCGTAGAATACCAAAGTATTTTTGGATTTGGACAAAGAACTGGAATTGATTTGCCAGGTGAAGCCAATACGGCGTCGCTGATTTTTAATGCAGGAAATATGAAAGTCATCGATCTTGCCACAAACTCTTTTGGCCAGAACTATAATGCGACCATGATTCAGATTGCAAGTGCATACTGTTCATTGGTAAATGGTGGGACTTATTATCGTCCATACTTGGTAAGCAAAGTGATGGATGCAAATGGAAATACCATTTCTATTACAGAACCAATGGTATTAAAGCAATCTGTTTCTAAAGCAACCAGTGATTTGCTTCGTTCTTATATGTATAGTACGGTTACTAGCGGTACAGCAACTCAGGCAAAAGTGGATGGATATTCACAAGGTGGTAAAACAGGTACTGCAGAAAAATTGCCACGTAAAACTGGAAATTACCTAGTGTCCTATATTGGATTTGCACCATATGAAAATCCGGAATTGGTGATTTATTGTATCGTAGATGAACCAAATTCGCCGGATCAAGCCCATAGTTATTATGCACAGAATATTGTGCGCGAGGTATTAGAAGAGGTATTACCATATTTAAACATTTATCCAGATGAAGAATTAACTGGAAGAAATGCGGATTTAGATGTTACTGGTACAGATCCTTTCTATTATGGTGAAAGAGATGGTCAGTATTTCTCAATGGATGGAGAAGATACTGTAGATCCTGAGGTGCCACAGACTGAACCTGAGACACCACAAACAGAACCTGAGGCTCCACAAGCAGAGCCAGAGGATCAAAACAATTAAAATTTAAGCGAAAGCTTCATACCCTCATAATAGCCTACATAAGATATCATAAGGCTGTTATGAGGTTTTTTATGGAACGAAATAAAACCTACAATCGCAAAAAGATTTGTATTTTTAGCTTTTTTGTATTTGGTTGTGCTTGTTTTTTAATGGGACGACTAATATATCTTATGTGTTTTCAGCACGAATATTACACGGAAAAAGCAATTGATTTACAACAACGTGAAAGAAGTATAAAAGCTGCAAGGGGAGAAATCATAGACCGTAACGGTGTGGTGCTGGCTACAAATGAAGCAGTTTGCACGATTTCAGTGATACATAATCAGATAAAAGATGAAGATAAAGTGATTTTGGTTTTGTGCCAAGAACTGGGGCTTTCGGAAGAATATGTACGAAAACGTGTAGAAAAAATATCCTCTATAGAGCGAATAAAAACGAATGTACCGAAAGAAATTGGGAAACGAATTATGTCCTATGGATTGGATGGAATAAAAGTAGATGAAGATTATAAACGTATTTATCCATATAATGAATTAGCATCCAAAGTACTTGGTTTTACAGGTTCAGATAATCAAGGTATTATTGGCTTGGAATCGAAATATGAGGAATATCTTCAAGGGCAGGATGGTACGATTTTGACCTTTACAGATGCAAGAGGCAGGGAAGTATCCGACTTAGAAGAATCTCGTATAGAACCGATTTCAGGGAATTCCTTGCAAATATCCATGGATTATAACATTCAATCTTATTGTACATTAATGGCGGAAAAAGCATATTTGCAAAAAGAGGCAGATGGAGTCAGTATACTTGTGATGAATCCACAAAACGGAGAATTTTTAGCAATGGTAGATTATCCAGAGTTTAATCCCAATGATCCATTTACGTTGACTTCGCAGTACAGCAAATATGTAGGAACAGAAGAAGAGAGCGCATATTTAAATGAAATGTGGCGAAATCAGTGTGTTAGTGATACATATGAGCCAGGTTCCACATTTAAAATTATTACAGGTGCGGCCGCTTTAGAGGCAGGAACGTTGTCGTTGCAGAACCGATTTTTTTGTCCGGGTTATATTATGGTAGGTGATAGAAGAATTCGATGTCATAAAACAACTGGTCATGGTTCGCAATCTTTACAAGAGGCTTATTGTAACTCTTGTAATCCTGCATTTATCTCAGTTGGAACATCTATTGGGGTAGATCGCTTTTATCACTATTTTGAAAAGTTTGGTTTGCTGGATAAAACGAAAATTGACTTGCCAGGAGAAGCGAATACGATTATGCATAAAAAGGAGAATGTTGGACCAGTAGAACTGGCGACGATTTCTTTTGGGCAGTCGTTTCAGATTACTCCTGTGCAATTGGTAACTACAGTGTCTTCACTTATCAATGGTGGAAAAAGAGTAACTCCACATTTTGCAATGTCGGTGACGGATTCTGTAACTGGCGAAGTGGAGAGGTTTGAATATGAATGTCTGACGGATATTTGTTCTGAAGCTACATCTGAGACCTTGCGTATGCTTTTGGAAAAAGTGGTTTCGGAGGGGTCAGGAAATAAGGCAAGCGTGGAAGGCTTTGAAATTGGTGGAAAGACAGCTACCTCTCAGACATTACCTCGTTCTGAGAATAAATACATTTCTTCATTTTTAGGTTTTGCACCAGCAGATAATCCCAAAGTATTAGTTTTGGTCATTATTCGTAATCCTCAGGGGATTTATTATGGGGGTACTATAGCAGCACCGATTGCTCAAGAAATATTTGAAAATATTTTACCTTACCTTGATAAATAGAAGAGAATGTCTTATACTATAAGTTGGTTTATTGTGTATATATACTCACAAGATTTGGAGGTTTACCATGAGATTAGAAGATAAAAAAGTCTTAGTAGTAGGTACTGGTATCAGCGGTATTGCGGCCACAGAATTGTTGGTAGGACAAAAGATTGATACGGTATTATTTGACGGTAACAAGGAATTGGATAAAGAAAAACTTTATGAAAAGAGTGAAGTATTACGAAGTGTTCCACTTCTTTTGGGTGATATTAGCGATGAAGAAATGGAAATGATTGATGTTGTAGTGCTTAGTCCTGGTGTTCCAACGGATTTGCCTATGGTAAACAAATTGCGTGAAAAAGGCATTGCTATCTGGGGTGAAATTGAATTGGCGTATTATTTTGCCAAAGGACGCATCGTTGCAATTACAGGTACAAATGGAAAGACAACGACGACTGCTTTGACGGGCGAAATTATGGCAAATTATTTTGCAGATACAAAGGTAGTAGGTAATATTGGAATTCCGTATACTTCAGTGGCGTTAGATACCACGGATGAAACTGTAACTGTAGCAGAAATCTCTAGTTTCCAGTTAGAGACCATTCATGAATTTAAGCCAGTAGTATCTGCTATTTTGAATATTACACCAGATCATTTGGATAGACATCATACCATGGAAGCTTATATTGGTGCAAAAACAGATGTGACAAAGAATCAGTCCATAGAACAGACTTGTATATTGAATTATGAGGATGAGGTGTTACGTGAATTTGCTGTAACATGTCCAGCAAAAGTAGTATTCTTTAGTAGTCAGCGAAAACTCACGGAAGGGTTCTATTATGCAGATAAAGAAATCTATTATGCACATGATGGTGTAGAAGAACTTGTGGTGCATGTAGATGAATTAAATATATTAGGTGAACATAATTACGAAAATGTTATGGCAGCAACAGCGATGGCAATGGGAGTAGGTGTTCCTATGGAATCTATTCGAGAGGTACTTCGTCGTTTTCAGGCTGTAGAGCATCGTATTGAATATGTGACTGAAAAACGCGGAGTTCGTTTTTATAATGACTCAAAGGGAACAAATCCTGATGCAGCAATAAAAGCGATAAAAGCCATGAATCGTCCTACTTATTTGATTGGTGGCGGTTATGATAAACAGTCTGAATATGATGAGTGGATTGAAGCTTTTGATGGAAAAGTAAAAGAGCTTGTGTTGATTGGACAGACTGCAGAGAAAATTCAGGCATGTGCACATAGACATGGCTTTATGAATACTATTATTTTTGAGACCTTTGAAGAAGCAATTCATTATTGTTATGAAAAATCTGTCTCAGGCGATGCAGTATTACTATCACCTGCATGTGCTAGCTGGGGCATGTTCCCTAATTACGAAGTAAGAGGCAAAATCTTCAAAGAGATAGTAAGAAATCTTGAGGAGTAATGTAGTGACAAGAAAAAGAAGTGTAGAAAGAAAAAATGAACAGCCAAGTGAAAAACGTACAACTTCATATTTTGACTACAATTTATTGTTTTTAGTTATTTTTCTAATTTGCTTTGGATTAGTAATGTTATATAGTTCTAGTTCATACATTTGTGCCAATTCTGCAAAATATAGATATGATGGTGCATATTATTTAAAATTGCAATTACGTAATGCTGTAATTGGTGCAGTAGGTATGGTATTTATTACGCTGGTTGATTATCGTGTTTGGAAACGCTTTGCCATGCTGGCATATGCTGTATCTATAGGTTTGTGTGTCGCCGTTATTTTTATCGGCTCAGAGTCCCATGGCCAGGCCAGATGGATCGATATTGGACCAATTTCTTTCCAGCCATCTGAAGTGGCAAAAGTAGGGATGATTATTTTCCTGGCAGCATTGTTGGAAAAGAGTGCAAAAACATTGGGCGACTGGAAGAATTTATTAAGAGTATTTGGGATTTTACTTCCAGTTGTTGGTGCAGTTGCCTACAATAACTTAAGTACAGCGATTATTATTTTAGGTATTGCGGTATGTATGTTGTTTGTGGCCAGTCCAAAATATTGGCATTTTGGAGCCTTGGCAGGAATTGCGGGCGTGTTAGGTGCGATTGCTATTATCTTATTCCCATATCGTTTGGGTCGTGTAGAGGCATGGCTTCATCCAGAGTCTGTTAGTAGTGATGCGACTTATCAGACAATGCAGGGCCTTTACGCCATTGGTTCTGGAGGATTATTCGGTAAAGGCTTAGGTGAAAGTTTACAGAAGATGGGTAATGTGCCAGAATCGCAGAACGATATGATTTTTACGATTATATGCGAGGAACTAGGACTTTTTGGTGCTGTTAGTTTGATTCTTTTGTTTATGCTTGTATTATGGCGTATGATGGTGATTGCAAATAATGCACCGGATTTATTTGGTTCTTTAATCGTAATTGGAGTTATGTCACATATCGCGATTCAGGTTATTTTAAATATTGCCGTAGTAACCAATTCTATTCCAAATACAGGTGTTATTTTGCCATTCATTAGTTATGGTGGTACATCTTTTGCAATTTTAATGTGTGAAGTTGGTTTAGTATTAGGTGTTTCCAGAAAAATCAGATTGGAAAATATAAAATAGTTGGAGCATATATGATTAAAGAAAAGCGAAGACGTCAAAGACGATTGAAAAGGCTATTGATTGCATTGCTTGTTTTGATTGCAGTAGCGATTGTCTCAGCTTTTATTGTAGCAAAAGTCTTTGTTGTCAAAACAGTAAAAGTAGAGGGGAACAAACTCTATAACGAGCAGTTGATTCGAGAGACTGTTTTAAATGATGAGTATTCATGGAACAGCTTATATGTATTATTAAAATATACATTTATGGATACAAAAGAAGTACCTTTTATTGATACCATGGAGATTAAATTAAATAGTCCTACTTGCTTAACGATTAAAGTATATGAAAAGGGCTTGCTTGGGTATTTGCATGTTCCGGTCATGAATCAGATGGCATATTTTGATAAAGATGGATTTGTAGTAGAGACCTCTACACGCATTATTGAAAACGTGCCAAAGATTGAAGGGATTTCTTGCGAAGAAGTTGTTTTGTTCGAAAAACTTCCAATTGATGATCAACAGCTTCGAGATATGCTGACATTGACTCAGACATTAAAGCGAGAAGGATTAGAGCCGGATGGTATTTATTTTGGTGCAGTAAATTCTCCAGTTGTATATTATGGAAATACAGAAGTTTGGTTAGGATCGACAGAGTTGTTAACACAGAAAGTGGAACGATTAAATGAGATATTACCAAATGTTTTAGGTTTAGAAGGTGTTCTTCATATGGAAAATTGGACAGAAGAAACTGCGAATATCATTTTCGAGAAGATTGAGCCAGAGACAGAAGAAGTAGTCGATGATGAAGCAGGAACATCTGATGGAGAAGAGATAACATCTGATGGAGAAGAAACAACATCTGATGGAGAAGAAGTAACACAAGATGGTGAGGAAGAAACACCAGAAAAAGAAGATGATATACTAAATGATGAGAGTGATGCACAAAATTAAATACAAAAGCGATAATTCGTAAAAAATGTAAATTTAGTGTTGATTATTTGAAAGAAAGATTATATTATATTCTATATGATTTTCATAGTAGGTTAGTATGTGAAAATCTATGTGTTTATGATAATTTTAACTTTTATATAGATTGTGTGGAATGAAAAAGGAGGAAGAGCCGTGCTGGAAATTAGAACAACAGAAGCGGATGCTAGTGCAAAAATTATTGTTATCGGTGTAGGTGGAGCAGGTAATAATGCTGTAAACCGAATGATTGAAGAAAATATTGCAGGTGTAGAATTTATCGCCGTTAATACAGATAAACAGGCTTTACAGTTATGTAAAGCACCTACCTCAATTCAGATTGGTCAGAAACTTACAAAGGGTCTTGGTGCGGGTGCAAAACCTGAAATCGGACAGAAAGCCGCAGAAGAAAGTGCAGAAGAAATTGCAGCTGCAGTAAAAGGTGCGGATATGGTATTCGTTACTTGTGGTATGGGTGGCGGAACAGGAACTGGTGCAGCTCCTGTTGTTGCAAAACTTGCAAAAGATCAGGGAATTTTAACTGTAGGTGTTGTTACAAAACCTTTCCGTTTTGAAGCAAAACAGAGAATGACAAATGCTCTTATGGGTATTGATAACTTAAAAGATAACGTAGATACCATGATTGTTATTCCAAATGACAAGCTTCTTGAAATTGTTGACAGACGTACAACAATGCCAGAAGCATTAAAGAAAGCGGACGAAGTACTTCAGCAGGCAGTTCAGGGTATCACAGACCTTATCAATTTACCAGCTCTTATTAATCTTGACTTCGCAGACGTATCTACAGTTATGAAGGACAAGGGTATTGCACATATCGGTATTGGTAGCGCGAAAGGTGATGATAAAGCAATTGAAGCTGTTAAGCTTGCAGTTGCATCTCCACTTTTGGAAACAACTATTTCTGGTGCAACAGATATCATCTTGAATGTATCTGGTGATATTTATCTTCACGATGCAAGTGATGCTGCTGATTATGTAAGAGAACTTACAGGTGATGATGTAAACGTTATCTTTGGTGCAATGTACGATGGTTCTATGACAGATGAAGTAGTTGTTACTGTTATTGCAACAGGCTTAGATGAAGCAGCTAAAAATGCTATACCAAATACAATGTCTGGCAGAATGAACTATGCACAGGCTCCAGTAAGACCAACTGTAACACCAAATATGGGTGCTCGTACAACAACTGCAGTGGGTAGTGGTTTACATACTTCTCAGCCAATGAGCAGACCAGCTGCTCCTGCACAGCCAGCACAGCCAACAGGTATGAGTGGTGCTCAGATTCCAACAATGGGTATTCAGAGACCAGTGCAACCAGAAAGTACTGTAAAACCAGTAGAAATCAATATTCCTGATTTCTTAAAAAATTCTAAGAGATAGTTTTTTTATCAAAAGATAAGACAAGCTCTATGTACAAAATGTACATAGAGCTTTTTTTGCATAAAAAATATTTTTTCTTCTCCATATTCTAACAAATTTTTTATTAGAGAAGTGTTATGCTGAAATGGTAATTTTGAGTATTGGAGTAAATGATGTGTATGTTTTTTATGCAGATGTATATTTTCTACAGAATTTTATGATAAAAGTAGCAGTGCTATACCTTTCCGCATATAGTAATCGATTGTATTTTTTGGTTGCGACTAGAAAAGGAATATTAAAAATTATTGTAGTTGCTTTGGCGGGGACTGCTGTAGAAATCATAGGACTATTAGTTATGAATTCATACAATATATTTTTAATAGGTATGCATTTATTCGAAATCCCATGTATGGTAAGAATTCTATTACCCAAAGGGCAAAAGCAGAACTTACGAATGATGATTAGTGGCTATTTTTTTGTCATGATGATAAACGGTGTACTGGAAATATTATGGAATTGGTTCGGCAAATATGGAGATTATATATTTTTGCTGTTTGTTTCTTGTGGAATAGTTTATATAGGATTACGTATTTATTTCAATTATAGCAGGATGCAAAAAGGTATTTTTCCTGTAGAGATTTATCATAAGGGAAAAAGAATTATTACCTATGGATTTTATGATTCTGGAAATCGGCTGATAGATCCATTTACACAAAAGGGAGTACATATTATTTCGGAGCATTTATGGAAAAAAATTGGATTGGACATGGAACATGCTGTGTTAGTACCATATCAGACAATGGGAAATGCAGATGGACTTGTAAAGGTATACTATGTGGAAGAATTAATTTTTGGGGATGAAAGTAAAAGAAAAAGCTGGTCGAGATGTCCAATGGGAGTAACAAAAGAAGATCTTTTCAAGGAAGGCAGCTATGAAATAATTTTAAATGAAGAGGTGTTTTAGTATGTTACAGATTACTTGGAGTAAAGTGGTAGATTATTTTTATTTTTGGAAGCGATACGTTTGGTATATCGGAATGCGTATTTTTACATTTTTAAAAGGCAAGAAATATCATAAAATAATGTTGTATATTGGTGGCTCGGATGTGTTACCTCCACCACTTAGCGTGGAAGAAGAAAGAGAGTGCTTAATGTTATTAAATACCGAAGAAAATGAAGACGCTAGAAATAAATTAATTTCACATAATCTAAGATTGGTTGTATACCTAGCTCGAAAGTTTGAAAATACAGGTGTGGGTGTAGAGGATTTGATATCCATTGGCACAATTGGTTTAATTAAAGGTATTCATACTTTTAATCCAGAAAAGAACATCAAACTTGCGACTTATGCTTCACGCTGTATTGAAAATGAGATTTTAATGCATTTACGTCGTACGAATAAACTAAAACTTGAAGTTTCGTTCGATGAACCGTTGAATGTGGATTGGGATGGAAACGAATTACTTTTGTCAGATATATTAGGTACGGAAGAAGACGTGATTTATCGAGATTTAGAAACAGAAGCTGAACTTGGATTGTTACGAATTGCAATGGAAAAATTATCAGACAGAGAGCGTGAAATCATAGAGCTTCGATATGGTTATAATCAAAAAAATGAGAAAGAAATGACACAAAAAGAAGTAGCAGATTTGTTAGGAATATCGCAATCCTATATTTCAAGATTAGAAAAGAAAATTATGCTACGCTTGCGAAGAGAGATACAGAGAATTCAATAAGAGATAGAATAGTGAGAAAATATAAAAGGAATATTTGAATTTTCAGAAAACTATAGAAGAACAGGACATCTAGTGGTATAATATTTATATAATATGAATATATTGATGTGTATTGGGTTAGACATCAAAATACTCCGCAAAATACTTATATTTTTATGCAGAAAAGGAGATGAGTCTATGATTATTGAATTCTTGGGTGCAGCTAGAGAGGTTACTGGAAGTTGTCATTATGTATCATTTAATGATATTCATTTTCTTGTAGATTGTGGTATGGAACAGGGACCAGACTTGTATGAGAATCAGGAGCTTCCTGTGAATCCTGCCAGCATAGATTATGTATTTGTTACACATGCACACATCGATCATTCGGGATTGCTTCCATTATTGTATAAGAATGGATTCCGTGGTCAGATTTTTGCCACAAAAGCAACTTGTGAATTGTGTGCAATTATGCTTCGAGATTCTGCACATATTCAAGAATTTGAAGCAGAGTGGCAAAATAGAAAAGCACGTCGAGCTGGTAAGCCAGAAGTATTACCATTGTATGATGTAAATGATGCCAATGGTGTTATCCCACATTTTATTCCATGTGATTATCATAGCAAAGTAAATGTATGTGAAGATTTAGATGTTCGTTTCGTAGATGCTGGTCATTTGCTCGGTTCATCTTCTATAGAAATTTGGATAAAAGAAGATGGGGTGAGTAAAAAGTTAGTATTTTCAGGTGATATTGGAAATAACAATCGTCCATTGATTCGTAATCCAGAGTTTATTACAGAGGCAGATTATGTTATTATGGAATCTACCTATGGATGTCGTGTGCATGAAAAACCAGTAGATTATGCAGTAGAATTAGCAGCTGTTATGCGAGATACATTTACTCGTGGAGGTAATCTTGTTATTCCTGCATTTTCAGTAGGTCGTACACAGGAAATGTTGTATTTCCTTCGTCGAATCAAGGCAGAAGTACTGTTGCCAGAATTTCCTAATTTTGAAGCAGTAGTAGATAGTCCACTTTCTGTAGAAGCTACAAACATCTTCCATAAAAATGTATCTGATTGTTTTGACGATGAGGCTTTGGCACTCGTAAATCAGGGAATTAATCCGATTCGTTTTCCAGGATTAAATGTATCCGTTACCAGTGATGAATCTAAAATGATAAATTTTGATGCAAAACCAAAGGTTATTATTTCTGCATCTGGTATGTGTGAAGCAGGTCGTATCCGTCATCATTTAAAACATAATTTGTGGAGATCGGATTCAACTATTTTGTTTGTTGGATATCAGGTTCCAGGAACTTTAGGAAATGCGCTTTTAGGTGGTGCAGAAAGCGTAAAACTTTTTGGTGAAGAAGTAGAAGTTCGCGCAAAGATAATAAACTTACCGGGTATTAGTGGGCATGCGGATCAGCCACATCTGTTGGAATGGATAAAAGCATTTGGTGACACACCAACCAAAGTTTTTGTAGTACACGGTGATGAAGAATCTGCAGTATACTTCTCAGAGCTTGTAAAGAAGGAAACAGGTATTGATGCGATTGCTCCTTATACTGGCGATATTTATGATTTGGATTCTGGGCTTTGCATCCAGCAAGGTACACATAAGTTGGCAGTGAAGAAGAAACAGGCTAAGGCACAAGGTGTATTTGCAAGACTTATTGCTGCTGGTGAGCGTCTTATGGCAGTTATTCATAAATGTGAAGGTATGGCAAACAAAGACTTAGCGAAGTTTGCTGATCAGATTAATTCACTTTGTGATAAGTGGGATAGATAGAAATTTTAAATCAGTATACAAGGACTCCACAGTATTGAGTTACTGTGGAGTTTTTTGATGTAGAAAAAGAGATAAACGTGATATATAATTTAATATATCAATTTAAAAAGAGAAGGGAATATATGCTATGAAATTAACGAATATCACTAGTGATAGTGTGGAAATATGTAATGAAAATTTATACAACGGGACAAGTATTAAAGGCGTCCTATTTGACATGGATGGCGTAATCTTAGACACAGAAAAACTCTATACTCGTTTCTGGGTGGAAGCAGCACAATCCTTAGGGTATCAAATGACCTATGAAATGGCACTTGGTATGCGAAGTCTCAGCCGTCAAGCTGGTGAACGCCAGTTAAAAGCATATCTTGGTGAGGAAGTAGATTATCATGAAGTACGTGAAACTCGTATCTGTATCATGGAAGCATTTATTGAAGAAAATGGAGTAGAACTTAAACCAGGAATTCATGAATTACTCGCATTTTTAAAAGAATATGGAATCAAAACTTCCATTGCAACATCTTCACCATTGGATAGAACAAAGAAATATTTGTCACAGGTCGGTTTGGTAGATGCATTTGATGCACTTGTCAGCGGACATATGGTAGAGCATGGAAAACCTGAACCAGATATTTACCTCTATGCCGCATCAAATCTTGGATTAAAACCAGAAGAATGTCTCGTATTAGAAGACTCTCCAACAGGTATTTTGGCAGCCTATCGTGCAGGTTGTGTACCAGTGATGGTGCCAGATCAGGATGAGCCAGATGATAGTACAAAGAAAAATATGTACGGGGTGGTTAAGAATTTAAATACTATCATAGAAATATTTGCATAGGAGGTAGGATAAAATGCTTATGAAAAAGAACGTATTAATGTTGGTGTTGGCAATCGCAATTTTTACAGCGGGATGTGGAAATGAAGATGTGAAAGCGCCACAGGAATCACAGATAATAGAAGATTATATGACCTCCACAATAGAGCAGTCAAATATAATCAAGGCTTCGCTGGAGCAGGATGCGCTGACACAGATTGATATGAATACAAAATCACAGGAATTATATGAAGTTTGGGATGATGCACTGAATTATTTATGGAATGAATTGAAGAATAGTCTGTCAGAAGAAGAATTTTCAAAACTGCTAGATGAACAGCGTGTATGGATTGCAGAAAAAGAAAAATCAGTGGAAGCAGCTGGAGCGGAAGTTGGAGAAGGCTCTCTCTACGCTTTGGTTGTTAATATGGAGGCAGCAAAGATTACGGAAGAACGTGTTTTTGAGTTGTATGAACTTTTGAAATAGATTGTTAGAATTATGTGTTAAAAAAATGACTTCACGCATACAGTGATATACTGATATGATGAAGTCATTTTTCATTTTCATAATTTAAATGAATCGTATATTATTCCCCAGCAATCGTAATGCCCTTCACAAGTACAGAAGGAGAACCACATCTGTGTGCACTAATTGCACCAGGATTGAATTTCAAGTCTTCGCCTACAGAAGAGATATCTTTTAATAACTGTAAGAAGTTGCCAGATACGGTGATTCCTTTGATAGGACCTCCTTTTTTGCCGTTTTCAATCTTGAAGCCGCCAGAGGAGAGGGAGAAGTCACCGGTGATTGGATTTGCACCAGCATGCATGCCTTCTACAGAAGTGATATAGATACCGTTTTCAGCTTCTGCAAATAAATCTTCTAAAGACCCTTTTAAAGGATTGATGTAGAAGTTGTAGTGATTTACACCAACAGGAGCAGCATAAGATGCTTTATAGCCATTGCCAGTTGTTTTCACACCAGCTTTTGCTGCAGTAGCAAGGTTGTGAAGGAAGGTTGTGAATATACCATTTTCAATGACATTTTTTGTATAAGTTGCAGCACCTTCGTCATCAAATGTAGATTTGATGATGGCATCTTTGTAAAGTGGGTCATCTGTAATTGTAATGATATCAGAAGCAACTACTTCGCTAACTTTGTCTTTTAAAAGAGAAAGTCCCTTCTGTGCAGCTTCTGCAGAGAAGATAGAAGAGTAGCAGCTTAATAAGTTTGCCATTACTTTGTTTGAGAATACCACAGTGTATTCGCCACTTGGTACAGAGGTGTAACCAATGGTATCAGTAGCATCTTTTACAGCTTCTTTCGCAATGTTAGTTTTGTCAAAATCAGCCATTTTTCCAGATGCAATTTCAATACCTGTGTACATTTCGTTTCCGTCAGATACGATAGCATATCCATAACAGAATTCCATAGCAGAGTTATCAACTAAGTCAATGCCATTGGAATTAAAGATAGCTCTTTCTGAAGTACCGCAGCCAGCGATTGCCTGTGTACCATCAATGACACGTTCATCCTGTGCATAGATTTCTTTCTGCAAGTCTAACGCAAAGTCTACAAGTTCAGATGCTGCAGGTGTAGTAGTTTCTGCTGTTTCAACAGTAGCATATGTATCACCAAGTTTATGAATAAAAGATGGTGCTTCGCTTTCCAAAGATTTTGCATTTTCAATCGCACGAATTACGATTGACTGAGCTTCTTCTTCAGTCATATTTTCTGTTGAAGCATAACCCGTCTGTCCATTTACGTTACAACGGAAACAAATACCCATATTGTTAGCAGAACTAAAACCTTTTACTTCGGTCATAAAGATTTCTACGCTGGTTTCTTCAGATTTACTATAATATAATTCATAGTCTTTGATATCGTTTTCAGTTGCGTATTTTACAACTGCATTTTTAAATTCTTGATAATTCATTATTTTTACCTCGTTATTTGCATATTGATATATTTAGTTTAGCGTCCACCTACCGTAATAGAAGATACGCGAATCATTGGCTGTCCAACATCTGTTGGGATGCTTCCAGAAGATGCACCACACATACCCTGTGCACGTTCTAAGTTCTGTCCAACCATATCAATATCCATAAGGATTTCGGAACCTTTACCAATTAAAGTCGCACCACGAACAGCTTCACAAATCTGACCATTACGAACGATGTAACCTTCATTTACCGCAAAGTTGAAATCACCAGTAACTGGATTTACAGAACCGCCACCCATAGATTTTGCATATAGACCATATTCGATAGAAGCAATAATGTCTTCGTTTTTATCTGTTCCTTCTGCGATAAAGGTATTGGTCATACGAGAGGTTGGTTCATATGCATAACTCTGACGACGGCTGTTACCGGTAGATGCCATACCCATACGACGACCGTTTAATTTGTCTATCATGTATGATTTTAAGATACCATTTTCAATGAGTACATTTCTCTGAGATGGTGTACCTTCGTCATCAATGTTGATAGAACCCCATCCATTTGGAATAGTACCATCATCGATAGCGGTTACTTTTTCGTTTGCAATCTTTTCGCCAAGTTTTCCAGCAAATACGGACTGACCTAAAGCAACACCAGATGCTTCTAATCCGTGTCCACATGCTTCATGGAAAATAACACCGCCAAATCCATTTCCGATAGCAACTGGCATTTTACCAGCTGGAATGTAACCAGCGTTAATCATAACCATTGCCTGACGAGCTGCTTCTTCACCGATTGCTTTTGGATTGTGGATTTCATAGAATTCCATACCCATGCGACCGCCAGGAGAGCAGGAACCAGTCTGATTTTCGCCATTTTTACTTGCTACAGCGCTAACAGCCATACGAGTACGAATCTGTCTGTCTTCTGCAAGTAAGCCCTCGGTAGTTGCAATCATAATATTGTGGTCGACATCGAGGAAGTTTGCGGTAACCTGAGCAATATCAGAATGATAATTTTTGGCTGTCTCAGAAGCTTCTCTCATTAAGTCGATTTTAACAGTATTTTCTACAGAAGCAGGAACGATGCGGATTGGGTGAATGTCACCGAAACGGCGTTCGCGAAGAACGATGGTCTCCATTTCGCGTGCACCAATTAATGCATCAGCAACCTTCTGCGCGCAATTTAAAACTGCTTCTGAAGAAAGGGATGAGGTAGAACCAGATACGCAACGGGTACCTTTAAAAATACGAATACCTACACCGGAGATGACTCCGTCAGCAATTTTATCTACTTTAGATGAAACCATGCTGATATTTTTTGAGTTTGTGTATTCTGCAAATACTTCAGCATAATCAGCACCAGTGGATGATGCTTTCCATAATGCTTCTTTTACTAAATTTTGTGATAATAACATTATCAATTCCTCCTAAAAAACATGTTATTTCTAGAATAAAGAATATTTGTATGCAAGTCAAGTGGGTAAAGGTGTAGTTAAGAAGGAGAAAAGTGGATTGACGAAAAAAAACAGAAAATGTAACATTGTGATGTAAAAAAATTGTTGATTTATTTTAGGAGGAAAAATGGCTATTACAGATTTGTTTGGCTTATTAGGTGGTCTTGCATTGTTCTTATACGGCATGCAGATGATGAGTGACGGATTAGAAAATGTGGCAGGAGACCGCATGGAACGTATATTGGAGAAGTTAACAGCAAATCGCTTTGTTGGTGTATTTGTGGGGGCATTGATTACAGCGGTTATCCAGTCTTCATCAGCAACAACGGTTATGGTTGTTGGTTTTGTAAACTCAGGTATGATGACCTTACAGCAGGCTGTTTGGATTATCATGGGCGCAAATATCGGTACTACAATTACAGGACAATTGGTAGCACTTGATATCGGTATGTTTGCACCACTCATTGCATTTATAGGCGTTGCAATGATTGTATTTTTAAAGAATCCCAAATTACATTATGTAGGTGGAATTTTAGCTGGATTTGGTGTGCTTTTCATCGGTATGGATATGATGGGTGCAGCGATGAAACCATTACAGAGCTCTCCAATGTTTATTGAGTTAATGACTTCATTCTCGAATCCAGTACTTGGTATCGTTGCAGGTGCGGTATTTACTGCAGTAATTCAATCTTCATCTGCATCGGTTGGTATTTTACAGACACTTGCAGCAAGTGGACTATTACCTTTTTCAAGTGCAGTATTTGTACTTTTCGGTATGAATATTGGTACATGTATTACGGCAGTACTTGCTTCTATTGGAACAAACCGTAGTGCAAAAAGAACAACAATCATTCATTTAATGTTTAACTTAATCGGTACGGCAGTTTTTACAATTCTTTGTTTATCTATTCCTATTGCAGACGTTGTAGCTGCTACAGCAGTAGGTAGACCTGCGGCACAGATAGCGAATATGCATACGGTATTTAATATCGCAACTACAATTATGCTGATTCCTTTTGGAACGCTTCTTGCTAAGGTGGCTACGATGATTCTGCCAGATGCACCAGAAGATAAAGAAAAAATTTCTCTGCTTGGTTCATTAAACAAAGAATTTGGTCGCAATAGAACACAGCTTGGTGCGGATGCAATTCATATGGATTTGCTTCGTCAGGAAATTGAACGAATGTTGGTGTTAGCAAATCAGAATGTTGGCAGATGTTTTGATGCAGTAATTAACAGTGACTCGTTAATTTTAAAAGAAGCTGCTGAGTCAGAAAAAATGATTGATACTTTAAATAAAGATATTTCTCAGTATATTTCAAAAATATTAGTAAGCAGTAACAGTGGCGAAAATGTAACTAGTTTTGAACAGTATTTTGTAATTACTGGAAATATTGAACGTATCGGTGATCATGCTATGAATATTGGAGAATATCTGCCGATGATAAAAAAACAGGGTGTGGTATTTTCTGATAATGCAAAAAAAGAAATTGCTGCTATGCGAGATATTACACAAAAAGCAATTAATAAAGTTCTTCAAAAAGATGAAGATGTGGCCAAATGGCTTTCAGAGATTGCTGCATTAGAACAGCAAATCGATGATATGACAAAGAATTACAGAGAGCATCATTTACAGCGTATGAGAGAAGGTCGATGTAGTGAAGAAGCATGTATTTTGTATTCTGAATTATTGACGGATTTTGAGCGTATTGGTGACCATGTACTTAATATTGCTCAAGCATGTGTGAGAATTAAATAATAATCTTAAAGAGTGTCTCAAGTACAAATTTGGGACACTCTTCTAAAATAATCTTTACTGAATCTTAACTGTCATTTACAATATAATGAAATATATTATTTTGAAAGGAGTAGAAGTTTTTGTTATTTAATCATTCTAAATTTGAAGAAAAGTTTTCAGAAACAATAAAAGCAGTTTTCCCAATTTTAGCAATTGTATTGGTTCTTTGTTTCACAATTACACCAATTCCACCTAGCATTCTTGTGACGTTTCTCATTGGTGCTGTATTGCTTATACTGGGAATGCTGCTTTTTAATGTTGGTGTAGAAAGTTCTATGACACCAATTGGAGAACGTGTAGGTTCTATTATGACTCGATCTAAAAATGTCGTTATTATGGTTCTTATCAGTTTTATTATGGGTTTGGTAATTACTATCTCTGAACCAGATTTGCAGGTATTGGCGCAACAAGTACCATCTATACCAAATATGACCTTAATTTTAGCTGTTGCTGTAGGTGTAGGTACATTTTTAGTTCTTTCTGTTCTTCGTATGCTTTTGGGTATTCCACTTTCTTACATCTTATTAACATTTTATGGTATTATTTTTGTGCTTATGTTATTTGTACCAGCTGATTTCTTAGCGATTGCATTTGATTCGGGTGGGGTTACTACTGGACCGATGACAGTACCGTTTATTATGTCGTTTGGTGTGGGTATTGCCGCTATCCGAAGCGATAGACATGCAGAGGATGATTCCTTTGGTCTCGTTGCACTTTGTTCGATTGGTCCTATTCTCGCGGTATTAATCTTAGGTATGATTTTCACACCAGGTTCTACAGAAGCGGTATCTGAATCTATTCATATATTAGACAATACAGTAGATATAGGTAAATTATTTGCGCATGAATTACCACATTATATAGAAGAAATGGCAGTTTCTATTTTTCCAATTGTGTTTTTCTTTGGTGTGTTTGAATTGGCTGGGCGCGACATTAATAAACATATGATTATTAAAATTTCTGTTGGTTTAGTAGAAACATATATTGGTTTGGTACTGTTTCTTACTGGTGTAAATGTAGGCTTTATGCCAGCAGGTAATTACCTAGGACAGACTATTGCAAAACTTCCATATGCTTGGATTATCGTACCGTTAGGTATGCTTATTGGGTATTTTATTGTGAAAGCTGAACCAGCGGTTTATGTTCTCACGAAGCAGGTTGAGGAAATTACTTCTGGTGCTATCTCTGCGAAGGCAATGGGAATGGCGCTTTCCCTTGGTGTAGCTACATCTGTAGGACTTGCAATGATTCGTGTGTTAACAGGTATTTCGATTTTGTATTTTATCATACCTGGTTATTTCATTGCTTTGATACTGACGTTCTTTGTGCCAAAGTTATTTACGGCGATTGCATTTGACTCCGGTGGTGTTGCCTCTGGTCCTATGACTGCAACATTCTTACTTCCATTTGCAATGGGGGCGTGTGAAGCTCTTGGTGGAAATATCATTACAGATGCATTTGGTATTGTGTCTATGGTTGCCATGACACCGTTGATTACCATTCAGACCATGGGACTTATTTTCCGTATTAAAGAAAGTAAACTTCCAAAAGAAGTTGTATTTACTGCAGAAGACATGGAAATCATCGATTTGTAATGGTTTAGAAATGAGGTTTATATGGGAAATATATATTTAATGACCACAATCGTGGATAGAAAAATAATTGAAAAATATTTAGAGCTTTATCGTGAAAATGATTTGCATATTATGTATGTTTCACTTGGCTATGGTACAGCTTCTAATGAAATTATGGATTATCTTGGACTTGATTCAATTGAAAAAGCAGTTGCAATATCCGTTGTAGAAGAAGAAACATGGTTGACTGTAAAGAAACAATTGCAAAGAAAACTTCGTATTGATGCTCCTGGTGGTGGAATTGCATTTACTATTCCACTTAGTAGTGTCGGTGGACGAAAAACCCTAGAGTTTCTATTAGAAAAAACAGATTACCAAAAACAGGAGGAATCAACCTTGAAAAATACAGATCATGAACTTATCGTAGTTATTTCACAGCAAGGATATACAGATATTATCATGGACGCAGCTCGTAGTGCTGGTGCATACGGTGGAACAATTATCCATGCAAAAGGTACTGCTGGTGAAGTTGCAAATAAATTTATGGGTGTGACAATTGCTGACGAAAAAGAAATCGTATACATCGTTTCTAAATCAAGTGAAAAAAATGATATAATGAAAGCAGTTATGGAAAAAGCGGGACTAAATTCTAAAGCAAAAGCGATTTGTTTTTCATTGCCAGTAAGCGATACTGCAGGTTTACGTTTGTTAGAGGACTAAAAAATAACGATACGGAAGGAATGGTTAGATATGAGAAGGAACAAGCAGATAATCAAGGATTGTCTATTTTCATTATTTATATTGTTACTAACTTTTTTTCTCAGTTATTATATACAGTTTGTATTTGATACAAATACTTTGGTGCCAACAATATTCGTCTTAGGTGTTTTCTTTGTTTCATTACAAACAGAGGGATATGTGTGGGGTGTAGCAGCATCATTGATTGGAGTTATGCTAGTAAATTTTGCATTTACTGCACCTTTCTTTGAAATAGATTTTATTACCCCAGTAAATATGTTTGCTGCATTTGTAATGCTTGTAATAGCAATTATGACCAGTACCCTTACAACAAAGATTAAGCAGCAAGAAAAGATAAAGGCGGAGAGCGAAAAGGAACGTATGCGAGGTAATTTGCTTCGTGCAGTTTCTCATGATTTGCGAACACCTCTTACTTCTATTTATGGAGCTACTTCTGTAATTATGGAGAATTATGATTCAATATCGAAAGAAAAACAGTTAAGATTACTTGGAGAAATACATGAAGATTCTCAATGGCTTATCCGAATGGTAGAGAATTTATTATCTGTAACTCGAATTGATGATAACATTACCAAAGTAAGTAAAGATTCTGTTGTATTAGATGAACTAATGGATTCTGTGATTATAAAATTTAAAAAACACTATCCAAGTCAAAAGATAACGCTAGAAGTGCCAAATGATTTTATTAGTATTCCAATGGATCCGATTTTAATTCAACAGGTGCTTATGAATATTATGGAAAACGCAGTGATACATGCCAAAGGATTGACAGAATTAAAAGTATCTGTTCGTATTGAAAATCAGACTGCTGTGTTTGAAGTAAAAGACGATGGTTGTGGAATTTCAGAAGAAAGATTGCCTCGTTTATTTACAGGGTATTTGGAGAGAGAGAATAGTATTCCGACGGATGGTAGTCGAAATAATATGGGGATTGGTTTATCAGTGTGTTCTACGATTATAAAGGCACATGGTGGAAAGATTTATGCAAAAAATAGACCAGAGGGGGGTGCATTGTTTGCATTCACGCTGGAGATGGAGGATTGGAATGGGAAATAATAAATATAAGATATTGGTTGTAGAAGATGAGGCAAATATATGTAATCTATTAGAGACAATTTTAACAACAAATGGGTATCAGGTTGTAATCGAAGGGACTTGTCGAGATGGAATTACCATGATGCATTCTTATGTACCTGATCTAGTAATTTTAGATTTAGGATTACCAGATAGAGATGGATTGGAATTTATAAAGACGATTCGTAGAAATGATACAACACCAATTTTGGTAGTTTCTGCCCGCAGTAATGAAAATGATAAAGTTTTAGCATTGGATTTAGGTGCAAACGACTATATTACAAAGCCATTTGGAAATGCAGAACTCATGGCAAGGGTAAGGGCAGCTTTGCGTGACAGACGTTCGATTGAAATAGAAGGGATATTAGATGGTAGATTCCGTCTACATGATATGGAAATTGATTATGCACGTCGAATTGTAACGATTGCTGGAGAAGAGGTAAAGCTTACCCGAACAGAATATAATATTTTAGAAGTACTTTCTCAAAATCAAGGTAAAGTTTTGACTTATGCAGCGATTATACGAAAAATATGGGGACCTACAGATGATGGAGGTACCAAAAAATTACAAGTAAATATGGCGAATATACGAAAAAAGATTGGATGTGTACCAGGGGACAATAAGTATATTATCAATGAATTAGGTGTTGGTTATCGTATTGGTGAAGAGAATTAGAATAAATACTTAGGCTGCTGTGAAATGTGTATTTCACAGTAGTCTTTTTGTTTTGTTATAAAAATATCAATGCAAAATTTTGGTAAAGATTAGAGGTTTGTTCTTAACCATCCCTTAGTTGAATGTGGAGATAATATATGTTAAAAAATAGTTCGATATGGTTTCATACATTATAAATAGGAGAATAAAAGGAGTATAAAATTATGGTAGAGATCTTAGTTGTTTTATTCGGTATCATAGTAGGTGGTTTGCCAACGATTTATGTTATATATCAAGCAATCGCTACAATTGCAATGAAGATTTATAGAAAAGCAAGATATGGAATTTCATTATTTGACTAGTGTTTATTTACGAAAGGAGAAAAGAACATGGAATTATTATTACAGATTGGCTTATTAGTAATTGGTTTTACAATGTTAGTTAAAGGTGCAGACTATTTCGTAGATGGTGCTGCTGGTATTGCAACTAAATTTGGTATTCCTCAGCTGGTAGTAGGTCTTACTATCGTAGCAATGGGTACATCAGCTCCAGAAGCTGCTGTTTCAATTACAGGTGCTTTAAATGGTGTTGCAGATATTTCAATTGGTAACGTAGTTGGTTCAAATATTTTAAATATTTTAATCATTCTTGGTATCACAGGTTTTATTACAACTGTCGCAGTTCAGAAATCTACACTTATGGTTGAAATGCCTTTTATGCTTGCAATTACGGTACTTTTAATTGTGTTAGGTATGTCTGGGAATGTACTTACTTTTGCTGAAGGTATTATTTTGTGGGTTTGTTTTATTATATATTTGGTTTACTTATACTTTTTAGCAAAGAAAGGTACAGAAGAAGAGGCAGAAGAAGAGAGACCAGTATGGAAATTACTTCTTTTTGTTCTTGTAGGTGGTGCAGTAGTAGTTTTAGGTGCTAATATCTCCGTAGATGCAGCAACAGCAATTGCACAGGTGATTGGTATTTCAGAACGTTTCATTGGTCTTACTATCGTAGCGTTAGGAACTTCTCTTCCTGAATTAGTAGCATCTGTTACAGCTGCAAAAAAAGGAAATGCAGATATTGCTATTGGTAACATCGTTGGTTCAAACATCTTCAATATCCTTTTTGTATTAGGAACAAGTGCTTTGATTACTCCTGTCCCATATCAGCCAACATTCTTAGTGGATGGTATTATTGCTGTAGCGGCTGGTGTACTTCTTTGGGTAGCAACTATCAAAAGAAAGGAACTTACTCGTCCTTGGGCAATTATGATGCTTCTTGGTTATGTGTCATATTTTGTGTATTTATTAGTGTAGATTGCACTGATTTTATAAAATCTAATTGAATAAAGTGTCTATAAGGCCGAAGACTTCGAAAGTTTGCGAAACATGGAGTTTTCGGTCTTTTTCGATATCTTTTTTTCGTATCTAATGGTATAATTCCTTAAGATTGTTAATCGGTAACAAAATTTTTAGGAGGATGTATTATGGGGCATTTACAAGGTAAAACAGCCATTATCACAGGTGGTGGTAGAGCAGTTTTAAAAGATGGTAGTTGTGGTTCTATCGGTTACGGTATTGCAACTGCATACGCAAAAGAAGGTTGTAACCTCGTTCTTACAGGTCGTACAGAACAGAAGTTATTGGATGCAAAAGAAGAATTAGAAAGACTTTATGGAATCAAAGTATTGACATTCGTAGCAAATATCCGTAAAGAAGCGGATTGTGAAGAAATTGTTGATAATGTAGTAAAACAGGCAGTTGAAACATTTGGAGGCATTGATGTGTTAATTAACTGTGCGCAGGCTTCCGAAGCAGGTGTTCCACTTGCGGTACATACAACAGAACAGTTTGATTTAGCTATTTATTCTGGTTTATATGGTGCTTTCTATTATATGAAAGCTTGCTATCCATATTTAGTAGCTTCGAAAGGTTCTGTTATCAACTTTGCTTCTAGTGCAGGTATGTCTGGTGGACTTGGTCAGGCAGCAAACGGTGCGGCAAAAGAAGGTATTCGTGCACTTTCTCGTGTAGCTGCGACAGAATGGGCAGAAGACGGAATCAATGTAAACAGTATTTGTCCATTGTCTTGGACACTTCAGCTAGAAAAATATGCAAAGGCTTATCCAGAAAGCTTTAAGAAAAACTGGCCAATGCCACCAATGGGACATTTTGGTGATCCTGAATTAGAAATTGGTCGTGTATGTGTTCAGTTAGCAGGTCCAGACTTCAAGTATATGACAGGTGAAACTATCATTCTTGAAGGTGGTATGAGTTTAAGACCTTAAGGGATAATTAGGAGGTAAAAATGGCAAAGATAAGTGAAGCAGGAGTGAAGACAATTAGCGAAATCTGTGACAGATACGCAAATGAAAAAACTCCGCTTATGATGATTTTAAGTGACATTCAGAATGAATATGGATATATTCCGTTGGATGTTCAGCAGATTGTATCTGAAAAAACAGGCATTTCTGTAGCAGAAATCTATGGAGTAGTTACATTCTATTCTTTCTTTTCTTTGGAACCAAAGGGAAAATATGTTATTGGATGTTGCTTAGGAACTGCATGTTATGTAAAAGGAGCTCAGCAGATTATTGATAAATTCTCTGAACTTATCGGAATTGGACCTGGTGAGACATCGGAAGATGGTTTGTTTACTATAGATGCACTTCGTTGTATCGGTGCCTGTGGTATTGCACCAGCAGTTACCATTAATGGAAAGGTATATCCAAAACTTACAGTTGATATGGTAGAACCAATTGTAGAAGAATATCGTGCTTTAGGAGGTGCAAACTAATGAAAACATTTGATGATTTAAGTACAAAAATTTGCGCCTGCGAAGAGGCTTTAAATAGCAAATTAGATGGTTCAAATGGAAAACGTGCCATTCTTTTATGTGGTGGTACAGGATGTATTTCATCAAACTCTTTGGAAATTAAAGACAAATTTCAGGCAATGATTGATGAAAAAGATATGAATGACAAAGTAACTGTAAATATCGTAGGATGTTTCGGTTTCTGTTCACAGGGACCATTTGTAAAGATTTATCCAGAAGATACACTTTATCGTCTGGTACAGATTGAAGACGTAGAAGAAATTTTTGAAAAAGATATTATCGGTGGAGAAATCGTAGAACGTCTTCTTTACGTTGATCCAGCTACAAATGAAAAAGTGGTAAAACAGGAAGATATTAATTTCTATAAGAAACAGAAGAGAATCGCACTTCATGGTTGTGGTGTTATCAATCCAGAAAATATTGATGAAGCTATGGGTAAAGGAGCATTTGTTGGTTTAAAACGTGCTCTGTCTATGACTCAGCAGGAAGTATTAGATGAAATTTTAGCTTCTGGTCTTCGTGGCCGTGGGGGCGGTGGTTTCCCAGCTGGTCGTAAATGGTCGTTCGCTTTCGCAACAGAAGCAGACCAGAAGTATGTTGTATGTAATGGTGACGAAGGTGACCCAGGTGCATTCATGGACCGTTCTATCTTAGAAGGTAATCCATTTGCAGTTATCGAAGGTATGATGATTGCAGGTTATGCAATTGGTGCATCAGAAGGATACTTCTATGTACGTGCAGAATATCCTATCGCTGTAAATCGTTTGCAGAATGCGATTAATCAGATGAACGAAGCAGGCGTGTTAGGTGAAAATATTATGGGTTCTGGTTTCAGCTTCCAGGCAAATATCCGTTTAGGAGCAGGTGCATTCGTCTGTGGTGAAGAAACAGCGCTTCTTAACTCTATCGAAGGTAAGAGAGGTATGCCACGACCACGTCCACCTTTCCCTGCAGTAAAAGGTCTTTGGGGAAAACCAACCATCGTAAACAACGTAGAGACGCTTGCATGTGTTCCTTACATTTTACGTGAAGGTGCAGAAGAATTTGCAGCTTGTGGTACAGAAAAATCAAAAGGTACAAAAGTATTCGCTTTAGGTGGAAAAGTAAATAACGTAGGTCTCGTAGAAGTACCTATGGGAACAACACTTCGTGAACTTATTTATGATATCGGTGGTGGTATTCCAGATGATAAAGAATTCAAAGCAATTCAGACTGGTGGACCATCTGGTGGATGTTTAACAGCCGCTCACTTGGATGAGCCAATTGATTTTGATAACTTAGTAGCCAAAGGCTCTATGATGGGTTCTGGTGGTGCTATCGTTATGGACGAAGATAACTGTATGGTTGACGTTGCAAAATTCTATATGGAATTTATTTGTGACGAATCTTGTGGTAAATGTTCTCCATGTCGTATCGGTACAAAGAGAATGTTAGAAATCCTTACTCGCATTACAGAAGGTAATGGTACAATGCAGGATTTAGAAGAATTAGAAGAATTAGGTCAAGCAGTACAGGCAAACTCCTTATGTGCACTTGGTCAGACTGCAGCAAATCCTATTATGTCTACACTTCGTAACTTTAGAGATGAATACATTGCTCATATTGTTGACAAGAAGTGTCCTGCTAAAATTTGTAAGAATCTTATGCGTTATGCAATTGTTCAGGATAAATGTTTCGGTTGTAGTATGTGTGCGAAGATGTGTCCTGCGAATGCAATTGCAAGAACTGATTACACAGCACCTGGTAAGAAACTTGCTTCCTTCCAGATTGATTCAGCTAAGTGTATCAAGTGTGGTGCTTGTATTGATACATGTAAATTCGCAGCAATTGAGAAACAGTAATTAGGAGGGCAATCAAATGGCAAAAGTTAATATTAAAATTGAAGGTGTCTCCTATCAGGTAGAAGAGGGGATGACAATCCTCGAAGCTGCAAAAGCATGTGGATATGAGATTCCATCTTTATGTGCATTTAATCATGGCGAATGTTCCAATGGTTCTTGCCGTGTTTGTTTAGTAGAAGTTGCTGGTGCAAGAGGTCTTGTAGCTTCTTGTGTAAATCCAGTAAGCGAAGGTATGGATATTCGTATTTCCAGTACCAAGGCAACAGAAGCACGTCGTGCGTCTGTAGAATTATTATTATCAAACCACAACCAGAATTGTCAGCAGTGTGACAAGAATGGTCAGTGTGAACTTTTACATGTAGCAGCGGTTACAGGTGCTCGTGAAGGTCGTTATCAGGGTATAAAAACACCTACAACATTGGATCAGATTACACCATCCATTATTCGTGATACTTCAAAATGTATCCTTTGTGGACGTTGTGTAGCTCGTTGCGAAAATGCCCATGGTGCAGGTATCCTTGGATTCCAGAACCGCGGATTTAAGACAATTGTTGGTCCAGCAGAAGACCGTTCTTTCGCCGATTCACCATGTATTCTCTGTGGACAGTGTGTAAGCGTATGTCCAACAGGCGCTCTCATGGAAAAATCTGAAATCGGTAAAGTCGATGCAGCATTTAAAGCTGGTAAGCACGTTGTAGTTCAGACTGCGCCAGCAGTTCGTGCAGCTCTTGGTGAAGAATTCGGTATGCCAATCGGCACACCTGTTACAGGAAAAATGGTAGCGGCGTTGAAACGTCTTGGTTTCCATAAAGTTTACGATACAAACTTTGCAGCTGACCTTACAATCATGGAAGAAGGTACAGAACTTCTTTCTAGAATTCAGGAAGGTGGCACATTACCAATGATTACATCTTGTTCACCAGGATGGGTAAACTACGCAGAATACAATTACAGTGATTTACTTCCACATCTTTCTACTTGTAAATCACCACATCAGATGCAGGGTGCGATTATTAAATCTTATTATGCTGACAAGAATGACATTGATCCAAAGCATATTTTCGTAGTATCTATCATGCCATGTACAGCAAAGAAAGACGAAAAAGAACGTGAACAGATGCAAGTTGATGGCATGAAAGATGTAGATGCAGTTCTTACAACTCGTGAACTTGCTCGTATGATTAAGCGTGCCGGTATTATGTTCAATCGTCTTCCAGACGAAGAATTTGATCAGGATCTTATGGGTGAATACACAGGTGCTGGCGTTATTTTCGGTGTAACAGGTGGTGTTATGGAAGCAGCACTTCGTACGGTATATTTCGTACTTACAGGAGAAGAGCACGAAGCAATCAAATTTGAACAGGTTCGTGGTTTTGAAGGTATTCGTGAAGCTTCACTCGATATTAATGGTACAGTAGTAAATGTAGCTATTGCTCATGGTATGAAGAATGCAAAAGTGTTGCTTGATGATATTCGTGCAGGTAAATCAAAATATCACTTTATCGAAATCATGGGATGTCCTGGCGGATGTATTGCTGGTGGTGGACAGCCATATGTAAGACCATGTTTCTTACCAAACGAAGATGATGATATCTTAGATACATACAAAGAAAAGAGAGCAAAAGCTCTTTACAGCGAGGATGAAAGACAGGTGCTTCGCCAGTCACACAATAATCCTCAGATTAAAAAACTTTATGATGAATTTTTGGTAAAACCAAATTCACATAAAGCACATAGACTGTTACATACAAACTACAATGGTAGAGTTGGATTTAATGATTAATTGGAGTCAGGGGAACTAAGTTCCCCTGATTTTTACAGGAGGAGAAAAATGGAGAGAATTTGTAATTTCTTAAAGGAAGCGGAAGTGTATTACTTAGCAACCGTAGAAGGTGATCAGCCACGTGTACGTCCTTTCGGTACAGTACATATTTTTGAAGGAAAACTCTACATTCAAACTGGGAAAGTAAAACCAGTTTCAAAACAGCTTGCAGCAAATCCAAAGGCTGAAATCTGCGCATTTAAGAATGGTGTATGGCTTAGAGTTGCAGGGGAGTTGGTAAATGATGACCGAATTGAAGCAAAAAAATCTATGTTAGATGCTTATGAAAATCTCAGAGGCATGTATGATGAAAACGATGATAATACACAGGTGTTATATTTCGAAAATGTGGTAGCAACATTTAGTTCTTTCGGAGCTCCAGAAGAAGTCGTTACATTTTAATTTAATATAAAAGTTCTATTTGAAAAAAATATAAGACCGAGAAGTTTCAAAAAAGAGAAACTTCTCGTTTTTTTTATATCTAAATGAGAAGAATAATTAGGAAAGAGGATTGATAAATAGAAGGAGTTCATATGTGTCAGGAAGTATTTAGGGTTGTACAGTCTATGGATTTATCACGAGTAGAAAGTAAGATGGCATTGCAATGTGCACCTGTGATTACAGGAGTCAAAATGTCTAATTTCTTAATTGTTACATCGAATGATGAAGGAAAAGTTCATGCAATTTTAAAGCAAACAGGAATAATACCATATTGTTTGTATCGACAACATAATAAAATCTCGTTTTTATTATTTAGATTTAAGAAATTAATGGAATATTTACAGGATTCAGAAGTTCAAAAGTTTTTAAAGAGGATTGGGTATAGGGATTTATCACTAGTTGGTATCTTGAGAAACTTTCAATACCGTTACAAGGCATATATGAATCAAAGAAAAGATTTTCCACATGAAATGGGAGTTCTTCTAGGGTATCCAAT
Organism: Agathobacter sp.; assembly: GCA_045633955.1. Taxonomy (GTDB): domain Bacteria; phylum Bacillota; class Clostridia; order Lachnospirales; family Lachnospiraceae; genus Roseburia. The sequence continues at coordinate 19,421 of JAZQZJ010000068.1, read as the reverse complement.
AGAAGATGTGTGGGGATTCATGGAACAGAATGGTAAGAACTATTTGTATTCAGGTTATTGGAAAGTGTATAGGGATGTTAATGAAAAGAAGAAATTATTTGCACAATATGAAAATGCGAAAGAAGAGCTGATTTTATGGTTAGAGTATGGGTATGAGATTCGTTCACTGATTCAGTTATATAGGTAGGATATGTTTGTTAAGATTGAAGAAGATTTTTAGTGAAACTATATTCGTCAGATAAGAAATGTGTTATAGTTAAATTACCTAAGAAGGAAAACTAAATAGAGGAGGTAAGCCTATGATACATGAAGTGAAATTTTTATCTTTTAACCAACGTGATGAGGTGTATGGATGGATTTATGTACCAGCATGTCAGCCAAAAGGAATTGTTCAGCTTGTACATGGATTTGGAGAGCATTCTAGAAGATATCTACACATGATTGTAAAACTTATGGATGCAGGATTTATTGTTGCGGCAGATGACCATGTGGGACACGGTAAAACAGCTCTCGAAAATAATACATGGGCTGATTGGGGTACAAAAGGATGCAAGACCATGATGGAAGATGAACATTTATTAAAAGGAATTGTTCAGGAAAAATATCCAGATATTCCATATTTTATGTTTGGGCATAGTATGGGTTCTATCATCACCCGTCAGTTTCTTGCAAAATATGGTGCTGAACTGAAAGCTGCAATCATTTGTGGCACAGTAGGACCAGGTGCTGTACCATGTGAAGAAGGAATCAAAGTGCTAAGACCTCTTGTTGAAGCGGGAAAAGGTGCAGAAGCTGATCCTGAAATATTGGGCAATATGCTTGGTGGACTTTTCTCTCGTATTGAAGAAGTCAAAATTGGAAATGAATGGATTTGTCATGATCCATTTGTTCAGATAGACCATGCAACAGATCCATTTGATGCTTTTACAAAACCAACATCAAATGAGGCGTTATTACAGTTTATAGAGATGATTGACGAAGTAAATAATCCAGAATGGGCAGTAAAAGTTCCACAGATTCCACTTTACAATATAGCTGGAGACGAAGATCCTTGTGGAAGTTTTGGCGATGGAGTAAAGCTTGTTTCAAAATGGTTAGAGGAAACAGGACATGACATTACAACTAAATTATACGAAGGATATCGTCATGAAATTCATAATTATAATGAGATCAAAGATGAAGTAGAAGCAGGAATTGTTGCATTCCTGAATAAAACATTAGGATAAAGTATAGATTATATATGGTTAAGAGAAGACGTCCACGATGAAGTGGACGTCTTTTTTTGAAAATTAACTTGCTACTATTTTTAGGCTGTGTTTTTGATAAAAAAGTGATATAATCATTAGATTAGAGTAATAAGGAATCATATTTAGGGTGATATAAGAAAATGAAACAAGATAAATTAACGAAAAAGCATTTATTAGGTTATGCCTTTGGAGATTTTGGTGAATGCATGACTTTCTCGATTATGGGAAGTTTTTTGACAAGATATTATGTAAATGTAGCAATGATTGATATGGGCATGCTTGCAGTATTGACATTGATATGGAAGGTGTGGGATGCGATTAGCAATCCAATTGTTGGCATATTTTTAGACAAGATGTTTGCTAAAAAGAAATATAAAGATGGTAAATTTCGCCCTTGGATGTTGCGTGCGACCCCACTTGTAGCCATAACAGGGATATTGGTGTTTACAGCACCTAATTGGGTAGATGGTATGGCAAAACTGGTGGTAATATTTACGACCTATTTGTTGTATGAGTTGGCATATAATTTGTTTAATATACCATATGGAAGCCTGCTTGCTGCCATGGCAAAAAATGATGAAGAACGTGCACAGCTTTCCTCAGCTCGAGGTATTGGTGCTATGCTTGGAAATCTCATTCCAATGACATTATTTCCAATTATTATTTCTATGTTTGCAAAGGCACCTCAGCTAGGTTATGGTATGGGTGTGACAGTATGTGCACTGGTTGGATTTATAGGTTGTCTTTTCAGTTACAAATTCACAGAAGAACGTTGTACACAGATAAGTCATACGGCGCCAGAGGAGGCAAAGATTACAGATATTTTTGAAGTTTTTGCAAAGAATCGAGCATTTATGGCATTGGCAATCCATGGTATCTGCCAGGGACTTACGATGGCGATTTCGCAGACCATGGGTACATATATGTTTTCCGATGTTTTAGGTAGTTTAGCGCTTATGAGTGCAAGTACTATTTTATCAATGCCGCTTAGTATATTGGTGTTGTTGTTTTCGCCTAAGTTAGTAAAGAAAATGGGAAGTATAAATTTAATTTGTAAGACAACCGTAATCGGTATTGGGTTGTATATGATTTTGTTTGCATTACATATAACGATAGATGTAAATGCATGGACACATATTATTTTGAGTGCCCTTGCAGGTAGTTTTATTAGTATAGGTACTATGATGCAATGGGGATTGGTTGGAGAAACGATAGATTATAACGAGTATTTACTTGGAAAGCGTACAGAAGGCACGATTTATGGCACATTTAATATGCTTCGACGCTTAGGACAGGCAATAGGTTCAGCAACCAGTGTAGCACTATTAGGATGGATTGGCTACGATGCAGCATTGTCAAATGCTGGTATGGTACAAAGTGCAGGTACGATTTTGGGAATTAAGGTATTGTGTGTACTTGTGCCAGCAATTGTATCATTAGGAAGTTGGGGAGCATTTCGATTTGTATGGAATATCAAGAGATTGTAAAAGTAGTACGAAAAAAACAGAATATTGAGTTTGTACAATTAGAGGTTCTTCTTGGAGAAGCTGCAGAAGAGGACGTAGCATATCTTTGTGCACAAGCACGTGAAGTGGCTGACTCGGTTTATGGAAAAAAAGTATTTAAAAGAGGTCTTATTGAGTTTACTAATTACTGCAAAAATGATTGCTATTATTGTGGGATTCGCCGTAGTAATGCTTGTGCCCAACGTTACCGTTTGGATAAAGAAACCATTTTATCCTGTTGTGAAAAGGGATATGCATTAGGTTACCGCACATTTGTGCTACAAGGCGGAGAAGATGGATATTTTTCCGATGATCGTGTATGTGAAATTGTAAGTGAAATCCGAAAAAAATATACGGATTGTGCAATTACCTTATCTATTGGTGAAAAATCAAAGGAGAGTTACCAGAAGTATTTTGATGTAGGAGCAGACAGATATTTGCTTCGACATGAGACAGCAAATGAAGCACATTATGGAAAACTTCATCCAGCAGAATTATCATTACAAACAAGAAAGCAATGTCTTTTTGATTTAAAAGAAATCGGATATCAGGTAGGCTGTGGGTTTATGGTTGGTTCTCCATATCAGAGCATAGAAACATTGTATGAGGATTTGATGTTTATCAAAGAGTTAGAACCTCATATGGTGGGAATTGGTCCGTTTATTCCACAAAAGGAAACGCCTTATGGAGAGGAACGGGCTGGTACTTTAGAAATGACCTTGCGCCTTTTGGCGATTATCCGATTGATTCATCCGCATGCACTTCTTCCAGCGACGACAGCGCTTGGAACCATACATGAAGAAGGAAGAGAATTAGGTATTTTAGCAGGAGCAAATGTTGTGATGCCAAATCTATCCCCAAATGATGTACGAGATAAGTATAGGCTTTATGATAATAAAGCATGCACAGGAGATGAATCAACAGAAGGCGATGCGAATTTAAGACTGCGAATGAAGAAAATGGGATATGATTTAGTGTGTGATAGAGGCGACTATCAATTATAGAAAATAAATTGTATAAAATTTAAAAAATAATGATGTAAAAATTAGCAGTTTTGTAGTAAAATATATGGGTATGATTTTTATGAAATTCGATTTTAAATATTAATATAGAAAAGAGTAAAAGAAATGTACGATGTAAAATCATTAAAAGCAGAAGAGTTTATTTCAGATGAAGAGATTTTGGATACATTGGCTTATGCAGATGCGAACAAAGATAATGTGGCTCTTATTGATGAAATATTAAATAAAGCAAGAGAACGAAAAGGTTTAAATCACAGAGAAGCATCGGTGCTTCTTGCTTGTGATATGCCAGAAAAGATTCAACAGATGTATGATTTGGCAAAACAAATCAAAGAGGATTATTATGGCAATCGTATCGTTATGTTTGCACCTTTATATTTGTCAAACTATTGTGTGAATGGTTGTGTATATTGTCCATATCATTTGAAGAACAAACATATTGCGAGAAAGAAACTTACACAGGAAGAAGTGGCAAAAGAAGTTATTGCATTACAGGATATGGGACATAAGCGTCTTGCGATTGAAGCAGGAGAAGATCCAGTAAATAATCCAATCGAATATATTTTGGAATGTATTGATACGATTTATAGTATCAAACATAAAAATGGTGCGATTCGTCGTGTAAATGTAAATATTGCTGCGACTACCGTAGAAAACTATCGTAAATTACATGATGCAGGGATTGGTACATATATTTTATTCCAGGAAACATATAACAAAAAGAGTTATGAAGAATTACATCCAACAGGACCAAAACACGATTATGCTTACCATACAGAAGCTATGGACAGAGCGATGCAGGGTGGCATTGATGATGTAGGTCTTGGGGTATTGTTTGGCTTGGAACTATATCGTTATGAATTTGCAGGACTTTTGATGCATGCAGAACATTTAGAAGCGGTACATGGAGTAGGTCCTCATACGATTAGTGTACCACGTTTGAAACGTGCCGATGATATTGATCCAGATACTTTTGATAATGGTATTGATGATGATATCTTTGCAAAAATTTGTGCATTGATTCGCATTTCGGTTCCATATACAGGTATGATTATTTCTACGAGAGAATCACAAGCTGTGCGTGAAAAGGTATTGCCACTTGGCGTGTCTCAGCTTAGTGGAGCATCTCGTACTAGTGTAGGTGGTTACGCTGAACCAGAAGCAGAAGATGTGACGACAGAGCAGTTTGATGTTAGTGACAACCGTACATTGGATGAGGTTGTAAACTGGCTGATTAAAATGGGACATATTCCAAGTTTTTGTACTGCATGTTATCGTGAAGGCAGAACAGGGGACAGATTTATGACTCTTTGCAAAAATATGCAGATTCTAAACTGCTGTCATCCAAATGCGCTTATGACTTTAAAAGAGTATTTAGAGGATTATGCAAGTCCAGAAACAAAAGAAATCGGTAGCAAGCTTATTGAAGAAGAGTTAGAAAAAATTCCAAATCCAAAAGTAAAAGCAACTGCTACAGAATATATACATAATATTGCAGACGGAAAGAGAGATTTCCGTTTCTAGGAGTAACTATGAGTTTAAACGCTACACCAAGTGCAAATCGTTTGCATATCGGTATTTTTGGAAAAGTAAATAGCGGTAAATCTACGTTCTTAAATACATTTACAGGACAGGATATTTCCATTGTATCGGATGTAGCTGGAACGACTACGGATGTGGTGACAAAGGCAATGGAAATATCTCCACTAGGTCCATGTGTGTTTATAGATACAGCGGGGTTCGATGATGAGACAGAGCTTGGCGAGGCGAGAACACAGCGAACACGTCACGCAGTAGAAAAGTGTGATATGGCAATTCTTCTGATTGCAGATAATGCAGATGATTTAACGGTAGAGGAAGAATGGTATCAGTATTTAAAAATAAAGAAAATTCCTGTGCTTGTATTAATGAATAGAACACAGGGCTCTGATTCTTATAATAAGGGCTCGAAAGAGCATCGTCTTGTGGAAATAATTAAAACATTTTCGAAAGAAGAACCAATTTGTATCAATGCCAAAACAGGTGAGAATATGGAAAAAGTAAAGGATGCTTTGGTTCGTAATATGCCAGAGGCATTTGAACTTCCATTTATCACAGGAGATTTGGTAGGAGAAGATGATACAGTTATGTTGGTAATGCCACAGGATGTACAGGCACCAAAAGGGCGACTTATTTTACCACAGGTGCAGACCATCCGTGAGCTTTTAGATAAGAAATGCATTGTTATTTCGGTAACACCAGATAAAATGAAAAAGGCCTTGATTCAGGAAATGAAGCCTCCAAAATTAATTATTACTGACTCACAGGTATTTCAGGAAGTATATGAGAATAAGCCTGAGGAAAGTATGTTAACTTCATTTTCTGTACTGTTTGCAGCATACAAAGGTGATTTACCTTATTATGTGGAGAGTGCAACGGCGATTGATTCGTTGAATAATAATTCACGTGTACTTATCGCAGAGTGCTGTACCCATGCACCGTTATCAGAAGATATCGGACGGGTGAAAATTCCTAACATGCTACGTAAACGTTTCGGTACAGAGATGAAAGTAGATATCGTAAGTGGAACAGATTTTCCAATGGATTTGAGGGACTATGATTTGATTATTCAATGTGGCGGATGTATGTTTAACCGCCGTTATGTGATGAGCCGTATTGATAGGGCAAAGGAGCAGATGGTTCCAATGACGAATTATGGAGTAACGATTGCTCATCTGACAGGAATTTTGGATAAGATATCGATGTAAAATTGGAAAAGAGTGTAGATAAATGAATAGAAAACTAAAGACGAAGACACTCACAAAGATTGCTCTTTGTGTAGCAATTATGTGTGTGACATCATTTTTTATCATACCACTACCATTTACGCCTATCGTAATTAGTTTGCATACGATTGTAGTAAATATCATTGGACTGATATTAAAACCCAAAGAGGCGGGACTTAGCATTTTAATTTATCTTTTTATGGGATTGATTGGTTTACCAGTATTTTCTGCTGGAACAGGCGGTCCAGGAAAGTTGTTTGGTCCAACAGGTGGATTTTATTTTGGATTTTTGTTTGCCGTGATTGCAATCAGTCTGTTTCGTGGAAAGAAGATTTCCATGAAACGATATTGTGTAGTATCTATTTTGATAGGAATTCCAATTCAGCATATTTGTGCAGTGATTGGAATGTGTATATACAATGAATGGAATGTGTTAGCTGCATTTACAACGGTTTCACTGCCATTCATTCTAGGGGACATCATCAAGTGTATGATGGCTTCTATGGTCGGAGTAGCCTTAAATAAGGTTATTAAATAAAGGAAGTAAAAAATATGTGGTTTATTTTATCAATTGTAACATTAATTTGTTGGTCAGGTTCTGACCTTTTCTCAAAAATTGGCTGTGTAGATGCAAAGGACAAATACAGTCACTTAAAAATGGTAATGGCAGTAGGTGTTGTCATGGGACTTCATGCTGCATTTGAGATTTTTGTAGGTGGAACAGAGATTTCTTTCAGTATTATCCTTACCTATTTACCAGTATCACTTTTATACATAGGTTCTATGGCAATGGGATATTTGGGACTTCGTTATATCGAATTGTCTGTTTCTTCACCAATTTGTAATTCATCTGGTGGTTTAGTAGCAGTAATGACGATTGCGATGGTTGGTTTATCCGAATTCTCACCTCTTGCACTTGTTGCAATTGCACTTGTAGTAGGAGGCGCTATCGGACTTGGTGTAGTAGACTATTTTGAGGATGCCGAAATGCGTGCTGAACGTCAGAAGGCAAGTAACTATAAGTACTCAAAGAGCCTTATTGCATTAGCACTTCCAGTTTGCTACTGTATTTTGGATGCTCTTGGAACTTTCGCAGATAACCGTGTCCTTGAAACATTAAACGAAGATAGTGCAAACGTAGCTTATGAATTAACATTCCTCTTTGCAGGAATCTGTTGCTTTATCTATGTAGTACTTATTAAGAAAGATAAGCTTATTCCAAAGATGGAAGCACCAAAATATATCGGTGCTGTATGTGAAACAGCAGGTCAGTTTGCATATATTTATGCAATCGCTGACACCGAACACCTTGCAATGTCCGCACCTATTATTTCTTCTTATTGTGCGGCATCAGTACTTTGGAGCCGTATTTTCTTAAAGGAAAAAATGTCGGCAAAACATTATCTTATGATTGTACTTATTGTTATTGGTATTGCAATTATGGGATTCTTAGATTTATAAAATGATATGTAATTTTATGTGCGCGTCTACGTTAGGTAGGCGCGCATACTTTTTAGTGCATTTTTTTCTAATCGAGAGACTTGAGCCTGCGAGATGTGAATCTGCTCGGCAACTTCAATCTGGGTTTTTCCTTCAAAAAAACGTAATCGAATAATCTGTTCATCTCTGTCATTTAATTGCTTCATGGCAGAAGAGAGAGAGAGGTCTTCAATCCAATTTTCCTCTTTATTTTTCTTGTCGGAAATCTGATCCATGACATACAGTGTATCGCCGCTATCTGTGTATACAGGATCGAATAAACTTAGAGGTGTTTGTATGGCATCTAAGGCATAGACGATTTCTTCTTTTGTTAGTTCGCAGGCTTTTGCGATTTCTTCTAGGGTAGGTTCGTGAAAGGAATTTTTCGAAAGCATTTCTTTTGCATGAATGGCCTTGTAAGCCGTATCTCGCAGAGAACGAGGGATTCGATAAGATGAGTTATCTCGCAGATAACGACGGATTTCTCCGATAATCATCGGAACAGCATAGGTACTGAACTTAACGCCTATAGTTGGATCAAAATTATCGACGGACTTCATTAATCCGATACAGCCGATTTGAAATAGGTCATCGAGGTTTTCGTTGTGATTTGAAAAGCGGCGGATGACAGAAAGGACGAGGCGTAGGTTGCCTTGAATGTAGGTTTCGCGTGCGTCCATATCACCAGCTTTGATTTTTTTAAATAGTTCTTCTTTTTCAGCTTCTTTTAGTATGGGAAGTTTTGAGGTGTTGACCCCGCAGATGTCTACTTTGTATGTGCCCATGGGTGGCCTCCTGTGTGATTTCTACATAATTTTTCTATACAGGAAGTTTTTGCAGAATTTAAGAATTCTATACTTGAATAAGATTTATTTTAGAATAATTGACATAAACTTGAAGAATAAGCCGCACAGGAGTAAAATTATATTGATTTAATTTATAAATTTAAATTTTTTGGCGGTATAGGAGAATGGTTATGGAAGAAAGATTGATGGCTTTCATTATTTGGACAATCATGGGTGTATTATTTATTGCAATGGGTATTTATGATATGAATTCCAAGAAAGCAAAACCTTTTGGTTTTTGGGCAAATGCTGAAGTAGGTCCAATAGAAGATGTGAAAAGTTATAATCGAGCTTTAGGTATATTGTGGTGTGTATATGGTGGTTTGTTTATATTAATTGGATTACCTTTGTTAATATTAAATGAGCAGAACTCTGCCTTGATCATTATACCTATATTGGGAACAATGCTTATTAGTATTGGAGCTATGGCAGTATATACGGTCGCTATTGAATCTAAATACCGCAAAAAGAAATAGGTTATTTAAAGGAGAGTTTTAAGGATGAGCAGAGTAGATTTTGGTGCAAAACCACTATTATTTCCAATGCCAGTACTTATCATTGGTACATATGATGAAAATGGAGTTCCAAATGCAATGAATGCTGCGTGGGGAACCATTACAGATTATGAAGAAATTTCAATCAGTTTAGCACCTCATAAGACAACAGAGAATTTTGCAGTTACAGGAGCATTTACTGTAAGTATTGCAACAGAAGATACCATAGATGCATGTGATTATGTGGGTATTGTGTCAGCCAATGATGTTCCAGATAAGTTTGCAAAGGCTGGATTTCATGCAACAAAGAGTGAAAAAGTAAATGCGCCATTGATTGACGAGCTTCCAGTGGCATTGGAATGTAAGGTGAAATCTTTTGTAGATGGCATTTTAGTTGGAGAAATTGTAAATGTGAATGCAGATGAATCTGTTTTAACAAATGGAAAGATTGATCCAAAGAAATTAAAACCAATTGCATATGATCCAGCAAATAATACCTATCTTGCGCTAGGAGATGTTGTTGGAAAAGCATTTGCAGATGGATTAAATTTAAAATAATTGCATAGTGTAAAGGAAAAGATTGGCAATTTGCGACCAAAGGGAGCAAGTTGCCTTTTATATTTTAAGATTTTAAGTATGAGAAGATGTAAAATAGGACTTATAATAGAAGGTAGCTGCTTCCGTGGTATTGGCCCAGCAGATGTTTTTTAAGGATTGGAAAAATATCCATTCTAGGATAGAATAAATGTATACAATGAGAGGGTGAGAATATGAATTTTAAAAAAGCAATGCGAGTAGAACGAATCATACAGTTTGGTGAAGGTGGTTTCCTTCGTGGATTTGTAGACTGGATGATTCAAAAAATGAATAATGAACATATTTTTAATGGGAATATTGTTATTATACAGCCTATCGAAAAGGGAATGTGTGATATGCTTAATGAGCAGAATTGTGTGTATACGCACATTACACGTGGAAAAGAAGGGGTAGAAAAAGAGATTATTGATAGTATATCGCGCTGTATAAATCCTTATGTTGATTTCGAAGCATTTTTGAAGTTGGCAGAAAATCCAGATTTTAGATTTATTGTATCCAATACAACTGAAGCAGGGATTGTTTTTTCAGAAGAAGATAAACAAAATGATGTACCGCCCAAAAACTTTCCAGCAAAAGTAGCCTTATTATTGAAGAAAAGATATGAACTTGGATTACGCGGATTTATTTTTTTACCATGTGAGTTGATAGAACATAATGGTGACCAATTGAAAAAGTGTATTTTGCAGTATGCGAAACTTTGGGATTGGGATGAAGCGTTTATAGAATGGGTAGAAAAAGAGAATGTTTTTACAAATACTTTAGTGGATCGTATTAATACAGGATATTCCAAAGAGATGGCAGAAGAACTTGATTATGAAGATAGAATGCAGAATGCATCAGAAAGTTTTTATCTGTGGGTTATTGAAACAGAGTATGATTTGTTACAGGAAATGGATTTTCTATCCGCAGGGTTGAATGTGATTGTGACAAAAGACCAATTAGAACTTTACCATACGAGAAAGGTTCGTATTTTGAATGGTGCACATACTGCAATGGTATGCTATGGATTATTAGAGGGAAAAGCTACAGTAAAAGATTGTATGGATGACCCAAAGATTTATCAGTACATAAAAAAATGTATTTTTGATGAAATCATTCCTACGTTAAATCTTCCAAAGGAAGAGTTAGAGGAGTATGCAAATTGTGTATTGGAACGATTTGATAATCCGTACATAGAACATCGACTAAGATCTATAGTATTAAACTCTGTTAGCAAATTTAAAGTTAGGGTACTTCCATCTATTATAGAGTACCAGAAAAGATACAACAAAGTACCAAAAGCATTGCTTTTTTCATGGAAAAAATTGATTGAGTTCTATCAGTGTGATGAGCCGGTTGATGATGAAGAAGTTGTTGCATTTATGAAATCACATACGCTATCAGAAATTTTAGCCAATACAAAGTATTGGGGAGAGGATTATTCATATCTGGCAAAGGAGATGAAAGATGCAGATTCATAGATTGGATAATGTAGAGATAAATTTGGAAAATGGTCATAAATATGCTATTTGTGATATCAAACAGGGAATGCCTGTTATGAAATATGGAAATCCTATTGGCTATGCAATTTGTGATATCAAAAAAGGAGAGCATGTGCATACACATAACTTAAAAACAGGACTTTCAGGAAAGTTAGAGTATTCCTATCAACCTTCTTTTTATGAACTTCCAATAGAAATAGAGGCGAAGACCTTTCAAGGATATTTGAGAGAGAATGGAGATGTTGGTATTCGTAATGAGATTTGGATTATAAATACGGTTGGCTGTGTTAACAAAATTGCAGAAACACTTGCACAGAAAACTGGTGCAAGAAGTTTTTCTCATCCTTATGGCTGTTCGCAGCTAGGAGGGGATTTACTGATTACACAGCAGATATTAGCTGGAATGGTGAAGCATCCAAATGCGGCTGGAGTATTAGTCCTTGGTTTGGGATGTGAAAATAATCACATTGATGAGTTTAAAAAAATATTAGGAGAATATAATCCTAAGCGTGTAAAGTTTTTAAATTGTCAGGATGTAGAAGATGAGATAGCAGAGGGAATTTCTTTGATTCATGAGTTACAGAGATATGTAGATACATTTCAGCGCACAGGTGTCCCTATATCAAAACTTCGTATTGGTTTAAAATGTGGAGGAAGCGATGGTTTTAGTGGAATTACCGCTAATCCATTGATTGGAAGGCTTTCGGATCAGGTGATTGCAATGGGGGGAAGTTGTGTGCTAACTGAAGTACCAGAAATGTTTGGTGCAGAACATCTTCTAATGCAAAGATGTGAAAGCAGAGAAGTTTTTGATAAAACAGTAGCATTGATTAATAATTTTAAAGAGTATTTTGAGCGTTATCATCAAGTAATTTATGAAAATCCTTCTCCTGGAAATAAAGAAGGTGGAATCACAACTTTAGAGGAAAAATCATTGGGATGTATCCAAAAAGGTGGTTTGTCAAAAGTTGTGGATGTTCTAGATTATGGAGACAATGTAACAAAATGTGGACTTTCTCTTTTAAATGGTCCGGGAAATGATATTGTAGCGATTACAAATCTTATGGCAGCTGGTGTACATATGATACTTTTTTCTACAGGAAGGGGAACACCAGTGGGTAGTGCAGTGCCTACAATTAAGATCGCTAGTAATTTAGATATTGCACAAAAAAAGGTAAACTGGATTGATTTTGATGCGAGTCCGATATTAAAAGGAAAACAATTAACAGAAGAATTGTTACAATATATTATTTCTGTTGCAGGTGGAGAGAAAACAAAAAATGAAATCAATGAATATTGTGAAATAGCCATATTTAGAGATGGTGTTACTTTATAGTAGGGGAAGAAATTATGTCGATTATTATAGATAAAAAAGAAAATCTATTTACGTTACACACAAAAAATAGTACTTATCAGATGAAAGCAGATGCACAAGGAACACTGGTTCACACCTATTACGGAAGTAGGATTGATGAAACCGATATGTCCTACCGAATCTATTCACAAGACAGGGGATTTTCAGGAAATCCTTATGCAATGGGGGATGTGGATAGGGCCTATTCTACAGATTTGTTGCCACAGGAATATAGTTGCTTTGGTACAGGAGATTTTCGTATTTCGGGATTACGTGTTCGAAATGAGAATGGTAGTAAAGGTTGTGAACTTGTTTTTCAAAAGGCTTTGGTCGAAGAAGGGAAATATGTATTGGATGGTTTGCCAGCAGTTTATGCAGAGCAGGCAGAGACCTTGAAAATATGGTTAAAAGATCCTTATTCTGGAATTGAAGTAGAGCTTTTATATGGAGTATTGGAAGAGTTGGATGTGATTACTCGTGCTGCGAGAATTACGAACTATGGGCAAGGAACAGTATTTTTGGAAAAGGCAGCTAGTCTTTCATTGGATTGGAATGACGAGGATTTTGATTGGATTACCTTTTATGGAAGACATAATAAAGAAAGAACATTTCAGCGAGCAAACGTATCACACGGACTTCAATCGATTGGAAGTGTTCGTGGAAATAGTAGCCATCATTATAATCCATTCTCTATATTATGCGGTAAGGATGCGACTGAAGAGCTGGGAGAATGTTATGCTTTTTCGATGTTGTATAGTGGTGAGTTTCAAATGGAAGTAGAGAAAGATCAAATTAATCAGACTCGTATGATTTGTAGTATTCATCCAGATAATTTTACATGGGTTTTAAAAGTGGGAGAAACTTTCACGACACCTGAAGTAATGATGGTGTATAGTGAAAAAGGATTTTCGCGAATGACACATTGTATACACAAAGCTATTCGAAATCATGTGTGTAGAGGTGTTTGGAAAGAACGTCAGAGACCAGTTCTTATTAATAATTGGGAGGCTACGTATTTTGATTTTACAGGTGATCAGTTAGTAAATATAGCAAAAGAAGCATATGATATGGGAATTGAACTATTTGTTATGGATGATGGATGGTTTGGTAAAAGAGATGATGATAATTCTGGACTTGGTGATTGGTATCCGAATGAAAAGAAGTTGGGATGTTCTTTAAAAGAGTTGGGGCAGAGAATTACAGAAACTGGAATGAAGTTTGGGATATGGTTTGAACCAGAAGCAATTAGTAGAGATAGTGATTTGTTTCGTACACATCCTGATTGGGTGGTCCAACAACCGGGAAGATCGCCAAATTTAAGTAGAAACGAACTTGTACTAGATTTTTCTAGTGTGGATGTACAGGATTATATTCTTAGTTGTATTCGTGCAGTTCTTTCAGAGACACCAATCAGTTATATCAAATGGGATATGAATCGTAGCATTTGTGATAAATATAGCAATCAGTTAACTGCTACATATCAAGGAGAATTTGCACATCGATATACTCTAGGATTGTATCGAGTATTGGAAGCTATTCATCAGGAATTTCCAGAAGTGCTGATTGAAAGTTGTAGCGGAGGTGGCGGTCGCTTTGATGCAGGCATATTGTATTACACACCTCAGATTTGGTGTAGTGACAATACAGATGCTATTTCAAGACTCGATATTCAATATGGTACATCATTTGGGTATCCGGTTTCCACAATGGGAGCACATGTTTCAGCGGTACCAAATCATCAGACAGGTCGTGTTACACCAATCGAAACACGTGGTTGTGTAGCAATGTCTGGTACTTTTGGATATGAATTGGATATTACAAAAATGTCTTCGGAAGAAAAAAATGTGGTAAAAGAACAGATTGAACGTTTCCATCGTTTCTATCCGTTGATTCAATATGGAGAATACTATCGACTTGTTTCTCCTATGCATCCTTGTACTGTATGGGAATTTGTCGATGATAATGGGAAGCAAGCACTTATAAATGCCGTATATGCAAGAGTAGAAGCATGTGCGACACCAGTTCATGTAAAATTAAAGGGATTAAAGGAGCATACAAACTATCAAGTTACATTATTAGATGAAGAAGAGTATGAGAAATGGCATGTTCATGATTGTGTTTTATCAGGTGCAGCACTGATGAAAGGTGGAATTACATTTCCGATTCCATGGAAGGATTATCAGACAATGCAGTACTATGTAAGAGAAATTAGAAGTAATGATATCATATATTCAACAAAAAGGTAAAAATGTATATTTATCTATACGCTTTTGCTTTTTCGTTGACAAACTCAATTATATTGGTTATAATTTTTACGAAAAAAAACGAAAAAAATGCGCGGATTTAAGGAGGGTCTTATGAATAATTTCTGGGATACTAGCGTATGGGGCGGAATTAATGTATTCGCCATGTTATTATTGGGTTTACTTGCAGCAAGTTTGATTAAAAAGTCAATCAAGGTACTTAGCGAGTCTTTGGTTCCTACTTCGGTATTAGCTGGTTTTGTTTTATTAGGGGTATCTGGTATTTATATGGCATTTTCAGGGCAGAGTATGTTTCAGACAAACTTTATGGGTGGAGATGGCTTTGCTATTTTAGAAACAATTACCTATCATGCATTGGCGTTAGGTTTTATAGCATCTACGTTTGAAAGTTCTGGTGAAAAAGGTTCTAAACAGAGAAAGATAGAGATTTTTAATACTGGTGTGACTACAGTTAGTACATATTTAGTTCAGGCAATTACAGGTCTTGGACTTACGATTTTGATTTCAAAAGTTATGACAGATATTTTCCCTGCTGCGGGTATGATTTTACCATTTGGTTATGGACAGGGTACTGGTCAGGCAATGAACTACGGTGGTATTTATGAAAATGATTATGGATTTGTAGGTGGAAAGAGTTTTGGTCTTGCTATTGCCACGTTTGGTTTCTTAGTAGCCAGCTTTGGTGGTGTATTATACCTTTCTTATTTAAAGAAAAAGAATAATATCGTAAAACAGACTGCTAGAACAATGAAAAGCGTAAGTAACCGTTCGACAAAACAGGATGAGATTCCATTGTATGAAAGTATGGATACATTAGGTGTACAGCTTGCATTCATTTTTGGTTCTTATGTGATTACATATGGTATTATTTATGTGTTGGGTGAGTTGCTTCCTGGATTAAAATCCATTATGTATGGCTTTAACTTCCTTATTGGTGTATTAGTAGCAACTGGTGTAAAGAAATTTGTTGAAGTATTAGAAGAGAAGGGCCATTTAAAGAAGCATTATTTTAATGACTTTTTAATGATTCGTCTTCGTAACGTATTTTATGATATCATGGTAGTTGCTGGTATTGCAGCAATCCGTATCAGTACTATGAAAGGATATTTGGTTGTACTTTTAATCATTTGTATCATAGGTGCAGTTCTTACATTTGCATATAATTATTTTGTATCAAGAGTATTATTTAAAGACTATCAGGATGAACAGCTTGTAGCGATGTATGGCATGTTAACCGGTACAGCAAGTACAGGTATCGTATTACTTCGTGAGTTAGATCCAGAATTTGAAACACCAGTTTCAGACAACATGGTATACCAGAACTTCCCAGCGATTATCTTTGGTTTGCCACTTATGCTTATTGCAGCACAGGCTCCAGAAAATCCAGTTGGAACATTGCTTATTGCAGTTGCATTCTTCGTAGTGTTAAACATTATTTTATTCCGTAACCAGATTAAGGGATTAATTAAGAAATAAACTGTTAAATGAAAAACCCCACACAATTGTGTGGGGTTTTTGAATGAAAATTTATTCTTTTACACTACCTGGGCGGAATAATTCTACTTCGTCAGGATTGTTTCTTGGGCAGTAGTAAATTTCACCAGAATGATACTCACGGAAGAATAAATAATGTGAGGTAACATGAATATCACAGAAATCACCTTCACGAATTACCTGAAATTCGGTTCCATCATTTTTAATCATACAAAGAGCAGAGCCTTTTTTGCTAAATCTTTGATAATAGATATAACTGCCATATACATTATAGCATTCGACGCTATCACGTGTAATATAGGTTGGATTATCATATTCTAAATTTGTATGAATAATAGAATAATCTGTATTTCCATCAATATAATAAACATCATTATCATTTACAATTGGCTGGAAACAATTTCCTTCATAAACAGTAACAGTAGTATCTGCGATGGTGTCAAAACGATGGATATTTCCATCGGAGTCCATGCCGTTGTAGTAGAAATATTTTCCATCAGTAGCACAAGTGAATACTGCACGATCCATCACTTGTTTTTGTTCTTCTCCATCAATACGTACTTTATAAAGAGTAGTGGCATCGTCTTCGGAATAGTGTAGGTAATAAATATAGTTTCCTAGCAATGATGCATAGAGACTTGGTTCTGTATCAAGGATAACGATATTACTGCCATCATGATTGATGCGTACTAATGCATTTCGATAAAATGCAACATAACTAAAGTCTAGACTATCGCCAGGATTGTTTCTTACGTAATATACATAGTTCTCATCTGCATTAATATAAGTAGGAATATCGTCAGCTAATTTTTTCAAGTTGTTTCCATTGGAATCCATGGAATAAAGTTTTCCGCGGTCGCTTGGATTGGAAAAGAATATTGTTCCATTGTATTCACAGAATGCACCACCGTTGTATAGGTTACCAGCAGTGTTTCCGTTTACATAGCCATTGTTCATAATGGTTTCTGATTTTGTATTTGTAAATTTGTAGATGCCAAATATTGCAAGTCCCAAAAGAATGACAGCTACGAGAGAAATGAGTATTTTTTTCATAAAAATTCCTCCGTACTACAGGATGTTATATAATGTATTATACCTAGAAATGGAATATCTTTCAAGGTTTGCTTGCCAACGGTTATATTTTGTACTATTATATTTTTTATCAGTTTGATTAGGCGGTTAAAATGGAAGATTTATTAAAACTTAGGGATGAGATTGATGCGATTGATAATGAAATCGTTTCTTTATATGAAAAGCGTATGCAGATTGCAGAAGGAGTAGCTAGATTTAAGATTCGAACAGGGAAGAAAGTGTTCGACAGAGAAAGAGAAGTAAGTAAGTTAAATACACTCTCTGCAAAGGCTTCTTCTGAGTTTACAAAAGTTGGTATTATTGAATTATTTGAACATATTATGGCGGTTAGTCGTAAAAAACAATATCAGCTTTTGACAGAAAGTGGTTTGGTAGAGATGCCAGAATTAGAGGCGGTGCATGATTTCTCGGTGCCAAATGCACGTATTGTTTTTCAGGGAGTAGAAGGTGCATATAGCCAGCAGGCAATGACAGAATACTTTGGAAAAGAATGTGATAGCTTTCATGTGGAAACCTGGAAGGATGCAATGGAGGCCATAAAAAATGGAGATGCTGATTTTGCGGTACTTCCAATAGAGAATTCAACTGCGGGGATTGTTTCAGAAAATTATGACCTTTTAGTTGAATATGATAACTATATTGTGGGGGAACAGGTGATTCAGATTAAACATGCATTACTTGGCAGACAAGAAGCGGAAGTTACAGATATCACAACGGTATATTCACACCCACAGGCGTTGATGCAGTGCAGTGATTTTTTATATGAACATTCTGATTGGGAGAAAATCAGTTTGAAAAATACTGCTGTTTCTGCGAAGAAGGTAATGGAAGATGGAGATAAGAGCCATGCAGCAATAGCAAGTACTCTGACTGCAGAGTTATATGGATTAAAGGTATTAGATGATGCAATTTCAAATACACAGAATAATGCCACACGTTTTATTATTGTGACCAATAAGAAAATTTGTGCAAAAACAGCGGGTAAAGTTAGTATTTGTTTTGAGATAGCTCATGAGAGCGGTTCGCTGTATCATATGCTTTCTCATTTTATTTATAATAACATTAATATGACAAATATTCAGTCTCGCCCAATCAAAGGAAAAAATTGGGAATATCGTTTTTTTGTAGATTTTGAAGGGCGATTAGAAGATACTGGAGTTATAAATGCGCTACGTGGAATTAGAGAAGAAGCTACTTCTATGAAGGTTCTAGGTACATATTAAAAAATATTGAAAAAATAGTTGACATCATGATAAATGTATGTTAATTTAAATGAGTTGTAAGAAACAAGTAGAGTATCCACTCTCACCTAAGCGTAATTGGGCGACTTAGTGTTCATATTTCCAACATGTTATTTTTGTGTTAGAGATTTTTAGTGGATAGTCTGCCTATCCACTATTTTTATTTTGGAGGTACAAAGCCATTAGCGAATTAATGATTAACGAACAAATCAGAGACAAAGAAGTACGTCTTATCGGAGCAGATGGAGAGCAGCTCGGTATCATGTCTAGTCGTGATGCACAGAAGCTTGCCGATGAAGCAGGACTTGATCTTGTAAAGATTGCTCCAACAGCAAAGCCACCTGTATGTAAGATTATCGATTATGGTAAATATCGTTATGAACAGGCTCGTAAAGAGAAAGAAGCTAAGAAAAAACAGAAGACAGTAGAATTAAAAGAAATTCGTTTGTCTCCAAACATTGATACTAACGACTTGAACACCAAAATTAATTCTGCAAAGAAATTCATTGAAAAAGGAAATAAAGTAAAAATTACACTTCGT
>JAZQZJ010000067.1:0-5387 GCA_045633955.1 Agathobacter sp. | reverse complement strand
CTAAGGTATACACCGCCTTTTCTTATTTCCTTATATATATAGTTCTTTCCATGAGAAATTTAGTTGCATCTATTTCTTTCTGTATTCGCTTTTCCTCTTCTTCTTTCTCCAAAAATTCTTTCTGTATCTGAGTTTCTTCCTCTAACTCTTTTAACGCTTTTTCATACTCTAATTTTATTGCTTCGCGGACATCTTCTTGTACTTCATCGAAATTCTCTAGAAGCTGATTCCACTCCTTCTCTGTAAATTCGCTTGCTCCAATTTGAAATACTGGTTCGTGATCTACATCTCCTGTTTCAATATTTTCCTGCATTTCTTCGATTTTACTCTGTAAAATCTCTCTACTACTTTTCTCATCAGCTTTGGCAGTTAAACATTCTCCAAAATCCTTTTGAACGCTATCTGTCTTCGAAAGTATTTTAGTTTCTGTATTATACATATACGCATTGCCATTTCCTATTGTATAAATACTCATACTTCTCCTTTCCACAGTCCATCTATCAAATCAGAACTGTACCACTTTCCTTGAAAGGTCCAAGTGGTTTCAATTATTTTTATATAAAAAAACACCTAATATCAACTCATTCCGTTGAAATTAGGCGCTTTCCATAGCAAATAATTAATATGTATTATTATAACATTTCTTACACACCTTTACAATCAAAACATACATTGCTGTACCTTTCATTCTATTCTGTTCCTTCCAAATGTGAAATAATCTCTCTCTTATACGCTAAGAACTCTTCCGTCAAATTAAAGTCTTTTCCTCTAGGTTTTGACTCTTTAATCACAATTTCCTTCGTTATCGTTCCAGGCTTTCCTGTAAGCAAATAAATACGATCTGACAACAGAATTGCTTCATCAATATCATGAGTAACAAACAATGTAGACAATTTGATTTTTTCCATAACATCCAAATACCACTCATGTACTGCACCTTTTGTCAGCATATCCAATGCAGAAAAAGGTTCATCCAAAAGTGCTACTTTTTCCGAAAACATATAGGTGCGAAGTAAAGCTGCCCTTTGTTTCATTCCACCAGATAATTGTGCTGGATATTTTTTTTGAGTACCTTCTAAACCAAATTCTTCAAAATATGCTGAGGCTTTTTCACGAGCTTCTTTCTTTTTCATTCCTCGTATTATCAACGGAAGGGCTACATTATCGACAATAGTACGATATGGTAACAGTAAATCTTTTTGAAGCATATAGCTGATATACCCTGGTTTCCCAGTAATATTTTCTCCATCTAGATAAACTTCTCCTTTATCTGGCCTATTTAATCCTGCAATGATATTAAATAATGTGGTCTTTCCACCACCACTGACACCAAGGAGAGATACTATCTCTCCTTGGTGCAGCTCTAATGATATATTGTCTATAATTTCTTCATTTTCAAAGGATTTAGAAACCTCATTTACCTTTAAAACCGACATGAAATCCTCCTATTTAGGTAAGTATTCATTGGAAAAACCTGTATCCAACGGAATTTCTCCTTCTACCAAATCATTCTCGTTTACCCATTTATAAAAATTGTTCCAACGCTCTGCATCAATCTGTCCCCAATACTGTGCATCTGACTGATACTGTTCTGTCAAATAATTCTGACTTGCTACAACTAATTCTTTGTCTAACTCTGGAGCAACTTTGCATAAAATATCTGCGGCTTCTTCTGGATTCTCCATTGCATACTTATACCCCTTGCTAAGTGCACTTAGGAATACTTTTGCAACATCTGGATTTTCTTCTAGGAATCTATTTCCTGAAATAATAACTGGAGTATAATAATCAAATACTGGATTAATATCTGCAAAAGCAAAATAATCTGTATCCAATTCTTCTAATTCTGTTTTTACACCAGCCCACGCATAGAAAATCCAAATAGAATCAACAGATTTTGTCTTTAATGCAGATACTTCGTCCGTAACCTTACTTGGAATTAATTCTACCTTGTCAAAATTTCCACCATCAGCTTCTACAACGGCTTTTAATGTTGCAAGTTCAATAGCACCATTCCATGTGGCATATGTATGCCCTTCCATACCCTTTGGTACATCCATTCCTTCTCCTTGACGTGAAATAATACCTGAAGTATTGTGCTGAATCACAGACGCAACAGCCGTAATCGGCAAAGGATTATCACCTGCAAACGCTGGTGCTAAAGAATCTTGAAAAGATACACCAAACTGTGCTTTTCCAGAAGCTACTAAAACTTCTGCACCATCCTCTGGTGGCTGAACGATTTCCACCTCTAACCCTTCTTCTTCAAAATAACCTAATTCCTGTGCAACATATAAACCTGTATGATTTGTATTTGGTGTCCAATCCAAAACAAAAGTGATTTTCTCTAAATCTTTCTTTTCTGTGTCATCATTTGTATCTATATTAGAATTTGTATTACCACAACCTGTAATAGTTGAAATTAACATGATTGTTATTAATATAAAAGCAAATATTCTTTTTTTCATATGATTTTACTCCTTGTCCCAAGGCATACAAATCTTTTGTAAATAGTCCACGCCTTTCATCAAAAGCAAACTGATGATGGAAATCAAAAAAATTACCGCAAACATTTTATCAAAAGCAAATGCCTGTTTTACGCGCGTCATATAAACACCAAGTCCACTGAAACCTCCCAGCCATTCTGAAATCACAGCCCCAACGACTGCATAGGATGCAGAGATGCGAAGTCCTGCAAAAAACTGTGACATTGCTCCTGGGAGTTTTATGTAACGAAAAATCTGCCATCTGTCAGCGCCCATTGCACGAAGCAAATTGATAGAATCTGAATCCGTAGAACGAAAACCATTTAACAACCCCACTGCAATTGGGAAAAATGTAGTAATTACAATCAAAATAACTTTTGGAGTCATTTCATAGCCAAACCATAAAACCAAAAGCGGTGCAATCGCCACAGTTGGTATAGTCTGCGTAAGCACAATAAGTGGATAAAATGCCTTATAGATTGCTTCAAACTGATCCATAAGTACAGCCATTATAAATCCTAGGATAATTCCTAATCCCAAGCCTAAAAATGCTTCTGTTAATGTCACAACAGAATGTTCCATAAGCACTGGAAACTCTTTGATAAATGCATATATCACCTGAATTGGTGAAGGAAGCATAAAACCATCTACCCACTCCATAGAACAAACCATCTGCCATACAAGTAGAATTACTACAATCGCTGAGCATGACCATATTTTATTTGTGATGTTTAGTAACTTTCTTTTCAATGGTTAATACCTCTCCTTCTGGGCGGTAATTGATTTTTACATAAGCAGATACCGATTCTGCTCCTGCCTTTACAGCGATTTTCTGACATTCTTTGATAATATCCATCAACTCATCGTAATCTCCCTCAATAGAGGTTTCACATGGACCCACAAAATAATTTAGTCCAGTAGATTTGATATAGGCGATAACCTCATCTACAACACGGATGACTTCTTCATCGCTGTCAACTTTTGGTAAGACTTGAATAGCTACACTTGCATTCATAAATATTCTCCTTTCAACAGTAAAATAATAAATCCTGTCCTGATTTTGGTTGGAGTGCATTTGATTTTCTGTTGCTAGCTAGGCAACCTCCGCGGAGATTTTATTTATGAAAAGCGAAGCAGCTTTTTACAAATAAAAAACACCCAGGTATCTGTGATACCCAGGTGCTGAAATTTCAATTTATAATCGAAAATGTACTCTTCCTACGCTGGCATTATCCAGATCAGGTTCTCGGGTTTTCGGTGACACCACCTCATCTCAGCCGGCCGTTTTACCAGCTCCCCATTCAATTGTCTATAATAGAATACTATCTATTCGTCCACTTGTCAACTAACGAATACCATAATTTTCAATAATGTAATCCATATCCTTATCTCCTCTACCAGAAAGACAAATAAGAACAGAACCTGTTTCCATCTGTTTTGCAAGTTTTATACCATAAGCAACAGCATGTGAACTTTCAATCGCTGGAATGATACCTTCCATTCTTGATAATTCAAAGAATGCATCAATGGTATCTTCATCATTGATTACATCGTATTTTACTCTGCCAATTTCATGTAAAAATGCATGTTCTGGACCAGATGATGGATAATCCAAACCACTCGCAACCGAATATACTGGTGCTGGATCACCATTTTCATCCTTTAACATAATACTGTTAAAACCATGCATAACACCTTCTTCACCATACTGAAGTGTTGCAGCATGATCACCAAGTGTTGTACCACGTCCTAAAGGTTCGATACCATAAATATCTACTGGATCATTTAAGAATCCTGCAAAGAATCCTGCTGAGTTTGAACCACCACCTACACATGCAACAACTGCATCTGGAAGTTCCCCTGTCATTTCCACAAATTGTTCTCTTGCTTCAATACCAACGATTTTCTGGAAATCACGTACTAACATTGGGAATGGATGTGGCCCTACAACAGATCCAATACAGTAAATACTATTTTCATAGTCTTTTGCATATGCTTCAAAAGCAGCATCTACGGCTTCTTTTAAAGTAGCAAGACCATGGGTAACTTCTACTACGTTTGCACCTAAAATTTTCATTCTAGCTACGTTTGGAGCCTGCTTTTTAATATCTACAGAACCCATATATACATCACACTCTAAACCAAAGTATGCAGCAGCAGTTGCAATTGCAACACCATGCTGTCCTGCACCAGTTTCAGCGATTAATTTCTTCTTCCCCATGTATTTTGCAAGAAGTGCTTCACCCATACAGTGATTTAATTTGTGAGCACCTGTATGGTTTAAATCTTCACGCTTTACATAAAGCTGTACATTACCTAATTTATTTGATAATCTCTCCAAATGAGAAATTGGAGTTGGTCTTCCCTGAAACTCTTTACGAATACGTCGTAATTCATCAATAAATTTTCTAGATTTGCAAATGGTAAAATATGCTTCTGTCACTTCATCCATTGCTTTCTGTAATTCTGGTGTTACATAAGATCCACCGTATCTTCCAAAGTAACCATTTCTATCTGGATAATTCTTAAAATAAGTATCAAAATCAATTCCGTTATAGTTCATAAACAACTTCCTCTCCGAACAAAAATATTATAATAACTTTATAATTCCAAAGAGTTTTTGTCAAGAGAATGGGCAGAAAGAGACCTATATCAAAATCTTATATTTATTATAATCTTACTCAAAAGAGAAACTTCCTTCATGTTTATCGCCTTTCAAAAAAAAGACAGTATCTACTTTATAGATACTGTCTTTCTATCATTTGTCATGTAATAAAATTATCTCTGTGAAAGTTCCTGTGTAATCTCTTCCCAAGTAACTCCTTTTTCTACCATAAGTACCATACAGTGGTATAAGAAGTCGGAAATTTCATATTTGATTTCTTCTGGATCTGGATTTTT
>JAZQZJ010000066.1:0-5189 GCA_045633955.1 Agathobacter sp. | reverse complement strand
TTATGTGCAGATTTACTTGCCATAAATGATTATAAAGCAGTCATTTCTTGCAGTGATGGGAGTTGATATAATGTTTTTAGCATATGAAAACAAGAATAGTGATATTATCGTCGAATGGAAAAAACCGACGCATTTTCCACCACATATACATGATGCAATTGAGATGGTATATATCACAAAAGGAACATTGGAAATAGGAATTGGTCAGGAATTATATCATATGGAGAAAGGCGACTTTGCAGTTGTTTTCCCAAATGTGATACATCATTACCAGGTATTTGAACCTGGTGAGAATAAAGCATTATATATGTTGATTTCTCCAAAACTCATTCCAAACTACATGGATGAGTTGCAGAGAATGTGTCCAGAATCTCCTGTGATCTGCAAGGAATATCTACATACAGATATAGTGAAGGCAATAAAATCTTTAATTGATGTTGAAAAAACAAATACACGTTTAGTACAGGCGTACGTACAGATGATTTTTGCTCACATATTTTCACAGTTGGAAATGGTAGAAAAAGAAACCATAGGTGGAGAAGATTTAATTTATAAATCAGTAGAATATGTTGCAAAGAACTTTAGAGAAAAGATTAGCTTAGACCAAATGGCATTTGATCTTGGTGTAAGTAAATATGTATTATCTCGTTTGTTTTCAAAAATATTTCATTGTAATTTTACAGCATATGTAAATGGTGTGCGGTTGAATTATGCCTTATCTATGATGGATGGAACGAATGAATCCATTACAAACATATGTTATGAATGTGGATTTGAGAGCCAGCGAACATTCAATCGTGTGTTTAAAGAACGATATAGAGTGACTCCGAGAGAATACAGAACAAAAAATGCGTGCTAGGGATGATATGCAGAGTGTTATTTTGTGCATGTTTTGAATAATTAGGTTTATGGACTAAAATAGAAGATGTTTATATAATTACAATTGTAAAGAAACATACAAAACAGTTTATCGTTTGCCGAAAGGAGAAAAAAGATGAACATGAAAGTTAGGAACATTACAGATATAGAAAAATTCTTTAATGTAATTGATCAATGTGAAGAAAAAGTAGAACTTGTAACGGAAAATGGTGATACGTATAACTTGAAATCAAAACTTAGTCAGTTTGTAGCCTTATCAAAAGTGTTTTTTGGAGGCATGATTCCAGAGATAAAATTAATAACACATAGTACTGAAGATGCAGGTAAGATTATGCATTATATGATGAATAGTTAAAAAACTCCCCTTCTCCTTATTTTAATATATCCCTCTTTACTGAACGAGAGCAGTAAAGGGGGATTTTTTTGTTTAATGAGTATAATGAAATTTTACCATTTAATATTTTTTACATCTTTCGCACGCTCAGGATCTTTCTTGATTTTGAGCAGTGATTCTATGAATTGATCTACGTCTTTTCTGCCATCATCGTTGAGCATGTAGTAATTGGTCAGATGTTGGTCTACCATTGGCAGGTTGTCTTTACCAAAATAATTCATAAGAGGATAGAGGGAATTGTTTAAGTATCTCTTAATACGATTTCCATCCATCATATCATCAAGTCCGGAAGGAAGTTTTGGAAGAACTTCTTCGCCAGAGTTCTGTTCATAAGGCATTTTGGAACAGATTTCTGATGTTTCAATATCTAATACATTTGCGATACGAAGTGCAAAATCAAATCGAATTGCAGTATCGTTCTGTACAATAGTATAAAGAGTGGTTGGGCTGATGCCAGCTTGCTTGGCAACGCTACGAACACTCATGTTTCTTTCGTCTAAAATTTCTTTTAATCTTCTGCCGTCTCCCATAATAGACCTCCATTTCTTTTATAAGAATAACACGATGTACGAAAAAAGTAAACAAAAATTAAAATTATTTACGAAAATAGTTGACATTACGGAAACCGTACACTATATTATAGATAAGGATATACGAAACCCGTACACGGAAAGGAGGGCGAATTATGGGAAAAGTAAACTATATGATGACTGCTCAAGATGTTGCAGATGCATTGGGATGCTCAGTTGGAAAAGCATATAAGGTTATTAAGAGCTTAAATGATGAGCTAAAAGAAATGGGATATATCACAGTTGCGGGTAAACTTCCAAAAGCGTATTGGGCAGAAAAAATGTATGGATGCGGTAAATAAGAAAGAGAGGAACTATTATGGCATTTAAAAACAAAGAAACCGGAAAGTGGACGGCTCAATGGTATGAGATAGATATCTACGGAAAGCGAAAGCAGATGAAGAAGAGAGGCTTTACCACCTGTAGAGAAGCAAAGGCCTATGAGCGACAGAAGAAACTTCAAACCAAAGGAAATCTTGATATGACATTGGTGGCGTTTGCGGAGTGTTATTTTCAAGATAAGGAAAATGAGTTAAAAGAAAGAACTATCAGAAACAAAAAGTATATGATGGAACAACATGTTTTTCCTTATTTCGGACATATGAAAATGAATGAGATAACACCACAGCAAATTATTCAATGGCAGAACAAGATGTACACATTAGGTTTTTCGGATGCATATCTTCGTATGATACAAAATCAGCTAACGGCATTGTTTACACATGCAGTGAAGATTTACGATTTGCAGAATAATCCTTGCAAAAAGGTATCTCGAATGGGACGCTCCGATAACCGAAGCATGACCTTCTGGACATTAGAAGAATATCGAACTTTTATTTCACAAATCGAGTATGGGACAAAGTATTATCTTATTTTCGAAATTCTTTTTTGGACTGGAATGCGAGTGGGCGAATTACTTGCTCTTACAAAAGAAGATATCAATTTTGAGTCGAATGAGATTCATATTACAAAGACTTACTATCGTAGTGGTGGAAAAGATATGGTCACAACACCAAAGACAGAGCAATCAGTTCGTAAGATTGATATTCCAAACTTTTTAAAGGAAGAGATAGCAGAATATGTAAATCGAATTTATGGGCTGCCAGAGAATGAACGTCTTTTTCCTGTTGGTCAAGAAGCGGTTCAGCATATGATGAAGCATGTGATTGCAAAAGCATGTGTGAAACAGATCCGCGTGCAGTATCTGCGACATTCTCATGTGGCATATCTGATACATAAAGGTGTCGAGCCACTCATTATCAAAGAGCGTGTCGGACACAAGGATATCCGTATCACATTAAATACCTATGGTCATTTATATCCAAGCAAGCAGAAAACAGTAGCAAATCTTTTGGACGAAGAAAATAAAAAATGTCCTGGAAGAGCAAGCTCCCAGGACAAGCCGATTGTCTCAGACGAATCCTTAGCAATCAACCCTGAACAAGTAGATTATACCAAGGATTCATCTATCAATCAATCGGGAAAGAGAGGGGTGATAGATTGAATGAAGAACGTTTAAGAAGTAATCGGCGTCATAGAATCTGTGATGCCGGTAGCTTTGAATTTTATCAGCAACCAAAGCAAATATACAAAGGGAAATATGCGCAGTTGAACAATAATGACAGAGCTATTTATACGATGATATACAACCGCTTTTTGTTATCCATGAAGAATCATTTTGTGGATGGTGATGGATTTGTTTTCATCTATTATGTGGAAATGGATTTGGCAAAGGAATGTGGAATTGATGTAAAAACGGTGAGGAAATGCATGAAGAGATTAAAGGATGTGCATTTGATAGAAGTAGTTCAGCAAGGCAGCAACAGACCAAATCGTATTTATGTTTTAAAACCGGAGTATCAAGCGGATGGGGAATTTTGTCCTATCCAAAATGAGGATAAGGAAATATTTCCTATGGATAGGGAAGAAATTCTAATGGATAGGGAGAAATTCCCTGCGAATAATACTATCAATAATACAAGTGAAAATAAAAATAGTTTTGTCGACTCGAAGAATGAACTCGAGCAGATGGAACAACATGTAAAGGAGCTTATTGGCTATGAAGAATTAATATCCTATGACGCAATAAAAGATGTTAAGGCTATTGAGGTAGAAAGTGTATTAGACAATATATTGAATATTTTGGTGTGTGAAGTGTTCTTGGCGGACAAGGAAAAGTCATTTAACTTTGGTACAAAGAACAATCCAGATTGGAAAAAGGTACGACTCATTCAGAGTGTGTTTGAGAAATCGCTAAGTAGAAATGTGGTTAAAACATACATTGATCAATTTCTCAAATCGTCCAATCCTGTAAACAATGCTTTGCTATATCACATCAAAGGATTGTACAAGCAGTGCTTAAGTCAATCATCACAATATCTGTCGAAAGGTGCGAACATGCATCGCACCTATGCACTGCAATAGTTCGGCATGCTTTCCGAAGTGATTTACCTCAAGCTGTCACAGTAAAAAGGAATTCTTCAAAGGGGAATTCCTTTTTTCGTGCCAGCTATCGGAAATCACAAAACCACAATCATCCTCACTTTTATTTGGTATGTTGTCCGAGCGTGATGCTGAAAAAGAAAATGCCGATACCGCCATTTTCCTTTTGGCATCACACCACGGACACCTATGTTTACGTAGTGTGGATGATAGGCAAGTTTCGCAAAGTGGCAAGCCACATTTGCATCGAAACAGCGGTGACGCTGTTTCTAAACTTGCAAGGGAGTGCTACTCCCTTTGAACCTACGGCGAGAGTTTCACTCTCTGCACACTGGAGCACGCAGAGAGAATGAATGGAATTGCAGGACGTCCACCGGAAGTCCTTTCATCCCATCCATCCTCTTTGCTAGGGACTTTATCCCTGCACCCTACCAAAGACCTACGCAGTCTTTTGGATTACTGGCGAACGCAAATCTATGAAAGGAGCAAAGAATTATGCGTAAGAGAAATAGAACCATAACCATCCGTATGTCGGATGAAGAATATACATTTTTGCAAAGCAGATTATCACTAACAGGACAGACGCAGCAGTCATATATCTTAAATGCAATATGTGGAGCGACCATTGTATCTGCGGAAGAAGTAAAGGAACTTCAAAAATTGAACAAGGGATTTGCTGATATGATGCGACAGTTACGTGGATTAGCAACTAATGTAAATCAGATGACACATATTGCAAATGGAACCGGCGAACTGCCAGCGGTGGTTACCTTGGAGAAACTAGGAAGAAATATAGAAATATTCAGAAAGGAGGAAGAACGGCGATGGCAATCAATAAGACAATTAATAAGTCAACAAAATCTCACGGAGCGATGAGGAACTGCATGGAGTATGTGTTAAAGGAA
>JAZQZJ010000065.1:0-5325 GCA_045633955.1 Agathobacter sp. | reverse complement strand
CGGAGAAGGAGGGATTTGAACCCTCGCGCCGGTTTCCCGACCTATACCCTTAGCAGGGGCACCTCTTCGGCCACTTGAGTACTTCTCCAAAGGTATTTTAAAGTATTAACTTATGTCGCGTATGTGACGCATTGTTTATTCTACTAAAAGGTTTTAGATTTGTCAATTAAAAAAATCATTTTTTTTTATTTATTTTTCTATTATCTTTTTAATCACAATATGTTGTATTTTAAACTATAAAAAAACACAACATTCCTTCTTTATATTATTGTTTCTCTTCTTTAATTGGAGTTCTTATTATTTTATTCTTAAACACTTTTTATAGTTCCTCTTTTTTATTATATTATTCATATAGTATTTATATATATTTACTTTTTCAAAAGTACAATCTACTCCATTACCATTGTTGGACATTCATTTAGACTAGTTTCTTTAAACAATAGAATAATTAATAATAGTATATAAACATAAAAATCGACAGGCGAAAGACCTGTCGATTTTTTATTTAAGATTCTGTTGTTTCTTCACTTATTTCTTGATTATCGCTATTTTCATCATTCTCATTTATAAGTGTTTTATCTTCTCTTACTTTTGCAATACTTGCAACTGTTACACCATCTTTTAAGTTGATAAGTTTTACACCAGAAGTTACACGTCCAAGAAGCGCTGTATCTGCTACTTTAATACGAATAATAATCCCCTCCGTATTGATAAGCATTACTTCATCTTCTACACCTACCGCTTTTACACCTACTAAATTACCTGATTTTTCGGTAATCTTATAACATTTTACACCTTTACCACCACGATTTTGAGGAGTGAATTCAGTAGTTAAAGTACATTTTCCAAGGCCTTTTTCTGCTACAATCATAACAGAATCACCTTGACTGGCTGTCTGCATTGCTATAACCTCATCACCTGGCACTAAGTTCATGCCAATAACACCCATTGTTGTACGACCTGTGGTTCTTACATCTGTTTCATGGAAACGAATACATTGACCATATTTTGTAAACATTAAAATGTCATCTGTATTATCTGTAATTTTAACTTCAATGAGTTCGTCATCCTCACGTAAGTTAATAGCACCAAGACCTGTTTTACGAATATTTGCATAATCCGTAACTGGAGTTTTCTTTGTCATACCACGTTTTGTTGCCATAAAGAGATACTTGTCTTCTTCATATTCTTTAATTGGAATCATAGCTGTAATCTTCTCACCTGGCTGAAGTGGGATAAGATTAATAATTGCTGTTCCACGAGAAGTACGACTCGCTTCTGGTATTTCATATGCTTTAATTCTGTATACACGTCCAGTGTTTGTGAAGAACATAAGATAATGATGCGATGTCGTCATCATCATTTCTTCTATATAATCGTCTTCAATTGTTTCCATACCTTTGATACCTTTTCCACCACGATTTTGTGCTTTAAAGTTATCAATGCTCATTCGTTTAATATAACCTACTTTAGTCATAGTAATAACAGCATTTGTTACTGGAATTAATTCTTCCATAGAAATATCATATTCATCAAATCCAATAGATGATCTACGATCTTCACCATATTTATCTGCAATTACCATAATTTCTTCACGAATAACGCCAAGTAAAAGTTTATTGTCAGCAAGAATTGCTTTTAATTCACTAATACGCTTCATAAGTTCTGCGTATTCTGCTTCTAATTTTTCTCTTTCCAAACCGGTAAGAGCTTTTAAACGCATATCTACGATAGCCTGTGCCTGTGCATCTGACAATCCGAAACGTTCCATTAAGTTTACTTTTGCTTCTGCTGTTGTACGGCTTCCACGAATGATTGCGATTACTTCATCAATATTATCTAAAGCGATGATTAATCCCTGTAAAATATGAGCTCTTTCTTCTGCTTTATTTAAATCATATCTAGTACGTCTTGTAATAACATCTTTCTGATGATCCAGATAATGACTTAACATTTGCTGTAAGTTAAGTACTTTTGGTTCATTGTTTACAAGTGCAAGATTTATTACACCAAAGGTATCCTGCATCTGTGTATGTTTGTAAAGTAAATTTAATACAACCGTTGGATTTACATCACGACGAAGTTCAATACAGATACGCATACCTTCACGGTTAGATTCATCACGTAAATCTGTAATACCATCAATTTTTTTATCTTTATGTAATTCAGCAATTTTTTCGATAAGTCTTGCTTTGTTTACAAGATAAGGAAGTTCTGTTACTACAATACGGTTTTTACCGTTTTGCATTGGTTCGATATCGGTTACAGCACGAACACGAATTTTTCCACGACCAGTACGGTATGCTTCATTAATTCCCTGTGTACCAAGTATAATACCACCTGTTGGAAAATCTGGTCCTTTTACGATATCAATAAGTTCATCTATTTCTGTAACTTTATCTTCGACTTCATTATCAATTAATTTTACAACAGCATGAATAACATCTCTTAAATTATGAGGTGGAATATTAGTAGCCATACCTACAGCAATACCAGTTGTTCCATTTACCAAAAGGTTTGGATAACGAGAAGGAAGAACTGTTGGCTCTTTTTCTGTTTCATCAAAGTTTGGCACAAAGTCAACTGTATCTTTATTGATATCTTCAATCATCATCATAGATATCTTACTAAGTCTGGCTTCTGTATAACGCATTGCGGCTGCGCCGTCTCCATCCACAGATCCAAAGTTACCATGTCCGTCTACAAGTGGACAACGGAAAGACCATGGCTGAGCCATGTTAACAAGTGCTCCATAAATTGAACTATCACCATGTGGATGATATTTACCCATTGTGTCACCAACGATACGGGCACATTTACGGTGAGGTTTATCAGGAGTATTATTAAGTTCAATCATTGAGTAAAGTACTCGACGTTGAACTGGTTTTAAACCATCTCTAACATCAGGTAAAGCACGACTTGCGATAACGCTCATCGCATAGTCGATGTAAGAGGTTTCCATAGTTTTCTTTAAATCTACTTGTTGAATTTGATCAAAAATCTTATCATCCATTTAATATAGAAATCCCCTTTCTTTAAATATCTAAATTTTTAACATATTTTGCATTTGCTTCGATGAATTCACGTCTAGGTTCTACTTTGTCTCCCATAAGAGTACGGAATGTAATATCTACTTCTGTCGTATTTTCTTCGTCAATTACTACTTGCTTTAAAATACGTCTTTCTGGGTCCATTGTAGTTTCCCAAAGCTGATCAGCATCCATTTCACCAAGACCTTTATAACGCTGAATCTTATTATTAGAATCACGTCCAACTTCTGAAATGATATTTGCTAATTCTTCATCACTATATGCATAATAAACCTTTTTGTTTTTTTCTAATTTGTATAATGGAGGTGTTGCAAGATATACATATCCTTGTTTTATAAGCTCTGGCATAAAACGATAAAGGAATGTAAGCATAAGTGTTGCAATATGTGCTCCATCTACATCGGCATCTGTCATAATAATAATCTTATGATATCTAAGTTTGCTAATATCAAATTGATCATGAATACCAGTACCAAATGCAGTAATCATAGCTTTAATTTCTGCATTATCATAAATGCGATCAAGTCTTGCTTTTTCTACATTTAAAATCTTTCCACGAAGTGGCAAAATAGCCTGAGTTGCACGACTTCTGGCTGTCTTTGCTGAACCACCCGCAGAATCCCCTTCTACGATAAAAATTTCGCAGTTTTCTGGATTTTTATCCGAACAGTCTGCTAATTTACCTGGTAAAGAAGTACCTTCCAAAGCAGTTTTTCTTCTTGTCATATCGCGAGCTTTACGAGCAGCTTCTCTTGCTCGCTGCGCAAGCAGCGATTTTTCACAGATATTTTTACCTACTGCTGGATTTTGCTCCAAGAAATAAGTAAGCTTTTCTGAAACAATAGATTCTACCGCACCACGTGCTTCACTATTTCCAAGTTTTTGTTTAGTCTGACCTTCAAACTGTGGTTCACCAATCTTAATACTAATAATTGCTGTCAAACCTTCACGAATATCTTCACCTGATAATGCTGGATCAGAATCTTTTAATAATTTTTTCTCTCTCGCATAAGCATTAAATGTCTTTGTAATTGCATTACGGAAACCAGTAACATGTGTACCACCTTCTGGTGTAATGATATTATTTACATAACCATAACAGTTATCAGAGAAGGAATCATTGTGTTGCATTGCTACTTCTACATACACATCATCCTTCATACCTTCACAATAAATTACACTATCATAAAGTGGTTCACTGCCTCTGTTTAAATAAGTAACAAATTCTTTAATACCACCTTCATAATGAAATTCATGTGTACGAGGTTCATCCGGTCTATCGTCTGTTAATACAATACGAAGTCCTTTTGTGAGGAATGCTGTTTCTCTCAAACGTTTCTTTAATACATCATATTCAAAAATTGTAGTTTCAAAAATTGTGTCGTCTGGTAAAAATTTTACTTTTGTACCATGTGCACTTTCTTCACAATTTCCTACAATTGTTACGTCATTATCAGCTTTTCCACGTCTATAAGATTGTGCGTATATTTTTCCTTCTTTGCATACTTCTACACTTAACCAAGTAGAGAGCGCATTTACAACAGATGCACCTACACCATGAAGACCACCAGATACTTTGTATCCTCCGCCACCAAATTTTCCACCAGCATGAAGCACTGTAAATACAACTTCGAGAGCTGATTTTCCAGCTTTTTCATTGATACCTACAGGAATGCCACGTCCATCATCTTCTACAGTTATGGAATTATCTTTATTAATGGTCACATATATATTTTTACAAAAACCAGCGAGCGCTTCATCAACGGAATTATCAACAATTTCGTATACCAAATGATGAAGACCTCTTTCAGATGTACTACCGATGTACATACCTGGTCTTTTACGAACTGCTTCCAAACCTTCTAAGATTTGAATTTGATCCGCACCATATTCCTGGCCATTTTTTAATTCTTCACTCATACATTACTCCTCTTCATGCTCGTTTGAATTATAATTTTCGTCTATAGTTCCATTTACTACATGGAACACTTTATTGATATGGAATCTGTTTTTTACAAATTCTTCTAATCCAGTACAAGTTATAATTGTTTGTATATCGCTTATACTATTTAATAAATAATTTTGTCTATTGCTATCTAATTCAGACAAAACATCATCCAATAATAATACTGGTGTATTATGAATGGATTTTTTTACAATTTCTATTTCTGCTAACTTTAAAGATAAAGCAGAAGTTCTTTGTTGACCTTGTGACCCAAATTTTCGAATACCAATATCATTTACAGAAAATAACATATCATCTCTATGAGGACCA
>JAZQZJ010000064.1:0-11745 GCA_045633955.1 Agathobacter sp. | reverse complement strand
GAACAAATTTCTACGTGGATTTCTTTCTTTGTAGAACCTGTAACAAATGTATTTCCACAGTTACAAGTAACAGTTGCCTGATAATAATCTGGATGGATTCCTTCTCTCATGATTTTCACCTCTTTAATAATCTTATCGTTTTTCAGTTTCTGTACAATCTCTTTACACCCGTATACCCGATCCGTATATGATGCTTAGTACAAGAGATGACACGCTTTCGTCCGTTTACATCCCGATAAACAGCTCATTAACTATATCATATGCATTCCTATAATGCAATACCTTTTTTCACATTTTTCCAATTTTTTTTAATGTTAAATTAAAATAAGCGAGTCTTTCGAATCTGTGCACAGAATTCTTTATTATTTGCTGTATGAGCAAACATATTCAAAATATTTTCTACTGCTTCATCTGCTTTCAATCCATTAAATGCCTTGCGCATTACATCCATAGCTGCCTGCTCTTCTGCATCTAACAACAAATCATCACGACGAGTACCCGATTTTACAATATCTACCGCTGGGAAGATACGCTTTTCCGATAATTTACGGTCAAGAACAAGTTCCATATTACCTGTCCCCTTAAATTCTTCGAATACTACATCATCCATCTTACTACCTGTGTCTACCAATGCTGTTGCTAAAATAGTAAGACTACCACCCTCTCTCATATTACGAGCCGCACCGAAGAAACGCTTTGGCATATGAAGTGCCGCTGGATCAAGACCACCAGAAAGTGTACGACCACTTGGTGGAACGGTTAAGTTATACGCTCTTGCAAGACGGGTAATACTATCCAACAGAATCATAACATCTTTTTTCTGTTCAACCAGACGTTTTGCTCGTTCAATTACCATTTCCGATACACGTTTATGATTATCTGGCAATTCATCAAAAGTAGAGTGGATAACTTCTACATTTGTTCCTTTTACAGATTCTTTAATATCCGTTACTTCTTCTGGTCTTTCATCAATTAATAAAATCATCAAATGCATCTCTGGATTGTTTTTTGTAACAGAATTTGCAATCTCTTTTAATAAAGTAGTCTTACCAGCTTTTGGCTGAGAAACAATCATCCCACGCTGTCCTTTACCCACCGGAGACACCAAATCCACTACTCTCATTGCTACACTTGCACCTGGTCTCTCCAAATGGATACGTTCATTTGGGAAAATAGGTGTTAAATTCTCAAATTTTGGACGTCTCTGAATCTCTTCAGGCTTTAATCCATTTACTGAACTTACATATAATAATGCAGCGAACTTTTCTCCCTGATTCTTTACGCGAATACCGCCACGTACCATATCACCAGTTTTCAATCCAAAACGACGAATCTGTGCAGGAGATACATAAATATCATTTTCACCTGGAAGAAAGTTTTCGCAACGAATAAAACCGAAACCATCTCCCATAACTTCAAGAATACCATCCGCTATCTGTCCGCTATCTAATTCAGAACTATCTTCGCGTACAACAGAAGGCTGATTAATTTCTTTTGATGTATATACGCCCTTTTTCTCTTCCGTTTTCACTACAGGTTCTTTTGCTTTTTCTTTTTCATCTTCAGTAAGCATAAGTTCAACAATCTGCTCTTTTTTCAAACCAGATAAACCCTTAATGCCACGTGCTTTTGCTAAATCTTTTAACACTGCTAAAGAAAGGCTCTCATATTTTTCTCTCATAAAATCTCCTATTCAGCTCATAATATATTTGGGATAATTGTCCGAAACGACCATTGATTTTTGATAAAAGTATTATACACTATGATTCTTAAAATAGGAAGACCTTTTTCTTGATTTGTAATTCTTTGAATGATACACTAATAAGCAACAGCAATATTGGCAGAACTAGTAATAGTTAAAAATTAAATGAAGATTTTATTATAACAGAAGCTTTTGACCCTCGCATATCCAAAGCCGTAAGGCTGGCATTGAAAGCTCATATCTAAATAGGTGAATTATGCAGCAAACCAAACCTTTCCATTATGGAGAAAAACGTTTTTATTCCCTAAATGAATATTGCAAGCAAACTTTTGGCGGAAAAGTATATCGTCTCTCCTTAAACGGAGGTATGACCTGTCCAAACCGAGATGGATCTCTTAGCTATGGAGGCTGTACCTTTTGTAGCGAAGGTGGTTCCGGTGACTTTGCTACCAATTATCAAGTCTCTATTTCTACTCAAATTGCAGAAGCTAAAACAAGAATACAAAAGAAAACAGATTGCAATCAATTCATTGCCTATTTTCAAGCTTACACCAACACTTATGCTCCGATTCCCCATCTTCGACGTATCTATACCGAAGCTATTGATACACCTGAAGTTGTGGCCCTCTCCATCGGAACACGATGTGATTGTCTATCAAATGAAATCTTAGACTTATTGGAGGAATTAGCAAAAAGAAAACCAATTTGGATAGAATTGGGACTTCAAACCATCCACAACACAACACATCAGATTTTGAATACTCACACTACTGTAGAACAATTTAATTCTGCTGTTGTAAAATTAAAAGCACGAAACATCCCTGTGATTGCACATGTAATTCTTGGACTTCCAAACGAAACCAAAGACATGATGAAGGAAACCATTCATCATATTTCAAAGCTCCCAGTTTCTGGTGTTAAACTCCAACTTTTACACATATTAAAAGGAACTGCATTGGCAAAAACTTATGAAAACACTCCATTCTCTTTATTTGAACTTGAAGAGTATTGTAATTTCATCGTTGATTGTATTGAATTACTTCCACCAGATATGATAATCCATCGAATTACCGGGGATGGACCTAGAAAACTATTAATAGCGCCCCTATGGAGCACTGACAAAAAACGTGTTTTGAACACCATAGAAAAATATTTCAAAGAACGCGATACCTGGCAGGGAAAATATTTCAACTAAATCATAAATATGAATTGCATTTTTCTTTGAAACATTTTATGATACTTAAGCAATATTTTTAGAACGAGGATTTTTTATGGCTGAACCATTTACAATATACAAACTTACTATTCTATATATGTTAGATAAGGCGGGTTTTCCTCTCTCTAACACACAACTATCTAATTTTTTCTTAGAATATGACTATACAGACTACTTCCGTGTGCAAGAAGTTATTGGAAATTTAGTAGATTCCAATTTAATTATTGCTGAATCTACCCATTCTAACACCCAATATACACTTACAACCGCAGGAAAAGAAACCTTAAGTTTCTTTTCCAATAAAATCACAGAAGGAATCACCGATGATGTCATGCGTTTCTTTGAAGCAAATCGTATGGCTCTTCGTCAAGAAACCTCTATAATTGCTGATTACTACAAAACCACACATCAGGATTATGCGGTTCGTTGTCAAATTCGCTCTGACAACCACTCTCTTATTGATTTAACTATTACTGTTAAATCAAAGGAGCAAGCAGAAGCTATCTGCACAAATTGGCGAAAACAACATGAAGATGTATATATGTTCCTTATGGACACATTAATGCAATAAATAACGGTTTAATTGATTAAAAAGGTTTTGAAAACGTAAGAAAAAGAGGATGCTAAGATAGCTCTTCTGACTCATGCTTCGAATAGGTGATTTATTAAATCATGCTATTCTCGCAATGAGTCTGAATTTCTATCTTAGCATCCTCTTTTTCTTACGTTTTCTAAAAATCTTTTTATTCAAACTGAAACCGTTTGTATAGGAGAAGCGGAAAACGCGCGTCGAATTTATTTTCTCAATATAATACGGTTTTAAAGAGGAAAAGTGTTCCTAATCGTATACTTATATGAAATTCAAGTCTTAAATACTTATCGATTGAAAGCACATGAACTGATTTCGTGTTTTAGTTAGAGGGAGCAATTTAAAAAATCCTCATATGGCGTCATTGTTTGAACAACGTGAGTTTGACGCCATATGAGGATTTTGTTAATTGGTCACTCTTAGTAAAACTAGAAATTAGTTCGTGCTAAAATCGATAGTATTTAAGACTTGAATTCTTACATAACCTATGATAGGAACACTTTTCTATTAGTTAACTAAACCGTAATTTATTTCTTTTTCTGGATAGAGTAACCGAATTTACCAAGTTTCTCACCCATTGTAAAATATTCTCCATGGGAATACATCACCAAACCTAGCTCATTGATCAAAAACTTTCCAGTCTCATTCATATATGCATCATCCACTGTTACACTTACTACTTCTGCAAGAAACATATGATGACAACCCAACTCTTCTTTTTTTACAACTTTACATGCAATATTTACAGGACTTTCCTTAATACCTGGAACAGAACAACTCTCTACTGCAAATGGTGTAAGCTTCATTTCTTTAAATTTATCTACATCCTTACCACTAGTTACACCGCAGTAATCGCAAGCTTTTACCAAATCTTCTGTTGTAAGATTGATAACAAACTCTCCTGTCTCTTCAATCATATGATAAGAATATCTCTCTGGTCTTACCGAAATCGATACCATTGGCGGATTGGTGCATACAGTTCCAGCCCATGCGATTGTAATAATATTTGGTCTTCCCTCTTTATTTGCTACAGATACCATAACTGCTGGCACTGGATTTAACATATTCCCCGGTTTCCACGTTTGTTTCGCCATTTATTACATCTCCATTTAACTTTATCTTATCTGAATTTTATCCATTTCAGCCCTTAACTTCACTGCATTTGCCTCTTCCATTTCTGTCAACGGCATACGCAATGTTTTTGTTGCAAACCCTCGATACTCTAAGGCCTTCTTCACAGGAATTGGATTTACTTCACTGAACAATGCATGCACAACATCTAAATATTTTAATTGTAATTGAGCCGCTTTCTTTATGTCCCCTTCCAAATATGCCATTACCATATCATGCGTATCATTTGGAGCAATATTCGACAATACCGAAATTACACCACTTCCTCCAAGAGAAAGAATTGGTACAATCTGGTCATCATTTCCCGAATATACTTCGAGCACCCCTTCTGCTAATTTTATTAAATCAGCCACCTGGGTAATATTACCACTAGCTTCTTTCATCGCGACAATATTTTCACACTCTTTTCCTAAACGTGCTGCAGTTTTAGGAAGCATATTTACGCCCGTTCTAGATGGCACATTATACATAATAATTGGTAATGATACCGATTCAGCTACCAGCTTATAATGCTCATATAATCCGTTTTGTGTACACTTATTATAATAAGGTGTTACTACAAGAATTCCATCTACACCAATCACTTCACATTTCTTTGAAAATGCAATTACACTATCAGTACAATTTCCTCCACTTCCTGCAATGACCGGAATACGACCTTTTACAACATTTACTGTATGTGCAATAACTGACAAGCGTTCTTCTTCCGTCATAGTAGATGGCTCACCTGTAGTTCCCATTATAATAATAGCATCTGTATTATTTTCTATCTGGAATTCAATTAATCGCGTCAATTCCTCATAGTTTACGCTTTTGTCTTCGTGAAAAGGAGTAACCAACGCAACTCCTGCCCCCCTAAATAATGACATATACGTTACCTCTATAACTTAATTCCTGGATTTTCACTAATAATATCTGCAATCAAATCTCTTTCGTCCATAAAATACTTTACACCTTTGATTTCTTGATAATCTTCATGACCTTTGCCAGCCAAAACGATAATATCTCCGTCCTGTGCATTTTCCATACAATATTTAATGGCTTCTTTACGATCTGGTATTGTCACATATGCACCATCTGCTTTTTTCACACCAATTAAAATATCATTGATAATATCCATTGGTTCTTCATCTCTTGGATTATCAGATGTAATTACTGTCACATCTGCCAAACGCGAAGATACCTCACCCATCTCATATCGACGAGATTTTGCACGATTACCACCACAACCAAAGAGACAAACAAGCCTAGATGGATTATATGCTTTGATGGTTGTCAATAAACTTTCTAAAGACATTGCATTGTGTGCATAATCGATCATCAAGGTATAACTCTTTGTAACAGGCACAATTTCAATACGACCCTTTACACTCACATTCTTTAATGCAGATTTAATATTTTCAACACCCACACCAAAATGATGACAAATCGCTATTGCTGTCAAAGAATTGTATACACTAAAACTACCTGGCACATTTACTTCTACATCAAAATTCATCAGCCCATTTGCGTGGTATTTTACCCCTAATGCACCATGTTCTTTTAATAACTCTACATTTGTTGCACGAATGTCATTTGATTCACCATACCCAAAAGTTTCTACTTCACAAGTATGACCTTTCATTATACCATCTACATGTTCGCTATCACCATTAAAAATACCTAATTTGCATTTTTGGAACAAAAGACTCTTACAATACATATAGTCTTCAAAATCTTTATGCTCATTTCCACCAATATGATCTGGCTCAAGATTTGTAAATACACCAATGTCAAAGGTAAATCCTGCTACTCGATGCATCATAAGTGCTTGCGATGATACTTCCATAACCACTGCTTCTAAACCAGCATCAACCATCTTACGGAAAGTTTCCTGAACTATATAAGATTCAGGCGTTGTATTTACAGATGGAATACATTTATCACCAATAATGGATTCAATCGTTCCAATTAATCCTGTTTTAATACCTGCAGATTCCAAA
Source organism: Agathobacter sp. (assembly GCA_045633955.1). Classification (GTDB taxonomy): domain Bacteria; phylum Bacillota; class Clostridia; order Lachnospirales; family Lachnospiraceae; genus Roseburia. Next base: position 5,125 of record JAZQZJ010000064.1, on the reverse strand, counting down.
ATCGATTTTACCAAATAGGTTGTAGTCGTTTTTCCTTTTGTGCCAGTAATCCCAATAGTTTTTAATTTCTCTGCTGGATAATCAAAGTAAGCTGCAGCCAATTCCGCCAACGCTACTCTGGTATTTTCCACCTGAATATAGGTAAATCCATCCACTAATTCAATATCATCACGTTCTACAACAAAAGCAACGGCACCTTTCCCCATAATTTCAGGAATAAAATCATGAGCATCCCTTACTGTACCAGCAATACATACAAAAATAGCACCAGGTTTTACTTTACGTGAATCATATACCAAGGATGTCACTTCTGTGTCTAAACTTCCTGCCAACAATTTGTAATTAATTTTTTCTACAAGCTTACTAATCTGCATACGTTTTTATCCCCTTATTCATTATATTCGCCACTAAAGACTTCGGTAGCTGGTCCTGTCATAAACACATGATTTGTTTCTTTATCCCACTCTATGGTTAAATCTCCACCAAGAAGATGTACCAACACCGTTCTGTCTGTATAATCATTTAAAATACATGCAACTACAGTTGCACAAGTTCCTGTTCCACAAGCCCATGTTTCTGCAGAACCTCTTTCCCAAACTCTCATATATGCTTCTTCTCTAGAAATAACCTGAACAAATTCCGTGTTAGTACGGTTCGGAAAACGCTCATGTTTTTCAAATAGTGGTCCATAGGTTTCTAATGGAAAATTCTTTACATCGTCAACAAAAACCACGGCATGAGGATTTCCCATGGAAACACAAGTCATCTCCCATTCTTTATCTCCAACCTGAATTGGTTCATTGATAACAATATCACCTTCAGCCCATACTGGAATCTGTTCCGGTTTAAAAACAGGCTCTCCCATATCTACACGAACAGTAGAAACCTTTCCATTTTCTACATTCAAGGTAAGATATTTAATTCCAGCTCCTGTTTCTACTGTAACTTCTGTTTTATCTGTTAAACCATGATCATATACATATTTCCCTACACAACGCACACCATTGCCACACATTTCCGCTTCTGAGCCATCTGCGTTGTAAATATGCATAGTAAAATCAGCAATTTCAGATGGTCCAATCGTGATTAATCCATCTGAACCAATCCCAAAATGATGATCACTTACTTTAATGGACATCTCAGCAGGATTATCCAATTTCTCTTCAAATAAATTGACATAGATGTATCCATTTCCACATCCGTGTAACTTTGTAAATTTCATCTTTTATTTCCTCTTTTCCAAAAAAGAGACTCACCATTCGGCAGTCCCTTTTACAAATTCTTATTATCCCAAAAACATCTGGAATACACCTAATTCATACAATGCAAGCACTGTCAATCCCAGCATATTTAGAGCTGTTAAAACGATAATCGCAATCGTACACTTATGAACAGCATTAATTTTTTGCATAGAAATTTCCTGATCCTTCTTTACAGTATCAATCTTTTCATCCATACCTTTAAAAAGATCAGAAATATTACGAAAACATTTTACATTCTCCGTATGTACTTTTTCAGAAAGTTCTCCCTTAATCGTATCTAACTGTTCTGTAATCGCTTCTAATGTCTCTCTTAATTGCGCTACCTGTTCTTCACTTAATTTCTGCCCCTCTTTTAAATCCGTACCAATTGTTGTACCGATTTCTTCCATTTTAGCAGACACTTTTTCAATTAAATTATCAATCTGCTTCGAAACTTCTTCTGAAATTCCATCTGCTCGTCTCTGACGCTCATTTAAAATCTGTTCAAGCTCTTTCGCTTTTACTTCTCTTTCATCTACAATTGTCTGAAGTTCGTTTACTTTAGACTCTTTAGATAATAACAAATCTTGAAGTTGCTGTGCTTTTTCACGAAATTCATCAATTTGGTTTAATAAATAATCTTCTTTTTCCACGTCTGTCTTTATCCTTTCACGCTTAACGGTACGATCAATTGCTGTTACATTCGTTTTTTTCTCTTCTTGTACTTCTACTTCCTGCTCTATCACCAGTTCGACAGATGATACCGGGTCCGAAATCGTAGAATTCTTCACCCACGCATTTGCTTCTGGCCGTTCAACAGGTTTTACCTTTATAGGCTTCCCCTTCGTATATGCAGTTTTGGATGCAGCTGTTCTCTGTGTACCTAGTAACTGCTTTGCAATTCGACTCAGCATCCCCGCCATAACGTTTCCTCCTCATAAGATTCCCATAATATAAATAATTGTATCATTTTCACATACAATTATCAAGTAGAATAAAAAAGAGAGAAACTCTTTAACAAAAGTTTCTCTCTGAGTTTTCCATTCTTTTAACGAGCAAGTGGATACTTTGCTGTTAATTCATCAACGATTGCACGTGCTTTATCAATTGCACTTTCCCCCTCTTTGATTAACATCGCAATTGCTTCTGCAATTTTATCCATATCTTCTGTGTTCAAACCACGAGAAGTAACAGCTGGTGTACCAAGACGTAAGCCACTAGTTACAAATGGTGATTTTGGATCATTTGGAATAGTATTCTTGTTACATGTAATATGAGCAGCATCAAGAAGTTTTTCCATTGCTTTACCTGTCAATTCATATGGTGTTAAATCAACAAGCATTAAGTGATTATCTGTACCATTTGATACAATCTTGATATCTCTAGCCATAAGCCCCTTACAAAGTGCCTGTGCATTATCAATTACACCCTGCTGATACTCTTTGAATGTTGGATCTAATGCTTCTTTGAAACATACTGCTTTTGCAGCAATTACATGCATAAGAGGTCCACCCTGAATACCTGGGAATACTGCTTTATTAAAGTTAAACTTATCTGCTACCTCCTGACTAGCCATAATCATACCACCACGTGGTCCACGAAGCGTCTTATGGGTTGTCGTAGTTACAACGTCTGCATAACCAATAGGACTTGGATGAAGACCTGCAGCCACAAGACCTGCAATATGAGCAATATCTACCATAAGAAGCGCGCCACAAGCATCTGCAATTTCACGAAATCTCTTGAAATCGATTGTTCTAGCATAAGCAGATGCACCTGCAATAATCATTTTTGGTTTACATTCCATTGCAATGTTCATTACATCATCATAATCAATGAAACCTTCATCATTTACACCATAAGGTACAATATTAAAATAAGAACCAGAGAAGTTTGCTGGTGAACCATGTGATAAATGTCCGCCGTGATCCAAATTCATACCCATAACGGTATCACCTGGCTGTAACATAGCAAACTGTACTGCCATATTTGCCTGTGCACCAGAGTGTGGCTGCACATTTACATATTCACAACCAAACAATTCTTTTGCACGCTCTCTTGCTAAATCTTCCACTACGTCTACACAGTCACATCCACCATAATATCTCTTTCCAGGATAACCTTCTGCGTATTTGTTTGTCATAACAGTTCCCATTGCCTGCATAACTGCTGGACTTACCCAGTTTTCAGAGGCAATAAGTTCGATATGACTATTCTGTCTATCAAATTCATTATCAATCGCTGTAGCTACTTCCATATCTACCGCTCTTAAAGCTTCCATTTTGTTCATAAAACATATCTCCTTTATAAAAACATATGCTTATTATAAAGGAGTTTGTTATATTCTGCAATTATAAAATATGATATTTTGTATCATAATTATTTATAATAAATATAACCTAACCCAAAAATAAACTTCAATATTTAATATGTTTCTTCATATAAATATGCATCCACATAACACGTTGCTCCCACAACAGCCTCTGTATATTCAGCACTCATATTTTCAAATTTTACCATTGCAAAAGGAAGTGCATATATATATACTTCTGTGTCTACAAACACCTCCTCTAACGCACCAAGATAATATAATGTATAACTATAACCATCATAATCGACTACATGTAAATATGTTAAACTTCCATCTTCTGCTTCCGAAACATCAATTACATATCCACTTACAACAAATAGTTGATCTGTATACTTTGAAATACTTTTTGCTAAATGTGGATACCCAATCTCCCAATTTACATAATCACTCATAGCACCATCATTGTCTTCATTTCCGGGAAAAAATTCTTCATGCGCATTCATAAACTCTATTGACTTTTCTGGCACAACAAACGATGGATCATCTTTTTCACCAATCATACTATACTTGTCAGCTACCGACATGTTTTCTGTCTCTGTTTTAACCGCTGTTTCATTTGATATATTATCATTTGTATTCCCACATCCAACCATTAGTATCATAACTATCAAAAAAACTATTACTCGTTTCACAACATTCTTTTTATACATTTCTTTTCCTCCAATTTTGTATTTGCACCTATATAAACGCAGAGAGGACTTTTATTATGAATCAATCTTATGAAATAAAATTTGGAAAAAACATTCGAACTTTACGAAGAAAGAAAGCACTTACACAAGAACAACTTTCAGCTCAGCTTCAAGTTCAAGGTTGCGACATTACAAGAAGCGCTTTAGCAAAAATTGAAGTAGGACAAAGACATTTATATCCAGATGAAATTCGTTTATTAAAGGAAATACTTGGCGTAACATTTGAGGAATTGTTTTATTTCTAATTCACCATAAAGGATATCGCAATTTTTGTGATGCCCTTTCTCTGTTTTGAAACTAAAATCCTCTATCTCCTACCAAAATTCAAAACTTTTCAGATACTTTAGCAATTCTTCTTAGTGGATAACCAGAAAGTAAATGTAGGTTTTGAATCTTGATAAGAGATAGAGGATTTTTTGTACATATAAAAAGGGCATCGCAAAATTGCGATGCCCTTTGATTTTAAGAATTATACTTCTTCACCAGCGTAAAGAGTAACTAATTTCTTTAAGTGTTCATAACGTTCTTTAGCGTTAGCTTCAGACTGAGCGAATAATTCAGCAGCTCTTTCTGGGTTGAACTTAGCAAGTGATGCATAACGGTTTTCACCCTTCAAGAATTCCTGATAATCGCCTGTAGGTTCTTTGCTATCTAAGCTGAATGCGTTCTTTCCAGCTGCTTTAAGCTGTGGATCGAAACGGAAGTTATGCCAGTAGCCTGATTCTACAGCAAGTTTTTCTTCTGTCTGAGCTTTGCTCATACCTTTACGGATACCATGGTTGATACATGGAGCGTAAGCGATGATTAATGATGGTCCTGGATAA
>JAZQZJ010000063.1:0-50372 GCA_045633955.1 Agathobacter sp. | reverse complement strand
GAAAATTATTTCTTGGAAATACAGGGTGCAAATTCTTCTGCAAAGGTATATTGGAATGGAAAATGTCTTGCAGAACATCATGGTGGTTATTCCACATGGAGAGTGGACGTGTCTACAGAAATGACAGAAGAAAACCTCATTGTTATTGAAGTAGATAATGCAGCAAATGATAGAGTTTATCCACAGAGCGCAGACTTTACCTTTTATGGTGGTTTATATCGTGATGTAAATTTGATTGCAGTTCCTGCTAGCCATTTTGACTTGGAATATTATGGTGGAACAGGTCTTGCGGTAACCCCTATCGTAGAAGAAACTCATGCAAATGTAGATGTAGAAGTTTGGGTTAAAAATCAAAAAGAAAACCAGAGCTTGAAGTACATCATTAAAGACGCAGAAGGAAATGTAGTAGAAGAAATCATTTCTACAGAAACAAAGATATCTTTTGTTATAGAAGATGTACATAAATGGCATGGTCGCAAAGATCCATATTTATATACAGCAGAAGTAGTACTTTTCGATGAAAATGGTGAATTGGATCAGGTATCTGCTCGTTTTGGATGTCGTAGTTTTTCCATTGATCCAGAAAATGGATTTATCTTAAATGGAGAAGAATATCCACTTCGTGGTGTATCTCGTCATCAGGACCGTTGGGAATTAGGAAATGCATTACTTCCAAAACATCATAGAGAAGATATGGACTTGATTTGTGAATTAGGTGCAAATACAATTCGTCTTGCACATTATCAGCATGACCAGTATTTTTATGATTTATGTGACGAAAAGGGAATGGTAATCTGGGCTGAAATTCCATATATTACGGGACATTTAGTAAATGGCAATGAAAATGCGATTTCTCAGATGAAAGAATTAGTTATTCAGAATTACAACCATCCAAGTATTGTGGTATGGGGGCTTTCTAATGAAATCAATGCAGGAAATGGTATGGATGATGAAATCGTACCAAATCATGAGGCATTAAATAATCTTTGTCATGAGTTAGATAAGACACGTTTGACAACACTTGCAGCGGTTTCTGCTTGTGATACCAATCATGAATATCTTCGTATTCCAAACTGTATTAGTTATAATCAGTATTTTGGCTGGTATGGTGGTGAACTTAGTGATTATGGTCCATGGTTTGATAAATTCCATGCAGAACATCCAGAGATTCCAATTGGTGTATCTGAATATGGTTGTGAAGCATTGAATTGGCATAATTCCAATCCAGAGCCAGGTGATTATTCTGAAGAGTATCAGGCGATTTATCATGAAGAGGTAGTAAAACAGCTTTTCTCTAGAAAATATTTGTGGGCTACTCATGTTTGGAATATGTTTGACTTTGGTGCAGATGGAAGTAACGAAGGGGGCGAAGACGGTCAGAACCATAAAGGTTTGGTAACCTTTGATCGTAGCTACAAAAAGGATTCTTTTTACATTTATAAGGCATGGCTTTCCAATGAACCATTTGTACATCTTGCAGGTAAACGTTATGTGGATCGTGTGGAAGAGGTAACGAAAGTAACGGTGTATTCTAACCAGCCAACGGTTGAATTGTTTGCTAATGGTATTTCTTTAGGTGTGAAAGAAGCAGAAGACCATTTCTTCCGTTTTGAAGTTTCAAATATGGGAGTAACAACATTAGTTGCAGTTTCAGGTAAATGTAGAGATGAAAGTGTAATTCGCAAAGTATCTGAACCAAATCAGGATTACATCTTAAAAGAAAAAGGTGCTGTTTTGAATTGGTGGGATATTACAGAAGTAGATGGTTACTGTAGCTTAAATACAAAGATGCGCTTTGTTATAGAAAGTGCAGGAATGGACGAAACTTGCGAGTTGTTAAAACCTATTTTGGGTCAATGTGCAGATCCTAGAGCTATAGGAGTATTAGATTCGCAAAGTGTACTTCGAATGATTAACTTATTATCTGGTATGTTACATATCCCTGTAACAAAAGAGCAATTAATGGATTTAAACAAAAAACTTAATTCCTTTTCCTTAGAATAGAAAGCATATAGTTTATGCGAGAAAACGACTTTTTGTAAATTTTTATAAAGAGTCGTTTTTCTTTTTCGAACAAGTAGTTGACGCTTTTCTATATGATTTAGTGTAAAGAATATAGTGAGTTGAAATTTAAGAGTCTCATCTTGACCAGAAATGGTTGAGATGGGGGACTTATTATCATGAAAGAGATAAGAATGCCCATCCATTATAAATAGGACGGGCATTTGTTTTTGGTAATGTTGTAGAGTAGTAAATTTACTTTTTATTTAGACGTTCCATCATATGATTTTTCATAGAAGTTTGAAATTCTTTAATAGTAATACCAACAGTTTTTAAGAATTGATTCTCCATGATGAAGAAAGAAGCAAAGGTTAGAATTATTCCAGCTATCCATGTCAAAGCACCAAGGTTGAATTGTTGATTGAGTTGTGGAATCATATAAATGGAATATCCAAACATAACCCAAGCTGTAATCATTCCAGGTGAATAAGGTTTTTTTAATTGATGTATGATGATACCAGCAGTATGAATAAAGCCTTCAAAGATAGCCAATACCAGAGGAATTAAAGCAATTACTACATTTTCGTCTAATGCATATGGTGCTAAAAGAATAACTAAAAGATAAACAGCTACTGGAAAATGCATAGCTGCTTCACTCACATTCGGATCAATTTTACATTTGCTGAAAAAGATTCGATAAAAACCACCAGGGAAACGAGATTCTTCCCATTCATGCAAGGTATATAGAATCATAAATATAGTGGTCATTTGTTGAAGCGAAGATAATTCGTTCCACTTTAAGACACTATATAAAACTATTATTGTTAAAATGTAGGTTAAGATTTCTAAATTATATTGTATAATTTTCTTCATAATGTGACTCCTTTGCAATAATCCGACAAGTGTTGTATAATCGTTATTATCACATAGTTTGATACATGTATCAACTAACAAAGAGGTCTGATTTGTTGGATTTTAAAGAGTGAGTAAGATTTCGATGAAAAAACAACCTGAGCGAACAGCAGCAACTAGAAGTGCTTTTGTGGATGCATTTATTAATATAAGCGAAAGTAGACCGATTGAGAAAATAACGATACAGGAAATTGCAGATAAAGCAGGATATAATCGCACAACATTTTATCAGTATTTTGAAGATACATTTCATTTACTAAGTTATATGGAAGATTGTATTGTCTCTTATATACAAGAATCCATTGTGACACGTATCGGAGAAATACCAGCAGAAGAGAAGTTTGTTCAATTATTTACAGATATGTATTTTGAAAATAACAAATATTTGAGGGTGTTATTTAATTCGGTGAATTATCATCGCTTTGAACAAAAATTAAAGAGGATATTAGCTCCTGCATTTGAACAGAAAATATGTCCTACTTTAGATAATGTTCAAGCAGAATATATTATAGATTTTTATTTATCTGGTATGATTTCGATTATTGCAAAATGGATTACTTCGGAAGATATGTCCGTAGAAGAGTTTGCACAATTAGTAAGGCGTATTATAGAGGCAATGAGTAAAGGGATACTTATTTCCGAGATAGCTCGCCTTTTTTAGGATGCCTCACAGGCTGCTATCAATAATAAGTAGGCTATCCTTGATATAACGGTTGCTGAAACATAAGTAAACAATCAAATTCCAATTTGACAGGAGGAAGTAAGATGAACATTATACAGACATTTTATGATAATTTAGCATCTCAATATGATAAGCTTTTTCTTGATTGGCAAGCTACAACAAAAGAACAGGCCATGATTTTAAATAAGATTATTCAGGATAATGGTTTTGATAATACTGCTATTGTTCTCGATTGTGCCTGCGGAATAGGTACCCAGTCAATAGGTCTAGCTGCAATGGGATATAACGTAACAGCTTCAGATATAAGCGATGGAGAACTTGTAGAAGCAAAGGCACGAGCTTCAAAAAATAATGTAGATATTCGATTTGAAAATGCAGACTTCTGTGCTTTAGCAGATACTTTTAATGAAAAGTTTGATATCGTTATTGCTATGGATAATGCTTTACCACATATGCTATCGAAAAGTGAATTAGAGGCTGCGATTAAAAGTATCACAAATCAAATTGATACAGGTGGTATGTTTGTTGCTAGCATCAGAGATTATGATGCGTTACTTATGGAGAAACCACCGTATTCTCCACCATATATACATAAGAACGATAATGGGCAGAAAGTATCGTTCCAGACATGGGAATGGAATGATGACATCTATAGGCTGATTCAATACATCATTGACGATGAAGAAACTCTGCAGATTAATAAGTATGAATGTGTATATAGAGCAACACGTAGAGATGAACTAACAAACTTACTTATTTCATATGGATGCAGTGATGTAAAATGGCTATTTCCAGAAGAGACAAGTTTTTATCAGCCGATTGTTGTTGCAAAGAAATAAACAAATTACGATTTTATGAGTAAAGAAAGCAAGGAATGTATAGGGTTGAAAAAGAAGAGAGGTGATTTTTGGTTGGCAATATATATAATTTATTAAATATGATTGCGTTATTCTACAGATTGGTATAGAGTAGTATAGTTGGTGTTTTAAGAAATTAAATTTATTAGGAATATAGGTATATTATGAAATACATGAAAGATAATCGATTTTACAAGTTTATAATTCCATCACTTATCGGAGCCCTCCTTTTTGTAGTTCCGGTTAATCAAAATGGTAACTTGACTATTCCAATTGCCGTTGCAGCAAATAAATTGCTGGATCTTATGGGGGAATATACTTTGACTATTATCTGGTTATTAATCTCTACAAGTTCAATTGGTACCCTTTTGCATAGATTTATAGGGTTCGATATTTTCAAGAAGAATCCAAAAATGAATGATCTTTTCAGCGTGAAGGGTTTTTGGTTCTGGATACGTATGGTCGGGTTTCTCTTTGTTAATATGATTTACTTTGATTTTGGACCGGATTTTATCATCGGAGGTAGTACCGGCGGACTGGTAGCAAATGATCTGATTCCTATCCTTGTGTGCGTGTTCTTACTAGCTGGGATTTTGCTGGCACTGTTGTTAAATTACGGACTGCTAGATTTTTGCGGTGCTTTACTTATTAAGTTAATGCGACCACTATTTAATCTACCAGGTCGAAGCGCGCTGGATTGCGTGGCATCCTGGTTGGGAGATGGTTCTATTGGAGTATTGCTTACCAGCAAGCAGTATGAAGAAGGCTTTTATTCCAAGCGAGAAGCAACTGTTATTGCTACTACTTTCTCAGCTGTAAGTATTACTTTTAGTTTGGTTGTCATCAGTCAGGTAGGGTTAGAGCATATGTTCTTACCATTTTATTTGGTTGTTACCATAGCAGGTATTGTTGCTGCTATCATCGTACCTAAGTTGCCACCACTTTCCAAGATTCCAGAAACTTATTATATCGAAAACCCATATTGCGAGGATATTCCTGAAGGTAAGACTCCTGCACAGTACGGTATGGAGTTGGCATTGAAAAAGGCAGAAAGCGCTCCTGGTATCAAAGAGTTTTTCAAAGAAGGAATTGAAAATGTGTTTGAAATGTGGTTTGGCACTTTACCGGTCATTTTGGCAATTGGTACTGTGGCACTAGTTATTGCGGAATATACCCCTGTTTTTAGAATTCTAGGTATTCCGTTTATCCCAATTTATCAGTTGTTGCAACTGCCGGAGGCTCAGCTGGCCAGCCAGACAGTTATTGTTGGTTTTGCAGATATGTTCCTTCCTAGCGTGATTGCAAGTTCTATTGAAAGCGAAATTACTCGTTTTGTAGTAGCTGCCACTAGCGTAACACAATTAATCTATATGTCTGAGATTGGAAGTATTATTATGGGCAGTAAGATTCCTGTTTCGCTCAAGGACTTGTTTATCATCTATATAGAAAGAACAATCGTAACGCTGCCTGTAGTGGCATTGCTAGCACATTTGATTTTTTAATTTATACAGATATAATACTTAAAAAGATTATCAATTTAAACGATAGTCTTTTCGATAAATGGAGAGACATCGAAATTGAAATCGGGGTAGTAATATAACGATTCTAATAGACCTCATCAAGTAGTGTATGCTATTTGGTGAGGTTTTTATATATTGACAATTATCTATGTGTCTGGTATGCTATATATAGATAAATGTCAATGTGAGGTTAAGAATATGAATACAATAGATATAGCGGTTATATGTAAAGCGCTTGGAGATAGTAATCGTTTAAAGATTATTCAAATGTTATTTGATGGAGAGAAGTGTGGTTGCAAACTTTTGGAAGCTTTTGAAATTACGCAGCCAACATTGTCACATCATATGAAAATATTGTGTGAATCTGGTCTTGTAAATGACAGAAAAGAAGGAAAATGGCATCACTATTCTATAAACATGGAAGTGTGGAAGAAGTTTAATGATTTTGTAAGTTTGATTGGAAAGGTGGAATAATTATGGAAGAAAGAGCAAAGAAAATTATTGAAGCGTGTTTGCAGGAAAAGAGCAAAAATCCTATAGATATTTTTTACAATATAGCACAGATGGATTTCGTAAGAATTCATGGACCAGAGCATCATGTGTTAGATGGAGCTGCACTACTTACTGCTTATTATAATGCTGGTGGTAAAATTGAATTACAGACAAGTTTAAACGAACTTATGAAAAGAGGATTGCAAATGCCTGGAGCGACTTGTGGTATGTGGGGTGTTTGTGGGGCTGTAAGTTCTATGGGAGCAGCGTTATCTATTATTGATGGAACGGGGCCATTAAGTACAGATTCGACCTGGGGAAAACACATGGAGTTTACCTCGAAAGCTCTTTGTAGTTTGTCACAAGTAGGTGGACCGAGGTGTTGTAAAAGAGATGCGTTTTTGAGTTTTCAAAAAGCAATCGAATATATAAATGAGAACTACAGTGTGAAATTAGAAAAAAGTAGAATTGAATGTTGCTTTAATGAAAAGAACGAGCAATGTATCAAAGAAAGATGTCCATTTTATAAAAAGACAAAGAAAAAAGTAGCATTTATATGTGTGCATAACTCATGCAGAAGTCAAATTGCAGAGGCTTTAGGAAAACATTTGGCATCCGATGTCTTCGAGAGTTATTCTGGGGGAACAGAAATAAAGCCTCAGATTAATCAAGATGCGGTACGTATTATGAAAGAGTTGTACGGGATTGATATGGAGCAGACACAGTATTCAAAACTGATTTCCGATATACCAGAGCCAGATATAGCAATTTCAATGGGATGTAATGTAGGTTGTCCATTTATTGGTAGAGCATTTGATGATAATTGGGGATTAGAAGATCCAACTGGAAAAGAAGATAAAGATTTTAAATTAATTATTGCAGAAATCGAAAGAAACATTTTGCGATTAAAAAGAGAGTTAGAATAACCTCTTATAATTATATGGGATTAAACAAACAAAGCCATCTCTTGGGATACTAAGAGATGGCTGTTTTTATAGTAGCGTAAATTCATTTTTATCAAATTGTATAAGTTCTTCATCTCGCATTTTGCATAATTCATTGGACATTGCACTTCGGTCAACACAGAGAAAGTCAGCTAGTTGTTGTCTGTTGAATGGGATGATAAAATGGCTGCTGTTTTGTTTCTTTGCTTCTTCTGATAAATAAGATAATAATTTTGTACGAGTGGTTCGGTTTGACATATGTCCTATTTTCTGCACCAGTTTTCGATTCTTTTCAGAGATTGCAAAGAAAAGGTTTTGTATTACCATAGAGTGAAATCTACAAGCGGAAGGACATACAGTAAGGATTCTTTGAATGTCAAAGAAAAAGATAGTACTGTTTTCTTCTGCAATAACATCATTTAGAATGGCTCCACTTTCTGGTGCAATATATGCTTCTCCAAACATTTCTCCTATTCTTATTACGTTAACGATACTCCTGTTTCCCCAAAAATCATCTCGTTGGACAAGAAGTTTTCCATCTACTAATACAGTGATTTTGTCGATATGTTCGCCCTGCTTAAAGACATATTCTCCTTTTGGGAAGGTAAGCATTTTTGCTTGTAAACAATTTAACATTGCAGAGATTTCTTCTTCGCTTACACCAGAAAAAAGTTGAGTGCGTTTTAAGGTTCCAATATATTTTTCCATAAAATCCTCCTGCGTTGTAAAAACAACCGACATGTTTTATTTATTGTATTATACTGCATTTGTAATGTCAAAGCGATTTTATAATAAGACATAATGTATTTGAAATTAAAAAGGAGGAGTTAGATGATACGCAAAATTATTAGAATCGATGAAGAGAAATGTAATGGATGTGGTGCCTGTGCGGCAGCTTGTCATGAAGGTGCAATTGAAATGATTGATGGGAAAGCAAAACTTACTCGGGAAGATTATTGCGATGGTTTAGGAGATTGTTTACCTGCTTGTCCAACAAATGCGATTACTTTTGAAGAAAGAGAAGCTCCTGCATACAATGAAGCGGCGGTATTAGCTTCAAAACAGCAAAAAGAACACGAAAGTTTGCCTTGTGGATGTCCAGGAACACAATCGAAAGAAATTAAGAGGGAGAGCTGTGATTGTACTACACAAAGTCATAGTGTGAGCTCTCAGCTTTCGCAATGGCCAGTGCAAATTAAACTTGTACCAGTCCGTGCACCATATTTTGAAGGCGCAAACCTCTTAATAGCAGCAGATTGTACAGCATATGCCTATGGAAACTTCCATAATGAATTTATTCGTAATCGAATTACATTAATTGGTTGTCCAAAGTTGGATGAAGGTGAGTATACGGAAAAACTGACAGAGATTATAAAGAATAATAATATTAAGAGTGTGACTATTGTTCGAATGGAAGTGCCTTGTTGTGGCGGAATTGAATATGCAGCTCAAAGAGCGTTGCAATTCAGTGGGAAGTTTATTCCTTGGCAAGTAGTTACAATTTCTACAGATGGAAAAATATTAGAATAATGGAGGATAATAAAATGTTTTCTTTTCAGTGTGAACAGAGAGTAGGATGAACTAACAAGTGTATCTTTAACAGTAGAAAAAGCATTGGAACTAGGTGGTTATGGAGAAAGTAGGCTATTCACAGGTATCAATGGTGGTTCTGCGGTTATGACTGGCGTGTGGAAAGTATGATGTGTTAATGGGAATGAAGATAATGTAATGAAGGTGAAACAAAAGCAAATCTAATTTGTAATAGACAAGCTTTTTCTGGCTATGATAATATGATAGAGATAAAGTATTAAAAAGGAGAGACTTGTGTTGAATCAAATTTGAAATCAACGAGGCGTGATTAGACAGGGGAAGTAATATGAAAGAAGATATAATGTATTTCTTCAAGTGAGTAGAAATACGAACGTTTTGTATTTGTTCTGTAGGATTCTTTTTTATGCTTGTGCCAGTTGTGGATACACCAGAGAATACGATAATGGGCATGGTCTGGAGGATGCAATGAACTCTTGCTATTAGGTATGTTAGTAGATGCATTTGAAATTCAAAAATCGGATAATGAGGTGGAACTCCTTTGGTATAAGGAATTTGTTGTATAAGGGAGACAATACGGAAGAGAAAATGGGTTAAAAGTGGGATTAAAACAGATGGGGTGTTTAAATTATGAGAAAAAATCCTTTTATATCGATAACGGAACATAATAGTGAGTATCTGACAGCGAACTGTTCATTGAACAAGGTAAGATTTGCAAAGCTTCCTTTATATGGAATTGAAGATGATATGGAAGGAAAGCAAATGAGTGAGCTCTTTGGAGCAGGCATTATTATGGATGAAATCGAGCGTAATGCGCATGCTCTTGGTATAAATCCTTCTAAATATCAAAGGACAGATTTGCCAAAAATATTAGATAAAAAAATTGATGAAGGAAATGAAGAAGCATTTCGAATTGCCCAGAAGTATGGCAACAGATTAGGAATGTTTCTTTTGCTTTTAAAGACAGGTTTGCCTGAAAATCGTGTCGTTAGAGAAGACTGGGATGATGAGCACTGGGAATACTGGGCAAATGTGGAAACGATATTTTTGGTTGGTGGAATTGCAAATGGGCGTATGTGTGACTATATGCTTATGGCAGTTCGAGAATTATTCGAAAAAGCAAATGTGCCTATGTATAATATCGTGCGAAATACCAATAGCTCGGAAATTGGGGCAAAGGGATGCCTTTCGCAGATAGAAGACGCTGACGATGTACAGATTCTTTTTGATTTTGGCCAGACAATGATGAAAAGAATGATAGCGGTACGTCGTTCTGATGAAGAAGAATATACGTTAATAAATCTTCCAAGCAAAAAATCCATTCATATGGCTTGCTATATTGAAAATGATGATGAAAGAAGACGTCAGGCAGAGGAATTACACAAATATATCGTTGAAAGCATTATAGATACATATAATGAAGCTTTGCAATATGGTTCTATAGGCTGGGAAATAGTTATAAGCATAGCTAGTTATGTTAAGGATGGCGAAATATATGATGCCAGAAGTGGATATGCGAAGTTATGTACACTTTCTGATAATTATGCAGGTTACCTTGCAGCATCTTTGGAACTGAAGTTAGATAGAAGTATTATGGTAAAACTCGTACATGATGGAACTGCAGCAGCATTGTATTATAAAGGTGCTAAAAATGCAGTATGTATAACAGCAGGGACAGCATTTGGAGTTGGATTTCCAGAGATTAGATTGGAATAGAATAAACAAAAAGGAGATAGAGGATGTATTACGTACCAGATAACACAGAAGTGTGTGGATATTATGAATGTGAAGAATGTGGGGAACGATTTTTGGATATCAAAATTGTTCCATATATGATTTGTCCGTATTGCGGAGAAGAAGTGGATATGGAACTTGGACCTGATGAGGAAATGCCAGAAATCAAAGAGGCTGCAAAGTTAGTTAAAGTGATAGAGGGTGAAGATGTAGAAATGATGGATGGACTACTTAGTCTCGCTCGTACAGGTGGGGATTTTAGCTGGATATAGTAAAATAGTAACAAAAAAGTTGTCGCAAATTGTGTATTTGTGACAGCTTTTTTCTTTTTGCTAATAAGTTTTATCATAAATTTATATAAATAAAAAATTGACAATGCACTTGTATACAATTATAATACTAAACATGTTGTTCGTCTTACAAAGACATTTGTATTTGGTAGAAAGAAAATGTGGTGTTCTAAGACGAAAGAAAGAGAGAGGACGAAAAGTGTTAAAGTATACGATTAAACGAGTAGGGCTTGCAATTGTTTCGGTAATTATTGTAAGTGCTATCACATTCTTTGTAATGAATCTGATTCCTGGTGGCCCATTTAATAATGAAAAGGCAACTAGTCCAGCAGTTATTAAAGCGTTAGAAGAACGTTATAACTTAGATAAGCCGGTTGGAGAGCAGTATATTCTCTATATGAAAAATGTACTTCATGGTGATTGGGGAGTATCCCTTACTACAGGACGTGATATTTGGACAGATATTCAGACTAAATTTTCAGTATCTGCTAAATTAGGTGGAACAGCAGCTTTGGTTGCTATTGTAATGGGGCTTATATTGGGAAGTATGGCGGCATTGACCAGAAATAAATTGCCAGATCGATTGATTGTGTTCTTTACAACTTTGGGTACTGCGATGCCATCCTTTGTATTAGCTACATTGTTATTACTTGTATTCTGTTTACAGCTTAAGGTGATACCTGTATGGTCATCTAGTAATCCAAATTATATTTTGCCAATTATTGCTTTAAGTGTTTATCCAATGGCATATATTACTCGTCTTACAAAGACAAGTATGTTAGATGCATTGAATCAGGATTATATCCGTACTGCAAAAGCAAAAGGTGTGCCAGCCGTTTGGATGATTTTCAAACATGCGCTTCGTAATGCACTTATTCCTGTTATTACATATGTAGGACCAATGGTTGCATATATTTTAACTGGTTCCATGGTAGTAGAAAATATCTTTACGATTGGTGGTCTTGGTACAGCATTTGTTACAAGTATCACAAACCGTGACTATACCACAATTATGGCAACTACATTATTCCTTGCTATTTTGATGGTATTTGCAAATCTTTTAACAGACCTTGCTTATAAATTAGTTGACCCACGTATTACATTCGAGTAAAAGATATTAGAAAGATAGAGGTAAATAGGATGCAGAGTAAGGAAAATGCAACCCTAAAAAGAAATTTTTTATCTGCTCAGGTAGATATAAGTAAATTTAGTAATTTTGATTTTGAAAAAGCGACAGATGAAGAAAAGAAACAGCAGGATGTAATGGGAGAGTCTACAACCTTCTTTAAAGATGGTATGAGACGTCTCCGCAAGAACCCATTAGCGATGGGAAGTATTATTGTCCTTGCATTCATTATTATTGCGATATTGATACTTCCATCGATTGTACCATACAAATACGATCAGATGATGATGATTGATGGTGTAAGAGATAGAGGTGCTGCAAACTTAGGTATTATGGAATATTCCAAAGCGGAACTCCAGCTTATAGAAGAAGGAGAAGAAGTATTCCCACATATTTTTGGTACAGATAGCCTGGGGCGTGACTATTTCATCCGTGTTATATATGGTACACGAGTTAGCCTTTCAGTAGGTGTTGTGGCAGCAATCATGGTTCTTATTATTGGACTTGTTTATGGCGCAATAGCTGGTTATTTTGGTGGAGTAGTCGATCTTGTCATGATGCGAATCGTAGATATTATCTATTCATTGCCAGATATGTTACTTATTATCTTATTATCTGTTGTATTAGGAGATACCTTAAAACCATTGATTGAAGGTACGATATTGGCGAAGTTAGGAAGTAACATGCTTTCTATGTTTATCGTATTTGCTCTTTTATACTGGGTAAGTATGGCACGTTTGATTCGTGGTCAGGTACTTTCGATTAAGAATAACGAATATGTACTTGCTGCTAGATGTATTGGAACAAAAAATAGCAGAATTTTAACAAAACATATTTTACCAAACTGTTTATCTGTAATTATTATTACTACAGCATTACAAGTTCCAAGTGCAATCTTTACAGAAAGTTATTTAAGCTTCCTTGGACTTGGTGTTTCCATTCCTATGACTTCTTTAGGAAGTTTAGCAAATGAAGCACGTGCAGGTTTACAGTCATATCCACATAGACTTGTTATTCCAGCGATTATTATTTGTTTAATCGTATTAGCATTAAACCTTCTTGGTGATGGTTTACGTGATGCATTCGATTCAAAATTAAAGTAAGGAGATAGTGTGATGAGCGAAGAAGTAAAATACATATTAGAGGTCAATGATCTTCACACAAGTTTCTTTACAGAATCTGGTGAAGTATGTGCCGTAAATGGTATTTCTATGAACTTAGAACCAGGAAAGACTCTCGGTATCGTAGGGGAATCTGGTTCTGGTAAATCAGTTACTGCTTATTCGATTATGCAGATTTTAGCAGAAACTGGTAAGATTACTAGCGGTGAAGTAAAATATCGTGGCGAAGACATTACCAAATGGTCAGAAGCGCAGATGACAAAATTTAGAGGTTCAAAATGTTCCATCATTTTCCAGGACCCAATGACTAGTTTAAATCCAGTATTTACAATCGGAAGTCAGTTAGAAGAAGCGATTCTTCTTCATACAGATAAAGATAAAAAGCAGGCGAAAGCACGTGCCGTTGAAATGCTTACATTAGTAGGTGTAAATGAACCAGAAAAACGAGTAAAGCAGTATCCACACGAATTATCTGGTGGTATGAGACAGCGTGTTATGATTGCTATGGCATTGGCTTGTGAGCCAGATATCTTAATTGCTGATGAACCTACAACAGCGTTAGACGTAACCATTCAGGCTCAGATTTTAGAGCTTATGCAGGAGTTACAGAAAAAACTTGGTATGGCAATTGTTATGGTTACACATGACCTTGGTGTTATTGCAAGTATGTGTGATGAAATCATGGTTATGTATGGTGGTCGTGTTTGTGAACGCGGTACTGCAGATGATATTTTCTACAGACCAGCTCATGAATATACAAAAGGATTACTCCGTTCTATTCCAAAAGCAGATAATATGAATGAAAAGCTTGTTCCAATTGGTGGTACACCAATTAACTTGCTTCAGATGCCAGAAGGCTGTGCATTCTGTCCTAGATGTGATGCAGCTATGAAAATCTGTTTGAAAGAAAAACCAGAAGAGTACCGTATTAGTGATACACATCTTGCTAGCTGTTGGATGAATATCAAAGAGTTATATGAAGCACAGGGGGAAGGCAAGAATGAATAATAACAATAATAATGAATATCTATTAAAAGTAGATCATTTGAAACAGTACTTCCCTGTAAAAGATGGTTTTAAGACATTACAGCTTAAGGCTGTAGATGATGTTTCTTTTGCAATTCGTCCAGGTGAAACACTTGGTCTTGTAGGAGAATCTGGTTGTGGTAAGACTACTGTAGGTCGTACTTTACTTCGTCTTTATCAGCCAACTGCTGGACGTATTGAATTTGATGGAGATGTATTATTTGATAGTGGTGAGCAGTACGATGAAAACGGAAAAATGATCGTGGATGCGACTGGTAAACCAATTCGTGGAAAGAAAATTGATGTGGATATGCTTCCATATCGTAAAAAAATGCAGATGGTATTCCAGGATCCATACTCTTCATTAAATCCTCGTATGACAATCGAAGATATCATTGGAGAACCTTTGGATGTACATCAGTTATATAAAACAAAAGCAGAACGTAGAGAAAAAATCTTAGAGCTTATGGAACTTGTAGGGTTAAATGCGGAACATGCAATGCGTTATGCACATGAATTTTCTGGTGGACAGAGACAGCGTATTGGTATCGCAAGAGCACTTGCAGTAAATCCAAAATTCATCGTATGTGATGAACCAGTATCTGCACTTGACGTATCGATTCAGGCTCAGGTTGTAAATATGTTCGAAGAATTACAAGAAAAACTTGGTGTAGCATATTTATTTATTGCCCACGATCTTTTAGTTGTTCGTCATATTTCAGATAGAATTGCGGTTATGTATTTAGGTAAGATGATGGAAATTGCGGATGCAGATGAATTAAACGAAAATCCAATCCATCCATATACACATAGCCTTCTTTCAGCAGTTCCAATTCCAGATCCAGAAACTGCGAGAGGAAGTCAGCGTATTATCTTAGAAGGGGATGTTCCTAGTCCACTTCGTATGCCAACGGGATGTCCATTCCGTACAAGATGTAAATATGCGACAGAACAGTGTGCGGCAGAAATGCCTCCACTCAAAGACAGAGGTGACGGTCACTTCGTTGCTTGCTGGAACAAATAAGGTTTTAACCCGGTGGGATGAAACATAGAAATTTTTAGGAGGAACTATTATGAAAAAGATAGTATCAATGTTACTCATCGCTGCTATGTCAATCAGTCTCATGGCTTGTGGCGGCGGAAACAATGATCAGGGTGCTTCTAATGATGCAAATGGCGGAAATGCTGTTGTTGATACAACAACATTAAAAATTAACCTTGCATCTGAACCAGATTACCTTGATCCTGCATTAAACTCATCAGTAGATGGTGGTTGTCTTGCAGTTAACTCTTTCGTAGGTTTACATACTTACGATGCAACAGGTGCACTTGTACCTGCACTTGCTTCTGAATACAGTGTTTCAGAAGACGGAACTGTTTACACATTTAAATTAATCGAATCTAAATGGAGTAACGGTGACGCTTTAACAGCTAAAGATTTTGCTTATAGCTGGAGCCGTGTAGCAGATCCTGCAACAGCAACTGACTACTCATACCTCTTCGATATCATTGCTAGAAACGAAGATGGCACATTAAAAATTGAAACTCCAGATGATTACACATTTGTTGTAACATTAGTTAGCCCATGTCCATACTTCTTGGATTTAACAGCTTTCCCTACATTCTTCCCTGTACATCAGGCATCTGTAGAAGCTGCTAACCCAGACGGATTAAACCCAGGTGCTTGGGCTCAGGAAGCTGGCTTTGTATGTAACGGTGCTTACACACTTGAATCATGGTCTCACAACGAAAGCATGGTTTATGTAAAGAACGAAAATTACTATGACGCTGCAAACGTAACAATGGATAAATTAGAATTCATGTTATCTGCAGATGACACAGCTATCTATGCTGCTTACAATAGTAACGACCTTGATTTCATCGATTCAGTTCCAAACGATGAAATTCAGGCTGTACTTAACAACTCTGACTTCTACAAAGTAGATCAGTTAGGAACATACTACATTGGTTTCAATGTAAATGATCCTCTTTTCGAAGGCAAAACAGTAGAACAGGCTGCTAAAATGCGTCAGGCATTAAGCTTAATGATGGACCGTAGCTACATCGCTGATCAGATTGGTCAGACAGGTCAGATTCCTGCTGATGCATTCGTACCAGCTGGTATGGCTGATGGTAACGGCGGTGTCTTCAACACAATGGATGACGAATGGTCATACTATGATGCTACACAGACAGGCCCAACACAGGCTGCTGCAGCTATGGCATTATTAGAAGAAGCTGGTTACACATTCACAGACAATGGTGATGGAACATATACATGTTCACCTGCAATCTCTATGACATACCTTACAAACGAAGGTACAGGTCATGAAGCAATCGCTCAGGTTCTTCAGGGCGACTTCAAGACAATCGGTATTGATATGTCAATCGAAGTAAGAGAATGGAACGTATTCCTTGAAGATAGAAAAGCTGGTAACTTCACAATCGCTCGTGAAGGCTGGGTAGCTGACTTCAACGATCCAATCAACATGCTTGAAATCTTCCTTTCTACAGGTGGTAACAACGACATGCAGCTCGGTAAAGAAGATAACTCATATGCTCCAGAATGGGATGCTTATGATGCATTAATCGAAGAAATCCGTACAACAACAGATTTTGCTAACCGTGTAAACTTAATGCACCAGGCAGAAGATATGTTAATGGAAACATGGGCAGTTATTCCACTTTACTACTACAATGATGTTTACATGCAGAAAGACAATGTAGATGGTGTATATTCTACAGTATTCGGTATGAAATACTTCATGTACTCAACAAAATCTGCAGAATAATCTGTAAATAGTAAAAACATAAAGAGATCATTTCTATATGAAATGGTCTCTTTTTTTATTTGCTATTTCTTATGAAGGAAAGAAATGATGTTATCACCGAAACGAATGGTTGCTAGAAACAAAGCAACACTAGTGATAAGAGAGAGTATGTTAATAAAAAAGAAATCAATATAGTCTAGATTCATAATAGTACCTCCTTTGCATTAGTATATGTAAAAAGACAAAATGTTGATAAAAATTTGAATAGAAATATATGGTAGAAGAAAGTCTAAATAGAGTGTATAATAATTGTGAAATTTTTAGATGAAAAATGAGGGGACAAATGAAAAAAGTAGAAAATATAGTATATGCAAACCAACTTCAAAAAATGATTCAATGTAAAACAGTTTCAGTAAAAGATAGTTATGACGATACTGAATTTGCAAAGCTTCGTGCAGTCATGGAGGAATTGTTTCCACTGGTACATAAACGTGCAAAGAAAATGACCTTTGGCGATGATTGTTGGATGTATTGCATTGAAGGAAAAGAGAAAAATAGAAATATTATGCTCATGTCTCATCATGATGTAGTAGATGTAGAAGGTGAATGGAAATACGATGGTTTTTCAGGAGAAATTGTAGAAGGAAAAATCTGGGGACGTGGTACGGTTGATACCAAGACACCTCTTTTTGCAGAATTTACAGCATTAGAAGAATTGTTAAAAGAAGGCTATGAGCCACCTTGTAATATTTATATTGGTTCTTCACATAATGAAGAGATTGCAGGAGATGGTGTACCAAAGGCATTGGAATACTTTAAAGAGCAGGAGATTTCTTTTGAAGTGATTTTAGATGAAGGCGGTGCAGTGATTGAACCACCAGTGGGTGGCATGAAGGTAGAAAAATGTGCTATGGTAGCAGTACATGAAAAAGGTTTTTATCATTTAAACTGTAAAGCGACTACGGGAAGTGGACACGCTGGTCTTACCAGTGGACAAAAAGCTACACCAGTAGAGAGAATGTCTGCATTTATCCATGAAATCAGCAGTAAGAACATCTTTATTCGCAGATTAAATCCACAAATTACGGCGATGTTTACACATATGGCACCACATTGTAAGTTTCCAATGAATTTATTGTTTGGAAATTTGTGGTTGTTTGGTGGTGTTTTAAAGAGAGTAATGCCTTCGCTTAGTGCTGCAGCGGGTGGATTGCTTGGAACAACTTGTGTGTTTAACGAAATAAAAGGAACCCGTGAAGAAAAATGCTGTACTGCAAAGGCAACACTTCGTCCAGTAGATGCAGCCGATTGGCAGAAGGATTTACAAGCCTTTGTAGACGTTGCAAAGAAATATGATATTGTAGTAGAAGTAGATGAAACGTCGGAATATCATGAACCAGCAGATATGACAAAGCCACAGCTTGCATATACATTTGATTGTATCAGAAAGGTATTTCCGAAGTATCCACCAGTACCAATGATTTTGCCAGCAGGTACAGATGCAAGGCATTTTACAGAGATTTGTCCATGTATTCTTCGATTTGCACCAATTCGTTTGTCGGCACAGCAATTGGCATCGGTACATTCGGAAAATGAAAATATTGATATTGACGCAATTGGGGATGCTGTGCAATTTTATCGTATGTTTTTAGAGGAATATTTGTTATAATAGTAAAAGATAGATTTGAAAAGGAGTAGAAAATTATGGGCATGAATCCAGCAGTAATGATGAAAATAATGGGAGCGATGAATACCTTTAAAGGAAATCATCCAAAATTCATGGCATTTTTGAGTTATGTATTTTCAGGTGGATTTCCAGAAGGGACAGTAATTGAAATTACAGTAACAAAACCAAATCAGGAACCGGTGACTTCCAACATGAAGGTAACACAGTCGGATTTGGATTTATTTGATTCTTTGAAAGATGTGGGGATGAATTAATATGCAAGTTCGAAAAGTTTTAAATATTGAAGATTTACCATCCAAACATGTTGCAGTAAGACGTGCTTTGGAACGATGTGGAGTGCCTTATATCGAACATGCAGATAATGCGGTAGATGGTCTTGATATGATAGAAGCGGCCATTGCGGAAGGCAAGCCATATGATATGATTGTATCTGATATGTATTTTCCAATTTCCAAAGGAGGAAATGAAGTGCAGGCGGGTATGTACGTGATTGAAGAATTGCAGGCACGTGGAATTGATGTACCAGTTATCGTGTGTTCTTCTGCCAGAATGGTGATTCCTGAAATCGTAGGCTGTATTCATTATAGTTCGAGAAATGATTTGGATGCGGATATGCGCGAGTTGGTGGATGTTGTGAGAAATATGTAAAATGGTTAAGAAAAATAGGTCATATAAACGATGTATGCTTGCATACATGAGGATATATGACCTATTTTTAATTTTTCTTAATAGTTTATTATAGTGTGTGATTTGTCACAAGCTCTACTGGGCAATGGTCCGAACCAAAGATGTCGGTGTGAATTTTTGCATCTGCTAATTTGTCATTCATAGAGGAAGAGGTGATAAAGTAGTCAATTCTCCATCCAGAATTCTTTTCTCTTGCTTTAAAGCGGTAAGACCACCAAGAGTAGATCTGTTCCATATCAGGATAGAAATGACGGAAAGTATCGGTAAATCCAGCACCGAGAAGCTCTGTCATTTTTCCTCGTTCTTCATCTGTAAATCCTGCGTTACGACGATTCGTTTTTGGATTTTTCAAGTCGATTTCTTTGTGTGCTACATTTAAATCACCACAGAGAATGACAGGTTTTTTAGAATTTAATTCTAATAAGTATGCACGGAAGGCATCTTCCCAGGTCATACGATAATCCAAACGTGCTAATTCATTCTGCGAGTTTGGTGTGTAGCAGGTAATCATATAGAATTCTGGATATTCCAAAGTGATTACACGGCCTTCCTGATCGTGTTCTTCGATACCAATTCCGTAAGTAACAGAAAGTGGCTCATATTTTGTGAAGATTGCTGTTCCAGAATATCCCTTTTTTACGGCATAGTTCCAATACTGGTGATAGCCAGGTAAATCCAATTCAATCTGTCCAGCTTGTAACTTTGTTTCTTGTAAGCAGAAGAAATCTGCATCTATGCTGTTAAAAAAGTTTGTAAAGTCTCCCTTTTGTACAATTGCACGAAGTCCATTTACATTCCAAGATATAAATTTCATAAATTATTCTCCAATCATAAAGTTTATATTGATTTGTATAAGCTATGCTAATTATACATAGGGGAAATCAATTAAACAAGTGGGAAATATTGAGATGATAGGTAGTGTTTGTTGGAAAAGTATGATATGATGATGATAATAAGATATTATTAGAGGTGAACATGGAAAAATTGCTTAGAGTTGGTGTGATTACCAGCACACATGGTGTACGTGGAGAGGTAAAGGTTTTTCCTACCACAGACGACCCACAGAGATTTAAAAAATTAAAAAAAGTAATTATGGATACAGGAAAAGAGCAGTTGGATTTGGAAATTGCATCTGTGAAATTTTTCAAAAATATGGTTATCCTAAAATTTAAAGAATTTGATAACATCAATGATGTGGAAAAATACAAGCAGGCGGATCTTTTGGTAACAAGAGAGCATGCTGTGAAATTAAAGCCAGGCGAATATTTTATTGTAGATTTGATTGGTTTAAAAGGAATTTCAGATGAAGGCGAAGACTTAGGAGAACTTACAGATGTTATTCAGACGGGTGCAAATGATGTATATGTGTTCTCAAAGACTGGTGAGCAGGATTTATTAGTTCCAAAGATTCCTGATTGTGTAAAGGATATTAATCTAGAGGAAGGTACAGTACTGGTACATCTTCTTCCAGGGCTTAGAGATTAAATGATATCATGTAAAGAGAAAGAAGGTAGGGGGTTATGAATTATCACGTATTAACATTATTTCCAGACATGGTTTTAAACGGATTAAATACTTCTATTATTGGACGAGCGGTAGAAAGTGGAAAAATATCGGTAAATGCGATTGATATTCGTGAATTTACGTTGGACAAACATAGAAAAGTAGATGATTATCCATATGGTGGTGGGGCAGGTATGCTGATGCAGGCGCAACCAGTCTATGATGCCTATAAGAGTGTAGCAGACAAACTTCCAGAAAAAAGCAAACGACGTGTGGTTTATGTGACTCCACAGGGCTATCCATTTACACAGCATATGGCAGAAAAGTTTGCAAAATGTGATGATTTGATTTTGCTTTGTGGACATTATGAAGGAATCGATGAACGTGTATTAGAAGAAATTGTAACGGATTATG
Source organism: Agathobacter sp. (assembly GCA_045633955.1). Taxonomy (GTDB): domain Bacteria; phylum Bacillota; class Clostridia; order Lachnospirales; family Lachnospiraceae; genus Roseburia. The sequence goes on along the minus strand of JAZQZJ010000063.1, from coordinate 29,057 downwards.
TATCTATTGGAGATTATGTGCTTACAGGTGGTGAATTAGCTGCAATGGTAATGATTGATGCCATTTCAAGACTAGTACCAGGAGTCCTCCACAATGAAATTTCTGCTGAGACAGAAACTTTCCATAAATATTTGTTAGAATATCCTCAGTATACACGTCCAGAAGTATGGCATGACAAAGAAGTACCAGAAATTCTTTTGAGTGGAAATCAAAAGAAAATCGGAGATTGGCGTTTGAAAAAGTCAAAGAAACGTACGTTGGAGCGTCGTCCGGATTTATACGATCAGTATTTTGATTTGAACGAATGTCGTGATCGACTTATGTTATCAAAGATGCTGCATATTGACATGATAGAATGTATCAATCGTGGTCGTGCAATTTTAGTAGCAAAGGATAGTAATGATATTCTGATTTTAGACAAAGAAACGGGCTATTACCATTATTCAGGTAGTAATATCGAATTCTTTTATGGATTACCAAAAGATGTGCGTTTATCAATTAAAAAAATTGTGATACACCAGGAAGAAATGGTAGAGCCGCTTCGCAAGCTTTTGAATCTGAATAATAAATTGGTATGTTATCAGTCTGTATATACAGCGCGAGAACGCTTACCAATTAGCGGTTTATATCGTGGGGATGGAAAGCCAACAGCAGAGGGACTTACGATTCGTCTGTTGACAATGGAACATGAAGCAGCTGTACAGGAAGCCTACAATAACGCAGATTATCAAAAAGTAAAAGATGGTGATTATATCAAAGACCGAATCATTAAAAAGCGTATGTACGGTGCATTCCTTGGAGATGAACTTGCAGGTATGATAGGAATTCATAACGATGACAGTATCGGTATGCTTTATGTATACGAAAAATTCAGAGGCAGAAAGATTGGTAAGGCGTTGCATACTTATATCATTAACAAGATGCTGGCGTTGGATTGGATGCCATATAGTCAGATTATGATTGGGGATGAAGCATCCACTGGTTTACAGAAATCCCTTGGCATGTATATGTCTAAAACACCAATCATTTGGATGGATTAAAATACATTACCGGAATTATAAAAAAACACTTGCAATCATAGGTAAAGTGTGGTAGATTACTAATGTTGTGAATAAAAAAGTGATGGTCCTCTGTTGTTAGCATAGTGCGCATTAAGAACGTCAAAGTAAATAGGAGGTCACAAAATGAACGCAAGTGAAATTATCAAAAGCATCGAAGCAGAACAGCTTAAAGCTGAAGTTCCAGCATTTAACGTTGGTGATACTGTAAAAGTTTACGGTAAAATCAAAGAAGGAAACCGTGAAAGAATTCAGGTTTTCGAAGGAACAGTTATTAAGAAACAGGGTGGAAGCAACCGTGCTACATTCACAGTTAGAAAACTTTCTAACGGTGTTGGCGTAGAAAAAACATGGCCACTTCACTCACCAAACGTTGAAAGAGTAGAAGTTGTACGTAGAGGTAAAGTAAGACGTGCAAGACTTTACTACTTAAGAGATCGTATTGGTAAAGCTGCTAAGGTTAAAGAATTAGTAAAATAAGAACTAGCGTAAAAGGGATGTAATCGAAAGGTTACATCCTTTTTTTTCATTGCGTTTTAAATGCAGATTGAATATAATATAAATTGTATAACTAGGCTTATGGAGAAAAATATGAGAAAAAAAAGACGTAGACGCAGCACATTGAATTTTGGTAAAACTAGAAGGAAATTCAATGTAAATAAATTTCGATATGTAATGACATGGGTGCTTGAAATAGCAGGCGTGATTTTAGCAGCTTATCTTTGTGTGACTTGTTTTGGAATCCGCACCACAGTTGTTGGTCAGGCGATGTCTGATACTTTAGAAAACGGCGACCAGATTCTTATGAATAAGGTGTTGTATAAGATTTCTAGTCCGAAAGCAGATGATGTCATTGTATTTCTTCCAAACGGAAACGAAAAGTCTCATTATTATGTTCGTCGTGTCATTGGTGTTCCAGGAGATAGGGTGCAGATAAAAGATGGTGCAGTTTATATTAATGGTGAGTTGTATACCGAAAAGATTGAGGTAGCGGCAATGGAAGAGACTGGTATTGCAGGGGATGAGGTTGTACTTGGAGAAGACGAATACTTTGTTTTAGGGGATAATCGTAATAATAGTGAGGACAGTCGATATGCCAATATAGGTAACATCAAAAAAGAATATATTATTGGTAAAGCTTGGTTTTATATTGGTGCAGAAGAAGGCAGTGGATTTGTTCATTAATAAATAGTAGAAAGAGGTAAATATATGAATTTTCAGTGGTATCCTGGGCATATGACAAAGGCAAAACGTCAGATGCAGGAAGATATAAAGTTAATTGATTTGGTTGTGGAGATTGTAGACTCAAGAATTCCATTTAGTAGTCGTAATCCAGATATTGATGAGTTAGGAAAAAATAAATACCGTTTGATTCTTATGAACAAGGCGGATTTAGCAGATAAGAGGGCAACAGAAAAATGGACAGCATATTTTAAGAGTAAAGGATATTTTGTAGTTAGCTTAGATGCTCGTAGCAAAAATGGTATGAAGACAATTACGGATATCATTATGGAAGCGTGTAAGGAAAAGATTGAGCGTGATTTGAAACGAGGTATTAAGAATCGTCCAGTACGTGCTATGGTAGTAGGAATTCCAAATGTAGGAAAATCTACTTTTATCAACTCTTATGCTGGAAAAGCCTGTGCAAAGACAGGGAATAAACCAGGTGTAACCAAAGGAAAACAGTGGATTCGTTTAAATAAAAATGTAGAGCTTTTGGATACTCCAGGTATTTTATGGCCAAAATTTGAAGATCAGATGGTAGGACTTCGCCTTGCGCTGATTGGTTCTATCAAAGATGAAATTTTAAATACCGATGAATTGGCAGTGGAACTTATTAAGTTCCTTACAAAGGAATATCCAGGCGTGTTAGCAGAGCGTTATAGTATAGAAGAAGTGGAAAATCCAACCGATATGCTTTTGAAAATTGCAGAAAGCAGAAATTGCTTAAGTAAGGGAAATGAATTGGATTATAGCAAAGCTGCTATTTTATTAATTGATGATTTCAGAAGTGGAAAGTTAGGAAAACTTACATTGGAAATGCCACCAGTAGAGGATTAATACAATTATTTAGTGCACTAATTATGAAGGTACTGAGTAATTAGAAAGAGAAGGGTATATGGGAAGTAAAAAAATCGGGGAAATTAAAGTTGAGTTAGAGCAATTAGGTGCAGTTGTTACGAGAGAGACTTTGGAACAGTTTCAGATGTTTGTTGATAGTTACAAAATCGATGAACGTGGCGGTGTACAGAAAATTGTAGTGACGGCAGAAAAACGTATAGAAAAGTATTTGGCAGAAGTAGCACGTACGGAACGCATAAAGAAATATGAAACACAATACGATAATTATTTATATATCTGTGGAATTGATGAGGTAGGTCGTGGTCCATTAGCGGGTCCAGTAGTAGCAGGTGCAGTAATTTTACCAAAGGATTGTGATATCTTATATATTAACGATTCTAAGAAATTATCTGCTGCAAAGAGAGAAGAACTTTATGATGAAATCATGGAGAAAGCAGTAGCCACAGGATTGGGATTTATAGGTCCGGAACGCATTGATGAAATCAACATTTTGCAGGCTACCTATGAAGCGATGCGACAGGCAATTAGCAAACTAGACCCACAGCCAGATTTATTATTAAATGATGCAGTTACAATTCCAGGATTGGATATCGATCAAGTTCCGATTATCAAAGGTGATGCAAAGAGTATTTCCATTGGTGCTGCAAGTATTATCGCAAAGGTGACAAGAGATCGATTGATGGAAGAGTATGACCATATGTTTCCAGAGTATGGTTTTGCATCCAATAAGGGATATGGTTCCGCAGAGCACATTGCTGCGATTAAAAACTATGGTCCAACACCAATTCATAGAAAATCCTTTATAAAGAATTTTTTATAAACAAGTGTTATAAAGAGAGAAAGGAGTAACCATGCAGATAGCAGATCTTGCCAGACAGTATATAAAGTCAACTACATCTACCGAAGCAATGAATGGAACAAGGGGCGTGGAGAAATTAGTGTCTTCTGTTCGTGAACTTACCGCTGGCAATATTTTTGAAGGCACGGTAAACTCTATTAGTGGTGGTAAGGTTATTCTAGGCTTATCAAATGGGATGGAGTTATCTGCCCGTTTGGATGCCAATATGCAGCTGGTAAAGGGACAGTCTATGTTCTTTCAGGTAAAGAGCAATGATGGCGCAACCATAGCGATTCGTCCATATACAATTGATGGTGCAGGGGTAAATCTTACACTTTTAAATGCATTAAAGGCAGCAGGGCTTCCTGTGACTGAAAAGAATCTGAATATGGCAAATCAGATGATGCAGGAGCAAATGCCAATTGATAAAAACAGTATGGCACAGATGGCACGAATTTTGATGGCTAATCCAGATATGAGTGTAAATACAGCTATACAGATGAAAAAATTAGATATTCCGATTACCAATGAAATGGTATCTCAGTTTGAAAACTATATGGACGATACCAATGCTGTACATAAAGCATTGGATCGTTTTATTACTGAGCTTCCTGCCACACTTTCTGGGAAGGAAATGCCATTGGAACAGTTGAAAGCATTTGACAGTCAGTTGTTGCAAATCATTGCAGAGGGCATGGAGACAATACAAACGGCAGGAGATGGGACGGCTATTACAGATTCTGCACAGATGCAGACTGGAGAAGGGAATGCGTCGGTTTCAATTGTGCAGACAGGAACTGTAGAGGCAAATGTAGCAGCAAGTGTAGTAGATAATCCTCCTTTGGAGAATGAAATAGAAACAGCTTTAACTACCGATAAAATAATAAGTGAGACTGAAGTTGTTGATATAAAAGATGGTATCACACAGGCAACAGTAAAAGGTGAATCAATCGTAACATCCCAATCAGATGTACCTGTGATAACTGGGCAAAGTGTGCAAGGAATAGAGGGAATGCAGAGCGATGTGCAAGTAGTAAAACTTTTGCAGAATTTATTTGGAGATACAGGGATTACAACGGAGGATGCTCCAGCCGTAATGCTGAATAAATTATCTCATTTTATTATGAATGGTGAAAATATATCCAAAGATGCATTGACAGAATTGTTTTCTTCCAAGGATATGCAGGCTTTTTTACGTGATGTTTTAGAGTATCAGATGTATTTAACCCCAGAAGATGTAGCAGATGGAGAAAAGGTAAAGAAATTATATGAACGTTTAGAATCTAAAACACAGAAATTAGAACAGTTATTACTTGGTGCAGGGATAAAAGATATGCCATTGGCACAGACTGTTGCGGATGTACGTGGAAATATTGATTTTATGAACCAATTAAATCAGACATATACCTATGTGCAGATTCCGCTTAAGATGTCAGGACAAAATGCCAGTGGACAGCTTTATGTATATACTAACAAACGTGATTTGGGTGATCCAGAACGTGATTTGACCGCATTTTTACATTTGGATATGGATCATTTAGGTTCTACGGATGTGTCAGTTCGTATGCGTCGTAAAGATGTGGATACCAAGTTCTATATGGACAGTGATGAGTCGTATGCCTTGGTTAAGGCACATATGCCAGAGCTTGAAGCACGCTTGCGCAAGAAAGGCTTTAACGCCAGCATATATGTGGAAAACGAAGGAAAGAAAGTGAATTTTGTAGAAGATTTTCTAAAAAAAGATGCACCTTCCGCTGGGCAGTTGCATCGCTATTCCTTTGATGTGAGGGCGTAAGTTATGGAAGAAAAGAAAAAATTCGAAGCGTTACAAAAGACTGCAGTGGCTGTAGCATATGAACCTGGTGACCGAGCACCCCGCATTTTAGCATCGGGGAAAGGGGAAGTCGCAGAGAAAATTATTGAAAAAGCAAAAGAAAACGATGTGCCACTTTATAAGGATAATAAATTGGCAGATACACTTTCTAAGCTAAAAATTGGAGATGCGATTCCGCCAGAATTGTACGAAGTTGTAGCAGAAATTCTTGTTTTTGTAGACGATATGGATCGTTTGAAAGCAAAGTTGGATGGAAATCCAAAGAAGTAAAAGAAAAAGTATTGGAGTTTTTATGACGAATAATGAGTCAGCAAAGTCCCTATCTGTCAATAAACGACAGACAGGGACTTCTTATGAGATAAAGGCAGAAGCTTATCTCATACAAAAAGGATATAAGATTTTGGAACGGAATTTTCATAATCGAAGTGGAGAGATTGATATCATTGCAAAGGATGGAGAATATTTTTGTTTTATCGAAGTAAAGTATCGAACCACGAATGATTATGGAAGTCCATTTGAGGCAGTGAATATTCGTAAGCAAAATCAGATTCGAAAGGTTGCAAAGTATTATTTGATGAAAAATCAACTGAGCGAATGGACGCCTTGTCGATTTGATGTCATCGGATTTGTGGGAGAAGAGATGACACATATTGAAAATGCTTTTTAAGAGGAAAATAGTATGAAGTTGGAAAAAAAGAGTACAGAAGATGTTTTGATTATAAAAGAGCATAAAATAGAAGCCGGAAATCTGCCATTATTGCATTATCCGCTATTGGATGAAACGGGTATTGTAGAACATTGTTTTAGTACACGTCTGGGTGGTGTGAGTGAAGGTGTCTGTTCCAGTTTGAATTTAAGCTTCAGTCGTGGAGATGATTCAGAGGCTGTGTTAGAAAATTATCGTCGTGTGGCAGAGTTCTTTGGAAAGACAGAGGATGATTTTGTTTGTACGGATCAGACACATACTACAACGGTGCGTCGTGTAGGCAAGGCAGAAGCGGGGATTGGAGTGACACGAGAGAAACCATACACCGATGTAGATGGTTTGATTACCAACGAATCAGGTGTGATTTTGTCTACTTTTTATGCAGATTGTGTTCCTCTGTATTTTGTGGATCCAGTGCATAAGGCGATTGGGCTGAGTCATTCGGGCTGGCGAGGAACGGTTGGAAGAATGGGACAGAAAACATTAGAAGCCATGAGTGCGGCTTTTGGTACAAATCCAGCGGAGGTATATGCGGCCATTGGGCCATCTATTTGTCAGGACTGTTATGAAATCAGTGAAGATGTAGCTGAGCACTTTTATCAGGAATTCAAAGGGCATGGTGATGAAATATTAATCAATAAAAACAATGGAAAGTATCAGCTTGATTTGTGGAAAACCAATGAAATTGTAATGCTAGATGCAGGAATTTTACCAGAGCATTTAGCGGTAACAAATATTTGTACTTGTTGTAACAGTCAGGTGTTATTTTCACATAGGGCCAGTCAGGGAAAACGTGGAAATCTGGCAGCGTTTTTGATGTTGAAATAGAACGAAATAAAAAGATAGAAAAGAGGATAAGTGGATGAAAAATTATGTAGAGTATATTACAGATGTAACATGCAAATTGTTGGCAATTGACAGTCCAACAGGGTATACAAGAAATGCAGCAGAGTTTGTAATGGAAGAGTATAAGAAACTTGGATACGAAGCAAAGATGACCGTAAAAGGTTGTGTATTGGTAGAAATTGGCGGAAAAAATAAAGACAATGGTATTGTTTTAGCAGCTCATGCAGATACCCTTGGTGCAATGGTTTCTGAGATTAAAGGAAATGGTAATCTTAAAGTCTCTCCGCTTGGTGGCATGAACCCAAATAATGCAGAGGCAGAAAATTGTCGTATTGTAACACGTTTTGATGGAGTTTATGAAGGAACCTTCCAGTTAAATAATGCGTCTGTACATGTAAATGCAGATTATAGTGATGCAAAACGTAAATATGCAGATATGGAAGTCGTATTGGATGAAGTTGTAAATTCTAAGGAAGATACAGAGGCGCTTGGTATCATGGTAGGGGATATAGTTTGCTTTGATCCTAGAACAACGGTTACAGAAAAAGGGTATATTAAGAGTCGTTTCTTAGATGACAAATTAAGTGTTGGTATTTTGTTAGGTTATGCAAAATATTTAAAAGAAAACAATATTGAATTGGAAAATACACAGTATCATTATATAACCGTATACGAGGAAGTTGGTCATGGTGGTGCGGCTTCTATTCCAGAAGGTGTAACAGAGATGATTTCTGTAGATATGGGTTGTGTTGGAGATGGTCTTACCTGTGATGAACATATGGTATCTATTTGTGCAAAAGATTCTCGTGGACCATACAACTACGATGTGGTAACAGGACTTATCAAAGCTGCAAAAGAGAATGAATTAAACTTTGCGGTAGATATTTATCCATTTTATGGTTCAGATGTAGATGTGGCACTTGGTGCTGGTTATGATATTCGTCATGGGTTGATTGGTGCAGGCGTGTATGCTTCCCATGGTTATGAAAGAAGTCACAAGGATGGAGTAGAAAACACTTTGAAATTGTTAGTTGCTTATTGCAAATAATATAAAAAGTTATGAAAAGGTGATAGAGGTATAACTAAAGTTATGAATAACTATAATTTTTAGTTCTTTGACGAATGTATTACTTACCGTTATAATATGTTCAATAAATGCGTTAATGCGCTAAAGTGTTGACGCGAAAACAGGAGGAATAAAAATATGAAAAAATTCAAAAAAGTTGCAGCGCTTGCAATGGCTGCAATGATGGCATTATCTATGACCGCATGTGGTGGCGGTGCGGCAGATAGCGGAGACGACGGAGCGAAAAAATATACCGTAGGTGTATGTCAGCTCATTCAGCATCCAGCACTTGATGCAGCAACAGAAGGTTTTAAAGCAGCTTTAGAAGAAAAACTTGGCGATGAAGTTTTCATTGATGTTCAGGTTGCATCTGGAGAGGCAACACAGTGTTCTACAATAACAAATACATTTGTAGCAAATCAGTATGACTTAATCATGGCAAATGCAACAGCAGCTTTACAGTCAGCTTCAGCTTCTACAGCAGATATTCCAATCTTAGGAACATCTATTACAGATTATGCAACAGCATTAGATGCAGAAAACTGGACTGGTGTAACAGGTACAAATATTTCTGGTACATCTGACCTTGCTCCACTTGATCAGCAGGCAGCATGTTTAGCAGAGTTATTCCCAGATGCAAAAAAGGTTGGTATTCTTTACTGTTCATCAGAAGCAAACAGTAAATATCAGTCAGATGTAATTTCTGCTGAATTAGCAAAATTAGGATATGAAACAGAAGTGTTTACATTTACAGACTCTAACGATGTATCACAGGTAACACAGAGTGCATGTGATAGTTGCGATGTGATTTATGTTCCAACAGATAATATCGTTGCAAACTGTGCAGAAGCAATTAATAACGTAGCACTTCCAGCAGGAACACCAATCTTTGCAGGTGAATCAGGTATCTGTTCTGGTTGTGGTGTTGCAACACTTTCCATTGATTACTATGATCTCGGATACGAAACAGGTCTTATGGCTTATGAAATCTTAGTAAATGGAGCAAATCCTGCAGAAATGCAAATTCAGTTTGCACCAGAGACAACAAAGATGTATAATAGCACTAATGCGTCTGAATTGGGTATTACAATTCCAGATGACTATACAGTGATAGAATAGTGAGGATTTATTAACAATGGTAACAACAGTAATGGTAGCATTAAACCCGATTGCATTTTTTAATGCACTTCCATCTAATGTGGCTCAAGGTTTGGTTTGGGGTGTTATGGCATTAGGTTTGTTTATTACATTCCGTTTGCTTGATTTCGCAGATTTGACCGTAGATGGCTCTATTGCGACAGGTGGTGCAGTGACAGTTATGCTGACAACCAGTGGATGTAATATTTGGGTTGCACTTTTGGCAGCAACAATTGCAGGTATGCTTGCCGGCTTATGTACAGGTGTTTTACATACGAGATTTGGGATTCCACCAATCTTATCAGGTATCTTGACACAGATTGCGTTATTTTCGATAAACTTGCGTATCTTAGGTGGTTCGAATAAAGCGCTAAGCGTAGATAAGTTTGATTTGATTTTAAGTTCACGAAATGTACCAGCAGCGATTATTACAGCACTTATCTTTTGTGCAGTCTTAATTGGTGCGATGTATTGGTACTTTGGTACAGAGCAGGGATCTGCCATTCGTGCAACTGGATGCAATCCAGCTATGAGTAAAGCGCAGGGAATCAACAATGATAATATGGAACTTATCGCACTTTGTCTTAGTAATGGACTTGTAGCGTTGTCAGGTGGTTTATTATCGCAGTTCCAGGGATTTGCTGATGTAAATATGGGACGTGGTGCTATCGTTATTGGTTTAGCAGCTATTATTATTGGTGAGGTACTTTGTGATAGTATATTAGGAAACAAAGCAAACTTTGCGATGAAACTTGGTTTTGTGGTATTTGGTGCAATTGTTTATTATATCGTAATTGGTATTGTTATCTGGCTCCGTATGGATCCAAATGATTTAAAATTGTTCACAGCTCTTATTGTAGCCGTATTCCTTGCTGTGCCAAACTTACGTGCAAAGAAAAAGAATTCTTTTGCAATGGCAGGAAAACGCAGTGCAGCGGCATTAAAAGCAGCAGAAAAGAAGGAGGTCTAGAGAGATGTTACAGTTAAAAAATATTCATAAGACCTTCAATTTAGGAACAATTAATGAGAAAGTAGCTTTAAATGGTGTAGACCTTGTATTAAATGAAGGTGATTTTGTTACAGTTATCGGTGGTAATGGTGCTGGTAAGTCTACAACATTAAATGCCATTGCGGGTGTGTGGCCAATCGATGAAGGATCTATCCTTATTGATGGCGTGGATGTTACTGGTTTGCCTGAACACAAACGTGCAAAATATCTTGGTCGTGTATTCCAGGATCCAATGACTGGTACAACAGCAACTATGCAGATTGAAGAAAATCTTGCACTTGCTGCTCGTCGTGGAAAAAAACGTGGTCTTGGATGGGGAATTACAGCAGAAGAGAAAAAAGAATACAAAGAATTATTAAAGATGTTGGATTTAGGACTTGAAAACCGTATGACTTCAAAAGTTGGTCTTTTATCTGGTGGTCAGAGACAGGCACTTACACTTCTCATGGCAACACTACAGAAACCAAGACTTCTTCTTTTGGATGAACATACTGCAGCACTTGACCCTAAAACAGCAGCAAAGGTATTAGAACTTACAGATAAAATTGTTGCAGAACATAATTTAACAACTATCATGATTACACATAACATGAAGGATGCTATCGCTCATGGAAATCGTTTAATTATGATGCATGAGGGTAAGATTATTTTGGATATCGGTCCAGAAGAAAAGAAAAAACTTACAGTAGAAGATTTACTTCAGAAATTTGAAGATGTCAGTGGCGAAGAATTTGCATCTGACAAAGCGCTTCTTGGATAAGCATTTATAAACAGGCAACTGCGTAAGGCGGCTGCCTGTTGCTTGTTTTTATTCGTGTAAAAGTGATATTAGGCAGAGTGCTGATATAAAATGAAATAGATAAAAAGGAATGAGATATGTTACAGAAAATTGATGATTTTATTTGGGGAGTGCCTCTCATCGTACTGATTTTGTCAGTAGGTATTTTTTTAACCATTCGTTTAAACTGGTTACAGATTACAAAACTTCCTCAGGCAGTGAAAAATATTTTTAAAAATGATAAAGATGGAAAAGAAGGAGAGGTATCCAGTTTTGGAGCTCTTTGTATGGCTTTGTCTGCTACCATTGGTACTGGAAATATCGTAGGTGTAGCTACTGCCATTGTAACAGGTGGTCCAGGTGCATTGTTTTGGATGTGGATAGCAGCATTATTTGGAACAGCGACCAAGTATGCAGAGTGTTTGCTTGCAATAAAATATCGTGTGGTTGCAGAAGATGGCCATGTGGTTGGCGGACCTTTCTATTACATAGAAAATGGTATGGGAAAGAATTGGAAGTGGCTTGCGAATATGTTTGCAGTATTTGGAGTCGGCGCAGGTCTTTTGGGTATCGGTACATTTACACAGATTAATGGTATTACTGGTGCTGTTAAGAATTTTTTTGATCCAAATGGTGTAAATACGGTAGCATTATTTGGTCATGAATATTCTTGGGCAGTTGTGATTTCTGGTTTGATAATTACAATTTGTACTGCATTGGTTTTAATCGGTGGTGTAAAGCGAATTTCAAAAGTAGCGGAATTTATCGTGCCTTTTATGGCAATTTGTTATATTAGTGCAGCGATGTTGATTATTATTACACATTTAGCAGAGATTCCAGCAGTGTTGGTAGAGGTTATAGAATGTGCATTTGGGCTTCGAGCAGTGGCTGGTGGTGCCTTAGGTTCAATTATGATTGCTATGCAAAAAGGGATTGCCCGTGGTATTTTCTCCAATGAAGCAGGTCTAGGTAGTGCACCGATTGCAGCTGCAACAGTAAAAACGGATGAACCAGTGGAGCAGGGGCTCGTTTCCATGACAGGTACGGTCATAGATACACTGATTATTTGTACTATGACAGGGCTTTCTATTTTAGTAACGGATACTTGGGATATTGGATTAGAAGGTGTGGATGTAACCATAGCAGCATTTCAGGCGGGACTTCCATTTTCTCCAACGGTCTCATCATTTATCCTTATGATGTGCTTAGTGTTTTTTGCCTTTACAACCATATTGGGATGGGACTATTATAGTGAAAGATGTATGGAATATATCGTAGGAGATAAGCCAAAGCTTATCAAAGTGTTCCGATGGACGTATATCCTTGCGGTTTTCATAGGTCCATATATGACAGTTTCTGCGGTTTGGACCATTGCAGATATTTTTAATGGTTTGATGGCATTTCCAAACTTGATTGCTCTTTTTGCATTAAGTGGAGTTGTTGTTGCGGAAACCAAAAAGTATTTTGAGAAACAAAAGTCAAATTAGCAAAGGGAGGATCTACAAATGAAAGGATTTGCAGAGGAATTTAAGAAATTTATAATGAGAGGAAATGTCATGGATATGGCTGTCGGTGTAATTATCGGTGGGGCCTTTACAACCATTTCCACTTCATTAAATGAAGATATTATTTCTCCAATTTTAGCACTCTTTGGTGGTGTTGATTTTTCGCATTTAGTTTTGCAGTTAGGAACTCATGAAGAAGCTCCTTTTATGAGATATGGTAATTTTATTACAGCAATTATTAATTTCCTTATTACAGCTTTTGTGGTATTTCTTTTGATTAAGGCAATCAATACATTAGGTGATAAGCTAGCACCAAAAAAAGAGGAAACTCCAGCGGAACCAACTACAAAAAAATGCCCATATTGTTTGAGTGAGATTGCAATTGAAGCAACTCGTTGTCCACATTGTACTTCACAGTTAGATAATTAAGAAGGAAAAAATTGATAAAATAAAAGATAGAAGTCTAATATGTATAAAATATACATATTATGGCTTCTTTTTTTGTTTATATAGGTGAAAATACACCAATTTAGGTTGCATAATACACGGATTTTTTTTATAATATATGAGATATAGTCTATCTTGGAGAAGTGTGTAAAGAAGGGGAAAATACCATGATACAAGAAAATCTTTCCAGATACGTTTATGATAATATGAGTGAAATGGTTCTTGTGTTTGATGACCGTGGAATTATCAGTTATGGAAATTTATCAGCTGAAAAATTGTTAGAATATGAACATCAGTTAATAGGTGCCCATATAGGTGAGATTTTTCCAAATGAGTTTACAGAAACAGAGGACGGATTTTTGACTAAGCTTGTATTGGGAAGCTGTGCGGGATATGAAATGATGGCATATCGAATGAATCGTACCTGCTTTTTGGTAGAGGCTAAGTTTTCGGATATAAATGAAGATTTTGAATACGTGTGTCTAATAAAAGATATATCGAATGTTAAGTACTTAGAAAAACGAGTGAAACAGGTGGAACAGGATGCAGAGGATGCGTTAAAGGTAAAATCAGAGTTTGTAGCAAATGTTACACATGAACTTCGTACACCGGTAAATGGTATTTTGGGAAATACAAAAGAGTTAATAACAAGAGTAAAAGAAGAAGACTGCCAGAGAATTCTGGATTTGATGGAGCGCGGTTGTAATGATATGCATGCTCTGATTAATAATATTTTGGACTTTTCAAAGTTAGAGGCGGGCAAGTTTACCTTAGAAAAACGTGAGTTTGATTTCCGAAAGATGATTGATTATGTCAAAGGAAATCACATACATAAAATTACGGAAAAGGGATTGCAGTTTTTTGTAACAATTTCGCCAGAGGTTCCAAGTGCAGTTGTCGGCGATGAGCTTCGTATTGTACAAATTCTGAATAATCTAATATCAAATGCAACAAAGTTTACTTCGGTAGGAAAGATTGCAGTTGAGATTGTAAAGACAGCGCAGATAGAGAATCGTGCAGAGCTATTCTTTTTGGTAACGGACTCTGGTGTTGGTATTGCAAAAGAAAATTTGGATAAGCTTTTTAAGAGTTTTTCACAAGTGGATGCATCGATTTCTAGAAAGTATGGCGGAACTGGATTAGGCTTAAATATTAGTAAACAGCTTGTAGAAATGATGGGTGGTACGATTACCGTACAAAGTGAATTAGGAAAGGGTACGATTTTTTCATTTTCTGTATGGGTAGAATTGCCAGAGGCAGAGCAAACGAAAAATGTAGGTACGGTTGATAGAATAGCAGTTTTAACTGGTGCAATGCAGCGTAGTGAAGAAGAGGAACAATTAAAGGAATTTGGTTCAGAAGAAAACAGAGCAGAATTAGAAAAGAATTTATCGAAACTGATTCTCTGTGTAGAAATGGATAACTGGGAAAAGGCTGAATCCTTTATGACAGCGATTAAACAGTTGACAGATCGCGCTCCTCAGGAGATTCGAAGTGGAGCTTTGCGATTAAAGATGGCAGTACAAAAAGGGGATTATGATAAGACAAGTACAGCCTATGATGAACTTATAAAATTACTTTAGTTCGGAGGAGTTATGTTACGAATTTTGATTATAGATGATGTAGAGACAAATCGTTTTGTGCTACGCAATATTATTACAGACATGGGACATCAGCCAGTATTGGCTGAAAATGGAAAACAGGGATTAAAAGTCATGGAACATATGATGCCCGATTTGATTTTGTTAGATGTTGCCATGCCAGAGATGGATGGATTTGAATTCGCTGAAATTATAAAAAAGGATATCAAGACTCGCAATATTCCAATTATTTTTATTTCAGCTTTTGATGCACCACAGGATATTGTAAAAGGATTTGAGGCAGGCGGAGCAGATTATGTTACAAAGCCTTTTATCCAGGAAGTTGTAAAGTCTCGTGTTGATGTACAGTTAAAACTGGCAGAAATGAACAAGACATTAGCAGACACCAATCGTAGATTACAGATTTCGGTTGCAGAACAGATTCGACAATTGGAAGCAGAAAAGAAAAAAGTACTATATGCATTATTGGTAATTGTACGAAAAAATGCTTTGTTTGATGAAGAACATATTGAACGTCTGCAGCATAATTGCCGTGTATTAGCCCAGGCAATGCAGTTGTCGCCAAAATACGAAAGTCTTGTTTCAGATACTTTTGTAGAGACGATTGAGCTGGCAGCTCCACTTTGTGATTTGGGAATGGTTAGTATTCCATTGGATATTCTGCAGAAACGTGGTTCCCTAGATGAAAGCGAAATGGAAGTGGTTCGTACGCATGCAAAAATCGGTGCTCAGATATTAGATGATATTAAATCGGATGATGACTACAATGATTTCCTTGATATGTCTAGAGATATTATTTTATATCATCATGAAAAATGGGACGGAAGCGGATATCCAAATGGAATTTCAGGAAATTCGATTCCATTACCAGCACAGATTGTTTCCTTGATTTCACAGTATTGTGCCATGACTGAAAATCGAGCATATCGTGGCCCTTATGAAAAAGAAGCAGCACTTACCATGATTCAGGAGGCTTCTGGTGAGAAATTTAATCCAGAGATTGTAAGTATTTGTAAAAAGATTGCAAGACAATTAAAATAAGAGGATAAAAAGATGCGAAAAATAAGAGTGTTAGTTGTTGAAGATTCTCTCTTTTTTAGAGAACTTCTTGTAAAACATTTGAATCGTAATCCTGAAATCGAAGTGGTCGCTAGTGCAGCTGACCCATTTGAAGCAAGGGATATGATTGTTAAACACAAACCGGATGTAATGACCTTGGATATTGAGATGCCTCGTATGAGTGGTTTGGAGTTTTTAAGAAAATTAATGCCACAGTATCCAATGCCAGTAGTTATGCTGAGTTCTTTGAGCGATAAGGTTTTTGATGCCTTACATGCTGGTGCTGTAGATTTTGTAGTAAAACCAGCCATGTCTGATCATAGAAAACTGGAAGAACTTATGACTCATGATCTTCCTGCAAAAATCAAAGCAGCATCCACTGCAAAGATTGCAGTAGGAAGAAATGCAACCGTTCCATCGCTTACGCAGACAGTACATACAACGGCAAATACAAAGGATTTGGTATTGGCAATTGGTGCATCGACTGGTGGAACAGAAGCGATTACGGCAGTACTTAGAGAGTTTGGCCCAGATATTCCGGGTACGGTTATTGTACAGCATATGCCAGCAGGTTTTACAGGAATATACGCCAAACGTTTAAATGATCAGTGTAGTGTGACGGTAAAAGAAGCGAAGAATGGAGATAAACTCGTTCCAGGACAGGTACTTATTGCTCCTGGTGGTGATAGTCAGTTAAGGGTAGTAAAAGTAAATGGTTCTTATCAGGTGGAGATTAAGCCAGGACCAAAAGTAAGTGGTCATTGTCCGTCGGTAGATGTATTGTTTGAATCAGTTGCTAAAAGTGCAGCGAATCGAGCAATTGGTATTATCTTAACTGGTATGGGGGCAGATGGTGCCAAGGGACTTTTAGAAATGAGAAAAGCTGGTGCACATACTATTGGACAAGATGAAGCTTCTTGTATTGTATATGGAATGCCAAAGGCGGCCTATGAAATAGGTGCGGTAGAACACCAGGAAGCCTTAAATGATATAGCAAAGAAAACGTATGCTGTTTTAAATAATATGTAAAGGAGAATACCATGAGAATTTTATTAGCAGAAGACGATTTTGTAACAAGAAAATTTATGAGTAACTTTTTATCAAAGTATGGAGAATGTGATGTAACCGTAGATGGATTGGAAGCGGTAGATGCATTTATGATGGCAATGGATGAAGGGAATCCATATGATTTGGTTTGTCTTGATATTATGATGCCAGTGATGGATGGATATCAGGCATTGGTTGGAATTCGTAATATTGAAAAAGAACGTAATATTTCAGATGACAAGGCTGTAAAGGTGATCATGGCGACAGCATTGAATGATGAAAAAAATGTAAAAATGGCATTCGAATTAGGATGTACAATTTATTCAGGAAAACCAATTGACCAGGATCGTTTTGAAGAAGCATTAAGAAGACTGGATTTGGTGAAATAAGGAGCTGCTTATGGCAAAAGAATTTAGCACGGACGATATGCTGGATACATATCTGTTGGAAAATCAACAGTTATTGGAAAAACTTCAGGCTACTGTATTAGAGCAAAAAGATAAAGCATGTTTTGATGAGAGTGCGATTCATGAGATTTTTCGTACTATGCACACGATGAAAGCATCTTCTAGTGTCATGATGTTTGATTGTATTACCACGGTATCTCATAAATTAGAGGATGTATTTGCAGTTTTAAGAGACAATCATCCAGAGCAGGTATCGCATTTAGAATTGGTAGAGTATGTTTTGAAAGTTGCGGACTTCATTTCAGAAGAGTTAGCAAGGATTCAAAAAGGAGAGTCTTTAAAAAGAGATGCTAGCAATATTGTTAATCTTTTAGATGTATTTTTAAAGGATATGAAGGAAGAAAATGGTGTAATTGCAGGGAAGGAAAATCCTAAAAAGGATGTTTCTGCTCAAAAATTTTACATTGCACCAGTTATGAATACGTCGAATAATTCAAAGACAATGGAAGATTCATATGTAGATAAAAAGGAAGAACTTAGTTTGGATATTTTTATCGACTTGGAGTCTTCTGTGGAAGAAATTGAAGCGAGAGTAGAACGTACACAGAAACAGATTATGGCAGAAGCAAAGACAAAGACGCTTGTGCCAGGTGATTTCGTTATTGGTGCGAAAGAGACAAGAAAAGCAAAGAGAGTGATTCCAGAGAGTAAGCGATTTGAAAAAGCGACTCATATGAATGTAGAGATTGCAAAAATGGATTACTTAATGGAATTGGTTGATAGATTGTTGGCTTCACAAGATTCTTCTTCCGAGGTGAAGGATATTTCTACAGAGTTAAAACAAGTTGCAATCTCTATTAGAAGAACGAATTTAACACATATTTTCCAAAAGATGAATCGTGTTGCATTTGACGTATCTAGAAGATTAGGAAAAGATGTTGAATTTATTATGCAGGGAGAAGAGACCGAAGTAGATCGAAATATCGTAGAGCATATTTCGGATTCTTTGATGCATTTGGTGCGAAATGCGGTGGATCATGGAATAGAAACCCCAGAGGAAAGAATGCAGGCTGGAAAAATGGAACGTAGCAGAATCATTTTGTCTGCAAAGATAGAATCGGATAAGGTTTGTATTGCGGTAGAGGATAATGGCAAAGGCTTGAATCGTGATAAGATAATGCAAAAAGCGCGATTGAAAGGACTCATTGATTGTAGTAAGCCAGAGGATGCATATACAGATGAAGAAGTATTTGGGTTTATTACATTACCTGGTTTTTCTACCAAAGAAAGTATTACAGAGTATTCAGGACGAGGTGTTGGTATGGATGTGGTGTTGTCAAATATTGCATCGATTGGTGGTAGTCTTGATATTGAAAGTGAAGAAGGCAAGGGAAGTAAGATGATATTGACAATTCCTCTTACTTCAATAAGTGCGAGTAGTATTGTTATATAGGTTGAAAAATTTAAAAATAGCAGGCTGTCGCAGGATTTTTGTGACAGCCTCTTATTGCTTGTGAGAGGGTTACAGGTAATGAGATAGGAGGCAGGCATATGGGCAAATATGAGTATTTGAAATCATATGAACGACAAATTGAAAGTATTGTTATTGTTATCACATCAATTTATTGTTTTATAGAATTGATATTAGGGTATAGAAATAACTGGAATCCATGGGGACAGGCAGCTGTTTTGGCAGGCTTATTGGTATCATGGATATTTTTCTTCGGGAAATATAAAAGTTATGAAACAAGAGTAAATGTGACCTGTTTTACATCTCAAGTCATGATTTTGGTATATGGGATAGAATGCGGAGATTTTTATTTGATTTTGTCCCTATTTATTAGTTTATGTATTTTGTTGGGTTTATATGGTGTACCAAAAGCTATGATTTATCCTTTTGTAGTGTACACTGCATTGGTAGCTTACTATGTTTTGATTGCGAAACAGCTAGTTTGGGGAGCATATTCTTCAGATATCGGTATGATTAGTCGTGTTCTACAGGGGTATTTGACTTTATTTGTGGTAGTGTATCTGGTGTATCGTTATAAGGCTTCGCAGGAAAGTATGATGGAAATGATTGATGCACTTCGTAAGTCAGAGCGAGAAAAAGATGACTTTTTAGCAAATGTAAGCCATGAAATTCGTACACCGATTAATACCATTTGTGGTATTAGTGAAATTATGTTGAAAAATGACGTTCCTATGGAAATGAAAGAGGACGTTTTGAATATTCAGTCTGCTGGACGAAATCTGATGTCTGTTGTAGGTGATATCTTAGATTATTCAGAGCTTCAAGAAGGGGAATTTGAGATTATTGAAGAGCATTATTATGTAAGTTCTACTATCTATGACATTATCAATATGTCTATGGCGAAAAAAAGTGAAAAGAATTTGGAATTCATCGTAGATTGTGATGCAAATATGCCAAGTGTATTAACTGGTGATGAGCAGAAAATTCGCCGAGTGATTATGAATTTAGTAAATAATGCCATTGAATTTACTTCGGAAGGCTGTGTTGCTGTACATTTTGGATTCCGAAAGGAAGAGTATGGTGTTAACTTAATCGTTACTGTATCAGATACGGGTATTGGTATGAGTAAAGAAAGTGTAGAGAATCTGTTTAAAAAATTCTCACAGGCGGATATGGGACGTACTCGTAAAAAGGGCGGTGTTGGCTTAGGACTTGCAATCGCACAGACTTTGGTAAATCGAATGGGTGGATTTATCACAGTAAAAAGTCAGTTAGATAAGGGTAGTGAATTTCGTATCGTAATTCCACAAAAGATATATGATGAAAAGCCAATTGTGGAATTCTCAGAAAAGGCAGAGGTTAATGCTGCGGTATATATCAATATGGAACAATTTACTCATCCATATATTCGAGAGCGTTATGAGCGTATGATTTCTCGTATTCTAAATCAGTTGAATGTAAAATGTCATGTATGTCGCAATCTTCAGGAATTAAAGCGTTTAGAAAAACGAGAAGGTTATAATCAGATATTTATTAGTTTTGTGGAATATCAGGAAGATCCATTGTATTTTGAACGATTAGCAAGACGAAAGATGGTATATGTGATTTTAGAGCATTATGACGATGCAAAAATTCAGAATAAGCATTTGATTAAAATTTATAAACCTATCTCTGTGTTATCTATTGCAGCGGCCTTGAAAAACGCATTGTGCCAGGAGGAAAAATCGCATATTGATATAGAAAATCATTTTCTATATGCACCAGAAGCACAGGTATTAATTGTAGATGATAATCAGATGAATATTCGTGTTGTGGAAGGTTTGATGCGTACCTATGGTGTACAGGTATCCTATGCGCTTAGTGGTCAAGAGGGCATTGATATGCTGACATCTAAAAAATATGATTTGGTATTTTTGGATCATATGATGCCAGGTATGGATGGGGTAGAAACATTCCATCATATCAGACGCAAACATGATTTATATTTTAAAGAAATTCCAATTATTGCACTTACAGCAAATGCGATTGCAGGTGCAAGGGAAATGTTTATTAAAGAGGGGTTTAATGACTTTTTAGCAAAACCAGTAGAAAGTTCGGTGTTGCAGAGAGTGTTAAAGAAATATATTCCAAAAGAAAAACAAAAATCTTTGGAGGAAAAAGAACGTTTACAAGAAGTTTCATTGATTTTCGAAGAGGAAAAAACAGAGAATAAGGAAATTTTGGTAATAGATGATTTGGATATTGATAAAGGTATCATGTACTGTGGAAACAGAGAAAACTATTTGGAAATATTAACGAGTCAAAGAGATAGTGGACGTGTAACATTACAACAGGTGCAGGATGCCTACGAAAAAGGAGACTGGAAGAATTACATTATTCTTGTGCATGGAATAAAGAGTGCCATGATGAGTATTGGTGCAGTAAATCTTTCCGAGATGGCAAAAGCATTGGAGTTTGCCGGTAAAGGTGAAGATTATGAGTATATCCATAAGAGACATTTGCCAATGACACAAGAGTATTTACGCATCATGCAGGTTTTGGATGAGTGTAAATATTTAGAATCCAAAGTAGTAGAAGAAATTCCTGTAAATAAACCAGAGCTGAGCGTTACAGATTTTGGTGTGAAGTTAGCAGAGTTAGAAAGTGTACTCTATGAATTTGATGGAGCTAAGGTTATTCCAATTCTAGATACATTGAAGGAGTATGTTTATAACGGAAAAGATTTGGAAAAGGAATTAAAGACCGTTTATAAAAAAGTTGAAATGTATGATTTTATGTCTGCATATGAGACGATAGTAAAAATCAAAGAAGATGCAAAATAGTAAAATATATGTGAGGTACATATATGATTCAAAAATTTTTAAGTGTATTTACGGATGATAAATTAGAGATAAAAGAGCGTTTGTTCCGAATAATTTTAGTAGTAGGAACTGTGGCAGTAGCATTGGCAATCATTCAGGGGCTTACTTTAGTAAATGCCTATTGGCTGATGCCACTTTATGTCATCATGTTTTTCGCGTTTATGTCAGCTTTGGTGCTTACATTTAAGTATCATAATACGGATTTATCTTCTACAATTTTAGGGATAGTATTACTGATGGTTGCATTGCCTATTATCTTTTTAAAGGGTGGTGGTGTAAACAGTGGTTCTGGTATTTGGATGTGTTTGGGGATCTTTTATGTATTTATTATGTTTACTGGTAAGAAATTAGCTGTGTTTCTTACATTATCCGCTTTGGTAGATATTAGTTGTTATTGTATTTCTTATTATTTCCCAGAACAGGTAGAGGAATTAGCGACTTCATTTGAAAAGCATTTCGACTCTATTTTTGCAGTGCTTGTAGTTGGCGCTACCGTAGGTGTCGTTATGAAATTTCAGATTCGAGTATTCGACAGGGAGCGAAAAATAAAGGAAGCACAGCAGAAAGAATTAGAAGTACTCAGTAAATCAAAGGACAATTTCTTTGCAAGTATGAGCCATGAAATTCGAACACCAATCAATTCTATTATTGGATTTAACGAATTGATTCTTCGAGAGAATCCTTCTGTAGAAGTACAAGAGTATGCGAAAAATATTCAGAATGCTAGTAAAATGCTGCTTTCTTTGGTAAATGATATTTTGGATTTGTCTCAATTGGAGATTCAAAAGGCCGAATTAATGGAAGCAGAGTATGATGTAAGTGCTATGTTTCGAGATGTGGTAGATATCATACAGGTGCGTTTATCGGAAAAAGGTTTACATTTCCAAGTGCAGATAGATGAAAAGATTCCGATGAGACTGTATGGTGACGAACGCCGTGTAAAGCAGATTTTATTAAATCTTCTTTCGAATGCAGTGAAATATACGGACGTAGGAACTGTTAGTTTAAATTGTGGTTATGAAATTGTGTCAGATGATGTGGTTCGTATGATAGTATCAGTTGCAGATACTGGTATGGGAATTCGTAAAGAGGAATTAGAAACATTATTTGATGCGTTCCGACGAGCAAATAAAGAGAAGACTAGTAAAATAGAAGGTACAGGATTGGGACTTTCGATTACGAAGCATTTGCTGGATTTGATGGGAGGAGAAATCACGGTAGATAGTATCTATACACAGGGGTCTGAGTTCCGTGTTACCTTTGAACAGAAAATAATAGATGCTATGCCTATGGGTGAATTTTCGGTGGTATCGTCTACAAAGAAAAAATCAGCATACTATACAAAGAGTTTTGAAGCACCAGAAGCTCGTGTACTTGTGGTAGATGACGATGAATTAAGTCTTGTAATTACCAGCAAATTATTACAAGAAACAAGAATGACGGTAGATACGGCCAATAGTGTCGAGGAGTGTTTAAAGAAAACACAAAAATATCCATACCAGTTGATTATCATGGACTATATGATACCTGACATGGATGGAGGCAGTCTGTTAAAAGAAATTCGTAGACAGGAAGCTGGTTTATGTCGTGGTGCAAATGTAATTTTGATGTCTGCAACTGCACAGGAAAATAAGAGAAATGAATATCTTCTACAAGGGTTTGATGGAATTTTGGAAAAACCAATTGATGCATCTCGTTTGGAATTAGAGGTATTAAAGCATATTCCAGAAGATATGATTGAGTATCGTAGGGAGGATGATTCTTTGAAAGAGGGACATTATTTTGTTTCCAGAGCTTCAAAGAAGAGAAAACGTATTTATATCACTTCAGATGGTGTTTGTGACTTACCATATGAGTTTTTAGAGAAATATGATATTCGACTAATCGACTTATATATTTCAACAGAAAATGGTCGTTTCCGTGATACAAAAGAAATTGACGTATATAATTTATCTAGATATTTGTCAAACGAAAATAGTACAGCATTTTCGTTATCTCCAACAGTGGAAGATTATGAGCGGTTCTTTGCAGAGTTGTTAATGGAAGCAGATGATGTTATTTACTATTCTATGGCAAAGGCTTCAGGACGCTGTTTTGAGAATGCAACAGAGGCTGCAAAAGGATTTTCGAGGGTTCATATTGTGGATTCGGCTCATATTTCTAGTGGTCAGGGACTTTTGGTACTCCATGCTGGAAGATTGGCTTCAGAAGGTGTTACAGTTGCACAGATTTTAAAAGAAACAGAAGAAATCAAGCATAAGATTCATTCTACATTTATTTTGCCAGGTACCAAAATTCTATATCAAAAAGGATTCACAGATAAAGTTACGGCAAAAATCTGTGATTTATTCCACTTTCATCCTGTATTAGGTACACTCAATAGTAAAGTTACCGTGTTGGGGGTAAGGGCTGGTAGATTAGAAAAAGTATGGAGAAAATATATCCGTTTTCATTTGAGAGCATCTGCAAAAACAGACGACAGAATCGTATTTGTTGTTCATGCAGGATGTAGTGTAAAACAGCAGGAGATTATTTTGGACGAAATTAATCGTTGTAAAAGATTTAAGCAGATTATATTTACACCAGCATCTACAGCGAGTACATGCAACTCGGGATTGGGTGCTATTGGATTAGCGGTATTTAGATGGAAAGAAAAGGAATAAAGAGGTAAATATGGATATTGTTTTTGAAATTTTAAAAGCTTTATTATTTGGTATTGTGGAAGGAATCACAGAGTGGTTACCAGTGAGCAGTACGGGGCATATGATTTTATTAAATGAATTTGTAAAATTGAATGTGAGTGAAGAGTTTTGGGATATGTTCTTGGTAGTAATTCAGTTGGGGGCCATCCTTGCAGTTGTGCTGATTTTCTGGAAAACAATTTGGCCATTTGCAATGACAAAGAATACAGATCGTTTAGAGAATATGGGCAGAAGAGGATTTTGGCAGCAGAAGTATTGGTATCTTGGACCTATCGCAGTGAAAATGGAAATTATTATCAATTGGTTAAAGGTGGTTGTGGCATGTTTACCAGCGATTGTGTTTGTACTTCTTGATCTAGATGATGTTTGTGATGCTTTATTTTACAATGCAGTTGGTGTATCGATTGCGTTGATTGTTTTTGGTATTGCATTTATTGTAGTAGAAACCGTGAATGCAGGAAGAAGAGCAGTGGTTATGGAAATGACAGATATTACATGGAAAATGGCGGTACTGATTGGCGTTTTCCAGCTTTTAGCGGCAGCATTTCCAGGAACTTCTCGTTCTGGTGCAACCATTATAGGAGCCTTATTAATTGGAATTTCTAGAAAGGCTGCTAGTGAATTTACCTTTATTTTAGCAATTCCAGTTATGCTTGGAGCCAGCTTGTTAGAATTATTAGATTTTGGATTCCAGCTTTCAGGATTAGAAATCATAATTTTGCTAGTTGGTATGATCAGTGCTTTTTTGGTAA
The DNA here is from genome assembly GCA_045633955.1 of Agathobacter sp. Taxonomy (GTDB): domain Bacteria; phylum Bacillota; class Clostridia; order Lachnospirales; family Lachnospiraceae; genus Roseburia. The sequence continues at coordinate 3,851 of JAZQZJ010000063.1, read as the reverse complement.
GTGTTTTTGTAATTAAATTCTTATTAAGCTATATTCGAAAGCATGATTTTAAAGTATTTGGTTGGTATCGAATTGCACTTGGTATTGTTGTACTTTTGTGTGGATTTATTGGTATCATTTAGTATAGCGGTAAAGAGGGTATGGTAAAGGTATATTTTGCAAATATAGAACTTATAAATGAGCCAGAGATATTTTCTAGCTGGTTTGAATGTATGAATAGGATAAGAAAAGAAAAAATTCTTCGCTACAAGCAGGAAGTAGATAAGAAACGTTCTTTATTGGCGGGCATTTTATTGAAACTTGCGTTGGAGAGAGAGGGATTTTGCTATGAAAAACTTGAGTTTGACCTAGAAGCGCATGGAAGACCAATAATAAAACATGCAGATAATATTTATTTTAGTCTTAGTCATGCAGGCAGCTATGCGCTTTGTTGTATCAGTGATCATCAAGTTGGTGCAGATATGGAGGGAACTGAAAAAGCAATTTTTAAAGAAGAAAAAGCGGAGCGCATGTCTGTGATGGCAAAAAAAATACTTTCTGAAATAGAATATGAAAGATTTCAAAAGTGTGATGTGAAGGAAAAAGTTTCATTGTTTCTGAAATATTGGACATGTAAGGAAAGTTATAGTAAGGCTATAGGTGAAGGACTTCGAATGGAGTTTTCAAAGATTGATACAGTGCTCATGGAGGAGGCTTTTTGGTCAGACTGGTTGGAAGAAGATTGTTTTGTCAGCATATATACAGAACAGGAACGAGAAATAGAATTTGTAAAAATTACAGATTTGAAGAGTTAGGAAGGATATGTAATAAGATATGTATGATGAATTGACTGCAAAGGATATTCAAAAGATGGAAGAAGAAATTGAGCATCGCAAACTTGTGGTGCGTAAGCAGGCCTTAGAAGATGTAAAAGAGGCAAGAGCCCATGGAGATTTGAGTGAAAATTTTGAATACAAGGCTGCAAAAAAGTTCAAAAATGAAAATGAAAGCCGTATTCGTTATTTAGAAAAGATGATTCGGACCGCAAAGGTTATTTCTGAAGAGTCTGCAGAGGATGAAGTGGGAATGAATAATACGGTGGAATTGTATTTTGAAGAAGATGATGAGACAGAAATCTATAAGGTAGTGACTACCGTTCGAAGTAATTCCTTAAAAAATCTAATCAGCAAGGAGTCTCCGCTTGGAGCAGCTATTTATGGGCATAAAGTGGGAGAGCGTTGTGAAGTGAAGGTGAATGATACGTATTCTTACTTTGTACAGATTAAGAAGATTGAAAATACAGTAGATGATGGTAGCGATGAGTTAAGAAAATTCTAAGCTGGAAAGGATAACAGGATGAAAATATCAAAAATCTTATTAGAGGATAAAGTGACAATATCCTGTGAATTGTTCCCACCAAAACAGGGAGCACAATTAGATAATTATAAAACAATTGTGGCAAAGACTGCAGAGTTAAAACCTGCTTACATTAGTTGTACCTATGGTGCAACTGGCGGGACTTCTGATTATACAGTAGAAATTGCGGATTGTATCAATGCACATGGTATTCCTGCAATAGCACATCTGACATGTGCATCCTCTACCAAAGAAAAAGTAAGTTCGGTAATACAACAGTTACAGGAGCGAAAGATAGAGAATATTTTAGCGCTTCGTGGCGATATTCCAGAACTTGCAGACTTTCCATTACCAAATCAGTATCATCATGCGGTTGAACTGATTGCACAGATTAAAGAAATGGGAGATTTTTGTATTGGTGGTGCATGTTATCCAGAAGGACATCCAGAAGCCAAAAATATGGATGAAGACTTAACACATTTAAAAGAAAAGGTAGATGCAGGATGCGAATATCTTACAACACAGATGTTTTTTGATAATAATATATACTATAATTTTATGTATAAAGCATTAAAGAAGAATATTCATGTGCCTGTTGTGGCTGGAATCATGCCAGTTACCAATGCATCTCAGATTAAGCGCATTGTGTCTCTGTCAGGAAACCTAGTTCCTGCAAAATTTTTAAATATTGTAGATCGATTTGCGGATAATCCAGATGCCATGAAACAGGCGGGAATTGCTTATGCAACAGAACAAATTATAGATTTAATAGCAAATGGAGCAAATCACATTCATATTTATTCTATGAATAAGCCTGATGTAGCAGGTGCGATTATGGATAACTTGTCACACATTTATGTGAGAAAATAAAAGGGAAAGATAAAATACACGAGGTGATTCAGATGAAAAAAGAAGCAGAATTGGTAAGACAGTTGACCGATATGGTAAAAGATACCAAGATGGGAAAACTAAAATGGGAGGTAATTTGTCAGACAACAGAGTATAATGATCCAGAATCCAAACCAAAGACAGAAGAAAATGGGATAATCTGGACGGTAGATGAATGTTATGTATCGTATCATTGTATGTATAAAGGAGAAGAGTTTTTAATGATTACATATGAAATGATACATACAGCTGGTGAACAGACGAAAACAACCAATTTAGTATTTTTACCACCACTTGGTATTCGTTATTTTGATGTTCACACACTGCTCCCATATGCAGTAGAAACAACAAATATGCTAAGTTATCAGGTTCAGTCACTGTGGAAGATGTTATTGGAGATGTATAAAGGAAATCCAGAAAGTGTAAAACTGGATGTGAGTGAACGCGTATTAACAATAGAAGACTAGGATGGAGGAAACTATGGGAAGAGTATATTTGAATGAGGGATGGAAATTTACAGAAGAGTACAGTGATATGCTATTATACCCAGAAATTGATGATGGTAAATTGATAGATGTGCGTTTGCCACATACCTGTAAGGAGTTACCATATAACTGTTTTGATGAGAATGAATATCAAATGGTTTGTGGATATCGTCGTATTATTCGCGTACAGGAGGCGTGGAAAGGGAAAACACTTTTATTTACTTGTGAGGGTGCAGGGCATCAAACAGAATTGTACATCAATGGGCAAAAAGTATATACACATGCTTGCGGATACACAGCATTTACTGTGGATGTTAGTAAGTATTTGCTGTTTGGACAAGCAAATATAGTTGTGTTAAAAGTTGACAGTAGAGAGAGTTTAAATGTTCCGCCATTTGGTTTTGTGATTGATTATATGACTTTTGGCGGGGTATATCGCGAAGTCTATTTGGATGTAGTAGAAAATACATATATGAAAGATGTATTTGTAAAGGCAGCCTCAGTGTCAAATGGAAAAGCGGAATTAAATTGTCAGGTTGAAGTTTCAGAAGAGACAATAGCAAAGAATATGACAATTCGAGGCTTTATTACTAGAAAAGATACCAAAGCATGTCCATTGGAAGAGAATGAGATTTCGGTATTGCCTACTTGTGTATTTGAAGAATGTGTTGTTAAATCAAAATTTAATTTATGCTCGTTTGTGACAGATGTTAAGAATTGGCATGTAAATTATCCATATTTATATGATTTAACCTTAGAATTAGTAGATGCAGAAGATAATGTAAAAGATACACGTACCATCACCTTTGGATTCCGAAGTATAGAGTTTAAAGCAGATGGTTTCTATCTAAATGGTGAAAAATTCAAGATTCGTGGATTGAACCGTCATCAGAGTTATCCATATGTAGGTTATGCAATGCCAGAAAGCATGCAAAGAAATGATGCAGAAATCTTAAAATATGAGATTGGATTAAATGCCGTAAGAACTTCTCATTATCCACAGTCACATCATTTTGTGAATCGTTGTGATGAAATTGGTCTCTTGGTATTTACCGAATTTCCAGGATGGCAGCATATTGGTAATGAAGAATGGAAAAAACAGGCTTGTATAAATGCAGAAGAAATGATTCGTCAGTATCGCAA
>JAZQZJ010000062.1:0-104997 GCA_045633955.1 Agathobacter sp. | reverse complement strand
TCAGGTATATTGTCTATATATTGATAATACTCTTCCAATGTATCTTCATAATATAAATACATTAATACTGCAGTATTTTCTAATACATTCTCTGGAACTTTAGACTCTATATAATTTTCAGATAAAATCATATGCTTTTTTTTCATCCCAAATAAACCTCGCAATTACATAATCCTCTAAATACAATACGAATTTCTCTAAAATCGAATTAACTATAAGAATCATTTTATACTAATATAATATTGGATTTTGATATAAAATAGGTTTTCCCAACTGCTTATAAAGACGTGCGACAGAGCTATGATCACCATAATAAGCATCGCTTAATGCTACCGCACGATTCATATCTGATGTATCATCAAATATTCCCCACCCCTCAGTCTTATAATTATCTACAATCGCTTGATAACGAGTACCATATTCTGGTTTCATGGATTCAATCATAGATTTGTACAATGGATGTGGTCTCCAAAGAAGTGCTATTTCCTCCTGCTCCTCTTTAAATGTAGCTAACACTCTCTCAATTTTATCCAACATAATCTCATGATTTTGTAAGAATGCATTTAAACCAATATTATAAAATATAACTTTCTTCCAACTACCATCCGATTTTTTTATAATATTTATCCATTCATCAGGAATCTCTACATTTTCTTTTCGAGTATTCATAACCTTATCCATTTTAGGAGAACCCAGACCTAAAACCTTTTTTTCCCATCTAGTTCTAGTATGTTCACCAATCTCTTCAGATAAAACATTCACATAAATTTGTTTCATATCTTCAGACTGTACAATAACTTTATCTGAATTCAAGACTCCTGATGTAATACAATAATGTTTTTTCTCTTCAATATATACTCTGTCTGTAGGACTAACATCATCCAAAATAAAATATGGTATATACACAAGCTTATCTGTGTATTTCTTTAATTCCGAAGAATAGAAGGAAGGATGAACACTAGTTACTACATTATACCCATCATATGGATTATGGATAAATATTATATCTGGATGATGATCTTCTAAACAATAATCTTCATAATGTGTGATTGAAACATTCTTTGGAAATTGATTCCCTTCCCAATACAACTCCTTAAACTCTCCATTATCTCCCTTATCGTAATATGGTATAGGTAATACTCTAGCAATATATCCTTGATCCTCTTTCGCAGCCATCCATACACTTTCTAATGAATCCCACATTGATGCTTTATATGGCATAAACACCACTTCTTTTTTCATTTCCTTAGGAAGACCAACTCTCAAATTCTCAAGAGTATCAAAAAGCCCCTTAAACAATTCTTTCACAAAACTCTCTTCCATCCGCTCATTCAATGCAATAGCTATTTGATTAAGTTGTTCACAGTATTTTTCTAAACAATGTATTGTTTCAAGTTTCTTCCCATATAGTTTTTCTAACTTTGTTTTTACTGCAATCGCACACTCTTTACTATCTATTGATAAATCCAGCATTTCTCCTACACGCTGTTCTTTCTGTAAACATTCCATAACATGGACAGCTTTTTGCATGATATCTATAGTATTGTATATTTCTTCACGTGTTTTCTGTCCCACAACATTCCACTCCTTGTCCCAAAACCTAATTTGTATTTTTATCTAATGATTTTATGACACTTAAATATTCATATCCTGCACGTTTATCTGGCTCAAGATATGTACCTTCTCCCCATTCATTCCAGGCATTAATAAAAATGTATTCACTATTTATAGAATTTGCTTTATTATATTGTGCTCTCATATATTTATTAAATTTTTTTGGATTTGCACCTAAAGTAATTCTTCCATATTTGCCTTTTCTTGCTGTATTGTCCCAATCTACAAAAGCTCCTAGAAAACATGCTTTATCTGTATCTATTTTATGTTTACGCTTAAGAATATTGGTCCACAATCTATCATATACATAAATCTGATTATGTGCATTATTTAACATATTAAATATCTTTGATACTATTCCATGACACACTTTATCACAGAAACTTCTTCCAAAAGTCATTGTATATAATGGCTCAAACTCCAAAAAAGCTTTTGATTCACAGCACATGGTTCTATCTTGAAAACAATTCAATTCCTCAATTATATAGATACCATCAAAACCTTCTTCCTTGCATCTTTGCTCCCAATATTTAATCATCTCATCACAATCCGGAATATTTTTTGTACGATACAATATTAATACTGGAAGGTTATCTTTTTTTATATATTTGTCATCTTTAAAAAAGGATAATAAATATTTAAAATGTTCTTCCCAATCTTGAACATCTCCATATTCTTGTTTTAATAAGAATTCTTTACTCCCCTCCCACGTTCTTGTCCAAGACTCATTCGCCCAGCAAAAACAATATGGTATTTTTTCAAAATTTGAATCTCTAATTAATTCTAAAGGCTTATTTAATAGCAACTTTCCTTTAAACCAATAATGATAATAACAAAAACCATAAACTCCATATTCCTGTGCCATTTTCATTTGCGATGCTATAGCATCTAAATTTGATAAATCATAGTAATTGTCATTTAATGGTTCTCTTGGTTGATTATGACCCTTATAAATTTTTTTTGCTTTTTTCGTATTTGTCCATTCGGTAAATCCCTCTCCCCACCATTCATTATTTTCTCTACATTCATGAAATTGTGGAAGATGAAATGCAATTATTTTTGCTTTATTATTCATTTACTAGTCCTCTTTTATTGCATCTTTAACACTTTTTATTCGCTCAATATAGTCTTTATTTTGTTTTTTATACTCTGCCAAATACTTTTTCATAGCTTTTTTAAGCATGGCTTTTTTATCTTCTATATTTTCCTTTTGAGCGATTTTATACAAATTATAAGCATGGTATACATAAAAACATTTCATATAACTTACAGAAGCTAAAAACTCAAACCTTTCTTCTATAACATTAATAGCTCTTTCATATCCAATTAAAATCTCACTTAAGCGTTCAAGATTCTCTTTTGTCAATGTATGTGTAATTGAATCACTTCTCTGTACGTAATGATAGAAATGCTCATTCATATACACTGTCTTCGGTTCACATACCGCAACTCTTGTATAAAATAATACATCATCTCCACGTCTCAACGTATCTTCAAACATTATATCACTTCGATTAAGAAGTTCTTTCTTAAATAGTTTATTCCATACAAATGCAGCAAATCCTCTATACTCTTCCCTAAAAAAAGCATATTTAATCAACTCTTCTGTAGATGCAATATTTTCGGATATAACACCCCGATTTATCATTGGTTGTATTTTTTGTTCATAATCTTTTGAATAGTTAAAAACAACCATGTCTGCATTTTCTTCTAAACCTTTTTTTATCAACTTGAAATATGCATCTTTTTCTACCCAGTCATCCTGATCTACAAATGTTATGTATTTTCCCCTTGCTATTTCTAAACCACTATTTCTAGCAGATGCTACTCCCCCATTTTTTTTATCAACAATGACTACTCTATTATCTCTTTTCTGATACTCTTGACATATAGATAATGAATCATCTGTAGATTCATCGTTTACACAAATTACTTCTAACTTAATTTGCTGTTCCTGTAAAATACTATCTAAACATCTATGTATTGTATCATGTGCATTATATATTGGAACGATAACCGATAACATTATATCCATCTTTTTCCCCTTAAAACTCCACCAACTTCTCTCTTAACAATGTCGAAGTTGTTCCTTCTGTATGTGGTAAAAATACTGTTTGTACTCCAAACTGTTCCATTTCCACTTTTGTGGCTTCCCATCTTGGGTTTCCCTTCCAATCATCACCTATAAACAACATGTCGTAATGCTTTGCTTTCCAACTTACTTTTTTATCCAGGGAATCAATTTGCATTACTTCATCTACATACTTTAATGCTCTAATAATTTCCATTCTTTCTTCCAATGGAACGATTACTTTTTTCCCTTTATATTCCTGAACAAGTTCATCAGAATTTACACCTACAATCAGATAATCACAACGAGACTTTGCATTCTTTATTAAATTCAAGTGTCCTATATGGAACATATCAAATGTTCCCGCTGTAAACCCAATAATTTTTCCCATATACTATGCCTCTCTATCTGACAATAATTTTAGTTTAGAAACTGGATGAACCTTTCTTTTCTCCATTGGTGGCAATTCCATATAATTTCCATATTTATAGCTTAAATAGGTTTCATAATCTTTCATACCCATCAACTCTGCATGTTCAAACTTTGTTGGAACCAGGTCCTCAAACGATTTTCTTTCATACCCACATTCCTTACCTGGTACAGGAAATGCAAAAATTCGAATTCTTTTTGTTTTTTTATCGTTATATTTATTGCAGAATTTTGTAAATGATTGATATAATCGTTCATCTGGAATTTTTTCCAAAATAGAATATGCCATTTTTTTAATTCCAGTTTCCTGCATTTTCCCTAGTGGGGCCCAAAACGCCTTACGATATAAAAAACATTGAAAATTATGTAGCTTTCTTTTCAAATACATATCTGGCACATTGTCATATGGCATAATATCAATAAATACACCTTGCTCATAAGGCATATGTTCTTGTTTTAATCGGACAAATTGTGTATTTTTTCTTCTAATTTTTCCATATCCCCAACGATATCCTGGTGTATTACGATAATCTTGAAAATAAAATCGTTCTTTATCTAATTCCGTTTCACATGCAATTCGAAACTTTTCATATTCAGGTCTCAAAAAGGCTAAATCAGCATCGTCATCCCAAGGAATAAATCCTCCGTGTCGTATGGCACCTAATTGCGTACCTGCTGAAATACAATACTTAATGCCACATTTTTTACAAATTCGATCTACTTCTTGAAGCATTTCTACTTCTATCATTTGAAGTTCTCTCAACTCTTCTTCCGTAAGGTTATAACCCTCTCGATTCGCCTTTTCTATCATAATCTATTCACCATCTTCTAATAAAAATAAGTCTTTATGCATCGCACAAAGACTTATTACTTTCTTCATTTTAAGCAATTCCCTTTGCACAAGCATATATTGTATAATAATACACTTCTTAATATTATATCGGACAATTGCCTATATTTCATTAATTATTTGTTTAAATATTCTTCCATCTTCTTTGCAAACCAGATAGACTCTTCAGCAGTAAAACTTATGTCTCTAGAACCATTCATTCGATCTACAAATTCCTGAATCTCATAACGAAGTCCCTGTTCCTCAAAAGGATAAATATATTTTTCTATTTTGTTTGGATCTTCGTAACGTACTTCAAAATATTTCGTCAGCCACCATGGAGATGGTACTAAAATATACCCTTCAGTACCTGCTATTACTAACTGTCCTTCCGACTTTGCAGCCAGTCCCGTCTTTGCCAAACCTACTGCTGTTCCATAATCGATACTTGTCTTTGTATATACATCTACTCCCGTTTCACCCTTTAGCGCCCAGATATTTGTATTTATATCTTTTGTTCCCAAAAGTTTTACGATTGGAAGCAAGGTGTAACTGCCAAATTCTGTAAAACTACCACCATGTTTCTGGTCATTCATTTCACGTACATTTACAGGTGTGATACGTGAAAAACAGGCTTCCACATCTACGACACGTCCGATTTTTCCGCTTTCAGCTACATCCAATATAGCCTTAAACCCAGGACAGTATGCCGTCTTCATCCCCTCCATAAGTACAAGCTCTTTTTCATCCGCCATCGCAAAGAGTTCACGTGCTTCCTTTTCAGAAAAACTAAGCGGCTTTTCACAAAGTACATGTTTACCTGCTATCAGCATCTGTTTACAATAATCCACATGTGTTTCATGAGGCGATGCGATATAGACTGCATCTATTTTTTCTATAAACGCAGTTATATCATCTGTAGCAAATTCGATATTAAATTCTTCTACAAATTTTTCTGCACTTGTCATTCTAGGATTGTAGACTGCCGCCACTTCAATACCAGCGATAACTTCCGATTCTGGAACGAAACGATGTGCGATACGCCCAGTACCTATAACGCCTAGACGATAAACCTTCTTCTTCATCTTTTTATCTCTTCTTAAATTCCATAAATTTCTCTGTAATCTCAGCCATTGCTACCGCTTCTTTTTCTGTCAGCTTATAACCACGTTTACTTCTGCCATTTATCTGCAAAACAAATTCACTGATTTCATAGCGAAGCCCATCCCCTTGGAAAGATGGCTCATAGCTGTCGATAATACTAGGATTCTCATAACGTACCACAAATCGTTTGGTCAGCCACCATGGTGATTCTGCAAGGATATAACCTTTGGTGCCAGCTACGACTAACTGACCCTCAGATTTTACACCTACGCCCATCTTGGCAGATGCCATCGCTCCATCATAACTAAGCTGAATTTTGGTATATAAGTCAACCCCTTTTTCATCCTTGATGCTCTGAAAAGAAACATCCTTATAGTCTGTTCCCAACAATTTAAAGATAGGTAATAAGGTATAGCTACCAAACTCTAAAAACGCACCACCAAATTTACCATCCGTACGCTCTCTCGATCCTTCGTTTGCAAGACGTGTAAAACAAGCCTCTACATCTTTTATATCGCCAATTTTTCCACTCTGCGCTACGTTAATCAACTGTTGGAACCCTGGGCAATAAGCTGTTTTTACAGCTTCTAAAAGGATAAGATTATTCTCTCTCGCCAATCCATATAATTCTTCTGATTCTACTTTTGTAAAAGCAATTGGTTTTTCACACAACACATGTTTTCCATGTTCAAGTGCTGTTTTTGTGTAATGATAATGCGTCTCATTTGGCGACGCTATATATACTGCATCCACAGTTTCCAAGAATTCTTCATAAGAACCTGTCATACACTCAATGTCACATTTTCGTTGGAAACGCTTCACACTTTCCACTTCTGGATTATATGCACATACGATATCAATACCCGATACATATTTGGATTCTGCTACAAATCGAGGTGCAATACGTCCCGTACCTACAATACCCAAACGAACAATTTTGAATCGATCCTGACGAATCATCGTGGAGGACACATCTGGTGTACGGTCCAAATATACCACTTTACAATATTTATTTAGATAATCAAATGTTCCAACCCAATCTGAACCTACCGTAAAGATATCCACTCCATACTTCTGGATATCTTCAATCTTTTGCCCTTGATGATCTTCAATAATAATTTCATCCGCCAGTCCAGTTTTGCGCACACTTTCTACTCGCTCAAGAACAGCGTCTACCACATTTACTTTTCCTCGTTCTTCATCAAAATGTTCTGAAGTAACGCCTACAATGAGATAATCACCTAACTCTTTTGCTCGTTTTAATAAATTATAGTGTCCCTGATGGAACAAGTCGAATGTTCCATATGTGATAACTTTTTTCATATGTACCCCTTTATTGTTTGATTCGGCCTTCACATTCTTTATAATATCTCCACAATGCGCTATGTCCCTTCATAAGCTCCAGCACCATAGCAAGCGCCTCACTTTCACATTCATTTGTCTTGGCCTCACATACACTTTCAGCTATGACTGGAACAATATCTTCAAATACATAAAGCTGTTTTTGATTCCACTCTAATTCATCCACATATTTTGCCAAATACGCAGTATCCTTCATACGAAGTCCCGCACAAATCATAATCGAATACACCTGCTTCTTCATTACGATATCAAAACAATCCGCTACAAAAGGTGCGATTCTTTGTGTTGCGAGTGAATCCTCTTTATCCTCAAAATACTTCAGCCACTTCAAATAATTCTCACTATAAACAATGGCATCCGAATAGTCTCCTAACCAATAGGCAAACCAACTCATCCATAGCGCACAGAATGCTTGGAAAAGTTCTGTGTTTCTTTTATCCGTCAATGCGCTCATGCATAACTTTAATCCTTCTGCATGTTCCTCATTCCCATTCGCCAATTCTTTTACCGCAAGAATCTGTGCCCCATAGAAAGTACCCACAGCAAGACTTACATCGGAACCCGTTTTATTTTCCACCAATGCAAGTGCTGATGCTCCCAAATCATATAGTTCCTGCCACTTACGTACTGTTCGATACTCCTGTGCCAAAAGCATATGCCAGCGCATTTCCTCTGGCTCCTCTTCGATCATCATTTTTAACAAACTTGCATTTCTCTCATAGTGCGCCATCAATGCTTCTTCTGTTTCGTAAACATAACCATAATGCTCTACGACACTGTGCAATACCACACTTTCCCCTTTTATTGGTGAGAGATATTCATGAATACGACTCACAAACTGCGTATCCTTATCTAATTTTATCATACGTGGTACCCAGGAATCTGTATATTGTGTTCCCTGCATATCCAAATAATTTCTCTGAATATAAGTTGCTGCACCATAGTTTTTATATTTTCCACTTGTAAAGAATGTGATGATTTCTTCACAATCCGAAAACCATTCATCATCATCCAAATACAAGAACCACTCACCTCTTGCTAATGCAATTCCCGCATTACGAGCCTTTGCAAAATCATTACACCATGTAAATGATGTAATCACATCTGCATAATTCGCTAGCTGACAGCGCAGCATAGGTGGACATCCTGTATCAACAATAATAACTTCACATGGAATCTTTTCTCGAATTGGTTCTAAAGATTCTAAACATCTTAAAGTGGTTTCACTACGGCCACTACATAAAAGAGAAATACTTAAAAGAATCTTTTTTTCTTCTAATACTCCAGTCAACTCATCTTCCATACGCATCAATTCTCTATCTGCAGGCGCAAGATTACGCACCTGACCTAATATCGATAATGCTTCTGCCTGCATGCCCTGCTGCGATAAGATTCGTATCTTATCTTTCATAAGTTCTACCATCTGTAACAGTTCAAAATTTGCAGTCTGCGCTTTTTGTTCTTCCTGCACCTTCATCTGTTCACCAATGTGTTTTATCAAACGTTTGATGTTTGTACCTAATGCTGGGTAAACTTTTGCACATTCTTTCAAGTCCGACAGCATATGTTCCCAATCGCCTTCTGCTCTTGAAAACATATTGTTTAGATGAACTGCTGCTCTTGCTTCCGATGGTAGCATTTCCATCTCGCCTTCAAAGGCAGCATCCTGAAAAACTTCCAAATAGTATTCTAATGTGGATACACAAAAATCATGAAAACGCTTTACCAATTGCTCATACGTTTCCTGCTCAGATTCTAGTAAAATTAATTTTCCAAAATAACACTTCAAAAAATATTTATATCGAATATCACCTAATGTAATGATTTTCTCCAAGTGCATGCGAGCCTTTTCCATGGTAAGGACACCATCTTTTTTCAATGCATCTACCAATTCTATCCATTGGGATACATCCATCTGTAATATATCTTTTTCTGTCAACTGGATTAATTTCTCTAAATCTGACATATGTTCCCCTTTTTATCCTTCATTTCTTTCGAGACTGGCCAACCTTGCCTCCAAGCCAAGTGCAACCACTTCCAAATCATTTGGAACCATTTGCTTCAACTGTGCAACAATCGCAATTGCTTCGTCTGCCTGTCCCTTATTCAACAAGTCTTTTACTTGTTCTACAACTTGATTTCGTAAATTTCGCAATTCCTCTTTTTGCTTACGCATTCTTTGACGCTCTAATTCTGGATACTGTACCATGAATTTTCGAATCCCATCCGCAAAGAATGGGTAACAAACTGCCGCTTCTTTTAGGCTTTCCAATGCCATAGTTCTATCCTGCTGCTCTAATTCTACAAATTCCAAAAATTTAATCGCCGCTTGTACTTCTCGTGGCAAAAGATTTGGATAATTCATAAATACATCCTCTTTATAATATTCACCATAAAAAGTAATGGTATTTTCAGAAAAATGCACCATCACATTTACGAATTCTATTAAGTTCGTTGGATCTTTTGGACCTCTGGCAATCTCACGTTCTAATAACGCCAATTGGAAAAATCTCTGTTTCCAATGTTCTTTTGGAATACACACTTCAATTCTCTTTGCGGTTTTTGCTAAATGTTCTTCGCCTGCTACTCGTACATATTCTTTTACATGTTGTTGGAAACGATCAGGTGATACTTCCAGCCAATATTCTGCAAATAGAATCTGATAAGATTCTGCTATCTCATATATCTTCTCTGGTAAGTTGAATATATTTTGTGCAGTCTCAAAAAAACCTTTCATCGCCGTTTTTACTGCAATTCCATCCTTTTGTGCATCTCCATCTATCATACGTGCGTACCAGATATACCAATCATCTATTTCTATCTGTGCAAACACATTCATTACTTGAGCGAATGCATTCCCTGTTCCATTCCATTCCTGTGCAGCCTGACAAATATATTCTCGCAATGTCATATTGCGGTATGCATCCTGTGCAATCTGCGTAAACAATGGAATATACTCCATTGTTGCCATAGCCCACACAAATACCTTTTCAATGCCTAGAAATGCATAAATAACATCTTTATCCCACTCTAACTTTTCATAGTATTCTTCTAATATTTTTGTCGAATTGTTTAACTTCAAATCACATGCTATTAAAATGCTATACGCCTTCTTAACACTGATATCATCATAAGCCTCTTGTACAATAAGAGCTCTGCTCATTTCTTCAAAAGCGTCCTGATTTCTATCCAATTCTCTCTGAATTTTAAAATATGCATCTACATGTAACTGTGCTTCCTTCCAATCTTGCTCTCGAAAAGCCAGTTCCGCCAAAGCTAATTCCACGCAAGCAATACACAATTTTGTATTACGTTTATCCAACAAGGTTCGCTGACAAATTTGTTTTGCTTCATTATATTTCTTTAACTGTATCAGTGCATCGATATATGCAACATAAAAAGTCCCCAAATGAATTGCATCACTTTCACCATTTAAATCAGCTACTTCCACTAAACATTTTTCACAAAATTCACATAATGTTTCTAATTCTTTTACCGAACGATACTCCTGTGCCATTTGAATCTTCCAACGAATATTCTTTGGTTCTTCCTCAATCATCTTTAATAGCAATTTCGAATTTCTCTCAAAATGCGCTCGTTTTTGTTCTTCTGTTGCAAAAATATATCCAGAATGATATGCCATTGCATAGATATATTTATACTCTCCTCGTACAGGATACATATACTCATGAATTTTACTGCGAAATTCGGTATCTGCATCGATACGAATCATACGGCTTACCCAAGAATCACTATAGTAAGTATAGCTTGGATCATAGAAATTACGTACTTGATAGTGTGCATACCCATACTTTTTATAATCTCCTGAACGGAAAAAATCTACTAATGCATCAATCTCTACAAACCACTCATCGTCATCCAAAAAGAGAAACCATTCCCCTTTGGCCTTCTTTAATCCAACATTTCGTGCTTTGGAAAAATCATCGCACCAATCAAATTCATACACCTGATTGGTATATTCAAATAGCATCTCATGAATCTGTGGATTTTTACTAGTATCTACCAAAATCAATTCACTTGGAATCTGTTCCATAATTGGACGCAAAGAATCCAGACATTTACGAATACTATCTGGTCGATTGGATATTAATAACGAAATGGTAAGTTGTGGTTTAGTTTGATTTGCTGCCACGATAATTCTCCTATATGTATCTGATTTGCTTAAGTGTTCCTATTATATCATAGAAATGAAAAAGAGGGAACGAATTCTCGTTCCCTCTGTATGTTTATAAAATATGTTCGATATCTGATTACTGAAGTAATGAGAGAACACCCTGTGTAGCCTGGTTAGCCTGAGCCAACATTGACTGTCCAGCCTGCTGGAGAATGTTGTTCTTGCTGTATTCAACCATAGCTTCAGCCATATCTGTATCTCTGATTTCTGATTCAGCTGCTGTTGTGTTTTCTACTACGTTATCTAAGTTAGCGATTGTATGTTCTAATCTGTTCTGAACAGCACCGAGTTCTGATCTAGTAGCAGATACTTTTGCGATAGCGTCTGCGATAACATCGATTGCGTATGTAGCTTTTGCACCTGTGTTATCTAAGAGTTTAAGATCTTTTACACCAAGTCCAGCTGCATCCATTGTATCGATAGTAACTGCAATCTTGTTAGATTCATCAGCGTCTGCACCTACATGTAAACTGAACTGTAAGCCCTGTGTACCTTTTACTTTTGCTTCAGAAATTTCGAATGAGATTTCTTTTGTGTCAGCATCAATAGTATAGAACTGTTTGTTACCGTAATCGTCTACATTACCACTATCTGTAAGTTCTGCTTCGTGTCCTGGATCACATCCGATAGAGCTTGCTTTGATAAGTTCCTGTCCAATAAGCTGGTAAGCTTTTTCTTTAGAGATTACAGAAGCATCATCATCACCTACACCATCAGCACCATCAGCCACGTCTTTCATAGTTACATATGAGTATGTTCCGATGATAACGCTGTCACCATCTTTAATCATAGCCTGTAAGTCTTCCTGAGTATATTTATTTTCAGCTTCGTCTACTTCATCATCAGTTTCAACTACAGTATATTCTAAACCATTAATTGTAATCTTATTGCTATCTGCATCATGTGTTGGAACTGCATCTCTTACTGTTCCTACTGATGTACCAATTGTATATCCCTTAGAACCGATAGTGATTGTATCACCTTCTTCTAATGCTTTCATTGTGAATGTTGCTGTACCTGTACCTGTACCCATTAATTTTCCATCGATACCAGCATCTTTTGCAGCTACTGTTAATGTAGTTGATTTACCATTACCTTTAAGTAAGTATGTTTCGTTGAATTTTGTTGTTTCTGCTACACGATCGATTTCTGTTGTTAACTGGTCGATTTCGTTCTGGATAGCTAATCTATCTGATTCAGAGTTTGTTCCGTTAGCTGCCTGAACTGCTAATTCGTTCATACGCTGTAACATTGAGTGAACTTCTGTTAATGCACCTTCAGCTGTCTGTACTGCTGAAATACCATCCTGTGCGTTTGTAGAAGCCTGGTCAAGACCTCTGATCTGTTTTCTCATTTTTTCAGAGATTGATAATCCTGCTGCATCATCTGCTGCACGGTTAATTCTGAAACCTGAAGATAATTTTTCTGTTGCCTTTGCCTGTGATTTTCATGTGATTCCTAACATTCTGTTAGCGTTCATTGCCTGCATGTTGTGCTGTACTACCATAATTTTTTCTCCTTTTTTGCTGTTATTCCTTTAACGCCCTTCATCCTTGAAGATTAATTAGATACCGCGTCCATGCAGTACTTTGTGTTACTATATATATCGGAAACTCTTTCGTTTCCTTAACCCCTATTTTTAATTTTTTTAAAAATGTTGATTTTCTAGGGTTTGGAAGCTGTTTTATTTTCCGTTACACCTATATTATCGGTGTATTTTTCCAAAAGTTTATAGGTAAATATTATTTTTTTCAAAAAATTTCCATGCTGCACTATATTCTTTTATCATACAAAAAACGGGGCTCGAAAGCCCCGTTTTGTTTAGTAGTCTTATACTAGCATGTTTAATTAGCCAAGTAATGAAAGAACACCCTGTGTAGATGTGTTAGCCTGAGCAAGCATAGCCTGACCTGCCTGAGCGAGGATGTTATTCTTGCTGTAGTTAACCATTTCAGATGCCATATCTGTATCACGGATAGCAGATTCAGCAGATGTTGTATTTTCTACTACGTTGTCTAAGTTAGCGATTGTATGCTCTAATCTGTTCTGAACAGCACCAAGAGCTGAACGTGTTTCAGATACTTTTGCTACTGCATCAGCGATAGAGTCGATAGCGTATGTAGCTTTTGCACCTGTGTTATCAACAACGTTAAGACCTTTAACACCAAGTCCAGCTGCATCCATTGTATCGATAGTAACAGCAATCTTGTTGTTTTCGTCAGCGTCAGCACCTACATGTAATGAGAACTGTAAGCCCTGTTTTGTTTCTGTCTTAGCTTCCTGAATTGTGAAAGTAATCTTTCCGTCATCTTCTTCAGCAGCAAAGCTATCAAATTCATCAAATTCAGCTTCTGTACCATTTTCTAAAACGATTTTTGCTTCTGAACCAGCATCTGCACCTACAGAGCTTGCTTTTGCAAGTTCCTGAGCGATGAGTGAGTAAGCTTCGTCTTTTGTGATGATAGAAGCATCATTCTGAGCTACACCACCAGTAGTGTTGCCATCCTGCATTGTAGCTGCTACATATGTAAATGTACCAACAACAACTTTTGCACCTTCATTTACGAAAGTTGCAATATCTTCTGCAGTGTATTTGTTAGATGTTTCGTCTACATCATCGTCATCTTTTGCTACAGTATACTGTGTACCATTAATTGTAACTGTATCGCCTTCATCAAGATCTTCGATAGCGCCAGTAACTGTTCCAATAGATGTACCAATTGTGTAACCTTTAGAACCGATAGTAATCTGTTCACCTTCTTTTAATGCTTCCATTGTGAATGTAGCTGTACCTGTACCTACGCCCTTTAATGAGCCTTCGATACCAGCATCTTTAGCAGCAATTGTAAGAGTAGTTGTCTTACCATTACCTTTAAGTAAGTATGTTTCGTTGAATTTTGTAGTTTCAGCTACACGATCGATTTCTGTTGTTAATTGATCGATTTCGTCCTGGATAGACTGACGGTCAGATTCAGAGTTTGTACCGTTGGCAGCCTGAACTGCTAATTCGTTCATACGCTGTAACATAGAATGTACTTCTGTTAAAGCACCTTCAGCTGTCTGTACTGCAGAGATACCATCCTGAGCGTTTGTAGAAGCCTGGTCAAGACCACGAATCTGTTTACGCATTTTTTCAGAAATTGATAAACCAGCTGCATCATCTGCTGCACGGTTAATCTGATAACCTGAAGCTAACTTTTCTGTAGATTTTGCCTGTAATCCACTTGTGATTCCTAACATTCTGTTGGCATTCATTGCCTGCATATTGTGTTGTACTACCATATAATTTTCCTCCTTGAAAATATGTTCACGGCCGCATCCTTGCGGCTTTATTTAGTTGTGTGTAATGTCTGCTTCCCGGCCGTACGCTCCGATGGCTTTCATTACGATAAACAAAAGAGTTTGTTTACTTAACTCCTATATCGACTAATTTAGCCGATAATTTATAGTGAAAAGGTAATAAATTTCAAGCAGCTTTTTTGTGCATTATTACCTTGACCTATCCTCTTCATTCTTCCCCACTATTTCTTGTTATCCATAAACTGCGGATCCACATAATGTAGATTCATCATATTTTTGTAATACTGGTTCGCTACCTTGGTATTGGTACGAACTACTTTTGCACGTTCTTTTACAGAAACGAATTTTCTAGTCATCAAGTCTTTATTACGAGATTCCTGTGCCTGTAGTTCCATACTTAGGTCTGTAATCTGACGGATTAATTCCTGCATGGTACGAATACGATCAGCATAAGTTTCTCTATCCTCGTTCAAGGCCTCTTTCACTTTTGCGAAAAGGGTATCAAAACCTTCATCCAATTGTTCTAACTGTTTGATGCAGGCAGATTTATCTTCTACTGTTTTGTCGAAGTCATCTACACTGGCTTTATCGTCTTCTAGAAGCGCTTTCTGAAGTTGATTTAAACTTTTAATTTCTTCCAGAACCTTCACTTTTTTGTGAAGGCTCTGGATCATAATATTTACATAGGTACTTTCCATGATGCCGTCTCCTAAGATACCTGTGCTTTTTTACCAGAATTGATAGCCATGACTTCTTTCCAAGTATCTCTCATAGTTCTTAAATGTTTTAAAACTTCTTCTAAGATTTCTGCATCTTTTTTGATGTTGGCTTCATGAAGTCTCTTAATGAGATATTTATACACATTGTCAAAATCCTGCGCTACTGGATATTTGTGATCCAAGCAAGCCTGAAATTCTTTTATAATACGTTCTACTTTTACGATATTATTATGTGCTTTTTCGATATCATTTTTTTCAATGCGCATAATTGCAATATTACAGAATTTGATTGCTCCATCGTAGAGCATCAATGTTAATTCTGCTGGTGAAGCAGTTGTAATTTTACTGTTTGCATATGCTGCATATCCATTTGGTAAAGCCATGATTTTTCCTACCTTTTCTTATACAAAACTTTATAGTTGCTTTTTTATATTTTACATATTAAACAAGCCACTGATGGAACTGGTCTGATTCTGCAATTTTGAAAGTGCTACTTCCATCTGCGAGAATTTCTTGTAGTAGTAATCTTCTTTATCTTTTACTTTTTCTTCCCACTTTGTAATACTCTCTGCATATCTTGCCAATTCTTTGTCCATTTCCTTATCATTGTATACTTTATACGCTGAACTAAGTTCGGTGGACTTCATTTTCTGATCAATTGAAGAATAAAGATTTCCAGTCAACTGTTTCATGAATTCCATTACTTTGTCTGGATCTTCTTCAATTGCTGCCATCAATTTATCTTTTTTACCAGAGGTATTTTCATCATCCTCATCTCCGTCAATATGGAAAGCATAGTGCTCATTCTTTGGAGCATTGAGGAAACCTAATGTACTGATACCAAAGGTTGATAAGCTAACCTTTTCTCCATTGATTTCAAATGTCTGTGCCATGGAATTTACCATTGCTGACATAATACTATTTACGGTGTCATCTCTACGAAGAAGTGAATCTTTGATCTTTGTTTCCCATTTTTCAATCTGGTCATCCGACATTGCTTCTTTTTCTTCGTCAGTTAACGGTTCATAATCTTTTGCAGATTCTGCATTATAAACCTTACATAACTCATTAACAACATTGTTGTATTCGGTTAAGAAGTCTTTAATCTTATCATAAATCGCCTGTGTATCTACCGTTGTAGTTACCTGAACCGCATTTGCATCACCATCGCCAGTTACCGCTGTAGCATTGATTGTTAAACCATTGATGTTGAATGTATTAGTTGCATTTGTAAATTCTACACCATTTAACTTAATCACAGCATCTGTTGCATCTACCTTTGTTGCACCAGCTGTTTTATATGCACCTGTGTTATCTGTAAGCATATCATTTGCTTTGATTGCTTTTGTTGCCATTTCATAAATCTTACGATCCATGAGCGCCTGATCTTCATATACCATAACATCATTGGCATCTTTTTCACCTTCACCACGTGCCTCGATGAATTCATCCACATGAAGGTCTGCCATCTGCTGTTCGATGTTTGCACGTTGTTCTTTTGCAGTTTCATAAGCATTCTTTGCTTCTTCTACCTTTGTTGGAAGCTCTTGTAAACGAGTCAACTCGTCGAATTCTGTTTTTGCTTTATTAGCAGCATCTAAATCAGTTTGACGATTTGTCAAAGTCATCTTTGCAGCTGCAACTTCTGCTTGTTTTGTCGCATAATCTGGATGGGTAGGATCTAATGATGCCAATTCCGCTTCTAATGTTGCAAGCGTTGCTGCCTGTGCATCATAAGCAGTCTGTGCATCCGTTGCCGCCTGTGAGAGAGCATCACCATCAAGCTGGGCTAATCTATTCTCTACATCTACACCATCATATTTCTTTTCAAGCTTTTTCAATTCCGATGATAATCTTTCATAATCACCTTTGCTTCTTTCATATGTAGCAGCCTGAATATTTCTCTGACCAACCAAAGTATCATACTGTGCAATCTGATTATTGATAAATGATTTTACATCATCTACATCAATATCTCCGTCACCATCAGCATCTGTTGTGTTCTTATAGAAATAATTATAAGCTTCTTCGTATGATTTTGCTGCAACAGTGAATTTTCCATCTTTATCGATCATTGCTACATCAAGTCCAAGTGCTTTGAGTGCAGCCTCACCATCCATATCTACGCCAGATAAAGCAAAGTCATTTGCTACACCTGATTCTTTTGAACTGATGAAGAAACGATGATTGTTTGCATCAAAACTAGCGTTTAAACCAGCATCCTTTAAGCTTGCTACAAAATCATTTACTGTAGTGTCTTTTGTAACTTTGATGTGTTCTGTGGTTCCATCGTTTTTCTTTACTTCAATGGACGTGTTTCCACCTGTATATCCAAGGTCAGCTAAGGTAGTTTTGGTTGTTGTTTTATCACCTAAATCACCACCAGTAATATAGCCCGTCTGCGCAGTCTTTAATACATTTAATTTCTGTGTACCCTTTACTGCGTCGGAGTTTGCTGTAATTGTGGCCTTCGTATTGTCTGATACAGACACTTTACGAAGGGTATACGCTCCTGACATACGCATATTAGATGCGCTGGTGTATAAGCCGTAAATCTTTGTGTTTAATGTTTTCCAAGCGTCCTGTTTCCAGGTAAGCTTTGTCGATGCTTTTTCGTATTTTTCTGTTTTGGCACTATAAGCCTTTACCATTTCCTGCACGATTGCATCGGTATCCATGCCTGATGTTAAACCAGATAAACGAATTGCCATAATTCTCTCCTTTCCTGATTGACGCAATTAACGTTTTTCGTCAACCATAAGTCCTGCCATTTCCCAAACTCTTGCAATCATGTCGAGAGTTTTATCAGGTGGGAATTCCTTGATAACTTCTTTTGTCTGTTTGTCTACGATTTTAATTGTTACACGATTGGTATTTTCGTGAATACCAAAAACCGCCTCTGAATTTTTTGCCTTTTTGTTGATTTCCTCAACAGCTTTTTTTATTTTTGACTGTTCTGCTTCTGGGTTTGCTGCGCCCTGTCCGCCACCGTCTGCGCTTACTTCTTTGGTATTCATTGCCATCGTATCTTTTGCGATGCTATCAGATACCTGTGCTGTTTCGGCTACTTCAACTTTGTGTGCTACTTCTGCTTTTACGTCAGCTGCTGAACTACTTCCCTGATAGGTCATCGCTGCACCTTTAATTGCTTCAATTCCCATAGTTACACCTCCATGTGTCTTTTACATAAATTGTTTTAATGCATCCATAGCCTCTGGGCTAAATGATGCTTTGTTTTCCGCCTGAATCTGTAAGTATACTTCTTTACGGTAAATTGGCACGTCCTTTGGTGCAGAGATGCCGATTTTTACCTGATCACCACGAACTTCTAAAATGGTGATTTCTACGTTGTTGTTTACCATTAAGGCTTCGCCTTTTTTTCTAGTTAACGCTAACATCCCTATTCACCTGCCTTTTCTTTATTTGCCTTGAGCAGGTCATAGATTTTATATTCTACTGGATAGTCGTCTTCTGTGATAATCTGAGCACCTCTGTTTGTGTCCATATTGATTACGATAGGTGCTTTTAAGTTTACAGAAAAGTCTTCTACTTTTTTAGGTACTGTTACAGTTACTAAAAGGTATGTATTGTCTTCTGTGATTTCCCCAAGTGGTGCAAGGATTTCTGAATTCACCGATGGATTGTAATCTTCTAAAATATAAATTGGATCAGTTACTGGGAATGCGATATCTCCGTCATCCATAGACTGAAGCCACATAATTTTAAATTCTTTTTCTTTCTTGTCTTCATCAAAAATTAACGCAAAACGTGTTAATTCTGGGAATCCAATCATTCCCTTTTCCATTGTGATGATTTTGTCATCTGCAATGTCGATTGTGCCAAATGCTCTAGTTACTGCCTTCATGGTTTTAATTCCTCCTTCGTCTCCGACGATGCTTTTATTTTAAATATAATCTAATAAAGATCTTTCTCCTAACTTACCAGCTGCGGTAAGGGATGACTGGTATGCATTGTAAGATGCATAATAGTCAATGATGATATCTGATATATCTCTGTCTTCGTTATCAGACTTTAATTCTTCGATGGTCATCTGCTGATTTTCTACACGGGTCTGTGTGAGTTTCAAACTATTCATCATACTACCTAAGTTTGTGATAGCAATATTGGTTGTTTCCATATACTGGTCAAATCTTCCAATGTATGCTTCATAAGTTTTCTGAAGATTATCGTCTGCGTAATCCATTTCTTTTTTTGCTACTTCAAGGTAACCCTGTAACATTTTCTGAGAACCAGCATCCTGATACTGTGCTTCGTTCATCATATTTTGAATCTTGGTTACTTTGTCTGCTGCATCAATTGCCTTCTGTACTACGTTAATCAATTCATCAACATCACGTTTAATATCTGAATTAAATACTTCATCTGCCTGTGTATTAATTACGATGGTTGTATTGTTTGCGATTGTGTAACGAATTTCCTGATTCTGTTTCATGTACTGTACATGTTTTGTTGGATCATCATCTGTAATATCTTTACAGTCGTAGTAATATTCTGGTCGAAGCTCTCCGTTATCAAATCCTTCTTTGGTATAAGTTACATCCATCGTACATTTCTTATCAGAAATGTTGTTTGCTACTTTTTTACCAAAAACGAATTCACCAGTTTCTTCGATATATACGATTTCATTATCACCTACTACTTTGCCTTCTGCGGAAGCAGCTTCCCAAGCAGCTTCGTTTGGATATGCTGTTACAGTTGGTGTTGCCATATCTGCTGGAATAGTAGTTGGTGTTTTTGTAATGGTACCATCTGCATTCGTTACTACATCGTTTGCTTCAATTGCATAACTGCCATCATTCTGGCGAGTTGCTGTGATTTCAAACTTTGTAGTTTCATCTATCTGATACCCATAAGAGAATGATGTTGCTTCTGTATTACCATTGTATGCTAAACGAACTCTTTCATAGGTGTTTTCCGCAATCTTTGTGGTACATTCTGGTGTCGTATCTGTAAGTGTTTCTGGCACCTGTACATTACCGGTATAGTAACGTTTTTCTTCTAAATTGCTAAAGTCAAATGACTGCTTAATTTCATATTTTGTATTTAATTCATCTTCTGCAAAAGTAAGGTTTGAAGATGTACGATATCCAGTGAATACCGTCTTTCCAGCGTAGTCTGCATTTCCTTCGCTATATACTTGCTCTGCTAACGCTTTTAAGTTATCCAAGATAATCTTTCTATCATCCTGATTCTTTGTATCGGTAGAACCATTCACACACTGTGTACGGATATCTCGGAGCAAATCTTTCATGTTGGTAAGTGCAGTTTCTGTTACTTCCATCCATGCGTTTGCATCTGGGATGTTGTTGTCTACGTACTGATTAATATGACTCATTGTAGTAGAAAGACGAAGCGAACGAATCGCGATAACTGGATTTTCCGATGCTTTTGCGATTTTTTTCTGGGTCGTCATCTGAGTATTGTATTTATCTACAAGCAGTTTATTCGAATTAATATTCGCTTTTGTATTGCTTGTAATCATTGTATTTGTAATACGCATGTAATCCTCCTAGCGACTTCCCTGTCTCTTTAATATTTTGAGATTTGCTTGCAAATCTCCTGTGCGCGAGCGGTGTTGCGAAGCAACTATTTTCCTATCCGCGAGTTGCACAAAAATATGCTAGGGACAGCGCAGCTGTTCCTAGCATATATATCGGCATTTTTTTCAATTACGTAACCCCTGTTTGATTAATTAATTTATCATAAATTTCACTCATAACAGAAATCACCTTGGATGAAAGGTTGTATGCATTCTGGAATTTCACAAGATTTAGTGCTTCCTCATCTTCATCTACACCAGATACAGACATTCTTTGGTTTCCAATTACCGTATTCATATTAAAATAATTTTTATAAAAAACTGTATTTTTTTCCGTATCTACCGCAATATCCGAAAGCAATGTTTCCAAAAAGCTCTCGGCATTGGCTCCACGGAACATGGTCACATCTGCCTGAAGTGCCATCATATCATCCAAAAGATCATAAGCATCCGCACCATTGGTAATATCTACCGTAGTGGAGAAGTATGCTGGATTCTTGATGGATGTATAGTTTACTTTTGTATTAAAGGCTGTCATCTGATGATAGCCATCGGACAGGGATGAAATAGTTGTGATTTTCTGTCCATTGATTTCATCCTTATCTTTTTCCCATCCTTCAAACTCATAGAGAACACCAGTTGAAGTTTCTGCTACGAAGAAACTTCCCATTGGTTCACCATCCAAAGTCACACCAGACTTCTGGATGTCATTAAACATCTCTGTAAAGTTACGAAGAAATTCATTTATCTGTGCCTGATAATATGGAATACCCATAGAATCTACACGATCTCCCACATCAATCACACGTCCTGGCATTACGGTTGCGTCTGCTGGTGGGATTGCTGATTCCAACTGGAATTTGATGGTTTCAATCTCACCTTTGTCGTTTAAGACCGCTTCCCAACTTGTATATTTCATTTCCCTATTGTTTACTTTAACAGTTCCTTCTGCTGGGATACTAAGCGCGTTAATGTCTGCATTGGATGGATATTCCAATGTAATTGCAGTATAGTCGCCCATGGTATTTTTATGAACTTCTTTTACGGAACCACGCATTGATTCGTTGTTGTTTCCATCACGCAAGTCAAACAAAGACTTTAATGTTCCGCTAGAAACGCCCGATGTAGCAGAAAATGTCGTTTTTGTATCTGTCCAATAAATATCGTATAGACCTTCTGCATCTGTCTGATGATTTTTGGTCTCTGCTGAAATACATTCTAATTGTCTATAGTCGTTACCATCTACAAGTAACTGCCCATTAATAAATACCGTAAAGTTTGTTCCACCGAGGTTTTCACCATAAGTATTGCGAATTTCGTATTCATCGGTATCGACACTTACGATACCAGAAAGTTCATCTAACAAAAGTGCTCGTTTGTCACGAAGCTCATTTGCATAGCCGCCATTTACTTCCAGCTTATTGATTTCTTTATTGATAAGTGCAATCTTTTCGGCAATCGAATTGATATTGAGTACCGTGCTGGAAATTTCTTCGTTACAGTCTTTTTGTGTTTCACGCAAAGCATCTGCAACGGAGTTAAAGTATGTACAGAGATTCTGCGCCTGATGAATGAACTGATTTCGAACACTCTTATCACTGGCATTACCACCATTTAAGGTATCCAAACCATTAAACATTTTTGAGAAGATTGTTGAGAAACCTTCCTGTACACCATCATCTGCAAATACATTTTCTACCTGTGAGAGGTAGTATAATTTTTGTTCAAAATATCCTAGGCTGGATTTGTTCTCCCAGTACTTTTTGTCGTAATAAACATCACGCACCTGCTTGATAGAGACAGCTTCTACACCAGTACCTGTACTACCATACTTGGCATATACACGAAGTGGTGCTGTCGCTCCGAGCTGTGTTTCCTGGCGAGAGTAGCCTTCGGTTTGTACATTCGCTATGTTGTTTGCTGTTGTGTTGATTGATGCCTGATATGCAAATAATGCACTAGCACCAATATTCAACCCTGAAAACTGTGAAGGCATGTGTTCACTCCCTTTCCTAGATTAGTCCTGTTACGATTAATTCCGTCATCTGGCTGATAACCGTCATAAATCGGCTGGATGCGTTATACGCTGATTGATATTTAATCAATTTTGTAAGTTCTTCATCACTGGATACACCAATAATCTGCTGACGACTGTTATCAATCGATGTTACCGTGTTTGTCATGGTGTCTCTGGATGATTTGTAAATACTTCCATCGGTTCCAAGTTTTCCAATCATTTTGTCATAGAATTCTTGGAATGTACATGGATACTGGTCGTCTGGGTTAATATGCATTCCCTGATCTGCCCAAGCCGCTGCCAGTTTTTCCCCTAATGCAAAGTCTACTGCTCCGTTCTGTGTGAATGCTGGAAGCAGTGTTACTTGTTTTGTTATTTCTGGATTAACCTGAAGATTACCAATTCGATATAATGTGTTTGGATCTTCTGGATTCGCTTCATTATAAACGTAGTATTCGGTTCCATCTACGGTCATCTTTGTATATCGTTCGGTGCCCATACGCTGGAACAATTCTCTTGGTGGGAGTTTTCCATCTGCTCCTACGGAAGCATTTGCTTCATCTAGGACTTTGATTTTATCTCCTGCTTTATATTCGATTCCATTAATCGTGATATCGTTCTGTAATGTGATTTCCTTGTTTGGACAGAAGATATCATTCATGGTTGTTACGATTTCATGGAATAACAAATCTACCTGTGCCTGTGTTTCGATGATTACTTTATCTTCGATTTCTCGATATGCATCTGAAGTGAGCAAGTCACTATAGATACCATATTCATCACCACGCATGGTAAGTTTTGCTTTAATTTCACCAACATCTGTATTGGACTCGGATGAGATTTCGCCATCTGTATTGAATACCTCTACATATATATCTCTATTATCATCAGAAAGATGAGGCCAGATAACAGTTGCAAAACCTGTCACCTTATCATCAACTGTTCCCAAATGGAAACATTTCTGTTCATTGACAAAGTCTACACTTTCCAAAGATACAAATACAAAACCAGTTTCATCTTCACGTACATTGATGTTTGCCATCGCCGACAACTCATCCAAGAGATGATCTCTTTCGTCACGAAGTGTCATGGCTGTTTCCATTCGATTGGATTCTACTTTCTGAATCTCAAGGTTCAATTCATAGATACGATCACCAATTTCATTTACTTTTGTAATGTCATCGCGAATCTGTTCATCAATGTTTACCTGGTAACTTTTCAAATCTTCATACAGATTTTCACTTCTACTCAAAAGAAGCTCTGCTTTTTGAGTAACTAAGTTCTGAACTACGGAATCCGCTGGTGTTTTGGATAACTCCTGGAATGCCGTCCATAAATCTTCCACACTCTGCTTGAATTCTTCGCCGTCCAACTCCTGAAGCAGATCTTCTATATAACTAGTGGTTTCGTAACATGTTTCATAAAATGCTTCACGACCTTTTTCTAGTCGATAGGTTTTATCCAAGAAAACATCTCTTGCATGTACTACATCACCAATAGAAACGCCCAACCCGGATTGATGTGCGTTTGTAACCAAGGTTGGGTTCTTTATCAAATCATATCTTTTATCTGAAAAGCGAACCTGCTGACGTACATATCCTTCAGTCCCTACATTTGCTATATTGTTCGCTGTAGTATTTAGTGCATTTTGGGCAGCCTGCAAACCGGATGACCCAATATACATACTACCAAATCCGTTTGCCATATGCTCCTCCCTATGTTACTGTTTGGCATCGAAGCCACTGCCGCCAAGAAGCGTGCCAGTACTATACGCATTTTTATTGTAGTTGGCGGTCTCTGGAGCCTGTCTCATACTTTTGAATAAAGTAATGTCAAACTCTACTAACTCAATTGCCTGTTTCAGCAATATTTCGTTTTCCTGATTCTTTCTCTGAACCTTCGTCGCCACATCAATGAGGTTATTTCTAGCGGTGGTTAGTTTTTCCTGTACCTGAGGCTGAGAGCCCAAGTAACCAATTAAACTTGTCACGGTCAACTTTTCTTCTTTTCTACCAAGTACCGTCTTGATATCATTTAAAAGCTGAATTTGCTTGTTTCCAAGCGAGAGCAGCTGATCACTTTTCACCTGCTCTTCGGCTGTGAGTTTTTCGAGTGCTGGTATGTCGGCTTCAATCAAAATCTGTGTCTTTCTCTCTGCACAATCGAGTAATGCACTATACATTTTTTCTTCTTCAATCAACACGCCTACAATCTCGTCAACTAAACTAGCCACCGTTCATCCTCTTTTCTAAAATACTGCGTTATAGTTTTCTAACAATTTGTTTGCAAATTGTTCAGGATCAACAGAATATGTGCCTGCCTGAATCTGAGCTTTTAATTTTGCAACCTTGTCTTCTCTAACGTCAGAAGCTTCTGATACTGCAGTCTTTGCTACCTGATGGCTGTATCCAGCCGAAGAGATAGATAACTGATCGCTACCCATAGAAGCCGCTCTGCTGCTTTTCTGAGTATTGTAAGATTTCTGCACTCCATAAAGTTGTGCGATCTGATTATATGCATCTATACGCATAAACAGCATCTCCTTTCTTCCTTTGAATTAGGTTCTTACTTTATCTATCGGTTATTTTTGATTTTTCTTTATATGTAATCTCGAAATTTTTCTAAAGAATATAAAAACGACCGATATGCATACGGAACATCTTTTGTTCAATATACTTATCGGTCGTTTTCTCGCTCTACTTAACTAAATAATGATAAAAAACATTTTTTTCCACTAAATATGGTGTTGAAATTTTTGCTTCATGCAGATAGGAATCATCTATAGAGATAAAATACGATTTAAGATGCCATTTATAATGATATAATACCATCTCATCGGCTGTTTTATTTGCATAGATAAATTTCCCTAAGAATTCATTGGAAAAACCAGTGAATTTTCAAGAAATAAACATCGTAACCAAATTCACAAGCAGATTCTGCAAATTAAAAAGCAGTTATCAAAATTGCCCAACGGAAAATTAATTTGTTGTGGCAATAGTTGGTATCAAAGTGATGGTCACAAAAAAACTTATATTAAAAAGAAGGATAAGATTCTTGCCGAAGAATTGGCTACAAAAAATATCTATCTACTCTATTGGAAGATTTAGAAAAAGAACAGTCAGCGTTTGATATGTACCTGAGACATTGTTCAAAAGACTTTGAAAATGTAAATATTCTTTTTACAGGCTCATCTGAATTTCTAACACTTCTATCTCCATATTTCTCTCCACAATCAGAGGAATTAGATTGTTGGATGAAATCCCCCTATGCAAAAAATCAAAAACATTTGGAACATTTAACACACAAAGTATGTTCTGATGAATTTGTTCGTTCCAAATCAGAGGCAATGATTGTTAAACTTTTAAAACAATATCAAATTCCCTATCGATATGAATGTCAATTATTATTGGAAGATGTTGAATTATATCCAGACTTTACTATTCTGCACCCTGAAACGGGTAAACTTTTTTATTGGGAACATTTCGGGTGGCTTGATAAAGCAGATTATGTGAAAAATATGCATTCCAAATTGCAACTTTATACATCAAACAATATATTGCCTGGTATAAACTTAATTACAACCTATGAAAATCAAGAAAATCCGTTAACGTTTAAAGCAATAGAATTTCAAATTCAGCAGTATCTTCTTTGATTTGTCAATATTAGATTGCATACATTGTATTAATAAAAAACATAGGTTTCCTTGAACGTGTTCATAAAAAGTGGTACAGTTAAGTATCGGAGAAAATAGTTATAGACAAAACTAATTGTCAGATTTATGGAGGCGAGAGGGAATGTCATTAGAAGGATATGAACAGTTAAAACTTGAAAATCAATTGTGTTTTCCGCTTTATGCAACCGCAAAAGAAGTGGTACGAAAATATAAACCTATTTTAGATGAGTTGGATTTAACCTATACGCAGTACATTACAATGATGGTTCTTTGGGAAAAAGAAGAACTTAATGTAAAAGAATTAGGTAGTATTTTATATTTGGATTCAGGTACATTAACCCCATTATTAAAAAAACTAGAAGCAAAAGGCTACATCAGCAGAAATCGATGTAAAGAAGATGAGCGAAATCTGATTATCCAGATTACAGAAAAAGGCGATGCTCTAAAAGAAAAAGCTGCAGGTATTCCAAACGAAATGGCTGAAAAATGGGTAAATATTTCGAAAGAAGAAATTGCTACAATGTATCATGCGTTGTATAAGCTATTAAGTCAAATTCAGGAGATTTGAGAATAAGTTCTCGATGTGAAAACATCGAGACTTTTTATTTCATAAAATAGTTGAAAGAAAAACAAAATGAGTTACAATAATGGTAATGCAAAACTAATTGCATAAAACCAATGATGCGTGAGGGAAATAAAATGATTTACGAAAACGAAATACATGATGAAGAGCGTGGTTTCTATGGAATTGGAGATGCCATTGTTCGAAACTGTAAGATAGACGGTCCTGCGGATGGAGAATCTGCTTTTAAAGAATGTAGAAATATTATTGTAGAAGATACTTATTTAAATCTTCGCTATCCATTTTGGCATGATGATAATATTAAAATTACAGGTTGCGAAATGACAGAAGGATGTCGTGC
Source organism: Agathobacter sp. (assembly GCA_045633955.1). Lineage (GTDB taxonomy): Bacteria > Bacillota > Clostridia > Lachnospirales > Lachnospiraceae > Roseburia. Next base: position 77,201 of record JAZQZJ010000062.1, on the reverse strand, counting down.
TGCGCTTTGGTACGATAAAGACGTTGTAATCGATAACTGCAAAATGCACGGAATTAAAGCACTTCGAGAATGCGAAGACATCACCTTAACAAATACCGATGTCCTTTCTCCTGAATTTGCATGGCGTAGCCGCAATATTAAAATTGAGAATGTAACCACAGAAGGTGAGTATCCTTTTTTTGAATGTAAGAACATAGATGTAAACGAACTAAAAATGAAAGGAAAATACTCCTTCCAATATGTCGAAAATGTAACATTAAAGAATTGTGTACTTGATACAAAAGACGCTTTTTGGCATGCAAAGAATGTTACAATTGAGGATTCTATCGTAAAAGGCGAATATTTGGCATGGTATGCAGAAAACATTCGCTTTGTTCGCTGTAAAATTATTGGAACACAGCCATTATGTTATGTGAAAGGATTAGTACTTGAAGATTGTGAAATGGAAGGCTGCGATCTTTCTTTTGAACGTAGTTACGTTACTGCAACAGTAAAGGGTCATATCGATAGTGTTAAGAATCCAATATCTGGAAGCATTGTTGCTGATTCCATTGGTGAAATTATCCTTGAAGAAGAAATTGTTACACCTGGAGAATGTGAAATTACGATTCGATAACTAAACGTGCACCGTTGGTGCACGTTTTTGATTGCTATTTATGGACCATTAGCAGAAACATCTATATCAAAAAATCTATTCCCTAGATGGCACACCATCTCATCCCACAAAAAAACAAAGATTGCACAAAAAGGCCCGCTTCTTTCGAAGCGAGCCTATCATTTTTATTTTACCATGTTAAACCAAAATCAAGTTCATAGTAGTTACCATGTCCATCACGGTAAGCATAAGCTTTTCCATTTTCATCTTTGAGATAATCTGGCATGTATTTGTCTTTGTCGTAACCTGGTACGTCGTTAGGGCTGATACATACGCCATCTGGATTAACAGCGAGAACTTCGTCTCCACGTGGAAGTGTGAATGGAAGTTTACCTGTTGGATTGTAAAGACCACGAACGATATCAAGTACGGCCTGTGGATATGTATCGAAACCAGCTGTTAATGCATCTGCATATGGTTCAATATTGCCAAGCATCCAAGCGAGTGTAAAGTTTACATTGATGATTACTTTACCATCATTTGCACGAACAGTATCAGAAATATCTTCAATACGCTTTACATCATGAAGTGTTGTTTCCCAATGCGTCTGTTCTACTGGACGGCACTTGTCATCCACATCCTGTACGATTTTTCCTTCACAGATATCTAATTCCAGATAACCTTTTGTTGCATGGAAGTATTCACCAGAAGATGGATATAACATGAGGATTGCATAGTCTGCATCCTTAGGACTATCTACAAGATTAATCTGTGTTAACATACCTCGAAGATCTGCTGTAAGTTTTTCAGCCATACGTGGATCTTTGTGGAAAGCTTCTGCATAAACATTCTTTTTCCATGTCTTTTCTGGAGTAAGTGGTAAAACCCAGTCATTCTTAAGAACTGTAACACTCTTAAGATGAGCTTTGTATGCATTATCCCAGTCTGCCTGTGTAGCAACTGCTTCTTTTGCAACTTCTACATCACGGTATGTGTCTTCAAACATACCAAGTTCAAACATTTCTGTAAGTGTACGTGTTACAGCGCGGTCAAGAGCTTCCGCTGTAAGAACGATTTCATCTTTCTTAAATCCTTTTGGAACTTTGTGGGTTTCATAGTAATCATTTGTTGCACGTTCATATGCTTCTTTTGCATGTTCAATATCAAACATACCGCTAATTACGTCTACACCTGCGTTATTTACTGCAAAACCAATACGTTCTGGTTCATCAAGCATTTCCACGCCCCATTTCATGTTGTGGATGATACCTGAGTCAGAGTTTACATAGCCTTTAAAGCCCATCTGTTTACGAAGAAGTCCATCGATAAATGGTTTGTTGAATGCAAATCCGTATGGTTTCATTTCCATCTTCTTGCCCTTCATATCCTGCTGTTCTTCGCTCTTTTCTAATGCTGGTTTTGCATAGTAAGGCATGATAGAGGCAGCTCTTAAATCTACTGCTGTCTGGAATGCTGGAAGATGATATTTCTGTAAGCTTCCTTCTGTCTGATATACATTCCACTGACCTGCTGCATAATGTGGGTCAAAACCATTTTCACGAGCACCGCCACCTGGGAAGTGTTTAACAGTCATAGCTACACCATCCTCTGTAACACCTTTTTTGCTACCCTGAATACGTGGAATCATATGTTCAAATGCTCTTTTTACAAATTCTGGATCTTCACCAAATGTACCGTAAGAGCGCTGCCAACGTGGATCAGACATAACGTCTGCCATATACATATAGCCTTTACGAAGACCTACTGCATTCCAAGAACGACGAACTGCGTCTGAGAATTCATCAACAATATCCATGTTGTCGCCTTTTGCAGCTGCTGCAATACCAAGTGTTCCTGGCCATGTAGGGAATACACCGCCTGCATCATTCATACCAAATACAACTTCACCGTTTTCGTTACGTGAGTTTGATGCTGCCTGAACTGGTACAAAGTGTTCACATTCTTCTGCTACTGCCTGTAACTGGTTCAAATAATCTGTAATATCTTCTACACTTGCATTTTCACGTAAAATAGTATGACGAACAAACCATTCTTTTAATGCAGTAGAAGTACCTGGTAAATTAATTTCACCAAAGATGTTTTTTCCGATTAATGGAGCTTCATCCAATGTACCTGATTCATCTAATTTTGGTTCTGATTTTTCTCCCTTTGAGTTTGCCTCTAAAGGTTTTACGTATTTACCCATACGCCAATCTGAAATGAAAAGCTGTCCGATTTTTTCTTCTGTACTAAGAATCTTTACATATGCTTCTGCACGTTCTGCTGCTGGAAGTCTCCAGTCATTAACCTTACTTACTTTTCCTGTTCCATCGATATCTTTAAAGTACATTTTATCTTTTTCGATAACATCACGAGTTACTGTACTAATCTTTGGCCCTTTTTTATTTTTATAAACTTTGAAGTTTTCACTCGCCTTTTTAGACTTACCGTTGGCAGTTGCTTTTATTATTACTTCATCACTAGCTTTTTTTGTTGTCGATTTCTTTGCTGCCGCTTTCTTCGCTGTTTCTTTTGCTTCAGCCTTTTTTGCTGTTTCTTTTACTTCAGCTTTCTTCGCTGCTTCTTTTGCTTCAGCTTTCTTTGCCGTTTCTTTTACTTCAATTTTATCAGCAGCTTTCTTTTCTGTAGCTTTTGTAGCAGCCTTTTTTGTACTAGCTTTCTTTGCCATGTTCTCCCTCTCCTTTTCTATATGTAGGCAGATTCTCTACCGTTTGAAACAAAGGTTTTATTGTCCCTTAACTATTATTATCCTATAAATTTGCTAACACTGCAAGTTCAAAAGCGGATAAATTACCAGAAAATGTTTGGTCTGTTAAGAGATTTTTCTGACTCTTATAAGTTGTGAATCGTGAAACTTCTTTTTCTAAAATCTCTTTTCTCTTTCCATTTACTAACAGTGTCATTTGCTGTCCATTTAACGCTCTAGTGATAGCAAAAATCCCCTTCTCATCATCTGTAAATACATCTACAATTTTTCCTTCTGTTAAGACAGGATAGTTCTTTCGAATCTCAATCAATTTGCGATACCACTGATAAACTTCTTTATTTTGGTATGCTTCATCCCATACCATACCACGACGACAATCCGGGTCCGCACCACCTGTCATACCGAATTCATCACCATAGTAAATAAACGGCATTCCAGGCCAAAGCAATTGTAGACCTACACCCAATTTGAATCGATTTACATTTTCGTCACAACGATAGAGAAATCGTGAGAAATCATGACTATCAATCAAATTCCATAACAATGGATATACACGACGATGAAGATTTCCTTCTAAATATCCCATCTGACCTAAAAACTGAGATGCTGTGATGCTCTCATTTGCAACAAAATTTTCAATAGCAAAACAGAATGGATAATTCATTACGGTATCCCATTCTTCGCCATCCAAAAAGTCTTCTGCATGATGCCAAATCTCACCAACAATCAAACACTCTGGATTTACCTTTTTCATTGCGCTTCGGAATCGGCGCCAAAAACGATGACTTACTTCGTCACCTACATCTAAACGCCAACCATCAATGTGACAATGTTCCATCCAATAACGTCCTACACCAATGAAATATTCTGCCACTTCTTCATTTAAGAGATTCAGCTTTGGCATACCTGGAAAATAGGAAAATGTTTTGAAATTTGGTTTGGTTCCCCATTCCATATTAAGTGGAAAAGTATCAATGTAATACCAATCCACATACTTTGATTGCTCTTGTTTCTCCTGCACATCTTTAAAGGCAAAGAAATCTGTTCCTGTATGATTAAATACCGCATCCATTATGACACGCATTCCTAATGTATGGGCTTTTTCCACCAATTCTTTCATATCAGCTTCCGTTCCAAAAGAGGAATCGATTTTGTAATAATCTACGATGTTATATTTATGGCTGGATGGCGATTCAAAAATTGGCGTCATGTATACAATATCCACACCCAAATCTTTTAAATGTTCCAAGCGATTAATGATACCTCGTAAATCTCCTTTTAAATCTGCCTGATGTCCTATCGGAACCTGATACCACTCCTCATCACTTACCTCTTTACTAGAAGCAAATCGAGATGGAAATATCTGATATATAATTTTATTTTTCGCCCACGCAGGTGTCTCAAATAATTCCTCTTCTCTTAAATTCTGTGGACAGTCATACATATAATCGATATGTGTACGAATCTCTTTATAGAATTCGTGATTTGCATAATAATAAATCTGGCCTTCGTAATCTTCCAACTCAAACTGATAACGCAGACAAACCATATCCATTTCCACTTGTGCCTCATAATAATCGCAATAATTATCACTTGCGATTTTCTCCATATCTATGTGCACTCTAGTATCTATAAATTCGATTGGAATATATTTATCTTGATAATGTAATGTTACTCGTTTGATATCATTCTTTTTTGTTTTTAGTCGAATTACAAAACGCCCCTTCTCTAAGGCATATGCATATTTTTTTGTAGTATCATGAAAAATTGCCGAAAATTCCATACTGCTATAGTTCCCCTATTTTTATCTTACTACGAAATACTGTTTGCTTCTGCTACAGTGTTCGCCATGTAACGAATCGCTTCTACTGGATACTTCCCAACTGCGGTCTCACCTGTCAGCATTACTCCCCATGCACCATGATACACCGCATGGTAAATATCGGATACTTCGGCACGGGTTGGTACCGGATGTTCCTCCATAGATGCCAGCATCTGTGTCACTACGATATATGGCTTGTGATATTTTTTACAGACTTCTTCGATTTGTTTCTGTATTCTTGGAAGTTCCCAAAGTGGCATATCATTTCCCAAATCACCTCTAGCAATAATTATTACATCAGCTTCTGGTATAATCTCTTCTAAGTTCTCTACACCAATGAGATTTTCAATTTTAGCAAAGATCTGTACCTCATCAGCTCCATATTCTTTTAAAACTGAACGGACATATTGCAAATCCGTTCCACTTAAAACAAATGGCTGCATTAATGCAGTAACACCATATTGTTTTGCCAATTTTATGTTCTCAATATCATGCGGTGTAAGTGGTGGCATCTGTACTTGCTTATTGACTATCTTTATACTTTTTCCACTCTTTAATAAACCTGCTCGAAGCACCTGTACCTCAAGTGTATTGGTCTCTCTTTTACAGCCTGCTTCTAACAATATTTTTCCATCATCTAACAGTATCCTATCCCCTGTTTCTAACACATGAAACACTTCTTTCGGAATCGGAATCACATGAGCCTCCTCTGATAAGGATTCATATTCTTCCTGAGAGCAAAGTGATAGACCTGTCATCTTTTCCTTTATCTCTATTGGCGCCACCATTGTACCTACACGAAGTTCTGGACCTTTCATATCAATCAGAATTTGTGGTTTTACGCCACGGACTTCTGCTGCTTTTTGGTAGCATTCTATATAATCCTGACTCTCCGGTAAGGTAGTATGCGATAAGTTTAATCGCATTCCCGTCATACCAGCTTCTATCATTTTTTCTATGAGTTCCTCCGAACCACAAGCTGGTCCAAACGTTCCAAAAATCTCTGTCTGCATCTTGGTTTCTCCCTTGATTTTATACAATCCTATTCTATCAAATATCCTACACAATTCCAATGCATGTTTCTTGCAGATTATAATATTTCGCTGTATAATTTATCTAGGAGTTTTTTATTACATAATGAGGAGAAAAAGATATGAATTCATTTAAAAAAACCTATTGCAGAATTTTTCAGGCAGGTTTTCGTTTGGCAATGCCTTTTATGCCTTACCGTGAACCAGAAATCTTAAATAGCGTAGACGAAGTTCCTGCACTTTTAGACAAACTTGGAACAAAGTCTGTACTTTTGGTAACAGACAAAATGCTTCGTCAGTTCGGTGCAACTTCAAATTTAGAAAACCGCTTAGAGGAAGCAAATATAAAATGCGTTGTATATGATGAAACCTGTCCAAACCCAACCGTAAACAATGTAGAGGCAGCTCGTGAACTTTATGTAAAGGAACATTGTGAAGCCTTGATTGCTTTTGGTGGTGGTTCTTCCATGGACTGTGCCAAAGCAGTTGGTGCTCGTATCGCATATCCAAACAGAACGGTAAATCAGATGAAGGGACTTTTAAAAGTCATGCGTAAACTTCCTACGTTGATTGCAGTTCCTACAACCGCTGGAACAGGAAGCGAAGTTACCATTACATCCGTAATTACCAATAGCGAAATCAAACACAAATATACCATGAACAGTTTTCCGCTGATTCCTGCATATGCTGTTTTAGATCCAGCTGTAACTTTGACATTGCCACCATCTCTTACTGCAACAACAGGCATGGATGCTTTAACACATGCAGTAGAAGCTTATATCGGTGGCTCAACCACAGCCCAAACTCGTGCCTATGCATTAGAAGCAGTAAAACTAATTTTTGAGAATTTAGAAACTGCTTATGCTGACGGGAAAAATGTAGAAGCTCGTCGCAACATGCTCCGAGCAGCTTATGTCGCTGGTATTGCATTTTCCAAATCTTATGTTGGATATGTACATGCTGTTGCACATACATTGGGTGGACAATATAATGTACCTCATGGTCTTGCAAATGCAGTACTTATGCCAATGGTTTTAGATGAGTATGGCGAAACCGCGTATGTAAAATTACATCAGCTAGCACTTGCTGCTGGTATTTCAAAAGAAACTGACCTGGTAGAAGATAGTGCCAAACGATTTATCCAAACCATTCGTGATATGAATGCCCGCATGAATATTCCTACTGGATTTACAAACATTGTAGAAGCCGATATTCCTATGATGGCAGAGCATGCAGATGCAGAAGCCAATCCGCTTTATCCAGTACCAAAACTTATGGATGCAAAAGAGTTAGAAAAAATTTATTACAAGGCAATTTTGCCAAACTAATTTTATTCAACAAAAAAGGAAGCGTTAACGCTTCCTTTTCTTTTTATAATTATGACTCTTTCTTATCCAAGAACTCTTTTAACTGCTCAATTGGAATTGGTTTTGAATATTTATAGCCCTGTAAATACTGCGCATTCATATTGATACAACGCAATTCATCATTCTCGTCTTCAACACCTTCAAACAAAATCTGATATTCCGCCTTCTTAAAGATTTCTGAGAAACTACCTACCATAAACTGTGACTCTTCATCTTTACTTGAGAGAATTGTTAGCGAACGGTCAAACTTAATAATGTCGATTGGAAGTCCCATCAGACGTTCAAAATTTGAGTATCCAGTTCCAAAGTCATCTAGATAGAACTTGATTCCAAGTTCACTTAAACGTGTAATCACATTTTTCATGGTAACGAAATCTTTTTCGTTTCTTGTCTCTGTAATTTCTACTGCGATCTTGTGAAAATCAACACTACTATCCTTGATAATATTGATTACATCATCACAAAAACTCTCAATATGTAGTTCCTGCACTGCAAAGTTTACAGAAACACGCTCAATTTCATATCCCTGTTTTTCCAACTCTGAGATACATTTGCAGGTCTTGTGTAAAATAATTTTACTTAAGGTGTGTATATAATTTTCTTTTTCCGCCATTGCAACAAATTGCTCCGGATAAACCATTCCAAGCTGTGGTAAATCCAAACGCATCAAGGCTTCTGCCGTCGTAAACTTACCTGTTACCGTATTAAGTACCGGCTGACAATATACCTTTACACGATAATCATCCAATTTTTGCTTTCTATGAATATCCTGCAGATTTAATCGTATAAATTTCTGCTTCATAAATCCAGCAAGCAATTCTTCCGTCTCCGCTTTTGCTGAATTAATTGACATACGATTTTCGATAAACTCACAGTATGCAATGTACTCATTGGCATTTAAAAACATTCCATTGCTGTCTGTCATAACAACATAATAGTCATTGCTTATATTAACACGTTTAAACTCTGCGTACATCTTTGCCAAGACATCTTCATAATTTGGATTCTTTTCCTTCTGATAAGTCAACACCATACGATTATCCTGTAAACGGAAACAACAGGAGCCTTCGAAAAAGCTATCATTTTTTCTTAAGAATTCCTTTGAAAAAACAACCATTTCCTCTTTAGTAAGACCACTCAATGTCAAAAATACCATTGAAAATTTTTTTGATTTATTCTCTTCTACATATTCCTTAAATGCAAAATAGTCCAATGTCCCAGTGTTTACATCATATGGATTGTAGTGGAACAAGAATAATACCATGATGATTGGAAACGTAAAACTTACAACCGTGTATGCTGTCTGCAAAAATTCAGCCTGATATATCATAAGCCCAACTGATATACACATAACACTCCAAATACAACGATACATACGCGGCAAAAACTTCTTACGATACACAATCAGCATAACCACCATGATGATGGAATAGTATACATATCCATAACGGAAAATATCTGTATAATAATTCTGGTGTATTTGAAAATTCTCGTCTACATAAAAACCAATTCTAAAGAATGGTCCTATAAATTCCAACAGGGCAATAACAATACCACCACCGAAAATCACTGTATTAAAAACTTTTTCATTTTTCTTCCCCATCTCCGCAAGGTTTTTAATGTAGATACAAAAACATATATAAATTGCAATCAATGCAGAATATGTCAAACCACGGCAAAAATACAAACGTAAAATATTCTCTGCACGCACATATACTATCATATAATGGTAAAAAACACTTGAAACCGCTGCAACGCCAATCAATCGATTGGCTAGTTTAAAAATATTTAAGTTCGAGCGTTTTACCATATAAGTTGATTTTAACAAAAAGTGCACTACAATACTAAGCACAAAGGCGATGATATCGCCTTGTACTACATATTTATAATCAAATAAAATGTCCTGCATAGACTTTTCCTCTTTTGAATTTAAATGATTATTCTACAAATTTAATCTCGGTATCCTCTGTAATTGCTGTACTAAAATCAAAATCCCACTGTCCAGATGGTGCTGGCATTAATTTCGGTTTGGATGCAAACTCACCATCTTTCACCTGCTGTGTGCCAAATACAGAACCCTTATAGGTAAATGTTACGGTATAAACTTTCTCTTCTTCTGTTTGTGTGCTCTCTTCTGCATCTTGGTCGTTTCTTACCGTTTCAATGGCTTCTTTGATCTTTTCAATCGGAATCGAAAGTTCACGTCTTTCTTCTGTAATTTCTTTTAAGAAATTCAATACTTCTAATGGAATATCTGATATATCAATCTCATCTAAAATGATTAATATCTCTTCACCATTTTCCTCATAAATAAGCGCTTCTTTACTTTCTGGAATTAGCTGTTCCTCTGTCAGATTTCCATTTTTGTCTATTTTCTGTACGCCTACAGCACCTTCAAAAATCGAAACCTTTGTCACTGGCTTTCCTACTTCATCCACATATACTTTTACACGAAATACCGTACCACGAACTGCCATGACAGAGTTGGGAGTGGTAACCTCAAAGGTGGAATCTGCATTCAATTTATTCTGCACTTCGATAGTAACTGCACCTTGTAACAGATTGATGCTGGTTTTAGAGTTTTTCTCATCTCCAGTTGCAACCAATTCAATAATTGAATCTTCTTCTGCTAATAAGTACTTATCCTCGTCTAATTTTAAACGAGTATAACTTTTCAACATTGTGGTTACTTTATCCCCTGAAGCTAAGTTCAGATTTTCATATGCTTCCATACTTCCAACAGATGGACGATCAATGGTTGCCTCACCATTTACTTCATATACCTGTATCAAACGATATCCGTCTTCCTCTCCAAGGAAGAAAAATGCTATAAACGCAATCAAAGTAATTACGACCACCGGAATGAGAATGGTCAGTATTTTTTTATTTTCTTTTTTATTTTCCATGTCTAACTGCCCCTCCTCTTACTGTGTAATTTCATAATCGCCAGTTGTTGGCACATAGAATGTAATACCACCGGCATAATTTGTACTGTCACCATTTACATGCCAGCTTCCTTCACCAAGTGTATAGGCTGTTCCTCGTACAAGACGAACTCGTCCAACACCAACAGCGGTTGGTTCAATTTCTTCTGTTTCTACTTCTGCTGGAGGAACCATATCCTGTGGCACTGATTTATCAATTACAATTTTTCCTAGTGCAATTGCATCCGTAATTGCACCTGTAGATGTCTTGACATAAAATACATAGTAGTCTGTCGATTCACTAATCACAAGTGTATCCGCAAATGTTCCATTCTCTGATGTTGATAATAAGTACCCATTCTGTGCCTTTATCACTACATCCTGTTTAAATATACCACTCGCATCTGGTATTGTACCGATAACATACATACTTGCATCAGCTTTCATACGACTAATGGTAAATGTACTTTCTACAACTACTTCTTCGTAATTTGCAGTTGCAGGGAAAACAGCTTTCACATCATAGGCGCCAACAGCGGTTGGTACGGCCTTAATATATAGACTATCTTCCACATTAGATTCTTTGTAGTATACCATTACATTTTCTGTTCCATTTGTATCAGATGACACAACTGGCTGAATCACTTCTCCATAGTACAGGTCAGCCACACTTATAGATCCCGTACCAGTAGCTTTTTCAATAGTTGCTTCAATACGGCGAGAGTATACTTTCGCAATATTTGTTTCTAAGTTACCTCCCACATTTGTATATTGAATATCCAACAATGCACTATACTCTGCAGCATCTGCCCCTTTTGGAATAATTACGTTCGTTGCAAAAGTTTCTCCTGCTGCTAATTCTGTTAATGCTCCTATTTCTTTGCTGAATACATCATCGGTTGCATCTTCACGAAGGGCAAACAAAGATATCGTTAATACATTTGAACTATTATTTTTAATTCTAACTGGAATAGAAAGTTCTTCTCCATATGTAGCGATTGTATTTCCTATGTTTACTTCCACATCCTGTACATAGCCTGCTACCGTAATATTTTCATATACTCTTGTATTTCCAACTGTATCCTTTACTTCAATGCGGTATACTTCATTCTTTGTTGTTGGCGCAATATAAGAAGCTTCTTCTGTTGCGATTAATAAGTCATTTGAGAGAACCCAGTTCTCGCCATCCTGTTTATAAAGATTTATCTCTGCAAAACCAGAACCATTTCCATCCTCACAAACAACATGTAAATTTCCTTCGTATGTGCTATCACTCTTTAATTCACTTTGTGTTGGATTCTTTGCATCGGTAAATAAAAGTGTTGGAGCTGTAGTATCAATACCAATCGAGGTTACCCATGCTCCTAACTGACGACTTTTCACCTCATCAAAAGCATCTCTTACCTGTATTCTGATATCATACACTCCATCACCAGAATATGTAGCTGTACCAGCTTCCTGCCAGCCATTACCAAAGTTATAACCTGCAAAATCAGTTCCATTATCTGCTGGTTCTTTTACAGTTAAAGTAACTGATTTCTGATTTGTCCAAACTGTATCTACGGCTTTTGACTCCTCTACATTTTCCCACTCGCCATTTAATGTAAGTGGAATATCTGTTCCAGCAACAGCACTCACATCTTCAGCCGTCAATATTGGTGATTTTGTATCTAATGTATAGGTATAGGTCACATAGCATCTCTCACCATATAACCCCGATGGAATCCAAACCATCTCTCCCTGATCATTTTCATCTTCTATCATCAAAACACTCATGAGATAGTACTCATTCGTATAAGTACCATCTTCCGCTGGAACAGGAATTCCCTCTGCACTCCATCCAGTTGCTTCGCTATTTGCAATAGAAGCATCACAAATAACATACTCTATTGAATCACATGCAACTGAAAATGCAGATCCATACCAAGGAATAGATACTCCATCCTCTTCATATATATGATCAGGCTCAGGAATAATCAAATCCTCCGATGTTGCTTCAAGCTGAATAATTTCCCCCATATCAAAGCTAAGTCCATAACCGCCTGTAGCATAATTAGGAACTGTTATCACAATTGTTCCGTCTGTGCCATAGGCAATCAAGCTCGAATTCGGCAATATATTTTGTCCCCATCTTATGTTTGATATATATGTTTCTTCCTGCGGTTTTAATACAATCTTAGAGCCAGCTTTTATATAGGTTCCATAAGAGAGAGCTTCCTCTTCTGTTATATCGTTTGCTTCTAATATATATTCGTATTCAGTTGTTGCACAATATTCCTCCATCCAAGGAATCCAAACAGCTGAACTATCAGAAGCTGTAACAGATGCCACTGCCTCATTATAAATCGGAAGCGAAGTATTAAAATGCAACTGAACATCAAATCCGTCTTCTAATAAGGAAAATTCCTGCTCTGCATTTTTAATAACAACTTTTTCAATCGAATACTCTAGGCCTACATCCTCTCCATATACAGCTTTTGATGGAATTGCGCCTTCATTAAATGTTACTTTTGAATACCCCTCTCCCACAAGACTATATAAATAACTATCTGTAATCTCTAAATAGGCAGTATTATCTGTGATTGGCTGAACATAGGTATTTCCTCTCATCCAATCTTGCAAAATTGCATCCACAATGATTTCCGACTCTACATTCGTCTTATGATATAACCCTATATCTCTACTCTCTACGACAACTGCCTCTTGGTTATAATTCTCGTAATAATTATCTTTATATTTGATTTTTACGTCTTCTGGGATTGCACCTTTCTCAAAAACGGTTTCTGGCGCTTCAGAACTATAAGGTAGCGTAACTTCCCCGATATCCAATACCTTTTCTGTGCCTTCTACATTATAAAATTCAGGCCCTATATATTCGACTATCTCCTTTGCATTACTGCAATTTATATAATTATAGGAACCCTCTTTATAATAACGAGTCCAATCCGCTCCTGTTACAGCCATATCTCTGCCTTTGATCACACATTTGGCACCTTGTCTAACTTCAAAACGCAAATTCATTAAATTTGTTGCACCGTTAAACTGAACTGCCGGTTGATCCGCACTTATCATTGCAAAATGAAGCACTTGATCATATATATTTGTTTCATCCATAGAAAAACCTGAGATTTTACTCATGATATCCCCATAGAACGCAATATTCGAGTCTGGTGCTGTTCCTGGAAAACTTAATAGATTTACATATAAACTATGTGAACCTAAATCGATTGCAACATTCCCCTCTGGAAAAATCAAAGGCGTATTAAATCCACTTGCATCAGGAAGATACATGATATCATTCATAAGCTTAATGATTACTGCATCTCCTGGGCTCACATTAGACAATGCCAAATCCAACTCGTCTGAAGACTCTACTTCAATTGTTGGAGCATTTCCAAAAATCGCTTCATCAAACTTTGCTGTGCCTGCTGCTTTTATTTCTGTTAACTGGTTTGTCTGAATTGGCAACATCGTCACCAACAATGCTATCACAAGAACACCTACGAAGAGTTTTTTTAGACTTCTTTTTTCCTCTCTATCTATTCTCATATCTATTCCTCCTTACACAAAACATCCTGTCGTTGTGTTTATTTCTATTCCTCATCACTCATGACCGCTTCTTCCATCCAGCCAACAAAACGATCTTCTAATTTTCCTTCATTTGCCATGCTATGCAAAATCGCACATGCCTTTGCTTTTGGCATTGGTGGCTTGTATGGACGATCACTAGCTGTTAGTGCATCATAAATATCCGCAATGGCTAAAATTCTAGTTTCCACATCCAATTCTTCTCCTTGAATGTGATTTGGATATCCACTTCCGTCCAAATATTCGTGATGCTCCGCTGCCCATCTAGGTACATCTATATAATTTTGACTAAAATATACCTTACTGAGAATCTTTGCTGTCATAGTTACATGACTTTCCATGATTGCTCTATCTTCCTCTGTAAGCGTACCTTTTCTTACACTAAGACAGGTCCGTTCACGTTCTGTGATATAAAATACTTTTTCACCATCTTCTTTTTCATAGTAAAGCTCTGCAAGTTCCTGTACTCTGTCAAAGTCTTCCTGCTGCAAGAATCCTATATTGTCAATTCGATGCACAAAGTCTACTATATCTGATAAAAGCGCCTCTGTTTCTTTGTACTGAGATTCTGTAATTTTTCCTTTTAAGAAATCGATCTCATAGTAGCATTTCAAAAGTGCAATTCGATCCTCAAAGGCTGCCATATCACGATCCATTCTAGTGGCACGATTCATCACACTTCTTGGAATAATCATTTTTCCAATATCATGAAGTAATGCTGCCAACTGAAGACGTTCTATTCTATCTTCATCAAATACTTCATCAAATTCTCCATTGGCTGTTTTCTCATCCATTTTCTTCGCTAAAATCGTTGCATACTTCGCTACATTTCGTGTATGAGAACCATTGTAAGGGGTTCTTTCGTCGATTGCAGTCGCCATTGCTTCTACAAAGGAATGTAATTGCTTTTTAATCTGCTGTGTATATTGAATATTGGATAATTCTACCGCAGCCAAAGAACCAAGTGAACGAATGATAATCTCGTACTGTGAATCAAACGGAATAACCATGCCATTCTCATCCTGTGCATTAATCATCTGAAAAACGCCAATCAATTCTCCTGTTGTGTTTTCTACTGGAACCACCAACATGGATTGCGTACGGAATCCCGTCATCGCATCGTATTTCTTTGGACCAGAAAAGTCGAATTCGTCACTATCGTATACATCTGCAATGTTAACTACTTTTCGATGAATTGCCGTATATGCACATACATTTTCTTCTTTAAACGGCACAGGTGGAAGATCGGTAATCGGTGTTCCATCCAGTCCTCTGCATACATTTTGGGAAATGGTACGCATAATACGAAACTTTAGCACATCATCCTCATATAAATACAAGGTGCCTGCGTCACAATTTGTTATCTGCATCCCTTTTTCTACAATTGTATTCAATAACTTATTATCATCTTTTTCAACTGTTAACTGAATCCCCACAGTCAATATATCTTTAAAATCCTGTATGGTTAATGCCATTCGCGTTCCTCTTTCCTTTTTTAAATTAATATCTGCTGTTCTTTTAAGTATGTTAAAGATTTTTTCTGTTTCTCCCTACCCGTTACTTCAATTAAAACAGAACCTGTGATCTGATACTTTTCTAATTCTGTTTCAAATAATCTCCAATCAATCTTTCCATCACCAACTGCTGCATGCAAATCATTTTTTAAATCGTTATCGTTTATATGCATGTGTCGCACATATGGCGCCAGCATCTTCATCCATTCCTCTGCTGCTGTATCTGAAATTATAGCATGAGCATAATCCAAACAAATTCCAAAGTTATTATATACCGTCATTTCTTCTGCAAAACTACATAAAACATCTGGTGATTCATCAAACATATTTTCCATAAAAACCTGCTGATTTGGATACTCCTCGCAAATATCTGAAAAGAACCGTAGATTTCGCTCCCTCCAATTTTTCAAATACGATTCATCGCGAAATCCATACAAACGATTCGTATGAAATACCACGCCACGAAGTCCCATTTCTTTTGCAATATCCATGGACTGTCTCACACGAAGTTCTGATATCTCGCGTATTCTTGCATCACTACTATGTACCGTCACATCCAAAAACGCTCCATGCATCGTATCCCTAGAAAAGTCAGTACGCACTTTTGCATATACATCTATAATTTCTAATTGCTTCTTTTTATCATCCAGTATGCTTGCAGAGAAAAAATCGTTATATTCGCAAGCACACTGCTGCTCTTCTATAAATTTTAGCGATTCTTCTAGATGAAATCTATCCGGAATTAAATACATTTGCTTCATACCGTCACCCTCACTATTCGCTTATTCTACCGTATTATTTTACTTTATCTACCTGATAAATAAATACGCCTACTTCTTTTCCTTTTAATGGAAGTTCGCCAATTGGCGTTACTTCTACGCGGTCTTTTACGTTATCGTATACTTCCTGACTGATTAAAATTTGTCCACGCTTTGCATTGCTCTCCAAACGGGCTGCCGTATTTACCGTATCGCCAATCGCTGTATAGTCCATACGGAATTCACATCCAATATTACCTACGACTGCATCGCCACAGTTTACACCAATACCAAATGCTACACTTCTGCCAAAACGTTTTTCGAATTTTTCTGCCAAGGCTTCGGAACCCGCCTTCATATCCCAAGCTGTTTTCACTGCACGGTAAATATAATCATCCAAATCCAATGGTGCATTAAAGACCGCCATTGTTGCATCACCTACGAACTTATCTAAGGTTCCTTTGTTATTAAAAATGGATTGGGTCGTGAGTGATAAATATTCATTTAAAATTTCTACAACTTCTTCTGGCTTTAACACCTCTGACATCGTTGTAAATCCTCGGATATCCACAAATAATACTGCGATATGTCTGCGTTCTCCACCAAGTTCAACTTTGAAATCTTTTTTCTTGCTGATTTCATCTACAATCTGTGGTGCCATGTACTGTTTAAATACACCCACAATCTGTTTTCTACGTTTAATTTCTGCCACGTAACCAATAACTACATTAGCTGCATAACTGAGAATAAACATCATTGGTAATACCAAAATTGGCAGGATATATCCATTATCATAAACGATTTTTACTGTAAGTACAGAACCAATGACAAGTACAGCTGTAGCAATGCCTGATGGCACTACTTTCAGTTTCTGTGAAACAAATGCAAATACTGCCACTAAAACAGATGCTATAAGTGCATATGTGGTCTTTGAAACTTCTTGTTGATAATTAAAATTTAAAAGTGCATCTACGATACTCGCCTGAATCTCTACTCCATACATCTGTGTACCATGAGAGATGGCTGGCGCATAGGAGTCCATAAGACCAGATGCATACGCACCTACGAACACAATTCCGTTTGTAAAAATAGCTGGATTGATAGTTCCATTTAACACATCACAGAGGGATACCACACTATATCCACCTGTACTACATGCATATTTAAATGGAATCAGATTGTCATTGTCACTATGCGGAATTGCTGGAACCATCCCCTGTGACTCCATATATCTTATATATGTACGAGTTGCTAAACTTTCATAAGTTACTCCATCTTGCGTAACTTCTGGCACAAAGCGGCGTACATATCCATCTTCGTCTACTACGGTATTTGCATACCCATAATCTGCATTTTCTCGAATTGAATCAATTGGATAATCCACTTCATCAATATAAAACGGATTGAATCTCATTTTTCCGTTTTCATCTATTTCTGGCTGCTCTTTAAACTGAATATTATATGCAGTAATTACATTTCCTGCCAAAGCACAGGCTTCTGCAAAACGCTCATCTACTTCTGTATCCGTATGTTCGAGATACATGATATCGAAGGTGATAACCGCAGGTCTTTTTGTCTCATCCTGATTTAAAACTTCAACTACCTGCTTAGAAATATCGCGGCTCCACTGATTCATCGGCCCATATTCCTGTAAGGTCTTATCATCAATAGCTAAAATAAAA
The DNA here is from genome assembly GCA_045633955.1 of Agathobacter sp. Classification (GTDB taxonomy): domain Bacteria; phylum Bacillota; class Clostridia; order Lachnospirales; family Lachnospiraceae; genus Roseburia. Next base: position 59,192 of record JAZQZJ010000062.1, on the reverse strand, counting down.
ATACGACTGTCTGGTACATCCCCAGTCTGGCATACAGCATCCGATAAAATTTTGTCCCACGTATAAAATACATTTGTATATAACAAAACAAATGTCAGAATAAACGCTATCACTGGAATTCCGTATTTTCTAAATTTCTCATTTAGCATAGACTACCCTCATTTTCACATTAGATATATTTATGTAATTTTACTCCTACTTTTTTATCTGTGCAAGGCTAATGTGTTATATACAAGAAACTTTTAACCAAAAGAAGTGTTGCCATTATAAAATAATAGCAACACTTCTGTCTTTAACTTTCTATATCTAAATAATAATCTAGATGCATATCTTCTAAATCAATACTTGCTATTACATTATAGAAGACACCATCTGTAAACTCCCATTGATCATAAAAAAGATTCTGAATATCTTTCTCATCAAAAAGCGGTTCTACGTGAATATCATGCCAATATTCTACATGAACGACATTACATGGATTATTTCGATCTACAAAAATTGAGTGTATGCGGAATTTGTGTCCCGCCGGAAGCTGTTTATTGTGATACTGTGCGAGATTCATATATGTAATACATTCTTCAATATCTTTTTCCCAGACCTCTCCATCTCGAACGGATATTTCTGCCATCTCTCCACACCATTGGATTATCTGTTTTGTAGAATCCCAACCATCATCAACAGGTTCTGCCTTAGGCAACGGAATCACAGTTTCTTTCTCACAAAGCGCAGGGAATATATGCAACGTATAATCCATTACATCATACGCGTCTTCCTCTTCATCCTCTAAAAATGCCCAATCCGCTGGATCTTCTATCTGAAAAATAGAATTTGAATCCAGGCACAAATCTATCCCATTTGTTTCATATAATTTTTCAAAGAATAATTCATTATCATTTTCATATTCATATTTAAAGAGTCCTTGTACACTACCAAAATGAAACTCCAAAAAATCTTTATGGTCTTCCTTCAATATTTCCTCTAAATATACAATAGCAATAGTATCCTCTTTATTACCTGCAGCAAACCAAATTTCTTTTTTACAATTTTTACTTTCCATATAGGCATCTGTAACAAAGGCAATGAAACAATCACACTTTTTTATTTTTCTTATAAGAACCTCGTCCCAGCCTTGTCCAGAGCGGATCTCCTCATCATACCAAACCCGATAACCAGCCGTTTGCATTTTTCGAATTATTTTGTATACCTCATCACGATCTTTGTGGCTATAACTTATAAAAATATAAGGCTCTTCCCCCTTATATGATCTTGGTCTATTACTAACGTTACTCATTTCTTTTCCTCTTTTAGCAAACGCCATCTCAAACGAGATGGCGTCTTCTTAATTCTTATTAGATTCCTAATAAATCACTATATTCTTTTAATGCACCATCTGTATCATGAGCAAGTACTTTCTTAGCAAGTACTTTACCAAGCTGTACACCTTCCTGGTCGAAACTGTTGATGTTCCATACAAAGCCCTGGTACATAACTTTGTTTTCAAAGTGTGAAAGAAGTGCACCAAGTGACGCTGGTGTAAGTTTGTCACCGATAATAATACTTGATGGACGTCCGCCTTCGAAGTATTTGTTCTTATCATCGTCATCTTTACCACATGCAAATGCAACGATCTGAGCAACTGCGTTTGCGCAAAGTTTTGCCTGACTTGTACTATCTTCGATTACGATATCATTGTCCATCTGGTTGTTTTTGTATCCAACGAACTGAAGTGGAACGATATCTGTTCCCTGATGTAATAACTGGTAGAATGAATGCTGTCCGTTTGTTCCTGGTTCACCAAAGATTACAGGTCCTGTTACATAGTCGATAGGTTCACCAAAACGGTTTACTGATTTACCATTTGATTCCATATCAAGCTGCTGTAAATGCGCAGGGAAACGGCTGAGTGCCTGTGAGTATGGAAGCACTGCTGTATCTAAATATCCAAGGATATTTCTTTCATAAACACCGATTAATGCATCAAGCATTGCTGGGTTTTCAAAAATGTTTGCATTTGTAGCTGTCTTATCAGCAGCTGCTGCACCATCTAAGAACTGAGCAAATACTTCTGGTCCAAATGCACATGAGAGAACTGCTCCACCTACACCTGATGTAGATGAGAAACGTCCGCCGATGTAATCATCCATAAAGAATGCTGCTAAATAATCTGCACTCTTAGCAAGTGGAGATGTTGCACTTGTAACACATGCCATATGATTTGCAGGGTTAAGTCCAGCTTCTTTTAATGCATTTTTAACAAATGATTCGTTTGTTAATGTTTCAAGTGTTGTTCCTGATTTAGAAACAAGAATGAAAAGCGAATGTGGAAGGTCAAGTGTAGCAAGTACGCCTGCTGCATCATCAGGATCTACGTTACTGATGAATTTTGCCTGCATCTTAAGTGTGTTGTTTACTTTTGCCCAGTTTTCAAGAGCAAGGTACATAGCACGAGGACCAAGGTCACTTCCGCCGATACCAATCTGAACTACTGTAGTGAATTTTTCGCCATCTGCGTTAGCAATTTCTCCACTATGTACTTTGTTTGCAAATTCAGCGATTTTTTTCTGTTCGCCTGTGTAGAATTCACGTTTATCGCCACCATCTGCGATAACTGCATCACCGAGCTGACCACGGCACATATGATGAAGAACAAGTCTCTTTTCACCTGTATTGATCATTTCGCCATTGTAAAGAGCTGCGAATTTATCCACGAGCTGTGTTTCTTCTGCAAGTTTTCCTAAAATAGCAAGAATATTATCATCTACCTGTTTTGCTGCATAGTTATAAGCCATGCCTTCTGCCATAGGAACGCTGTATTTTTTTACACGTTCTGCGCCATTTTCACCGCTCATAACTTCTTTAAGGTTTACTTTTGCAGCTGCTTCAAGTTCTTTGTAAGCTTCAACTTTGTCTAAGTTGATCCAATTAATCATTATATATTGCCTCCCTTTTAAATATATGTTTCATAAAACTTTGCTAACTATTATTATACTATTAAATTGCTTGATTTTTCAACTGTTCTACACCAATTTCCTTGGCATTTACATTTTCAGTTTTACATATTCCTCAATCTCTGGGTTATCCTGTAACATTCTGCATCCTACAATATAGGTACCTGCATTGTTTGAGGAACGAATAATCACACCTGATAATGATTTGCCGTGCGCCAATGGGAAGTTATCAATCTTTAACTGTACTGTTTCACCTACTGACTCTGCAAATTCTTCACCTCTGCATGCAAATGCAAATCCGCCAGCACTGATATTAACCATTTTTCCGCTAAAGGATTTGTTTACTGCTGGAATAGTTACGTCGCATGCATTTGCCATTGGTAATCTAGGATATTTTCTTCGGTTCATTACCTTTGGATTTGCTTCTAAATACAACTCATAACAGCCGTCCGAATTTTTCTTTCCAAGCTTAATATTATCCCAAATATAAATTGCGTTGTTTACAATAATCTGTACACTGTATTCCTGTTTTCCGCCATCCTGCAATGTGCGTTCTGACTGTGCAGCTGGTTTTATTTCAGCAGTATGATCATCGATTACCCTTACTACTTCTGCAGAGAGTTCTGTTCTTGTTCCTTGAGGATTTAAAATCACCTTCATACCCGGAGTTACATCCTCAAGACTCATGAATCCGCCAGTACCCAGTTCTTCTACAAGTTTTCCAACGACAACTTCAATATTTACGACATTACGTGCGGTTTCTTCATATTTACTCAACATCGCTGTTGTTGTATCTTTCGAATTGTTTGCACTCTCAGTAATCATATCCATGATATCCTGTACTTCTCGCATATTGTCTACCATGGTCTTATTGGAATCTTTTACATGCTTCATCGCACTGTCTACAACCTGAATTTCGTCGCCCAACTCCTGTGCACCTTCTGCAATAGTTGTAACACTAGTATTTACACTTTGCATTCTATCTAGATTTTCATTGATTAATCCTAAAATAACCGTAATAGATTCTGTCATCTTTTCGGATGTCTGTTCCAAAAGTTTCAACGCATCCATAATTTTTTCTGATGAAGTCTGTGTACCTATACTCAAATTTCGAATTTCTTCTGCTACTACAGCAAATCCGCGACCTGCATCTCCAGCACGAGCTGCCTCAATGGAAGCATTCAATGCTAAGAGATTTGTCTGAGAACTAATGGATGTAATCGTACCAGTCTCATTTTTTACTTTTTCAAATTGGTTACGGAAATCACCTAAAATCGCATCTACTTCTGCAGAAAGCTCAGCCATAGAATTTGTGGATTCCATTGCTGCTTCCAATTTTAATGTACTCTGGTGTGCCTGTTCTGTAGATTTCTGGCTAATTTCCATAATATGCTCTACCAAACCAGCCACGTTTTCTACCTGATTATCAATATCTTCTGACATATCCATTGTAGAATCGATTTTTCCACTAAGTATATGGTTTTGATCCGATAAATCTACCATGTTGTTTACAACTTCATTGGCACTTTGTTTATTTTCGTCTGCTAATTCACGTACAACCGTTACGCCGTCTACGACTGCATTGCTGGCACCTTTTACCTGCTTTACTGTGGTGATAACTCTATCCAAATTGTCTTTGATAGAATCTAACAACGTATTATCAGAAAATGACATATGCTGAATCGCAATGATTAAACCAATATAGCAAAACAAAGTAATACCAAACTGCATTTCAAACATGGTTACATCTGCTGATGAATTCATCCCATTCATATAATTACGCACTATGTTAATGGAAAGGATAATCATATTTAAAACACCATAACGTACCATTAACATTTGGTCTTTATATACGACCAACATACAAAGCAATGGCAATACATAGGCAAATGCCAATGTTCCTGGTGATGTAAACATGATATATGCATAAAACAGCCAATAGCCACCTGCACATACCTCGCGATACCATTTTGAATGTGCCCCTTTTACTCTTAAGAGAATCTCTCCTTCAATAACTGGTGCCCAGGCAATTAATTCCATCAAAATGAAATACTTTATGGTTTTTGCCCCTTTTACAACCTCAAGTGCATACGCTGCCGTTAATACCGCAGACATAACTACCCACATGGTTCTTGCTTTCCTATTTGCCTGTGCAGCAAATTCTTTTTCATTGTACTTCATACTATAACCCCTCGTTTTTTATAATAATGAAATTTGTTTAACTATTATAACATGCTTTTACATGTATTTCATTCACAAAATAATTGCATTCTATTTATTTGTCATCGCATGATATCTCTTTATTGGATTATCTAGGGAACGAATTGCAGCATTTGCCCCCATCTCTTCTACGATACACGCTGCCACCGCACAACCAAATCGTGCACATTCTGCTAGTTCCCATTTATTTTTCAATCCATACAGAAATCCAGCTACGAAACTATCTCCTGCACCAGTTGTATCAATTACTTTTGCATGTTTGTAGGCAGGAATTTCTATCTCTTGATACTTCGTCTTTATCAAACAACCATCCTTGCCATTCTTTATAACTACACAGGATGCACCGCATTCGATTAGCGATTGTGCATTTTTATGAATATTCTTTTCATTGGTTAAACATGCCACCTCTATCTCATTAGGTATGAGGTAATCAATATATTTTAATAAACATGCAATGTCTTCTATGCGCTCTCCGTTCTTTGGCGTTGTCATGTCTGCAACCAAAATGCGGTTTGGCTTACTTTTTATTTTGCGAAACACACGCTCCATTGCCTGAATGTCCAATAATGGTGATACAAACATGCTTGCCATACAGACAATATCTCCAGCCTCATCTAGATATTCCATGATATCTTCTTCACTTAATTTTCTCAGACTGCTTTCCGGATTTGTTAAAAAGCTTCGCTCACCTTGTTCATCTACCAAAACGATATTGATTCCTGTCGCAAGTTTTTCTTCTGTTTTTACTTTTGTTTTTACACCCTTTTCTTTTAAAAAGTCCAATACTCTTTTTCCTGCTTCATCATTTCCAACCTTCGAAATCAGTTCCACATCCGTTCCCAGCTGTGAGAGAATCACTGCTTCATTTAAAGCATCTCCTCCAAAGGAGAGGCTTATATTCTGCATAGGAAGCGAACCTTTTTGGAAAACAGATGCATTTACCGGACCTGCTAAAATATCTAAGATTGCTGTGCCTATAATCGTAATCTTATGCATTTATGACCAACCTTTCCAAACCTCTGGCGAATATCCCACTGTCACCTGACATACGCTACGAAATTCACCTTTATCTTGCTTTCTTTATAATAATAAAACCCCACTAGAATTTTATCTAGTAGGGTTTTGAAAAATCTTATTTATCAAATGTTTTCATTGTTGTCATTTTGTCGTCATTCGAACTTTTTGTTGTCCTCACAACATTACTCGACTAATAAATCTCTTCCTAAGTATTTTTGCTTAGTTAACCCTCTATTAAAGAAGCTTCTTTTCTAAAATACGTCGAGATTATTACTTAACATTTCCTTAGATTCTCAACACACACACGTATTCATCTTCTTGGATAATACGTTAAAGTGTGATTGATGTCAATAATTCGATTCTCAAAATCAACATCATCTCTTTTTTACTTGATATTCTTTATTTTTTCCGTAAGTCTTCTCTGTATCTCCTTCATTTGAGGTTGATCTACTTTACATACTTTTCTGTCATATGTGTATAAGCCATTTATTTCATCTTCTACATCACTTACTTGCGTATATACACATCCGCAACAACCTTCATCTATGGATGGAATAATCATTTCCTCATAGACTTTTGTAATTTTTCCCATCAACTCTTGTTGATTTTCACACACTCCATATCCATACGTGTTGTTTTGATTAAAATAATGGTTTGGTATCTTCTGCGTATATCCCCCGAATTCGGAAATAAAGAGAAGTTTCTCTTCTCCCTTCATAGGAATTGGTATTCCATACCAATGGCGACTATCAAAATCACTCTCTTCTTGTTTGAACCAGCCTGATGCTGAATCATATAGACGAGAGCTATCAATTTCTTTTGCCTTATCATACATACGATTTGTATCAAACTGCCCCCACCCTTCATTAAAAATGGTATATGCAATGATAGAAGGATGATTATACAAGTGCTCTTGTGTTTCCATCATATGTGCTTCGAAAATTTTTTTGCGTTTTTTCTTTACGATACGATACTTATCCCTAATATGTAATTTCCCCAATCCTGGTAATGCGGTATCTCGCAAATAAGAATATCCTCCATTATTTACGTGATCCTGCATAACCAACATGCCATGAAGGTCACAGTAATAATAAAAGATCTCTGGCTCAATTTTAATATGCTTTCGCAACATATTGAAACCTAATTCTTTCATTGCCAAAACATCTTTTTCATATTCTCTCTCCGCTCCTGGCAAATAAATGCCCTCTGGAAAATATCCCTGATCCAATACCCCACTTAAAAAGATTGGCTCATCGTTTAAGTATACTCTAGGCTTTCCGTTTCCTTTTCGAATAGCTATTTCACGTAGTCCAAAGTAAGTGGAAACGTGGTCCTCTCCCACAACAATTTCCATAGAATATAGGTATGGTTCCTCTGTATTCCATAACTTGGGAATATATGTCTGATTTCCTAATTGCATTTCCGCTAATTGAATTCGAGCCGTGTTTTCTGAAAAAACAACTTCATGATTCTCGCCCGTGTGTAATGTAATGGATACTCTTTTTTCTAGGTTTGATTTGTCATTTAAATAAACTTCCAAATCAATTCCTTTCATGTCCGGTGTGATTTTTATTCTTTCCACATATGTGCTCGGTACTTGTTCAATCCAAACACTTTTCCATATGCCACTTACTGGAGTATACCACATCCCACCACGTTTTTTACGTTGTTTTCCATATGGATAATCTTTGTTCAGATTATCTACTGCGATTACTTTTATCTCATTTTCTGTCTCATATAAGATTGCCGATGTCACATCAAACACAAATGGAAGATATCCACCTTCGTGTCTACCAACTCGGTGATTGTTCACAAACACTTCCGCAATTTGGTCCACTGCATCAAAATGTAAAAGCACATGTTCTTTTTCCAGTCGTTTTTCCAATTTAAAACTTCTCTTGTAAACCAGATGTTTTGACAAACTGCCTTCATACAAAGAAAATTTACACTCCGGCGGAAATGGCACACGAATACTATTTCCATTCAAATCCCATGTGCCATTCAAATTTATCCAATTATCTCGCACCATTTGTGGACGTGGATATGCCTGCCACACTTTATCCGAATCGCCTATTTCTTCCGCTGATATTGTTTTTAAATCATAATTTAGCATTTTATTTTTCTTTGAAGGCTTTTTCATATGCCGCTTTCGCACCTAGCATAACAGCCCCCACTCCTCCTCCATTTTCACTTTGCTGTCCTACGAAATAAAGTGATTTCACTGGTGTAATATGTGGTGGATTTTGCTGATTCCAAATAGGCACCACGCCACCGAAGGAAGATTTTTTCATATGGGTGTATGTGCGATAATCTTCTGCTGTCATAATCTTCATAGAAATAATATGCTTGCTTAAATCCGGCAACTGTCTTTCTGCCAATTCGATAAGTTTCTTTGCATATTCCTCTTTCTTTTCTTCCCAGGTTCCCTCTTTGAGCAAATCTGGAGCGACAGTGTAAATAGTCACGCAATGCTTACCTTCTGGTGCAAATTCTGGTGCATGGAAAGATGGTACAAAAATCAAATAGCCATCCTTACCCTCATGATAATTACCTGCACGCAGGTTTTCTGTTGCACTATGCAAATCGTACATTCCATAACAATAATACAAAGAAGAACGCATATATTGCATTGGATCAAAATCCACACCCAAATGAAGCATAAATACAGCTTCCATTGGACGATATTCTTTTAAAATCTTGCGATATGTATCATCTAAATACTCCAAACCGACTGCATTTTCGAAGAAATCTTTTCCAGCGCCACAACCTACTACCATATCTGCATCTATTTCTGTGCCATCCTGTAGGCGTACTCCACAGGCTTTTCCATCTTCGATTTTTACTTTTTCTACGATTGTGTTGTATTGAATTTTACCGTTATGCGATTCAATATATTCTGCTAATGCTTCTGGTAGTTTCTGACATCCACCTGTCAAGAAACAAAATCCAGGATAGTATTTTTTCCCATTTTTCTCCAATGGAATTCTTTTTTCAAATCCTGTTTCGAAGTTAGTAAACGCCACTCCAAGACCCTGTACTTCATTTGGATCTGCGCAGAAATCCGCAAAAATACCTGTAAAGAGCGTACTAATCTTTTCGTTTTTAAAGAAATACATTGTCAACTCTTCCGCAGACATATTTTCATATTTCTTTACCTTTAAAAAAGCAAGGGCAAGACGAATTTTCTTTATCAAGGATTCTGGAAGACCTGCTACGTAACGAAGCTCCATCATATCATCATAAAAACGATAATATGCATCTATTCCATCTTTACTTTCTGGAAACAGCTCTTTTAATCGTTCTCTTCTCCAATATGGTCCTTCATATACTTCGCTTTTTATCATGTCATAATCTGGCATGACAATATCTCGATCTGCACGTTGTGTTTCTAATGTAATTTCAAAATCCTGTAATAAATCGTATACAGGTTCACCCTCTAGCATGTCCCCTAAGAGAAGCGGACCTTGCTCAAACTTATAACCCTCATGTTCTAATAATGCTACAACGCCACCTGGTTTGCTATTTTTATCATAAATTACTACTTCATGACCATCTTTTGCTGCATATGCACCAAATACAAGTCCACCTAATCCGGCCCCAATAATTGCTATTTTCATTCTACTATTCCCTTTCTCTTCTTGCTCTTAACTCTGCTAATACCTTTTCATGTGATTCTTTTGTAACTGGATAACGAAGTAATAATGGCACACAAATGAGAAGTAAAATCGCTGGAATAAGTGCAAACATTCCACGAATTGCAAATAATGCACCTTCACTCTGTGCAGCACCATCTACGTAACCTGCCCATTCAAGACCCCAGCCACACATCGCGCTTCCTAATGCACCAGTAATTTTTCCTGCTGTTGCCTGCATACCATAATAAATGCCTTCACGGCGTTCACCTGTTTCTAATTCATCGTATTCGATTACATCCGGCATCATACTATGTGGACATACCCACTGGCTTGAAAATCCCAATCCAACAATTGCTGCTAAAAAGAAAATCATCGTACTTTGTCCCTGTGGTAATAAAAATCCTGCAGCTAATGCTGTACCTGCAATGATAATTCCAAGTGCATATGTTTTTGCTTTTCCAATTTTTCCTGACATCATCGCACATGGTACCAAGAAAATCGCCAAGGTTCCAAGCATTAAGAACATAACAATAATCTGTGAATCAGCCATATCCAACTGATAAATTAGATAATAAGGCAACATGGTCGTTACCATAGTAAATGCAGTACTCATAATCATAGATATTACTAAGAATTTTGTAAAAGGTTTGTTTTTTAATGTGCTAAAAATAGCTTTTAGTGGAGGTAACTCTGTTGGCTTTGCTTCTACCACAACTGGCGTCTTTAAGAAAAGACCTGGGATTAAGATAGTAATCGCCGCGATTGCACCATAGATAAGACCAACTGCACTCCATGCCTCTTTTACAGTTACACCAAGGCTATTGCTTAAGATACCTGCCAAGACAGATGTTACCCCAGCCCCTAATAAATATCCAATAATACTAAAAATCATACGAAATGTAGATACAGAAGTACGTTCATCATAGTCATCTGTAATTTCTGCTGTCATGGCAGAATATGCAGTTGCTACTAAAGTGTGGAACGTGTCAAATAAAATAAATGTACCTATAATTGTAAAAAATGCTGCTACACCATCTAATCCTTCCGGAATTGATAAAAGGAGCCAAAACGCCAGCATAAGTGGCAATGCACAAAAGATAAGATATGGTCTACGTCTACCCCAACGCGACTTTGTCTTGTCTTCAAAATAACCAAACAATACATCATTTACCATGTCCCAGGTTATTTTTCCCACTAGTATTGCTGTACCTGCAAGTCCTGGATTTATTCCTACCACATCTGTGTAGAAAAACAGCATGTAGAACTGTAACATCGCAGATATTACAGATAATCCAAAATCCCCTACCCCGAATTTTAATTTGTCTGCTATGGAAAGTTTTTTATTCATTGTTCTTTTCCCCCATTCTTTGTTTTCATAAGTTAATTATATGTGCTAAAATAAAGCTAAGTAAATGTAATATTTTGCAAATAGGTTAGGAATATACGCATGAGAGAAGAATTTATCTATTTTTCAAACATTGAAGAAAAAAATCCTTTTTATATTGATTTAGCTGGCAGCAGTTTTTGCGATGGAAGTTATCGTATCGAACGTACCCCTTCCAAAGTCTGTGTCGTAGAATACATTCTGTCTGGGGAAGGAAAAGTCGTGTGGGAAGGAAAAGAATACTGGGTTAAAGAAGGAGACATGTACCTGCTCCCTCCTGACCGCGACCATCTGTATTATTCGGATGATATAAATCCTTGGGAAAAAATTTGGTTTAATGCAGGCGGTCCACTAATAAACCTTTTACTTGAAACATATGATTTACAGAATAAAATCATTTTCCCTACTACCAATGGGCGCTCCTTTATTGAAGATATCCATAGAATCGGTCGTAGTGCAAAAAGTAATGACGAAAAGAATCGAGAGGCAGCGCTCGTCTTTCATGCGCTTTTGCAATTTCTTCATTCTAACTACCATAGTTCTTTTGAAAAGTATTCTGAAACAATGTTTCTTTTAAAAAATTATATTGAAAACCACATCGAAACAAATTTTTCTTTACAAGATTTAAGCAAAATTGTCTCTTTGAGCGAATCCCAAGTTGTTCGCAATTTTAAACGTGAGCTTGGGACAACACCATATGATTATTTGCTATCTCTAAAAATCGAACAAGCCAAAAAACTTCTAAAAAATTCAGGGCTGATGATTAAGGAGATTTCTGTTCAACTTGGTTTTTGCGATGAACACTATTTTTCGAGTCTTTTTAAGAAAAAGACCGGACTTCGTCCGACCGAATACAGAATGAGGTATACAAAAAAAGACACTTTCTAATTTGAAAGTGTCTTTTGCTTTATTATTTATCTAATGTCTTCATTGTTGGGACTAGGATTTTCAGACCTAAATAAGTGCTTATATCTTCTTATATCCCCACTAATGCAAGGCTCAAAATCTTTTGTACTTCACATAACTTCTTATAAGTTCTTATATCTCTGTCGTAAAATGTCGTAAAAGTTGTCGTAAAACTAACATATCTTTATTTTACCTTCTAAGCTGGCAAAGGATTCTGTTTTCTTTTCCTTTGTGGCTTCATTGTACACATCCATTGTAGTTGAAATATTACTATGACCCATAATTTCTTGAATAACCTTTAAGTTTGTTTCAATCTCACAAAATCTTGTACAAAAGGTATGTCTAAGATTATGTATGCTAAAATGTGGTATCAATACAGGCTCACGAAGTTCTTTCTTAGCTTGTTCTATTTCCTGTTCATTATAAGCCTGATAAATGCGTTTAATGACTCTATTTATCGTTTGTGGATTGTGTACATATCCATTTCTATTCGTGAATATAAAACCCGAATATCCATCTATTATTGTGGTATTAAATCCATCTCGCATCTGTCGTTTCTTTTCTTGTAACAATGCTTTGCGTACATCTACAAGCATAGGTATTATTCTTATTCCTGCTTCTGTTTTAGGGGTAGTAATATGCATTTCACACTTACCACTATCTTGTTGTCTGTATATCAAATTATGATTGATTGTAATAATACCATTTTCACCATCGTTAAAATCACAATCATCCCATGTCAAACCGATAATTTCACCGACACGACAACCAGTTCCCAGAAATACAGTAAACAATGTCAACCAATGTTTATATGTTTCTGAATTTGCCACATAATCAATAAATCGTTCCTGTTGTGCAACTGTCAAAGCATGACGTTTTGTCTTCTCCCAGTTATGACTCTTTTTTATTTCTGCCATTACACCATCTGTAGGATTAGTGCGAATATATCCATCTCTAACAGCCATCGTAAATACAGGATGCAATATCGTATTGATTATTTCCATACTGTTCGGTTTAAACTTCTTTTCAAGTATTAGACTACTATAAAACTTCTTTATATCGCTGTATTTGATACCTGCAATCCGTCTTTTACCAATAGCATCACTCACATATTTTTTGTACATATACATATAATTTGTCCTTGTGGATTGCTTTAATTCCTTTGTCAACATATATATCTCAAACAACTGATTTAATGTTGTACTATTGGCAGTATGTGTACTTATACCATCCTCTAAATCTCGTCTTATCTGCTTTTCCATTTCCCTAAGACTTAATTCACATCGTTTTCCTTCTGGTACTTTATCGGTAGCAACCAATTTCCAGCTATACGCACTTCTACGTATACCATTTACATCAACATACTTAAATTCATATTTACCATCTTTTCTTTGGCTCTCTCCATTTTGCAATATTCTATTTTTGCTATCTCTTCTCTTTTCAGACATTAAAAATCTCCTTTCCGAAAAGAGCCATGATATAGTATGTGTCTAGCATACCATATCAAGCTCTTCTAATCTATCCATTCTAAGCAACTTTTAACATATCTATATACTCTTCAAACAATCTACGTTTAATTAATTTTCTATTACCATTCCAAAACCAAAATTCTGCATCTAGATTATTTGCAATAATTTCTCTTATTTTATTTTCACCCAAACCAAAATATTTTGCTGCTTCATCAACAGTTAATACATACTTCTCCCAAATTGGTACAATATTTTCTTTTTCAATCTTTTTCAAATAATTATTACCTCTCTCTATCTTTCTATTGTTATTCAAGGGAGATTTCAAGAATGAAATATTCTCAAAATCGCCCTTAATCCCTATTCAATGAGTATCAAACTACTTAGATACCCTCGCCACTTGCTGTCGTATCTTCAACACAATTCTTCAAATCTAAGTAATTATCATAAATTTGATTTACTCTATCTATTATTTCTTCAATCTTCTTAGCATCTTTTTGTAAGAAAACATCATTCTCTTCACACTTCTTCATAATGGCTCTTTCTACACGAGCATAATGTCCTCCCTTTTCTAATATCTTTATCTGTTTTAACAAATCTTTAATTTCTAAAATAATGGGAACACGATTTTGTAGTTCCAAATTTCGACACTCGTTCAATATATCTCTCTGCCAATTATTCCAACTCTCTGCTTTATGTGATTGAATCATTTGACTTAGTAGCTTTCCATTATCTCTTCTCCATTTCTCATATCTGAATTGAAATAATTTTCTAAACTGACCTATGTAATAATCTGTAACCATATCATCTGTAATTTCTCTAATCAAAATTGTTCCAAATACCTCTTTAACCTTTGATGAATTTTTTAGCACAATTTCAATACGCATAATATTTTCATCAAGCACACATATACCTATATCTTTTAGTTGCCTTTTCTTATCATAAATTTTTATTTGCATACAACTATTTCCACGATAAAAGGTTTCTGACTCCACACTAATATTCTTCTTATTCTTCTTTTTAACTTCTGTGATTTTTTCGTAAGTATCTGGCAAGTTATACATCATAAGTCCTAATGCCCTATGATATTTGTAAAATTCGTCACTAATCCCAAAAGTGCAATTTATTTCTAATTTCTTAAATCTAAGATTAGTTCCATCAACCAAAACTCCATATTCCTCATATAAATACTGACAGATATCTTCAATTCTATTTATATATTCTTCAAGCGTTACATTATTTAAATTTCCAGTTTCATTATCTCTAATGGTAATATCCATAAATGTATCAAGAACATATCCACCATTTCTTTTCCTTGTTCCTGCAAAAAAAGTTCCAAACAATACATTATCTTTGATTCGTAATTTGACAAACCTATTGCCATCTTCCAACGTATGCTCTATCTCTCCCCTTTCTTCCAAATCCACATTTTTGTGTTTTCGTAACTTTGTTAAATCTAATAACCTAATTACAAATCCTTTAATTTCACTTCTGTCGATACCAATTTTTTCAATTAATTTCTTTGACATTTTGTTTTCCTCCGATTTTCATAAATAATTTGTTGACGAGTTACATCTATGTGAAAACCAGAATCAGCCAATCAAAATTTTTTAAATAATCAATAAAAAGAACTAATGAATTTCATTCATCATCAAAGCGATTGACTAACTCTGATTGAACTTTTTGTTCCATTCACTAATTCTTTCTTCTCCATTTGCTTCTACGTTCTTTGCAAAATTTATGCATACCAAAGGGAGAAGTATATATGTCCTATTTTTTGCAATAAAAAAAGATGAGAAATTTTACTTCTCATCTTTTTACTATAATTTTATATTTAATTTACTTGGTATCTTTCAAAATTCGATTTACTGTACTTCTCGATAATCCAGTTTCTTTTACAATATCCACAATCTTCATTCCACTATCAGCTAATGCTTTTACAACATCACCCTTCGCATTTTGTTTCGATGGTCTACCACCATTTCTACCTCTTGCTTTTGCACTTACAAGACCTTCCTTCGTTCTTTGGCTTATTAAATCTCTTTCCAACTGACTTAATCCACTCATTACAGTTAAAAGGAAATCATTATAAGGATTATTACTTGTAGTATCTAACCATGTATCTTTCAGACTTCTAATCGAAGCACCCTTATTTTTAATCTTTTCGATTATATCCAACAAATCCTTTGTACTTCTTGAAATACGTGTAAGGTCTGTAATAATAACAATATCACCTTCATTCAATTCTTTTAACATTCGTTGCAATTCTGGTCTATCCTTCTTAGTGCCTGTAATTTTCTCTTGATACAAAACACGACTATCTACACCAACTGCCTTTAAAGCATCTATCTGTCTATCCAAATTCTGTCCATCTGTCGAAACTCTTGCATATCCTACTAACATTACATCCATCTCCTTTGTTTTGATTTAAGTATATTGTATCAAAAACGTGTCAATTTGCAAATAGATTTTGACACGTTTTATGAGCCATTTTTAAGGCTAAAATGTTATGTTTTCTGGTATAAATGAAAATGTGCCAAAAACAATCGTTTTTGACACACTTGTTTGTATTATTTTCTTATTATATTTCTGGCAAATTATTAAATTTTCTACGCAATTCCATATTAATTTCTGTTATTTCCAATATAAAATCTGCATATTCCTGTCTCACTTCTATGAGTTTCTCTTCTCCACGTTTAGCTACATCATATCCTTTACCTGCATATAAACCATTATATAAATCTACTATTGCATCATTATAATTTTCTAAAATATTACATAACTTAACACAATATTCATCACTCATATCTAATCCAGAGTAATCATATGAATTTAACCTATAATTTATATTAAAAGCAGTAGTCTCATTTAATGTATCCACCATTATACTATCAAATAAACTTTCATATCTTAGGGAATTGGTATACTCAATAATTTTATCATATTTCAAATATTGTTTTAAATCAACTACACCTTCTGCATATGCTATATAATCATCAATATCATCTGCACCTAATTCTTTTAACCTCTGACCAATTTTTTTAATATTTAACCATATTAAGAAATCTCTATCTTCCATCCCTAGATATTTTCCACTACCATTTTCTGCTCTCTCCAACTCTATTTTGTTTGAACAGACTACCTCTATATATCTTTCTATTAGCATATCTCCGCATTGTATAAAATCATCTTGAGATAAACCATTTAATTTTGTATATGCTTCTCTATAATCGGCATCATCCAACAGCACACAAATTTCTTGACAATAATTTATTGCATTAGTGTAATTGATATAATAAGAATAACCATACGCACATCCACAAATTACTAGCAATATCAAAACTACTAAAACACCTTTTTTAATAGTTTTCTTTTTTTTCTTTACACTAGTAATCTCATTACAAATATCGCTTCGACTTACATCGGATTTTCCAGCGCCCTCTAATTGAATTCCACAATTAGGACAACTGACTGCCTTATCAGAGATTTCTTTTCCGCATTCTCTGCATTTGATTAATGCCATACCATTCTCTCCTATTCTTTCGTTTTTATAATAACATTTACATAACTACCTATTAACATTACCCCACTTAATAAAAAAGAACTTGCAATAACAGAATATCCCGTAAAATAAGTTCCATTTATAATATAATTATATGCATCACCACCAACATATGCATTTTTATTAAGTGTAGAATAACTCTCTGAATTATAATATTCATTCTTTACATTATAGCCTCTACTATAGAACACCCCTGATATAAAAAAACAAGTTATTGCCATAATAATTAGTCCTACTCTTATCGTCTTCAACCTATCCTTCGTAGATTTCATGGTTACTTTTTCTGTTATTTCATTATGCATCTCAATAGGATAACCACATTTAGAACAATGTCTTGATGTGTTTTCGATATTATTTCCACATTCTGGACATTTAATCTCAACCATAATTTTTCCCTCCATGTGCTTCTTATATAATTACATATTAGTAATTTTTAATATTTTAACACTCACAATATTTTAATTCAACAAATACTTCTGTATCTGTGAAATATTTTACATCATATGAGAAATGCTATTTAGTACACTATTTGTGAAAGTAGGTGATACAGTTGGTGAAACATGGGAGAGAAACTAAAATCTCTTATAATCGAAAAGAAATTAACCCAAAAACAAGTTGCTGATAGGATAGGTTTTGCCATTAGTGCTGTATCATCTTATGAAGCTGGCACACGTTACCCATCATATGATGTACTTGCAATATTAGTACGTATTTTTCATGTATCAACTGGTTATTTATTAAGAATGACAGATACAAGAAACATTGACGTTACTGGACTAAATGATAATGAAATTGAATTGGTTTCACAATTAGTAGATATGCTTAGAAATAAAAAATAATGATGTTCGGTAATGAGTTCGGTGACATTTTTCGATTGAGTTCGGTGAAACCCTTTATTTTCAAGCATTTCAGCCATTTTTACTATCTTTTTATCAAAATATAGAATCCTCAAAAAGCCTTATTTTCTAGGCTTTTTTCAATTTCCACACTTTTATACATAGTTCGATAATTTCTACAGAAAGGGGCGTGTGAACAATACTATATATACTTCGATGCACCGATTTAGCATCCAAGACATGAATACAATAGATATCCCCTTTCCGCAAAAAACTGCTGCCATCTTAAATGTAAAATACCCCTGCATACAAAAAGACACCACTACCTATATCACTATAAGTAATGATGTCTTAAATTTTTACTATATCAAGGCTCATCATTTGTCGTAACTCTGTCGTAAAATACAAATATCAGCCTTCTAAATCGCTTGAAAATGCCCTATTTTCGGCTTTTTATTTATCTAATGTTTTCATCGTTGGGAAGAGAAGTACATCACGGATAGCAGGACTATTTGTCATAATCATTACCATACGGTCAATACCATAACCGATACCACCTGTTGGAGGCATACCGATTGAAAGTGCGTTTAAGAAGTCTTCATCTGTGTGGTTTGCTTCTTCATCGCCTTTTGCAAAAAGTTCTTCCTGTGCTTCGAAACGAGCTCTCTGGTCGATTGGGTCATTAAGCTCTGAGTATGCATTGCACATTTCCCAACCATTCATGAACATTTCGAAACGTTCTACGTATTCTGGATTTTCTGGTTTTTTCTTTGTAAGTGGAGAAATCTCAATTGGATGATCCATTACAAATGTAGGCTGAATGAGGTGATGTTCTACGAATTCTTCGAAGAAGAGGTTTAAGATATCACCTTTCTTGTGATGTTCTTCAAATTCAACACCTTTTTCTTTTGCAATTGCACGTGCTGCATCTAAGTCAGCGATTTCGTTCCAGTCTACACCAGAATATTTCTTAACTGCATCAATCATAGTGATTCTTTCAAATGGTTTTGAAAGATCCATCACGTTTTCACCATAAGTAAGCTGGAGTCCGCCAGTTACTTCCTGTGCTACATGACGGAATAAGTTTTCTGTTAAGTCCATCATGCCATGGTAGTCTGTGTATGCCTGGTAAAGTTCCATAAGTGTGAACTCTGGATTGTGTCTTGTATCAAGACCTTCATTACGGAATACACGACCGATTTCGTATACTCTTTCTAAGCCACCAACGATAAGTCTCTTTAATGGAAGTTCCAAAGAGATACGAAGTTTGAAATCTTCGTTTAATGCGTTGAAGTGTGTTTCGAATGGTCTAGCTGCTGCTCCACCTGCGTTAGAAACGAGCATTGGTGTTTCTACTTCCATAAAGTTCTGTCCGTCTAAGTAGTTACGGATGCTCTTTAATACTTTTGAACGTTTGATGAAAGTATCTCTTGATTCTTCATTCATGATAAGGTCAACATAACGCTGACGATATCTTGTATCTGTATCTGTAAGTCCATGGAATTTTTCTGGAAGAATCTGTAAGCTCTTTGAAAGCATTGTCAATTCTTCTGCATGGATAGAAATTTCACCTGTTTTTGTACGGAATGCATATCCTTTAATACCAAAAATATCACCGATATCCGATTTCTTGAAGTCTGCATATGCTTCTTCACCAATAGCATCACGTGCTACATATACCTGGATTTTTCCCTTTAAGTCCTGAATATTGCAGAAAGATGCTTTACCCATAACACGTTTGAAAAGCATACGTCCTGCAATGCTTACCTGAATTGGGCTTGCATCCATGATTGCTCTTCTCTCATTATAGTCTTCGTTGATAGCGGTTCTTGCTTCTGCTTCATCCATACCATCAGTATTTACTACAGCTCTTCCTGCAAGCAATTCTGCTTCATGTTTTTCATAAAGAGCTTTTACTTCATCAGAATGATGTTCTTGATCGTATTTTGTAATCACAAAAGGATCTTTTCCGTTTTCCTGTAACGTCTGTAACTTTTCACGACGAATTCTAAGGAGTTCGTTTAAATCCTGCTGTGGTGCATTGTTGTTTGCATTTTCCTGATTGCCCATGCTTTTCCTCCGTCTATTTTCTTGCTGAATCCCTCAAATTAGATAGATCTCTGGATATCGAGTACTTTATACTGAATTACTCCTACCTGAGTTTCTACTGATACTAAGTCTCCTACTTTTTTACCAATGAGAGCTTTTCCTACTGGTGATTCGTTTGAGATTTTTCCTTTTAAACTGTTTGCTTCTGTAGAACCAACGATTTTATATGTTAATTCTTCATCAAATTCTAAATCTAAGATTTTAATCTGGCAGCCGATGTTGATAGTGTCTAAACTTACTTCATCTTCATCTACGATTTCAGCGTTCTTTAAGATTTTTTCGATTTCTTCAATACGAGCTTCGATATCACGCTGTTCATCTTTTGCTGCATCATATTCTGCATTTTCTGATAAGTCACCCTGTTCACGAGCTTCTTTAATCTTCTGTGCAACTTCTTTACGTTTTACAACGATTAATTCGTCTAATTCGTCTTCTAATCTTTTAAGACCTTCGCTGGTTAAAATGTTCTTTTTTGCTGTCATTTTACCTTACCCCTTTTTGTATTCACGTTTCACTCACACCAATTAGGTGCTTGTAACTCATAGCATTATAGCCAATCAGCCTTGTTATGTCAAGGTTTTCCACATACCTTGTACAAAAGTACCTCCAATTCATCATATGTTTCCACTTCATTTATCATAACTCGAAGTTTAGCTGAATTTTTATATCCTGCAGTGTACCAAGCTCCATGTTTTCGAATCTCGCGAATGCCAGTATATTCACCTTTGAATTCTAACATCATACGAGCATGTCTAAGCATCATCTCTGCCACTTCTTCAAATTCTGGTTTTGGCAGATGTTCACCCGTTTCGAAATAATGCAGTACCTGTCGGAAAATCCATGGGTTCCCCTGTGCACCACGTCCTATCATAAATCCATCGCAACCAGTTTGCTGTTGCATAGCAATGACATCTTCTGCTGTGAGCAAATCGCCATTTCCAATAACCGGAATTGATACCGCTTCTTTTACTTGACGAATAATGTCCCAATCTGCTTTTCCTGAATAGTACTGTTCTCTAGTTCTGCCGTGCACAGCAATAGCTGCTGCACCACTGGCTTCTGCTATCTTTGCCATCTCAACAGCATTGATATGATTATCATCAAAGCCTTTTCGAATTTTTACCGTTACAGGTTTCTTAATTGCTTTTGCCGTTTTTTCTATAATCTCTCCTGCTAACTTTGGATTTTTCATAAGAGCGGAGCCTTCTCCATTGTTCACGATTTTGGGAACCGGACATCCCATATTGATATCTAAAATATCAAATGGTCTTTCTTCTATTTCGTGTGCAATGCTGGAAATAATATCCGGATCCGAACCGAAAAGTTGTAAAGATACTGGTAGCTCTCGTTCATCAATCTTTAGCAAATCAATCGTATTCCGGTTTTTATACATAATTGCTTTTGCACTGACCATTTCCATGCACAAAAGTCCTGCCCCCTGCTCCTTGCATAACAAGCGAAATGGCAGGTCGGTTACGCCTGCCATAGGTGCCAATATTAAATTATTTGGTAATGTGACATTGCCAATCTGAAGTGGCTTTATCATTTTGTTCTCCTATTCTGCTTTTTATACACCAAATAGATTCCTTTGAGTGTTAAGTTTGCATCATAAATATCAATTGCATCTGTGCCTTCTGAAATAATACGACCTAGTCCGCCTGTGGCAACTACTTTTATATTTGAAAGTCCAGATTCTTCTTTTACTTTTTTAATTAAATATTCTGCCTGACCAATCTGACCATAAACAAGTCCTGACTGCATACTAGAAATGGTATCATTACCAATGACTTTTTCCGGTTTTGCAATCTCAATCTTTGGAAGCTTTGCCGCATCTTCCCAAAGTGCTTTGGCAGAAATTCCAATGCCTGGTGCAGTAATACCTCCTAGAAATGTACCTGTTTCATCTACTAGATCATAGGTTGTGGCTGTTCCATAATCCATAACAAGAACTGGACCACCATAAATCTCATATGCCGCTACCGCGTCAACAATTCGGTCTGCACCTACCTGTGCAGGATTTGGTAACTGGATACGAAGTCCTGTTTTGATACCAGGTCCTACAATAATTGGCTTAATATCCAGATACTTAATCATACAACTTGCTAGCGAGTGCATAACATCTGGCACTACGGAACAAATGATGGCATCCTTAATATCTTCTGGATCAATTTTATTTTGTTTGAGCATGTTATATAGCATCATTCCATATTCATCGGATGTACGTGGAATTTTCGTAGTAATACGAAATGTTGCAATAATCTCGTCTTCTTTGAAGACGCCCCCTGTCATATTGGTATTTCCCACATCTAATGTTAAAATCATAGGATTATTCCTCCTCGTCAAAACCTTCCCCTAAAAATACAATACGATAATAAGTTTCTAAAGACTCTAATAATTCACGTTTTACATTTTGATACTGTTTAATTTTTAAGACGCTGCCGATTTCATCGTAAAAATAATCGCCCTCTTCATAGGATGTACGGAACTCCAAGTTCCCATCCTCATCATAAACTAACTCTAATACACCACCTACATCTTCGGTGTAGAGCACACACATAATCTGTAATTCTTCTTTGATTGCTTCTGGCAAACCTTTAAAGTTTTCATTTAAATAGAATTTTTTGTTATATGCATTGGATGCACAAAGTGTTACTTCCTGATTATACATATCCATATATTCCTCTCACGGAAACTTCTCCACTGGATACATATCTTTGCTCTTCTCTTGTATCCACAATAAGTTCCCCTTTATTTGTTATTCCAATTGCTGTTCCTTCATAAACGCCTGCTGGGTCTAATACAGTTACGCTCTGATGTTTATTCACCAGATACCTTTCATATTCTTCTTTTAACAAAGAAAAATCTCTTGTACGTAAAAATTGTTCATAATATATGGCAAAACATTTCCAAATTTCTACAATCAAACATTCTCTGTCTATGTTCTGTCCTGTTTCTAACAAAATGGAACTAGCCGTTTCTTTGATTTCTTCTGGAAATACCTGATTAGAAACATTGATTCCGATTCCTATAATAACATAATCAATATCCAATCCAGCCAAGGTAAGTTCTGTCAAAATACCACAGATTTTTTTCTTGTGAAGAACGAGGTCATTTGGCCATTTTATGCAAGGCGTCTTCTTTTCGTAAACATCCATCTTTTCCAATGCCTTTGCAACGGCTAACGCCGCCACAAGTGTGAGCATAGAAACATGTTCCGTTTCCATCTGTGGACGTACTACCATAGACATATAGATGCCGGTATCTTTTTCCGAGGACCAGCTTCTTCCTCTTCGTCCAACACCTGCCTCCTGTGCATCTGCCGTTACTAATGTTCCATGTTCGCAACCTTGCTGTGCCAACTCTTTTGCTTTTTTATTTGTAGAATCTAAAACATCAAAATGATAGCGTGTTTTTATCATACATTTCCTCTTCGTAAAAAGATATTACTCCGAAAGAGTTGCTTTCATAATTGCCTTAATGGAGTGCATACGATTTTCCGCTTCATCAAACACAACAGAGCGAGGACCCTCAAACACTTCATTGGTTACTTCTAATTCGGATAAACCAAATTTTTTGAATACTTCCTCACCAACACGTGTATTTCTATCATGATATGCAGGTAAACAATGCATAAAAATTGCAGTATCTTTTGCTCTTGCAAACGCCTCTTCATTTACCTGATATGGAAGAAGATCATCAATACGTTCTCCCCATACCACTGGTGGCTCGCCCATAGAAACCCACACATCTGTGTAAATAACATCTGCATTTGTGGTTGCTTCCACAATATCCTCTGTTAAGGTCACACTTCCACCGGTCTCTGCCGCAATCTTGTTTGCGATTTCCACTAAATCTTTTTTAGGGAAATAACGTTTATTTGTACATGCAACAAAATCCATCCCCATTTTAGCACAAGTTAACATCAAGGAATTACCCATGTTAAAACGAGCATCTCCCATATAAACAAATTTCAAGCCTTCTAATTTTCCAAATTTCTCACGAATGGTGAGCATATCTGCAATCATCTGTGTTGGATGAAATTCATCTGTAAGACCATTCCAAACAGGAACACCTGCATACTTTGCTAATTCTTCTACTGTTTCCTGTGCAAATCCACGATATTCGATACCATCATACATTCTTCCCAATACACGTGCGGTATCCGCAACACTTTCTTTCCCGCCAAACTGTGAAGATGCTGGATCAAGATAAGTCACATGCATACCCAAATCATATGCTGCTACTTCAAATGAACATCTGGTTCTTGTACTTGTTTTTTCAAAGATAAGTGCAATATTTTTTCCAACAAGTGTATCATGACGAATACCTTTTTTCTTCTGATCTTTTAATTCTGCTGCTAAATCAATCAAATATGTAATTTCTTCTGGTGTATAATCCCTAAGTGTTAAAAATGAACGACCCTTTAAATTCATAACCCGTCCTCCTAATTTTTGGAATGATAGTATTTTACTCTATTTATTTGATAAATACAACAAAAAAGGTCATCTGACGATGACCTTTTACCTAATTCTAATAATATTTTACCAGAATACCATACCACCAACAACCAAACCGCTACGCGTTCCGTTATAATCATTAAAGTGTAAGCATCCACCAGTAATATCTACACCGCTTAATACCTGCTGTGCTGCTTGATAACACGATGAGGTTGCCTTTCCCTGTGCAATAACCCTTGCTAATTTACCTGTTCTGGCTGGTCCAAACTGACCTCTCTGATAAACAACTCCATGAAGAGTATTTGGATAACCAACACTTCTAACACGATTCATAATAACTGAACCTACTGCAAGCTGTGTTTCATAAGATTCTGCACCAGCTTCACAGTAAATGATAGCTGCCATTAAAGTCAAGTCGTCTACATTTGCTGCTGCCGCTTCATTTGCTGCCTGTTGTGCAGCCGCCTGTTGTTTTGCCGCTTCTGCTGCAGCCTTTGCTTCTTCCTCTTTACGACGCTGTTCTTCAATTTCTTCTATGGTTATACCTGTTCCAATATTTAAGGAAACAGTTACATACTCTGCACTCACATAGCAAGTTTTATCTTTATATTTAACTGCTACCCAGCCTTCTTCCACTTCAGCTGCTGTATCTACAACCATAGTATCGCCTTCTTCGAGACGTTTCATGATCTTACTTTCTGTATTCATTTCAGAACGAACACGAAGACCTTCTGTTGTCGTGGTAGCTATTGTATCACAATTGGCTTTCGCATATGCTAAAGCTTCCATTCCATAAATACAATATTCATTCTTTACATATCCAACTAAATTTCCAGACTCAATCTTGGTCCATTCTTCGCCAATTTCAAGAACTGTTGCACGATCACCTTTTTCTAACTTACCTGCTAAATCAGACTCTGCATCTGCTTCTGATCGAACATTCAATGAATCTTCTACATCTGCCATCATGCAGTCCTGCCATTCTAACTTCTCTTTTTCTTCCTGTGTAAGTTCTGGTTCTGTAACAACATCCTCCACTGCTTGTGTTTCTGTGTCTTCTGTTGGAGTTGCTACAACATTTGTATCTTCTTTTTCTACGCTTACACTTTCTGTGCCTAAATCATCCGCAGCACTTCCGCACGCCATTATCAAAAATGATAAAATAAGGCATACACTTATCATTCTAAATTTTAATTTCATAAATACCTCCAAATATGCTCCTTCTTAAGTATTACATGATTTTTAATTTTTTGAATATTTTATTTCAAATGTTACGAAAATGTTACATCTAGGGCATTATAGCAAAGCTTTTCACATTTGTCAAATTTTGGTGTGTTTTTATGGAAAATATTCCTTTAAAACAGCCTGAATTAAATGATTTTCGACCGCTTCTTTCGATATTTTTACTTCTTTTGGGCCTTTTGCGAAAAAATCGTTCGTCTCCGTATCCTCTTCTAAAAAAGCTAAATATTGCATGACTTCTTTTGTAATGCTATCTATCTGTTTTTTCAACTGATTCATCTTCTGTAACATAATCAACATAACCATTCCTAGCAGACACTGCATAAAGAATA
The DNA here is from genome assembly GCA_045633955.1 of Agathobacter sp. Lineage (GTDB taxonomy): Bacteria > Bacillota > Clostridia > Lachnospirales > Lachnospiraceae > Roseburia. The sequence goes on along the minus strand of JAZQZJ010000062.1, from coordinate 33,078 downwards.
ACAGTTCCTGAAGATACATATCTTTACTCCTTTTCTATATTTAATGCTTGTCTATCCTATTATAGCGATTTTTCTCTTGTTACGAAAGGTTATGGGCCTTACTTTTCATCGCAAGTTTCCCTTCTATTCGACACATTACAATAGTTGACTTTTTTTCTTTTGGGTATAATATTATAAGTGAGTATTTATTTACATAATAGGAAGGTATTTTTATGAAAAAAATCGTTATGACAGGCGGTGGTACCGCTGGACACGTTACTCCAAATATCGCACTTATGCCAGCACTAAAAGAAGCCGGCTACGAGATTGAATACATTGGTTCTTACAATGGCATCGAAAAAGGCCTTATCGAAGCACAAGGAATTCCTTATACTGGCATTTCCTCTGGAAAACTTCGTCGCTATTTTGATATCAAAAATATTTCAGATCCATTCCGTGTTATCAAAGGGTTTGGTCAAGCATTCGCATTGATGCATAAAATCAAACCTGATATTGTTTTTTCGAAAGGTGGTTTTGTATCTGTACCAGTTGTATTGGCCGCAAAAACCTGTGGCATTCCTGCGATTATCCACGAATCCGATATTACACCTGGTCTTGCGAATCGTATTGCCATCAAAGGAGCAAAACGCGTATGCTGTAACTTCCCAGAAACACTAAAATATCTTCCAGCTGACAAAGCAGTTTTAACTGGTTCACCAATTCGCCGTGAATTATTAAATGGAAATCCAGAAGCAGCCTATAAACTTTGTGGTTTTCCAGCAGAAAGAAAACCTGTACTCCTTATTATTGGTGGAAGCTTAGGTTCGAAAGCAATTAACGAAGCTGTTCGTAAAGTATTAACTGAATTATTAAAAGATTTCTATATTATCCATTTATGTGGAAAAGGTAATTTGGACGAAACACTTGTAGGAACAACTGGTTATGCACAATTTGAATATGCTAATACCGAACTTACCGATATGCTGGCCTTATCTGATCTTGCAATTTCTCGTGCTGGTGCAAACTCTATCTGTGAGCTTTTGGCATTACATAAACCAAATATCCTGATTCCTCTATCTGCTGCAGCCAGCCGTGGTGACCAGATTTTAAATGCGAAATCTTTTGCAAAACAAGGATTCTCTCACGTGATTCAAGAGGAAGATGTTACCGATGAGGTACTTCTTGATGCAGTTCATCAGGTTTATGCAAATAGACAAACTTTTATTGATTCCATGTCAAAAAGTGGACAGATGGATTCTATTGGAACTATTGTGAAATTAATTGAACACGAATCAAAAAAGAAGAAATAAAAAAGAGCCTACGAACACATTCGTAGGCTCCTTATTTTTCTTATGCATCTAATTGAATCGCTTCTGCGATTTTCTTTACTTCTTCACCTGGTACTTCCTGTGGTGCACATTTTAACAGATTTTCATTATCCATACCTTCATAGCGAGGTATCAAATGCATGTGAAAATGAAATACGGTCTGTCCTGCAATCTTTCCATTATTCTGCAACAAATTATATCCCTCACATCCTAATATATTTGTTGCATGCTTGATTACTTTCTGTGCAACCTTTACAGCCTTACCTAAAACTTCAGGATCGATATCATAGATGTTATCAAAATGACTCTTTGGTAAAACCAATGCATGTCCTTTGGTTGCTGGAGCAATATCCATAATTACCTTAAAATCTTCATCTTCATAAATTGTATTACTTGGAATTTCTCCTGCTATAATTTTGCAAAAAATACAATCGTCTTTTCTCATCTCATCCGACTCCTATCCTAAAATAAAAATACCTGATCTAACATTCGTAATGTCTTAAAATTTCCTTTTGCAGACATGTCCCCTGTCATAAATGCTCTTTGGAATGTCATACGCCCATCTACAATTGACTGCATAACACTCATCGGCATTTTTCCATATACCTCCGCATCTTTTTGTGCATAATATACTTCTAATTTATCATTATTCACAGAAATATATAGAGGATTCTTGTATCCTTCAATTGTAATAGAATACGTTGCCTTAAAATCATCCTGTGCTACAAAATGACTCTGGAATTCTTTTACAAATGGTTCTTTCTCCTCATTGGAAGACTTTCCAAGCATATCCTTAAACATAGATGCTAATTCTTCAATATCCTCTTTCTGCTGTTTTACATAAGAATCATTTGACACATACTTCGAAAGCTGCTCACTTTCCTGTGGTGTTAAATTCAACTGTGGTGTACAAAGCACACTCTGCTTTACAGCCGAATTACTAGAAGGAAGTGACTTTATCTTTTGGGAAATCATACGATAGAGATTTTCTGCTTTCTTTTCAATGATTATGGTATATTCTTCATTCATCTGGAAAGAAACCAAATCTTCTACATAACCGCAAAGTCCTGGACAAGGCTGTCCCCCTAAAATTTCCCAGGCATTTGCCAATACAAGTTCACCTTCACGTTCACCATAAGTCGTAGACATAACAATTGGCTGCATATACAAGGACGCAATTTTTTCTTTATCACCATATAACCAGCAAGCATCCAAAAACTGCTGCATATATCCACCTATTCCCAGCCATTCAACTGTTGTAGCCAAAATAATACCATCTGCATCTTTAAATGTTTGTGGTAATGTAGCTATCTCATTTTTATGTTCGTAGATATTATATCGTTCTACTTTTACACGGAGTTCTTTCAAAACATCTTCCATCTTATCCAATACATAAAGTGTAGGATCATCTAAAAGACCGCGGCCTCCATAATATACATTTACTTTCATGTTCTACCTCACAAAATTCATTGGTCTTTTTTAAGTATATAAATTTTGTCTGGTAAAATCAATCTCTTTCTTAGTTCTTCTATAGAAAACGATATTTCACATCTGCAAAACGAATGACATCTCCTGTGTTTAAAATTCTTTTTTCTCTATAATTTAATATCTCATCATTTACGAACGTTCCATTTGTCGAATTCATATCTTCTATATAATAACCATCCTGATACTCTATCTTTGCATGAAAAGTACTAATGGTCTCCTTTGATATCTGTAAACGAGCTCGAGGACTTTTTCCGATTACACATGTTAACTGATTTAACTCAAAATCAGGATATTCCCCCATTCCTTCATATATAAGCACTCCCCTTACCTCACCGAAAGGCGTTGCAATACAAATGGTTGGATGACTAACCAAGTCCGGTCTTGCTTCTATGTCCTCTGGATAAACCACTGTTGGAATCTCCTGTTTTGGACGCTGTGTTAATATTTCTTTTACCTGTTTACAAAACGCTACTAATTTCTCTTTCATCTGCACATTGAAACTGATTTTCTCTTCTTCTATGGTATGCATCTGATCAGACAGATCTTCCGTTTCTGCAACTCGTAATTGTTCTGCTTCTTTTTCCTTCTTTTGTCCGATTCTTCTTTTCAAAATGACATGCTTGATATCCTGCACCTGACAACTCTCACTTAATAATAATTCATACAGTTCATAGGCTCCCTGTACCAGTTCCCTGTCTGTATGATTCAATTTACCTAATAAATACTCTAATAATTTTTGTAATTCTTTTAATACATCTCTTCCTGGATGTGGATAAAACACAAACGAAATTTCTTCCCCCTTATTATTTAGAAAGATAAACTCCGGATCAACGATTAAACCATTCGTATTTAACAGATTCCATTCTAGCAATTCTAACTGCTCACATATACGTAAAATCAGAATTTCAAATACCGAATACTCTAAAGAATTCATTTTGACATAACTGTCCAACGCCTGCTTTCCAGAAATATCATACCAGTATTGCCCCTCTCCATTCATATAACAACGTTCCATGGGTATTATCCCTTTTAAATTTCGTTGCAACATGATACGTACATCCAAGTTCTCTATCTCAAGAGCTGGTACTTTCATATAACTAGAACTGATTGTTCTTTCATATTGAATCTCCTGTTTATTCATTATCTCCAACTCCCTCCATTTCTTTCCATAACCAAATTTCATAAAACCTAGATACACCATCCCATGCCTGAAACTCTTGTACCTTCTCATCTGTTATGCTTTTCTCATAAAAGGAAATCCCCTCTTTTATGGTACAAAGCATCAGAGAAAGTATCAGAGGTATCCAAATAATTGCCTCTATCGTAAAACTACCTTTTTGCTCTTTCATCCGAATACTCCTTCTGCCATAGTTAATCCATGTGATAATAACCAACCTAAAAACAGAAATGGAACAAATGGTAACCCATACTTGCCATTTTTATGAAAAACAGTTAGTAAAACAACACCTATAATCCCTGCTAAAAATACTGCAATTAGAATTAACACTGTCATCTCTTCCAATGAATACAACATAGCCAATGAACATAATAAAATTCCATCGCCATATCCAATTGACTCTCTCGTACAAAAACTCAAAATCAAACAACACACACCAGGCAAAAGAGCTAGGAGAAAACACAAGCATTCTCTTTGACAACATAACGAATAAAAAAAACTGCAACCTCCCAATCCCAAAGAAATCCACAAGGGAATCTTCTTTGTTCGTATATCCCAAATACTTTGCATAAATAAGCAAACACCAGCCATTAATTCCATAAATCCTCCTTACTCATAACAAAAGCGACACCCTCTTTTATCTCCTACCTCTGAGAGCAAAACTCGGATAATCGTTCTCTTTAATGCACTACAGGAAAGTTCAGCATGATATAATTTTCCATAATCTGTGAAATAAACTACAAATGGCACCTTTCCCTTTTCTATACAACGATTACATGATGAATACCTTTGTCCATCACTACCTCTGTATGTGTTCATATCTTCTGTCAATCCTTTTCTAATATGCAAATCCAAACTTCGGCAATTCGTATCTTTATGATATACACTTCCTGTTTCCGTAATATATACCCATTTCTTCTCATTTGTTCCCCAATACAAATCGCCCTTCCATTTAACAAAAGAATTCTTTGACATAAGCCAAATTTCTTTTTGCCCAAATATAGCAATCGGCAATTTCACCATATAATTTGCTGTAAGCTGAATTTCCTTTGCAGTCATATCGGATCCCAACAATGAAACACCAAGTACCCCTCCTACTACATAACGTTTTATCTCTTGATTCTGTGACAGCTTGTATTTCAATAATCCTTCTGCAGACACAAACAAAGCTTCCTCCGAATCCGTCAGTGCACTTTCTACTGCTACCCTTCTTCCGGTATATACCAATGCCTCCTCCACAGCCTCTTGTATAAAAATCACACGAAAAAAGAATAGAACGCAAACAAAAAATCCCATCATAAAAGGAATTACAACCGCAGCCTCTACTGTTAAGGAACCCTTCTGGCAGATACAAAAAGATGTCTCTCTTTTGTGTCGCGAATGAATTCTATTGTTCTTTGATGTGCATCGATTTGGAGAGATTCTTACACACTTTTGATTGAAAAAAACATTTTCTATAAGAGACATCTTTTTGTACCTCCCTCCTTCTAATAAGAAAACTGTTCCCTTGTAAAAATTTCATACTCCCAAGATGGTACATTCTTTTGTATTGAGAAAAACACAGGCTGATACCTATAACTTACCAATGCCTTTAGTTCTATTATCCAATCTTCCATACAAATGGATGCATCCTTATATTTCTCCCGTAACGTTTCTTCCTGAACATCCATCGTCCGCATAGCTGTTATTTCATCCTGCTGAAATAGCAAAAGAATTCCCAGATATTCTTTATATGATAAACCATCGTTGCAATGTTTTGCTTTGGGATATCCTTCATTAAGCTTTGTAATACCATCCATCTGCAAAGTCCAACTGGTATTGCTTTTTAACAAAGCAATTTTTCCACCCGTTAACAACGTCCGAATATCTAGAACACTTTCCCCAAAAGCCCATGCCGTTATGATTGCGTTCTTTACGGTTTTTATCAAAATAGGATTAGCACTTGCCCCTGCAATTCCCATCGCCAAAATACCTGCTTCTTCTTGCTTTGAAACATCATTGGACAAATACAAAAAGTTAGCCGCTGTTCTTATGGCCAATAACCGATTTATCGTTCCTTTCAGATTTTCTATATCGGAATCTTTTCCCGTCAATACATATTCCACTTCATAACTCATCCCATGCTCTCTCTCATCCAAAAAAGATGACAAATATGTCAGTATATATTGCTGAAAGAGCACCTTGGAATACCAATCTTGTGTTACGATATCTGAATTATATGCTCCTGGCAGAATTCGATCTGAGACTCTATCCTTAGTTCTAAATGCTTTCTCCGACAACATATCCTCTTGCAAAACCAACGACAGTATGCCTTTCTTTTGCATGTCCTGTATAAACTCCAATATATCTTTTGGGCATTTTCTTATAGTTACTCTGGATTGACTTTGGATATTTCGCACTTCTATTTCTTCTGTTTCTTCCTTTTTTAAATAATCCAAGGTTTTTCCTATATCGATAAAAGAATAATCGCTCATGTCTTCTATTGTTTTTATTCCCTCATATTGGTTATAGATATTTTTTGCAGTCTCATATACAAGATTCTTTTTCATATATCCTGTTGCTGCCTGTATAAATGCGCTCCCACCTCCATCAGTTAAACGAGTATAGCCTTCAACATCTGCCTCCAAAACACGAAACTGAAAAAAATTAGTTCCCATTCTATCATTAACAATTTGTCTATTTCCATAGGTCTCTAACTTTTCAAAAACCCCATTTTGATTGCATGCCAAAATTCGATACTCTTCCCACAAATGGGTATTATACTCTGCAAATACTGATTCCAATGCCACCTGTGTCTGCAAAGCTGCAAGTCTTTTGATTTGATGAAAACGCCCCGCCTCTAACAATGCTAACAACACAGATACAACCAGCATCATAGATAATAATGCAAATATCGTAATGCTCCCTCTTCTCACACATCACCTGCCTGATCACGAATCGTATCAAACAAGTCATTTACTAAATCCGTTATCTGATCTTTAAAAATCAAAACCAAACCTACCAACACCACAATGATTAATATTAGTTCTACAACACCTGCTCCACTTTCGTCTTCCATAAACTCTTTTATTCGTAACATAAAATTCTCCTTTCATTCCTAATCTTAATAAGTAACTATTTTTAAACAGAAAAACTCATCACAGCTGGTGCCATCACAATTACCATAACCAATACCATCATCAGCATCATAGGTGCCAACATCTTTGTGGATGCTTCTTCTCCCAATTTCTTTGCAAACATTATTCTTTGTTCATTTGCTTGTTTTGCTTCCAGATTCAAATACTGACAAATATCCCGACTGCCTTTTTCCAAATTATGCACCAATAAACGCATTAATCTTCGATAGCACATCGCTTCCATCTGGCTGCCGAAATTTTCATATGCCATTCTTTCATTCTCACCTTCTGCCAATCGCCGATCCATTTGCACAATAGCCTCATAGACCTCTGTCACCTCTGTCAACTTTCGTTTCTTCTTTTCGATATATTGATAGGCAATCTTATGCCAAGCCTGACGTGTTGTCATGCCGGCTTCCATTAAAATCAATAACTGGTTTACAATTTCTGGATACTGCAGTTCTCTTTGCTGTCGACATCGTTTTATTCTATTTTCCTGTTCTCTTTTTCTTGCAAATACTAGAAGAACTAAAGATATCATTTCCAAAAACAATATCTTATAGGATACATACTCTTTTTTTTCCGTCCATCTAACCGTATTTCCACCTAATTGATTTGGTAACTGAAATTCTTCACGTCCCTCTTGTAACAATTGTGTTTTTATCCATTCTGATAATTCGTTTTCTACTTTTTCCTGTAAACTCATTTGTGGTTTCTTTACTTGAAAAGGAAAACGATATATGTATTCATAATTATCACATCGTAGTTCTACTGTAGCTGTAACCAACACACCTTCTTCGGGCACATGATCTTTTTGAATTATTCCATCTATACTTATTACGTTAGACGGTAAAAAACTCCACTCTGCTGCTACAAGCCCATCTGCATACATTTTTCGCATAGGAACTCTATCTTCCATAACCAAAACATCTTTGTCTATCTCTGCCATTGCATCTGTAAAATATGCATCCGCTTCTGTCTTCGTCACACGTCTAGGTTCAATTTCCAGATTTATTTCGTAATTCTCGAAAACGTTTTCTACATCCAACAGCAATTCCACTTCTTTCGTATCTCCACCACTTTTATCTCGAAAGATAATATTTCCTTCTTCTATCACCCCATCTTGAACATCCATATATAATGCAACGAAAAACACCAGAATATATGCTATCCCCAATTTTATAAGTTCTTTTCTATCCATAGTTACACCTGAATCTGTAATAATTTTTCTGATAGCAAAATCGCTCCACCATACCCAAACAAACAAATACTCATGCACAAAATTCCTGCTGGATTATGATATAACACATTCATATAATCCCATGATGAAATCTGCAAAAAAAACAGAATTCCCAAGGGAATAATATTCAATACCTGCTGTTCCAATTTTTTTGATGCAATCATAACCTCTATTTCTTTTTTTGCATCGTATTTATCCTGAATATGCTGCACGACCTCTCCAATCATACGCTTCCAATTGCCACCACTACGTTTTCCATATTCGAACAATTCTGCAAAAATAATGATATCTTCTAATCCGCTTCGATATGCAAACTGTAACATAAGTCTTTCAATTGGAACATTTAAAGCTACCGAATGATTAATGTCTTTTACCTCTTTCAAAAATAATGAAGAATCTCCATACATCACATGTAATTCTTTCTGCACTTCTTTCCATGCATTTTCCATAGAAATCCCCGCCTGTAATGCTGTATTTAATACACATATCCCATTCACAAATTCCTCTAAAAGTTTTTGACTTCGTTTCTCTTTTTTTATCCGTTTTTCATGCATGTAAAACAAAACCAATAAAAATGGAAAGCAACACATACCTAGGATGGAACGATAAAACAAAAATGCGATGATTCCACTCATCGCCATGGAAATCAAAACAATTTTTGCATACTCTCGTTTTTCAAAATGATATTGCTTATAATCCATATCTAGCCCTCTATACTGTACATTTTTTCTTTTCGTTGCAAATCTCCGCATTTTTGCAATCCGATATCAGCCTTATATTCATACAGCTTTTGTAAACGTATCACACCATTTTTTACGCCCAAAACTTCAGAAATTTCTACTACTCTTCGTTTCTTGTCCCGTCCTCGCTCCAAATGTATTACTACATCTATCGCCGAAGCAATCTGCTGCCGAATAGCCGTTAAAGGTAAATCCATTCCCATCAATACCATCGTTTCCAATCTGTTTAACATATCTTGTGTAGAATTTGCGTGGCCAGTAGATAAACTACCATCGTGCCCTGTATTCATTGCCTGTAGCATATCCAAAGCCTCTTCTCCTCGACATTCACCTACAATAATTCGATCAGGTCGCATACGAAGTGCAGTATGTATCAACTCTCTTGGCGTAATCGCCTTGACACCTTCCATATTGCAGCTTCGTGTCTCTAAACGAACCAAATTTTTGATTCCCTGTAGTTGTAGTTCAGCAGAATCTTCAATGGTAATGATTCGTTCCTCCTCTGGAATAAATGCCGATAATGCATTTAAAAATGTTGTTTTTCCAGAACTCGTTCCACCAGAAATAAATAGATTGTATCGTGCTAATACCAACTGTTTTAAAAAATTTGCGCCCTCCTCGGATACTGTTTCCATTTCCATCAAACGTTTCATATCTAATTTTTTATTAGAAAACTTACGAATAGAAACCGCAGAACCATCAATCGCAATCGGAGAAAGTACCACATTTACTCTAGATCCATCTTCCAATCTCGTATCTACAATAGGAGATGACATATTTACAACACGATTATGACGCCCAACAATCTGTTGAATCACATCTTGTAGTTTTTCCTCTGTAGTAAATACATGTGGATATTTATGGAACTCACCCTGCTTTTCATAAAACACATTCTTTGGTCCATTTACCATAATTTCTGTAACATCATCATCCTCTAACAGTTCCTGTAAAATATCGAGTTTTCGCAAAGAATTGAACACCCTCTGTTCCACATAAAGACGCTCTTTTATAGACCAGTTCCCAGATTCATTCATCTGTGCCATCTTCCATACAATCAGTTCTCGTAATTCTTCGTCTGGAAGTTCTCGTCCCAAGTCCATACTATCCAAAACTTGTTCTCGTAACTTATCACATATCTGTTCCATCTGTATTCTCCACCCAATATCGTTCTCGTAATGTGTCTCCCAGAGAACTCCATAACCATTGCTTCCAAATTTGCTTCCATGAATAAAATCTTATACGTTCTTTAGGAATTTCCATCCAGATGATTTTTTGTAAAACGGCAGTCTTACCGCGCCGTCTCATTTCCTCCAAAAAAGTATGCTCTCTATAATTTCGTTCTTCACCTTCCGTCAAAATATATATCTGTTGGCATGACTCCATTAACTCCACTATTCCAGGAAAATTCCCGCCAAAATTTATAATCTCACAGGTATAACCCTGTTCCGTTTCTAATATTTCTAGCATCTTTTGATATGTTTCTAATCCAACCTCAGAAAAACAGGAGACATTCTTGGCTGGATAGACATACTCCCATTTTTCTTCATGGCCTATACTTGCTAACAATCGTTTTTTTGTATAATTTTCTGTTGACGCAATCGAGATTAGGTCTTCCATCCCCAGAATCCCTTCTGTCTCTACTTCTGCTGACATGCCACTAAAGGGCTGTAAATCCACGACTAAAACATGATCCTTTTCTCCTAAAATTTCCGCCAGTAATGCAGCAAATGGTATTTGCATTGCTTCTTTTGCAAGTGAGAATACCCCTATTTTTTGAATTCTTCCCCTCTCCACACCCTTATTTATCTTATAAATTGTGTCACTTACAGCTTTTTGAAGTTCCTCCATAATCTTATATACTTCCTGATACTTCTCGGTATAGTGTACATTTTCGTTTGTACTTCGTTTTTCTCTTTCACATCCTTCCTGTAAGACTAAGTAAACTTGTTTTTTTAAAGAATCTACTCGTTTTTCATTATCATCACCTATAATGACAACTCCAAATTCTTCCGCATTCTCTGTTTCTAATTCGCACAATTCATTCACTACATGGATTTCAAATAGTTCCTTGTAATGTTTCATCACACATTTCACAAATCGCTGCTTGTACTCCTCATCCTCCATACAAATAGCCAGCTTTGTTTTCTCCATAAAACCTCCTTTACGAAATAAAACATAGGTCTGTGGTTATGAATCCACATAAAATTGCAATTGAAAAATGAATACGCCCATCCTCTAAAGATTGGGGCTGATACACTTCTCTCTTTCCTTGTAAAACATCTCTCATATACCCACTTACATGTTTCATACTTGAAAGAAATGTTCCTAGATATAACATCTTTGCTAAAGAAAAAAGTGCACCAAATAGAAATGCAAATACAATGCACCACATTAGTTCTTTAAATTGAATAAATCCACCTATTAGGGAAAATAATTTGATGTCTCCAGCGCCTAAGGCTCCCGCTAGAAACAACAGATATAAAAAGATAACCGGTAAAGAAATTAGAATTAATCCCATGAGAAATCCACCCATTTCATCATGGAGATATCTACGAATGAAAGAGAGTGCCAGTCCTATTAAAATCAGCCGGTTACTGATTCTCATACTCCTTACATCCATGCCTACTGCTATCAATAGCAACGCGTAAGCAATGATCATTCTTATCACCTCTTTTGTTGTAAGTCCGATTATAAGCACGTAACTACGTTTTGTCTATGCCTTTTTATTTTTTTCACTTTTTTCGTTAATAGCTTACAAAATTTAACCCTAAATTTTTGTATAGTTTTTCCTTTTCTGCTTATACTTGTAAAAAGGGGATTTCTCTAGAAAGAGGTGAAAAAATGAAATTATTTAAACTACAGCCTGCCATAGATGACAAGCCTTACATGCTCTTAAAAGATGACATTGAACGAACTGCTGCCGATTTAAACGATGCCTATACCAATCTGCAAAATGTAACCGACCCTGATTTAATTGATTACTACATTTACCACACCAAAGCGGTACAAATGCGTTATCGTTATTTACTTAGTTGTGCAAAAAAATTAGAGGACTCTTATACAAAGAATCCTCTATGATTATCTTCATAACAATTTTCATTTAAAGTGTTTTTTCCATAGGTCATACCTGCATATACCTGCTGGGTATTTCGCATAATTGGTTCTGAAGTGTCTGACTCTGCAGCCTCACAAAAGGAAGTATACAGGCGCTTCAGAATTTTTTCTGCTTCTTCTATTCCATCTAAACGATTTTGATAAATGGATTTGGAAAGACTGTTTTTTACATACACATATAACTTATACAAATCTTTTGATATGGCATACTTAAAATCCAATGCTTGTATCAATGTATCCACCGTTGCTTGTGTACGTTTGATTGCTTTTTTGTAAACATCATATTGCATATTTTCATATGCCTGTTTTGCTTCAGCTATATAGGCAAATGTGATATCATACATAATCACAATCATTTCGCCTCGATTACACTGGCTAAGTCTTCTGGTAAATTCCTGTTTCAAACTATTATCCATAGCTTCCTCCAGTAATTACTGTAACAATGATAATACCTGCTGTGGCAATTCGTTTGCCTGTGCCAATACAGATACTGCAGCCTGATTTAAAATATTCTGCTGTGTATATTCTGCCATTTCTTCTGCCATATCTGTATCCATGATACCAGAATATGCAGCTGTCATATTTTCTTCTGTTGCTTCTAAACTTGTTGTTGCATATTCCAAACGGTTCTGGAAAGCACCGATTCTAGAACGAACTGCTGATAAGTCTGCAATTGCTTTGTCTAATACATTCATGGATCTGTCTGCACCTTTTACAACTGCAACATCCACTGTATCAATATATAAACTTGCTACAGATACTTCTGAAATTCTAAGATCCATATCCTGATTTTCATTTGCACCAATCTGGATTGTAAGAGATCCGATTTCTGTTACTTCTACTTCAAAATTACCTCTAACAGCAGTAGTTGTTGCTTCGTAATCTTCATCTAATAAGAAACTGATTCTAAAACCATTGTTATCTGTAATTTCTACCTTGTTGCCTTCTGTATTTACTGTTGCTGTTGTTGTAAAACCTGTTGTTTTACGTAAAGCTGCACTTTGTTCATTATCGCCATTTCCTGGAATAGATACCACAGCATCTTTTCCCTGTGTATTTACAGTATAATCGCCAGGATATTTATCCATAATATCTAAACTAGCTGCATAATCATAAGAGAATGAGAAATCAATCAATTCTGCTTCTAACGAATCTGATTTAATACGAATTCCGTTTGCCACATCATCTGCAACATATCCTGCATCATTTGCAGCTTTTTTGATCGCTGCATCATATTCAGCGTCACTTTTTAAATTCGCAAAATTAACAGTTACCCCACCTATAGAAATGATACCAGTTGTTGGTCTCTGAGCTGGTGCTGGGAATGTCCATTCTGCTTCTGTAATCACATAAGCACAATCTTCATTTCCATTATTTAACTGCATAGACTCTGCCAATTCTTTTGACATTGTAAATTCAATAGATTCATCATATCCGTAATAATCAGATTTGATCAACATCTTTCCTCTAGTTTCGTCAACTTCTACAGTACATCCTGCTTCTTCTGCCGCCTTGCGGAGTTCATAAAGATATTCATCCTTTTCCATACCATCTGTTACGTTTACAACAACACCATTGATTGTGATACGACCATCTTTCTGTGGTACGTCATAGTCTAATTCAACAGTTGCTTTTGAAGCAGCTTCTTCTACATTCATCTTATAAACCTGTGCAGATACTGTATCTGTAGCAGATAAACGGCTTGCATCTGTTGCATAAATACGTACATCAGAAGAGCCATCCAATAATGTTTTTGTATTATATTCTGTATCTCTGGAAATACGATCCACTTCTTTTTTTAATTCATCAATTTCATCCTGAATGCTCTGTCTATCTGAATATGCATTTGTTCCGTTTGCAGCCTGAACAGCGAGCTCACGCATTCTCTGTAAAACACTAGCGACCTCGTTCAATGCTCCGTCTGCAATCTGAAGAACGGAAACAGCATCAGATGCATTACTTTCTGCTTTGTCTAATGCATCAATCTGAGCTTTCATTTTATTTGAAATTGCAATACCAGCTGGATTATCACTTGCATGGTTGATTTTTAAACCACTTGATAAGCGTTCCATTGATGCTGCTAATTTATTTTCTGTACGTAATAACTGATTATTTGTAATTACAGCGGACATGTTGCGATTAATCTGCATAACATTTTCCCTTTACCACTGCGCGTCCATGCGAAAAATTTGACTCCCTGTCTCATTCTGTCTTTTATATCGTCTAAGTTCGCCTTTTTCTTAACCATTTTTCTATTTTTCTTCTAGAAAAAATAAGTTAAAAAAAGTATATATTTGCTTTTCTTCGGGAAACGTATTATAATAGCGAGAGTAATAAATTTAAGGAGGTCATCCCATGGCAAAAGTTACAAAGGATACCATGATTGGCGAACTTCTTCAGATTAACGCAGACATCGCTCCACTTCTTTTAGGAATTGGTATGCATTGTCTTGGTTGCCCATCTGCTCAGATGGAAACTATCGCAGAAGCAGCTATGGTTCATGGCATTGATCCAGATGATTTAGTTGACGATATTAATAACTTTTTAGAGCATAACTAAACTATCCAGAAGAATAGAAAAAGACTAAAACATTTTGCAAGCTTGCTTGCATAAACGAATTAGTCTTTTTTTATTTGGCTAATTTCTGGATAATTTAATTAGCCACTTCTTCTAACACCTGCAATGCATTTCCCTTTAATATCAATTTTCCATGTTCTTTGAAAAATGCCTCTGTTGCAGATGTATATTTTTTGTAAGATGCATACTCTGAAATAATATTACAAACTTTATTAAATTCCTCTGGGGAGTGTGAACTTTTGCGCACGAAAAGATAAAAACGTTGTTTCTTCTCATCTTTGTAAAGATCATTTTCCCCTTTATAATATCCTCCCAAAACATCTGCCAAACGTTCGATTTCATCAAGTCCTCGAAATTCGTACATTTTGGTGAGATTTTCTGGTACTGTTTTTTTCTTTATTGTTTTTTGCTCTACAGGATTTTCTTGAAGTTCATTTCCATTTCCAATCTTTTCTGGATGCTTTTCCTTTTCTTCTACCTGTTTCTCCAAATCATCTTTCATCTTTTGGAAAATACCAAGGATATCATCTGCTCCCTGCATATCTGAAAACAACTCCGTCTCTGTTTCCTCCTGCAATTCTTCACTCTCTTCCGAAGCAGAAAATTTTGAAAAACGTGTATCCAATTCTTCTGGATATTCCACTTTCGTAATCTGTAATATTATATTTTCTCCTGACAACGGAATTGCCTCTATCATGAGCGGTATATCATCTACCTCAAAACCAAACTCATCATTTGCCTGCTCAATCATATCGCGAAAAAGACTCTTTGCTTTTTCTGAACCATATGCGAGCTCACTTAATTTTATCTGTCTATCCGCTAATTCATCTTTGGATAACGTACAACGAATCTGGTTCTCGTTTACCTTTTCAATTTTCATCTTATCACTTCCTTATCTTGAAAATTAGTTAGAAAACGTACACTTATTATAAACAACACTCTCTTATCTGTAAAGCAAACCCTTCTAAAATTTTTCTAAAAAAGGGCTTGCAATGTCAAAAATTTTATGATATATGTCTTTATGTGAGATGTGTTGCTGATGAAAGGAACTATATGAAATTAGCAACTAATCAAATTCTGTTTGGAAAATACGAATTGATTTCTATACTCGGTACTGGTAGTTTTGGCACCGTTTATCTTTCCAAACATACCATTCTAGAGTGCTATCGTGCTATCAAACTCATCCCCAAGGATGGTGCGGCAGACTCTCTTTTGAAAGAAGCACAGCTTCTAAAATCATTGAATCACCCTGGTATTCCCACAATTTATGATATTGAACAAGATGATTCTTATTTTTATCTTATTGAAGAATATGCTGAAGGTGAATCTTTAGAAGAATTTTTGCTTCATCAAACCTATATTTCCCCAAATACATTTTTAGATTTAAGTTTACAATTATGCGATATTTTTCGATACCTGCATGGGTTTAAGCCATCGCCAGTTCTTTATATGGACTTAAAACCGGAACACATTATAGTATGTGGAATGCAAATAAAATTAATCGATTTTAATGTTGCAACTTATCTTTCCAATTTGGGAAATATCTACAATCTTTTTGGGAATCAGGATTTTGCTGCTCCAGAACTATTCTCTGGACAACTGCCAGACCTGCACTCGGATATTTATAGTATTGGAAAAATTATGCAATATCTATCCAATCACCTAGATGTATCCCTCTCTCCCAAATTCCACAACATAATAACTAAGGCCATCGATACAAATCCCGCTTGTCGTTATGAAACGGTAGACGAGTTGATTTCTGTTATCGAAAAACAAAAAGAAATTTTAAATCAGCCACATCTTCACAAAAAAATTGCAGTAATAGGAAGTCATAAAGGCTGCGGAGCTACTCATTTTGCCATCATGCTTACTTCAGCCTTAAATTACATAGGATATAAGACCATCTACTACGAAAAGGACCAAGAGAACAGCCTTTCTTTATCCTTTCAACTATTGTCTTTTTCCAAGGAAAAAAATGGAATGATTTTCTATCGTTACTTTCGTGGATTTCCTTTTTATGGACCAGAAATCCTACTACCTCAGATTGATGCCGATATTATCATAGATGATTATGGAGATAACATTTCGTTGGATGTGTTGGTCAACTACGACCACATACTATATATGTGTAGCAATAGTATTTGGCATCGCTATGAAGTATTCAAAAAAGGAACCTCTTATCTTGGTTTATCCAATAAACTAAAGATTATTTGTAACATGGGACAAAAAGCCACTTTACATCATTTATCAAAGTATTTTTCCAGACCTGTACATAACTACCCTTATGATACAGATCCCTTTTTCATTGATGCAAAAAAAATAATTTTTGTCTCAAATCTTCTGCAACTTAAAAGGAGGAATCGTCTATTTTCATATTTAAAAAACCACATATTCAAAAAACTGTAATCGGCGTTGGCAGTGTCGAACGTGGCGCTGGGACAACCTGTGTTTGTCTTACATTTGCAACCTATTTACACAGCAAACTGGGGATGAAAACTGCCTATATTGAATTAAATGCAACAAATCAAATCAGATCTCTTTCTAATAAAAATTCATCGGACTCTTTTGTCTACAAAGGAATTCATATCTTTCCTTCTACGAAAGTTACCTCCCTATCGGATATTTTATGTAAAGATTTCGATTCGTTTATATTAGATATGGGTGTTTTAACAAATTATAGTGCTGTTGAATTTTCAAAATGCTACAAGCAGTTTTTGGTATGCGATTTTTGTGAATGGAAAACTGACTTACTGTTGAAAAAAATCAAAGACCTCTTTCAGATTTCATGTATTAACAAGAAAGAAGTTACTGTTTTGAAAACATACGAAAATGTATCCACGCATCACGATTTTATCAACCGTAATTTTAGAACGTTTCCTTTTATCACAAATCCGTTTCAATTATCTGTAACTGTAATTCATGCGTTAGATATTTTACTTCAATAAAATATTTTAATACCAACGCAATAAAAAAATTAAAAATTTTGGGAAACGGAAGGTGTCTCAATGCTACACAATTAAAAACAAATAGAAAAAAGACCAAGGAAGACTACGTATGACGTAGTCTTCTTTTGGTCTCTATAAAATTTTCTTCGAATAAATTCTTAATTTTCGACAATATATTTGAAACAACAACAGCACAATGCTATAATTATGCTGTATTATAATCTATAGAAAAGAAAGGTTCATTCATATGAAAAAAAGAAGAAAACGAAATCGGATGAATAAAAAATTATTACCTGTACTTGCTGTTATTGGACTGATTTTTCTTGTTCTGACAATTACATTAGGTGTAAAACTTATTCAAAAATATACTCCTTCAAAGGAGCACTTAGAACTAACCGAGTATTATGGTTTAGAAAATGACACTCAGGTTGCAATTACACTAAATCATACTGTATTAGATGAATTTGCAACGTTAATTGATGGACACGTTTACTTAGATTATAAATTTGTACATGATATTATAAACGAACGTTTTTACTGGGATGCAAATGAAAATATTCTTTTGTATACCACAGCCACAGATGTCATTTCTGCTAATGCAGAAGCAACCAGTTATATGATAGGTAAGTCTTCCACCGATTATGGCCGTGTCATTGTTCGCGCAACAGCAGACTCAGCCTGGGTAGACATTGATTTTGTAAAACTATATTCAGATTTTACATATTCTTACTATGAATCACCTTCCCGTCTTGTAATTACCAACGAATGGAAAGATATTACCATTTCTACATTAAAGGGAAAAACGCAGGTTCGACTCAAAGGCGGTATTAAGAGTCCTATTCTTGCAGATGTTATAAAAGGTGATGTTCTCACCATTTTAGAAACAGACGAAAAATGGACAAAAGTATGTACCAAAGATGGTATTGTTGGCTATGTAAAATCAAACAAAGTAAAGAAAACTGAAAACAAAACTTTAGTAAGTGAATACGAACCAGAAACTTTCCATCATATTAAAATGGATAAACAGATTAACCTTTTATGGCATCCTATTTATTCTACTGCTGGAAATGATCAAGTTGCGACTGTTCTTTCAGAATCCAAAGGTGTAAATGTAATCTCACCAACCTGGTTTAAATTAAAAGATAATAAAGGTAATCTTACAAGTTATGCAAGTGCATCTTATGTAAGCTACTGCCACAGTCAAGGTGTAAAAGTTTGGGGACTTGTAAAAAATATGGATTTAGAATCTGCTGATATTGATATCAATTATATATTAACCCATACTTCTAGTCGCCAGAATCTGGTAAATCAGATTATCGCGCAAGCTCTACAGAATAACTTAGATGGTATCAATATCGATTTTGAAAGTTTAAGTGAATCTGAAATTGGAGATGGATATATTCAGTTTCTTCGTGAATTATCTATCAAATGTGAAAACAATGATTTAGTTTTATCTACTGCTGTTTATGTACCAGCAGGCTATAATACCGTATACAAATATAGTGAACAATCCGACTTTGTTGACTATGTATGCTTAATGGCATACGACCAGCATTGGGGCCAGGCAAGCGGCGAAGGATCTGTTGCTGCACTAAACTGGGTTCGTGAAGGTATTGACAATACCTTAGCAGAAGGTGTTCCTGCAAATCAATTAGTTTTAGGTATGCCTTTCTATACCAGACTTTGGAAACTCACTCCTACCTCTGATGAAAGTGATACAGAACTTACCTATCGTATTGAACGTGAAAATCTTGGTTTAACAAGCGCTGAGCGATGGATGCAAAACAACATTGCCAAACCAGTATGGCTCGATGATTGTGCGCAGTGGTATGGAGAAACTATTAAAAATGGTGTTACCTATAAGATGTGGTTAGAAGACGCAGATTCTTTAGAACAGAAATTGAAACTCATGCAGGAAAAAGAACTTGCGGGAGCAGCCTTTTGGAGTAGTGACTTAGATAACGCAAAAGCTTGGGATGTTATTATAAAATATATAAATTAACAAAAACATAATTTTATAACTTTGGCATAAGATATACCAATTATACATAATAAGGTATACTCTTATGCCAAAACTTTTTTATAAAATTATTGTTCTCATCCTCGCAATTGCTCTTGTTTTTTTCTTTACAAGACCATCAAAAGAAGATTCCGATTCCACAGAAGAACATCTCACAGAAATCGAAACACAAGATACACCATCTATCTCTTATCCTGCTATTGTATTAGATGCCGGTCATGGCGGTATAGATCCTGGAAAAGTTGGTGTAAATAATGCTTTGGAAAAAGACATCAATCTTTCCATTGTATTAAAACTAAAAGACCTGTTGGAGAAAGAGGGATTTAGCGTTCATTTAACTCGAGAATCTGATCAGCTTCTTGCTGCACCAAACTCTACTTCGCAAAAAAAAGACGATATGATTGCACGTATTCAGTTAGTAGAAAAAATCCAACCCTTCTTCACCATCAGTATTCATCAAAATAGTTTTCCGGATTCATCTGTAAATGGACCTCAAGTTTTTTACTATAAGGATTCAGTGGAAAGTGCTACGATGGCACAAGTTATTCAGGATATCATGAATCAGCAGTTAGAACCAGCAAAGAAAAGAGTTGCACAAGCGAATACAAATTACTACTTATTAACAAGAACACCCACACCTACGGTAATCGTAGAATGTGGGTTCTTAAGTAATCCAACAGAAGCTAATCTCCTCATGCAGGAGGATTATCAAAATCGAGTAGCTCATGCTATTTATTCTGGAATTATTGCTTACTACGAAGCAACTACATCAAATCAGCCATCGTCTGAATAAAACTTTCCGCAATATGATAAAGTCGCTTTGTCTGAACAGGGGATTTTTCTCCTTTTTCAGACAAAGTATTTTTTTCGAATTGCCATGCGGACAAATCATTTACTTTTGTTACTGTAATATCCATAGACTCCTTACCTTCGTAGTTCATATGCTCAAGCAAAAGGTCTATATTTTCTTCAAATAATTTCTTAGTATCTTCATCTGTTGTAGCAATCACACCAGAGATTCCATTTTCTTTCGCCTCAAAAGAAGCTGCCACTTTTTCCATAAGTGCACCTCTAAAGAAAATATCAATCAGTCCCTTATTTGCTTTACCGCGAACAATCTTTAAATTCACACCTGTAACAGAATCTCCCGTTTGAACAGGTACCAAGAAACTTTCTTCTTTTGTTCTTTCATTACAAAGGAAAAACTGCTGACTCATTAATCGAAGATCTCGCAAATCTTTTGCACTAACTGGCTCATTTTCAACAATCATAGTCTGCATTACTCGTTCTGCCACTTCTGCTAAAGTTGCTTCTGCTTCGGCCATTGCTTCTGGTGTCTTTACAGCTTCACCAAATTCCTTCATAATTTGATCTTTTAAACCTGCTATCATTTCTTGATAATCCATACTCTTTCCTTCTGTATCAAAAAGAGTTTCAAATACATTACTTGGATTATCTAACAAACGTTTTGCTGCTAATACATTATTTACACTATTTTTCTGATCATATTTTTCCAAGAATGCATATACCTCATCACTAGCTTCCAAAACACTGGTATATTCATTCGCCATTTCAGAATAATACTGTTTCTCTAATACAATACTTTCTTCATCCTGTATTGCTCTTAGATTTTCTAATAACTCTTCTGGTGTGAAATTCTCCCATTCTTCCAATTGTGCCAATTTTTCTGGAGATATTAATTCTTTTGCTTCTTTCATACAATTTGTCTGGAAAGATGCCATAATCTGCTCATCAATTCTTGGTCCTTTCAATGTAGCATCTACACCATCAAAAGCATCATCGATCTTATAATTTACATCTTTCTTTGCGGAACGCATAGCTGTAAGTAAGTTTTTCATGGTAATATCTGCACCCTGATTTAATAAGGCGCCAATCGCTGCACCATCCGTTTGCTCTACCTGTGCAATTAAACGATAAATACCAATATAACTATCTCTTTCTTCCGCAGAAATTTCTTTGTTCTGTTCTAACTTCCATAGGAATTTACTGAACTTCTCATTTTCTTTCTCACCTGTTTCACTTTGTAATACTTCTACTACATGATTTAATTCCTGAATATCCATTTCTAATGGATTTTCACCTTCACGAATTAATTCAAGTGTTGTTGCAGGCGTAAGATTACGGAAGAGTTTTTGTAATTCCATATCCACATCTTTTATTTTTGTGATATTTTCAACAGTAATTTCTGTCTCATTATATGCTAAAATTCGAACTGCTCTTTGATTTAATTCTGTTTTTTCTAAATTCAAATCTTCTAAAATAGCATCAATATTTCCAAATGCTTTACGAATAGAATCACCCATATCAGCTCTTGGCGCTGTCCACATTGTTTCATAACTTTGCATTGCAGCTTCCATGGAAACTTTTAATGTACTACCCGTCTGATGTAAGGTCTGAATTGTTTCCTGGGATGAACTTAGTGTTAAAGCATACGCTGGCTGGAACTTTAATTCTTCTACATATTTTGTAGTTGTTGTAAAAATAGAGAGATTTTCCTCTGATGCTTCTACACCAGCCTGATGCATCAAGTCTTTATAATACTGGTCTTCTAATCCTTTTAAATTCTCTACCACTTGTTCTAGTGGTTTTGTATCAATAGAAATACCCCTCTTTAAAAGTGCATAATTTGCTTCTACTGTCATAGCTAAACGTGTTTCTTCTAACTGGCGTTTTGCTTTCACAAATGAAATGTTAACTGACATTTCTACACTAACAGATACAGTTTCAACGCTATTATTTCTTATATCATCGTTCTCATCTGCATTTACAACATCCTGTCGATTTCCCATGGCGATTTGTAAATTTTGAATGGAAACTGTCATTTCCTGTTCTATACAATACGCAATATCCACATCTTTTGTCTGCATAACGGTATCATATGCACTTTGTGCACGATCTTCAAAAGAAAATCCTTCCATCAATAAAGCATCCATTGGACGTTTTCCATCACAAATAGCTTCCATGATACGTTGCAGTACCTGCTGCATATCTAATTCATTTTTACCACTGCCTAATAACTTCTCAGAAAGTGTATTTAATCCATTTAAATATTTTAAATTAGTAACTGTTAAGGCAATATTTTTCTGCATTAACCATTTACAGTTTTCTTTAGATTTCGCATTCACTTCTAATCCAGCATTTTTAATTATCTGCTCTAACTGCTTCTCCATACTTGAAAAATCAAATTGTTCACTATTTCCCATGGAAATTCCACTATGTGCAGCCATATATAAATTCTTAATAGTTGGTTCCCATTCATTCTTTAGCAAATATTCTTTTGCTGCATCATCCAATGCTGGCAATTCTTCTGCTGCCTGATAAGCCTTTACTGTTTCTTCTATATTTGCCTCTGTTGCAGGTAAATCAGCTTCTTTTAATGCACCCATAATCTGATTTGCTAAAGCACTGCTACCAGTAATTTCTTCTAACTCTGCTGTGTCCAAACTATCTCCATAAATAGAAATATCCACACCAGCTTTTGCTAATTCTGCTTTTATTTTATCTGTTACCGTAATAATTCTATGACTATCCGCATCCAAACCAGCAAAACCATCTTTACTCATTTGCTCCAAATCTTCTGAAGATGTTGTATTAGTAATCACAATCATCTGATTCTTTCTATTTGTTGCAGACATATCCATCTGGGTATCCAACTGTTCCATTACAGTTTCTTCTTTTCCCTCTGGTTTTTCATAAACAGCATTTGGCATAAAAAAACTACCACCATCTGTCATTCGATAGGTTTCTTGCATTTTTCCAAAATCTAATACATTAGTAGAAGTTTTTCCTATTTCCTGTACTGCAGTTTTTGCAACATCCAAACCATTATTTGTATATTTTTCAATCTGTTTTGTCTGATCAATAAACATAGATTACCCCTTTGCAAACTTTACTGTAATATATATCGGCATCTTCTTATTTTTCTAAAGTAATTTTCCTACTTCTCTATACATCCTCCAATAAAAAACTCCTTACGATAAAGGAAAACCTTTATCGTAAGGAGTATAGTTTATTCTAAATATATTCTATTAGAATTTAAATACTGCAACACCGTATGGAGCAAGTGGATATGCAAATGAGAATTCTCTATTATCACATTCCTGTGCCTCTGCTTTGTATGAATCTGGTCTTGCTGTTTCATCTGTTCCGTTAAACTTCTTATCTTCACTATTTAAGATTAATTTGTAAGTTTTCTTCTTTGGAACACCAACACGATAATCATCTCTAGCCATTGGAGTCATGTTAATAACAAAGAGAAGATTATTCTTTCCGTCTTTGCTCTTACGAACAAAACTGAAAATACTACGATCTCTATCATCTGCATTGATCCATTCAAAACCAGCCCAAGTATGATCTAATTCATACATACATTTATTCTTCTGGTAGATATGTAATAATTCTTTCATCCAATCCTGAATTTTCTTGTGGTCTGGATTCTGGAGTAAGTACCAATCTAATTCACGTGCTTCACTCCATTCCTGAGCCTGCGCAAATTCCTGACCCATGAAAAGAAGTTTCTTTCCAGAGTGACCCATCATATATGCATACGCACACATCAAGTTCTTGAACTTATCTACTTCATAACCTGGCATCTTGTTAAGTAATGAGCATTTCAAATGTACTACTTCATCATGTGACAATGTAAGAACATATTTCTCACTTTCATTGTAGCTCATTGCAAATGTCATTAAGTTGTGGTTATCTCTACGGAAGTATGGATCTAATTTCATGTAGCTTAAGAAGTCATGCATCCAACCCATGTTCCATTTAAATGTAAAGTTCAAACCACCATCTTCTGCATGTGCAGTAATCTTTGGCCAAGCTGTTGATTCTTCTGCAATCATAAATGTACCAGCGTTTCTTCTAGTAATTAATGTATTGATATGTTTAAAGAATTCAATTGCTTCTAAATTTTCATTGCCACCATACTGGTTAGCAACCCACTGACCATCATTTTTACCATAATCAAGGTAAAGCATAGATGCAACTGCGTCTACACGAAGACCATCGATATGATAATGTTCAATCCACATTAATGCACTACCAATAAGGAAGTTCTTTACTTCTGTCTTGCTGTAGTCAAAAATCTTTGTTCCCCAATCTGGATGTTCACCTTTACGAGTATCTGCATATTCGTATGTAGGTGTTCCATCAAACATTGCTAAGCCGTGAGCATCTCTTGGGAAGTGTGCTGGTACCCAGTCAAGAATAACACCAATTTTATTTTTATGGAACTGATTTACTAAATAAGCAAAATCTTCTGGTGTTCCATAACGAGAAGTTGGTGCATAATAACCTGTTACTTGGTATCCCCATGAACCATCGAATGGATATTCAGAAACCCCCATAAGTTCTACATGTGTATAACCCATGTCTTTTACATATTTTACAAGTTTATCTGCTAATTCACGATAGCTGTAGTAAGCCTGTGTTTCATCTTCTCTATCTGGATGACGCATCCAAGATCCAAGGTGTACTTCATAAATAGCCATTGGCTGTGCAATTACATCTTCTTCTGTCATTGCTGCACGTTTCTTCATCCATGCACTATCTGTCCATTTGAACTTATCAATATCAACTACGATAGATGCTGTATCAGGACGCATCTGTGTATAGTTGCCATATGGGTCTGTTTTATAATGTTTGCTTCCATCTCTTGCGATAATAAGATATTTATATAATGTACCTAATTTTGCTTCTGGTACGAATAATTCATAAACACCCATTGTAGTTGGTTCTACTCTATACATTTCATGAGAATACTCATTCCATCCATTGAAATCACCAATTACATAAACTCTTGCGGCATTTGGTGCCCACACGTTAAAACAAACACCTTCTTTACCATTTTTCCCCTTTTCACACACATAATGTGCACCTAACTTACGATAAATATCGTAGTGTGTCCCCTGTCCAAACAGGTAGCTGTCCATCTCGGTAAAATAACTCATACGCTCCTCCATTTATTTTATTCAAAGTCTTTTTCTGTCAGCACGATTTTATCATCATCAGTATATCGTTTTGCTGTCAGTATATTGAAAGCTTTACGGATGCCACCGCGAGCTTCGCGTTCAATTGCTTCATCAATAATATCCTTTACTTCAACCAGTGTTGTTGCCTGATCAATTCTCTCAATATTACTAATGCGGTTATGTAGGGCTAATATCGCCATTTCATCAATTACATAACCTAATTCATTTGCATATGATTTTGCAAACACAATAAAATCATCGTTTGTAAAGATAGGTACGGTAACAGATTCAGTAAACTTCTTTGCAAATCCATCATCTGTCATTAAAACTTTTTTGATGCCTACTGCAGTATCTTCCAAAATTATAAATGTACCATTTGTATCCTGTTCTAATATCAAAGAAAGTGTAACTGCTGTTTCTCTTGATAATGCACCAGCACGTTCGATAATGAGACATCCCCCAGAAACCTTTCGGAGCAACTGCTGTACATCTTTTCTATTTAATTTATCCGCATCTATTTTTCCGATTTTACCATTTGGTTTACCGCATTGTTTCTGAAGTACCTTTACAATACTTGTTGCAAGTACTGTCTTACCACATCCTTGACTACCTTGAATAATCAGGTTTCCAACAGATGAAGTTGGCACACCACTTAAATTAGCAACAATTCCTGATAAAGCCTTACATAATTGATCCTCCATACCTTTTACTGGCATAAAGTACGAGAAAATAGCTTTCTGCTCTTCTGTTAAAGATAAAACAGGAACCACTTTTTCTACCACAGGTTCTTCTGATAAATCCTCTGGCTCTTCATCCAAAATAACTTCTGGAATCTGTAACTCTTCTTTCTCAGGTAAAATTTCATCTTCAAATATTGGTTCTTCTATTACTGGTAATACTTCATTTTCGAAAATTGGTTCTTCTATTACTGGTAATACTTCATCTTCGAAAACTGCTTCTTCTATTACTGGTAATACTTCATCTTCGAAAACTGGTTCTTCTATTACTGGTAATACTTCGTCTTCATAAACTGGTTCTTCTATTACTGGTAATACTTCGTCTTCATAAATCTGTACTTTCACCAACGGTAATGACTCATCTTCAAAGACTGGTTCTTCCACCACCGGTAAAGCTGAATCTACAAAAGCTGGCGCTTCTTCTACTAGTGCATTAGCTTCATACAGGGATGCTGCCTCAATTGTCAAATCAGGCATTCGCATCGTAACCTGACCTAGTAATGCTCTTTCCTGTGCTAAAATATCTTGAAGCGAATCATCCACCACAGTATCTTCAACACCTAATGTTTCCTGATACATTGGTGTCTCTATTTGTTCAACAAAGGATGCATTTGCTTCTGCAGCTTCAATCTTTGGAATTACATCATTTAATCGAATCATAATGTCTTCCGCTTCCTGAAGTGCTCTTGCCTTTGCTGATTCTAATTTTCGTTGTTCTGCTTCTTGTAATGCAGCCTCTGCAGCACGTTTTGTCTTTTCCCATTCTTCTAAAACATCTGCAATGCTCATCTGGCCAGTAATCTGCTGTTCGAGCTGTGCTTTTTCCTTCATTACGAAACTAATCTGACCATCAGACTCCTCTCCAAGAAGTTCCTGAAAATTGATTCGAAGAGATCCATCAATTTCTTCATCTGTTTCGATATGTAATTCAGCTTCTCTTGCTGCTAATTCTTCATCTGTTGGAAGTTGCAAATAAGGAATTTCCTCTGCAATTTTTTTAATGCTATCCATGGTTCCAACAACAGTTTCTTTTTCTGTTGCCTCCATAATCTGCTGCATTCCTTTTACAATTTCTTCCTGAAGATTCATTGTATTAAATCTACTAGGATTTAATGTAACCTGTGGAATTGCTACTGGATCCCTTGCAAACTCCCCAGCTCGTTCCATTACCTCTGAATCAATAATCGTTTTTCCTTCTTTTTCATGTCGGAATAAACGATATTTTTCTTCTTGATTTTTTGTAAGAGGCTGGTATAGCATCTTAAGTTCCATTGCCCTCTCTACATAAGGACCATCGCCAAACCAGAGAATCAATTCATCACAAGCATCTACACATTTTTCAATCATTCCTGCTTTGTGATATAGATAAGCTAATTCATAAGCCCACTCTTCTGTATATTCTTCTTCCTTAAACTCTTCTAGAATTGGTATCAGTTCTAAAATATTCGCACCCTGTGCTTTTTTAATACTATACTTTAAAACATATCTTTGATTATCATGTGGTGCAATATCAATGAATTCATCATAATATTCTTTTGCACCTTCAAAATCATTCATTTTTATAGCAACTTCTGCTAAACGATAAATAATTGTTCTTCCGATTGGTGAACGATCATAGGCATTTAAAAGAATCTCTCTACTTTCATCATATCTGCCTACTTTTTCATAAACCTCACCAGCTTTTACCAATGCATTTACATTTTTTATTCTATTCCAATTAATTGTATCTGCTACATCTGCGGCATCTTTATATTTACCATCTGCAAGAAGTGTCTTTATCTGATCTAATTTTAAATTATATTCATATTTATCCAATTGTGTCACCTCTATAAAAAGTTAGACTAAGCTAGTTTTAGTTTATCATAGGCTGTCAAAATACACAACAAAAAAAGCATCAAACTAGTTCTTTTTCCAACTAATTTGATGCTTATCTTTATTTTGTAATTACTTCACCATTCGAAGATTTATGATATACTAATTCATTTGTTTCTTCATCAATATATTTTAATTCAATATAATCTTTTGTATCAACAGATAACTTTTTCTTCTTCATTCGATACTTCACAAACTCTTGCCAAATATAGTAAAGAACTGCAAATACAGGTACACCCAATACCATTCCAAAGAAACCAAATAATCCACCAGCTATCAAGATAGAAGATAATACCCAAAACGATGCCAAGCCTGTCTTATCCCCTAATATCTTTGGTCCTATGATATTACCATCCACTTGTTGTAAAATTAAAATAAAAATAGTCAGATATAATCCATGTATTGGACTCTGAATAAGCACAAGCAATACAGATGGGACTGCACCGATAAATGGACCAAAAAATGGGATTACATTTGTAACACCTATAATAAATGCAACCAAAAATGCACTTGGCATATGCAAAATAATACAACCAATATATGCGATAACACCTATAATTGCTGAGTCTATAATTTTACCAATTACAAATCCACCAAAAATAGCATTTGATTTACGAATTGTTTTAATGATAATATTTCCTTTTTTAGCAGGAAAAAGTGCATAAATTACTTTCTTACACTGTCCTAATAAGGTATCTTGAATAGACATAACATATACGACTACAATAATACCTATCAAGAAATTTAAAATAGCTTTCACAACAGAAAATACACCTGAGGTAATCTGTGCAAGATATTGCTGCGCTGTTGGTAATAACTCAGTTTTTGCCCACTTCTGTACCTCATCTGTTATGCTTGTAATCATACTACCAATGAAAGTAGCAAACTCACTATTACCATTTCCTACATTTTCAATCCATACAACAAAAGACTCCACGTAACCTGGCATAGATTCTATTAATCCGACAACACTCGTTACCAAAGCAGGAACCATCATAGCTATTAAAATAGCTATAATAACGAATAAGAAAATGATTGCTCCTGTAATAGCAATTCCCTTTGCCCATGTCTTTGCATTCTTTTCTTCTATTTTTTTTGAAATAAACCACTCATATACTGGTTTTTCAATAAACTTCTTCACTGGCATTAATAAATATGTTAATACCAAACCTATGGTTATTGGCTGTGCAGATGTAGATATTGTATCTAAAAAGTTTGATACTTCTGACCATCTATAAAGCATAAAAAAGAAAGAAATACAAGCTGCAACTGTCAAAAATGCCGTAAATCCCAATCTAAAATAATGTCTCCAGGAATGATGCCTTTTCTTTTCAATTTGTGTCGTTCTATCTTGTTCTGTTAAAATCATATTTATCCTCTATAATAATTAATGAGACAACCTTTCAAAATAATATCTTTTTCATCTGGAGTAAGTTCTGCCATCTTAAGCTGGAATTCTTTTAATTCACCATCTTTTACAACGTAAGCTGTGAACTTTGTTTTTCCTTCTTCGATTGCAGACTGAATTTCTGGAATAAACAAATAATCCATATTTTCAAATGGAAGCTCTCCTTCATCAATAATAAATGGAAGCATACCCCAGTTAATTAAATTTGAACGATATCTTTTAGTTGCATATTCATTAGCAATATTCGCCCATCCACCAAGTACCTTCTGACAAGATGCAGCCTGTTCTCTAGCAGAACCATCACCTGGTTTTACAGCGAAAATTGTACTACCAAAGCCAACATTTCCTTCGCCAACTTCTGGGAACTGTGTATGAATTGCTTCTAAAACTGGTTTCAATTCTTCCACTACTTCTAATGGACAAGTATTGGCTTCTACTGCCTTCTGTGCTTTCTGAATTTCTTTCGCACGACTTACATACATTGGATCTTTTCTAGAAAGTGCAAACTCAGCTAGTCCCAATGGATTTGAACGGAAGGATGATGTTTCACCAGATGGAATTAATTCATCTGTAGTAGTAACTGGATCATGAATTTCTGATACTACTTTCAATACTAAATTCTGTGGTAACGCACTCATTGCTGGCCAGTCTTTAATATTTGGTCCAAAATGAATTTCCACTTCTGGATTTGCTACACCTTTGCTATCAAATACTCTGTTTTCATAAATAGATTTATCAAAATAATATTTTGGTTTTGTATAGTTTACATCTACATCTGTTGCAGCTGTCAAATATCCTTTATTTGCTGCTGTTGCCGCGATTGAACGAGCGTCCATAAGCGCAACAGAAGAAATCTGACCATTTTGTACTTTAGAACCTTCACGGTTAGGGAAGTTTCTAGTTGAATGTCGAATAGAAAATGCATTATTCGCAGGTGTATCACCAGCACCAAAACAAGGTCCGCAAAATGCAGTTTTTACAACAGAACCTCCTGCCATAAGTTTTGCAACTGCACCATTCTTCACAAGTTCCATATATACAGGAGTAGATGCTGGATATACACTTAATGTAAATTCATCAGAACCAATCGATTTTCCATTTAAAATATCTGCTGCATCACAAATATTTTCAAATCCACCACCTGCACAACCTGCAATAATACCCTGATCTACATATAATTTTCCATTTCTTACTTTACTCTTTAAATCAAGTTTTACTTTTGCATCAAAACTTACTTCTGCACGTTTTTCACAATCATCGAGAATATCCATAAGATTTGCATTTAACTCATCGATTGTGTATACGTTACTTGGATGGAAAGGCATAGCAATCATAGGTCTTATTTCACTTAAATCAAGTTCAATAAAACTATCATAATATGCTACTTCACCAGGATTCAATTCTTTATATTCTTCTTCTCTTCCATGAATTTCATAGAATTCTTCTACTTTTCTATCTGTTTTCCAAATAGAAGAAAGACATGTAGTTTCTGTAGTCATAACATCTACACCAATTCGGAAATCTACACTTAAGTTATCCACACCTGGTCCTACAAATTCCATAACTTTGTTCTTAACAAAACCATTTCCGAAAACTTTACCAATAATTGCAAGTGCAACGTCCTGAGGTCCAACTCCTATAATTGGTTTTCCAGTTAAATAAATAGCAACTACCTCTGTTCTATCAATATCGTATGTCTTATTTAATAACTGTTTTACTAATTCAGGTCCACCTTCACCTACTGCCATAGTACCTAAAGCACCATAACGAGTATGAGAGTCAGAACCAAGAATCATTTTTCCTCCACCGGCAAGCATTTCTCTAGCAAACTGATGAATAACGGCCTGATGTGGTGGTACATAAACCCCACCATATTTTTTTGCACAAGTAAGACCAAACATGTGGTCATCTTCATTAATTGTGCCACCTACAGCACAAAGACTATTGTGGCAGTTTGTAAGAACATAAGGCATTGGAAATTTTTCCAAACCTGAAGCTCTTGCAGTCTGAATAATACCTACAAATGTAATATCATGAGAAGTTAATTTGTCAAACTTAATCTGTAATTTTTCCATATTACCAGAAGTATTATGTTCTCTTAAAATTCCATAGGCAATTGTATTTTCTCTTGCTTCTTCTTTTGATACAACACGTCCTACTTTTGAAGAAATTGCATCTTTTGCATCATTTGCATCCAAAATAACTTCTTCACCACGTACCAAATATGCTCCTTCTTTATATAATTTCATGGATATAGTACCTCCTAATAAATTTTATTTTTTACCAGATGTAAATCCTTTTAACACACTGGAAAATCGCTCTGTCTTTTCTTTTGATGTCTTATTTTTCTTTTCAATTTCTTTTTCTTCTATCCATTTAAAATAATCAGCATCCAAATCTACTTTAATGTCAACTTCTGGTGTATCTTCTTCCATAACTTCTTCTAAAGAAATACCCATTTTATCAAAATAATCCTGATTAATTCTAATCTCGGTTTGTCGATTAGCGTAAATATTGCTTTCCTGTTCTTCAATAGGTTTTCCTTTTTCCTTTTCTTTCTGAAGTTCTTTATTTCTATCTTCAATAAGTTTTAAATATTTTTCTGTATCTAATAAATCTTGTAAAGTTGACTTTAATTCCAATTGATTTCTCTTCATCAACTGTTCTTCTTCTTTTAATTTTCTATTTAAATCTGCATAAATATCCGCAAATGCAGCATCCGCATCCTTCATTATATCCTGTACACGGTTTAATGCTTCATCTGTATACATAACAGAGGCTGCATAAATATCTTCAGCTTTACGACTTGCATTCCAAACAATTTCATCACCCTGTTTTTGAAATTCTCTTTGTGCACGATCTCTACTTTGTTTTGTAAGTTCATATTCATCCATAATATCATAGACAGATTTATTCAATTGCGCCAACAAATCCAACATTTGCTGTTTGTCTACAATAACTTTTGTTGGCTCTTTACTATATGGCTCACTTTTTGATAACAAAATATGTAAACTTCTTAATATTTTTTCTGTATTATCCTGTGCACTCATAAAATCTCCTATTTAATTCCGAAATCAGTAAATAATATTTCCCCATTGTTCTATATATACTTTTTTATTTTACTTGAAAAATAATAACTCGTAAATAGAAATATCATAATTTTAACTATAAAAAAACTCCCTAAGATAAATCTTAGAGAGTTTAAAGGCGACAATCGGATTTGAACCGATGATAAGGGTGTTGCAGACCCGTGCCTTACCACTTGGCTATGTCGCCATATGACTCCTACGGGAATCGAACCCGTGTTACCGCCGTGAAAGGGCGATGTCTTAACCGCTTGACCA
>JAZQZJ010000061.1:0-15465 GCA_045633955.1 Agathobacter sp. | reverse complement strand
ACAAAAAAGACATCATTACTGGTGCAAACTTAAAAGACGGTGACGTAATCATTGGTATGGCTTCTACAGGTGTTCATTCAAATGGTTTCTCACTTGTTCGTAAAATTTTCAACATGGACAAAGAAACACTTGATACATATTATGAAGAATTAGGTACAACTCTTGGTGAAGCACTTATCGCTCCAACAAGAATCTATGTAAAAGCTTTAAAAGCTGTAAAAGCAGCAGGTGTAACTGTAAAAGCTTGTAGCCATATCACAGGTGGCGGCTTCCAGGAAAACGTTCCACGTATGCTTCCAGAAGGAAAACATGCAGTTATCGAAAAGAACAGCTACGAAGTTCCAGCACTTTTCAAACTCATGGCTCGTGAAGGAAATGTAGAAGAAGAAATGATGTACAATACTTACAACATGGGTATTGGTATGATGGTTTGTGTAGATCCAGCAGATGTTGAAACAGCAATGGAAGCAATGAGAAGCACAGGTGATACACCATACGTAATCGGTAAGATTGTTGATGGCGAAAAAGGAGTTACATTATGCTAAAAATAGCAGTTTGTGTATCCGGTGGCGGAACCAATCTTCAAGCAATTATTGATGCAGTGGAGAACGGAACCATTACCAATACTGAAATCAAAGTGGTTATCAGTAACAATAAAAATGCTTATGCATTAGAGCGTGCAAAAAATCATAATATCGAAGGCATC
Source organism: Agathobacter sp. (assembly GCA_045633955.1). Taxonomy (GTDB): domain Bacteria; phylum Bacillota; class Clostridia; order Lachnospirales; family Lachnospiraceae; genus Roseburia. The sequence continues at coordinate 14,759 of JAZQZJ010000061.1, read as the reverse complement.
TGTATCTCTCCAAAGGATTATGAGTCTCGTGCAGAATTTAACAAAGCATTTTTAGAAAAATTGGATTCTTACGAAGTGGACCTTGTGGTATTAGCAGGTTTCCTTGTAGTGATTCCACCAGAAATGATTGCAAAATACCGCAATCGTATCATTAACGTACATCCATCACTTATTCCATCTTTCTGTGGAACAGGTTTCTATGGACTTAAGGTTCATGAAGGTGCTCTTGAGAGAGGAGTAAAAGTAACAGGTGCAACGGTTCATTTTGTAGACGAAGGAACCGATACAGGTCCTATTATTTTACAGAAGGCAGTATACATCGAAAATGGTGATACGGCAGAAGTACTTCAGAAACGCGTGATGGAGCAGGCTGAATGGGTAATTTTACCTAGAGCCATCGATTTGATAGCTAACGACAAAATAAAAATTGTTGATGGTAAAGCTGTTATTACAGAATAAATACATATGAAATATTTCCGAGGCTGTTTCAAATTTTTGCAACAGCCTATCGGTACCAAGTATCCAAGAAAAGGTCCAGCGAACCTTTTCTTGGTTTTTTAGAAAGGACAACAAAACATGAAAGTTTTAATCGTAGGAAGCGGCGGTAGAGAGCATGCTATCGCAACAGCAGTAGCAAAGAGCTCTAGAGTAGATAAGATTTACTGTGCGCCAGGAAATGCTGGTATCGCAGGTGTTGCAGAATGTGTAGCTATCGGAGCAATGGAATTTGACAAGTTGGTTGCTTTTGCAAAAGAAAACGAAATTGATTTTACTATCATTGGTATGGATGATCCATTGGTAGGCGGTGTGGTAGATGCATTTGAAGCAGAAGGTTTAAAAGTATTTGGACCACGTAAAAACGCGGCTATCTTAGAAGGATCAAAAGCATTCTCAAAAGATTTGATGAAAAAATACAATATTCCTACAGCTGCTTATGAAAACTTCGATGATCCAGAAAAGGCTATTGCATACTTAAAAACAGCAAAAATGCCTATCGTATTAAAAGCAGATGGTCTTGCGCTTGGAAAAGGTGTTCTTATCTGTAATACATTAGAAGAAGCTCTTGCTGGTGTAAAAGAAATTATGGAAGACAAGAAATTCGGTACTGCTGGTAACACAATGGTAGTAGAAGAATTTATGACAGGTCGTGAAGTACCTGTTCTTTCTTTCGTAGATGGAAAGACAATCCAGATTATGTCTTCTGCACAGGATCATAAACGTGCAAAAGATGGTGATCAGGGATTAAATACTGGTGGTATGGGAACATTCTCACCAAGCCCATTCTATACAGAAGAAGTAGATGAATTCTGTCAGAAATATATTTATCAGGCAACTGTAGATGCAATGGCTGCAGAAGGACGTGAGTTTAAAGGCGTTATCTTCTTTGGTCTTATGCTTACTCCAGATGGACCAAGAGTATTAGAATATAATGCACGTTTCGGTGATCCAGAAACACAGGTTGTATTACCACGTTTAAAAAATGACATCATCGATGTAATGGAAGCATGTGTGGATGGTACACTTGATCAGATTAACTTAGAATTTGAAGATAAAGCAAATGTATGTGTCGTTTTAGCTTCGGATGGCTATCCTCTTGCATACGAAAAAGGTCTTCCAATTACAGGGTTTGAGAACTTCGAAGGCAAAGATGATTATTTCTGTTTCCATGCAGGAACAAAGTTTGATGAAAATGGCAATATCGTAACAAACGGTGGTCGTGTACTTGGTATCACAGCAACTGGTGCGGACTTAAAAGAAGCAAGAGCAAAAGCTTATGCAGCAACAGAATGGATTCAATTTGATAACAAATATATGCGTAGTGATATCGGCAAAGCAATTGATGACGTACAATAACTATTAAGCCAAGTGAAGGCATGAAAAAGACAGCAAGTAAGCTCGCTTACATTGCTGTCTTTTTTATGTCTTCACTTGGCTTAATTGCAAAAAGTATAGAATTATTGTGTTTAGTATGTTAAAATAAAGTGATATTATGCGATTAAATATGAAGCGAGGTATTCGATATGAAAAAAGCGATTATTTTTGATATGGACGGTACACTTTGGGATTCTGCAGATAATGTAGCAGAGTCTTGGAATATTGCAATGAAAGAATGGGGTTATGAGAGAGAACCTATTAATGAAGCTGATATGCAGCGAGTTATGGGAAAAACCATGGACAAGATTGCAGAGATTTTATTTGATAAAGTAGAAGGACAGGAACGTGCGGATCTTTTAGAACATGCATGCAAGGTGGAAAATGACTACTTAAGAGAACATGGTGGTGTACTCTATCCAGAAATTAGAGAAACAATGGAAAAATTAAAAGAAGACTACAGACTTCTTATTGTAAGTAACTGCCAGGCAGGTTACATCGAAGCATTTTTAGATTATTACAAATTCCATGATTTGGTAGAAGATATTGAGTGTTTTGGTAACAATAATAAGCCAAAAGCAGAAAATATTTCACTGATTTGTGAAAGAAACAACATTGCAAAAGAAGATGCAGTGTATGTAGGAGATATTCAAGGCGATTATGATTCTGCAACAGCAGCTGGTGTAAAATTTATTCATGCTGCATATGGTTTCGGAACCATTGATGCAGAAGTAGAAAAGATTCAGACATTCAATGAATTGCCAGTGGTTGTGAAAAACGTTTTTTAGAGGAAGGTATAGAATATGTCAATTCTTGATGTATTGGGTATAGGAAAAGACGAAAAGCAGAATGATGAACTGAAAATTGCTATTATGAAAATGATGGCAGAGCAGAGCAACGAAAAGTTTCTGGAATATGATAGAGCTACAGATACAGTTGTACTTAGTGAAATCAAAGATGGTAAGTTTCAGGAATTGGAAGTGATAGAGGGGTTTGTTTCTTCTCATGATATTGTGACAAATCGCATTCATGAAGAGGATAAAAATGTCTACCGCAAAAATATTCAGATTTGTTTGACTCAGCCGGCATGTTTTACATTTGAAGTACGTTATAATGTACCAGGTTTTGGATATAAATGGTATCGTATGTTTTTGCAGAGTGTGGGAGACGAAACAGGGTATGTGACAAAATTTGTTGCGCGAATGCAGAATATTCAGTTTGAAAAAGAAGCACAGGATGCCATGAAAAATCAGGCTGAAAAAGATTCATTATCCGGTGTTTATAATCATGCGACATATGAACATTTGTGTTCAGAATTGGCCGAAAAAAGCAGTGATGGTTTGATGTTTGTTATGGTGGATATTGATAATTTTAAACAGATTAATGATACCAAAGGGCATCATGCTGGGGATAAGATTATTCAGCACGTTGGAAATGTATTAGATACAATTGTAAAAGGACATGGCTATGCGGGGCGTATTGGTGGAGATGAATTTTCAGCTTGTTTTTATGATATACATTCCAAGGAACATGCAGAATCAGTGTGTATACATTTAAAATCTGCACTAAATCAATATGTAAATACTGTACCATTTACTGTTTCGCTTGGTGCAACACTCAGCAATGGCAGAAAATTGTCTTTTCAGGAATTGTACTTTGAAGCAGATGAAGCAGTTTATTTTGCAAAAAGTAATGGAAAAAACCAAATTATTTTTAAAGATGAGATACATGAAAAGAAGAAAAAACAATTTTTACAGTCAAAGAGTGAATATGCAGTTTCTGAGGAGGAGATTGCATTGGACCAAAAGATGGATTATATCGCCATTGTTGATCCAGTTAGTAGAAAGATACTTTATATGAACGAATCCGCTAGAAATGTATTAGGTATTTCGCTAGAAATGGTTCAGCAAATGTATTGTTATGAATTGTTTAAGTATGGATGCAGTATCTGTGGAGCATGTGATCTTCATGCAAATCATGCAGAAGTATTATCCGATGAAGACGCAGAAGGATTACGTAAATATATTCCAAATGGAAAATTTATTTTGCAGAGTATACATACCATTTGGAAAGGTAATGCTGCACGGCACATCACATTTTTAGATATAAATGATGCAGAACATTTTGAAATTTGTGCAGAGGCAATGATGGAGAGTCAGGAAACATTTTCAAAGTGCTGGTCATTGATTTTAGAATCAAATTCTGGGGATACGGTATATGAAAAAATTCTCCGTGTTTTAACCGATTATTATGATGCAGATTGTGCATCAATCGTTACGAAGGATGGAGAAGTGTATAAGGAATTATTCGAATTCCATAGAAATTCGGCACAAGGTGTTGCGGAAGGATTGCGTATATCTTTAGGACAGGATATTTTAGAAAAATGTGAAGTTCTATTGGATGCGGAAGATTTTATGCGTCCACGTTATATTAATGAAAAATTATTGGAATATCCTGAGTTGGCAGAAGCATTGGAACGTAAATTTGTACGTAATACTATGGGAACTGCACTGCGTAAGTTTGGTGAAATTATTGGTGTTTTAATGATTATTAATCCTCGTCGTAATACAACAGATTACAATATGATTAGTCGTATTGGTGTATTTTTTGGTACGGATTTGATTCGAAAGAAATTGACAGACAGTAAGACATACGAAGAAAATCATGATGTTATGACAAAGCTTTGGAGTCGTGGATTCTTTAATACGACGTGGAAGATTGATTATCTGCCTTTGTTTAAAGATGGTATAGGTGTTTTTTCTACAGATATCTTCCGACTGAAAGATATTAATAAACAGTTGGGATATAATGCGGGAAATGAGCGTATTGTAGAAGTAGCAGAGTTGTTCCGTAAAGTATTTACGGGGTATAGCATGTTCCGTTATGATGATGATCAGATTGTGGCAGTTTGTCATAATATAGATCAAAAGCATTTTCAAAAAATGGTAGATTATGCAAAAGAACTGATTGCAGAGCTTGATTTTGAAGTAAGCTGTGGGTATTCATGGAAGGCAGAACCATTAGTTTTTGATGCGATTTCGGAAGCTGAGGAATACCAGGGGATTAATCGTCAGTATTTGGAAAAAGAATATACAGCAGCAAAGAAACTTGCGAAGAAAATTGAGAAAGATGTAATGAAACAAATCGAAGATGGTAACTTCCGTATGTATCTTCAGCCAAAAGTGAGTATCTCACAGAAGAAGACTGTTGGAGCAGAAGCATTGATTCGTTTGTATCATCCAGAAAAAGGTATGATTTCGCCTGCAATGTTTATTCCTGTATTAGAACAGCAGAATGAAGTGCATCTTGTAGATTTATTTATTTTACGAAGAACATTGCAGTTTCAAAAAGCTGCAAAGGATGCGGGAAAAGAGTTGATACCAATTTCGGTAAACTTTTCAAAGAATACGTTGATGTATCCAAAACTTATGGAATTTATTCACAAACAATGTGAAATATACGGTATGCCAAATGGTTTGGTTCGTATTGAGATTACAGAAACCATTAGTAATATGGATCATATGGAGGTAAGAAATATAGCAAAAGCATTGCATCAGATGGGATTTTCTATTTCCATGGATGATTTTGGAACACAGTATTCTAATATGGCAGTATTGACACAGTTTGAGTTTGATACTGTAAAAATTGACCGTTCCATGATTTTAAATATTGTAGAGGATGTAAAAAACCGTACAATTTTAAAACACACTGTTGGTATGTTAACAGAACTTGGTATGGAGACCATTATCGAGGGTGTGGAAACCGCGGAACAAGTAGAAGTATTGGCAGAATTAGGTTGTGATATTGTACAGGGATTTTTCTTTGGAAGACCAGAACCAGAAGAACAGTTTTATGAGTTATTTATGTAAGAAAGGGTGTAATTATGCAGGCTATTTTTGAATCTATTAATGGTATTTTTTCGTTTATTGGACCATTATCTGATTTTCTGTGGGATTTTCCTACAAATTTTGAATGGTATGCAAATATACCAATTTTGGGAAATTTTTCGTTTGCAATTATTTTGCTGGTAGGCTCGGGTATTTTTTTCAGTTTTAAATTGGGATTTATGCAGGTTACTCATTTTAAAAAGGGAATTGATATTATGACGGAAAAACGTAGCGTAGAAACGGGTATTTCGCCTCTAGCGGCGTTTTTACTCAGTTCTGCAATGCGTGTAGGACCAGGAAATATCATTGGGGTTACAGGCGCTATAGCGGTTGGTGGACCAGGTGCATTATTCTGGATGTGGGTATCTGCTTTTTTTGGTATGGCAATAGCCTATATGGAAGCGGTTTTGGCACAGATTTTTAAAGAGAAAAAGGGTGACGAGTTTGTAGGAGGTCTTCCTTTTTATGGCCGTAGACTTTTAGGAAATAACGTTTGGGTTGGTGTGTTCTTATCAATTTTGTATATTTTATATGCACTTTGTTGTTTACCAGCACAGGGATTTAATGTGGTTTCTTCTGTTGGAACGATAGCAGAAATTATAACTGGAACTACGATTGCTAGTGATTCCTTGTTTTACTACATAGTTGGTGCAATTATTATTGTGATGACAGCGATTATTGCTTTTGGCGGAATCAAAAAGGTAAGTAAATGGACTGATCGTATTGTGCCAGTAATGGCAGTGCTCTATATTGTTACAGTTATTGTATTAATATTGTTGAATCTGAGTCAGATTCCATATTTCTTTACTGCAGTATTTGGTGGTGCATTCCAGCCTGAAGCATTCTTTGGAGGTGCATTTGGTACTGTTTTAGCACAAGGTGTAAAACGTGGTTTGATGTCAAATGAAGCTGGTCAAGGTACTATTACGATGTCGGCAGCTTCTGCTGATGCAAAGCATCCTTGTGAACAGGGGATTTTAGCTTCGATTGGTGTATTTTTGGATACAATCGTAATATGTACGTTATCTGGTTTTGTGGTAGTTTTGGCGCATTGCTGGAATGGAGAAAATGCAGAAAGTTGGGCACTTATGGATAAACTTCCAAAGTTCAATGCATCTCTTGCAACTCTAACTCCAGGTACTGCATTTAACGCAGTGGTAACCTTGATTATTACCGTTTGTTTCTGTTTATTTGCATATACTTGTTTGCTTGGCATGATTAGCTTTTCAGAGATTGCAGCAAACCGTATTAAGCAGAGTAAAGGATTTATTAACGGAGTACGTATTGTAGCAATTGCCGTAGCAACTTTTGGCATTCTTTGTAATATTGCAGGACTCGAACTAGGAAACCTTTGGGCGTTTTCAGATTTGGGAAATATCTTAATCGTATTTTTCAACGTGCCAATTATCTATATTGGTGCAAAATACGTATTTAAAGCAACTGCACATTTTAAGAAAAATGATGGTACACCTTTTACTTCTCAGGTAATCGACAGAGATGATTGTGTATTTTGGGATGAAAAGGCAAAATAATTATGAAAGTACTTAATAATTAAATAATTAATTATACACCCCGTCATTTGAGAGAGTGACGGGGTTTTCAAAGAGGAATTTTATATGAATGAAAAGAAGGGCTTTTCAGGTTATCATTTAAAAATGATTGCGCTTGTTACCATGCTGATTGACCATATTGCTGCAGTTGTAATTTGGCGTGTATATGTAGCGTCGTTTCATATCACAGGAAGCATGCAGCTTAGTGAATATTTTGGTGACAAGATTATTGTATGGGTGGCAGAACATCAAGAATTGGTCTATACCATCTATGAAAACATGCGTCTTATCGGACGTATGGCATTTCCACTCTACTGTTTTCTATTGATGGAGGGATTTCTGCATACTAGTAATGTGAAAAGATATGGATTGCGTCTGTTGCTATTCGCATTTTTATCAGAGATACCATTTGATTTGGCTTTAACGGGACAGATATTGGACACTAGTTATAGTAATGTGTTTTTTACCTTAGTAATTGCCTTAGTGGCGATGTGGGCGTTTTCCTATGTTGAGAAATTTGCTGAATTCTGGATGGAAAAACAGTGGGATGATTTTTTGGGTAAATTAGTGGTTATTATGGCAGGAATTTTCATAGTAGCTGTATGTGGTGGTTTTGCAGAAATTGTACTAAAGACAGATTATGGTTTTGCAGGAGTAATTGCAATTCTGTGTATGTATATCTTTCGACATCTATGGAAATTTGGATTTTTGCTAGGTGTGTTTGTGCTGGTGATTTTTAGTAGCAGTACAGAAATCGTAGCACTTTTAATGTTGTTGCCATTGATGAAGTATGATGGTACAAGAGGAAAATCTCTCAAATATGTGTTTTATGCATTTTATCCACTACATTTACTGATTTTGGCAATGCTATGTATGCTGATAGGAGTATAAATTATAGCTATTTTCCTGTATAGTATTATTATGCAGAGTTTGAAATAGAAAGGAGCCGTCTATGGCTTTTGTACATTTACACACCCATACGGAATATAGTCTCTTGGATGGGTCAAATAAGATAAAAAATTATGTAAATAGAGTAAAAGAATTAGGGATGAATGCGGCAGCTATTACAGATCATGGTGTTATGTATGGCGTCATTGACTTTTATATGGCTGCAAAAGATGCAGGTATTAATCCAATTATTGGCTGTGAAGTTTATGTAGCACCAAACTCTAGATTTGATCGTGAAATCAGCCGTGGTGATGATAAATTTTATCATTTGGTGCTTTTGGCAGAGAACAATATAGGATATGACAATCTGATGAAAATAGTTTCCATTGGATTTACAGAGGGCTTTTATTCGAAACCACGTGTGGATTTTGAAATTTTGGAAAAATATCACGAAGGTTTGATTGCACTTTCTGCTTGTTTAGGTGGAGAAATTCCACGTTATTTGGTGCGTGGATTTTATGAGGAGGCAAAACAGATTGCATTAAAGTACCGTGATTGTTTTGGGGCCGATAGCTTTTTCCTGGAATTGCAGGATCATGGAATTCCAGACCAGAAGCGAGTAAATAATGATTTGCTTCGTATGAGTCAGGAAACTGGGATTGGACTAGTAGCTACTAATGATATTCACTATACCTATGAGGATGATGTGGAGTCTCATGATGTCCTTCTCTGTATTCAGACGAATAAAAAAGTGACTGATGAAGACCGTATGCGATATGAAGGCGGTCAGTATTATGTAAAGAGCGAAGAAGAGATGGCGCGTGTTTTTCCTTATGCCAAGGAAGCATTGGAAAATACGCAGAAAATCGCAGATCGTTGTCACATAGAAATTGAATTTGGAAATTACAAAATTCCGAAATATGAAATTCCGGAAGGTTTTTCTAGTGCAAAGGATTTTTTAGTTCATTTGTGTGATAAGGGATTTGAAGAAAAATATACAAACAACCCTGATTATACCGCAGAGGATTTGAAGCAAATTCGTGCAGACATGGAATATGAGCTTGGAATTATCGAGTCCATGGGGTTTGTTGAGTATATTCTTATCGTTTGGGATTATATTAATTGGGCAAGAACCCATGATTGCTGGGTAGGTCCAGGACGTGGTTCGGCAGCGGGTAGCCGTGTATGTTATTGTACAGGTATTACCAACGTTGATCCGGTAAAATATAATTTGCTGTTTGAACGTTTCTTAAATCCAGAACGTGTATCCATGCCCGATATCGATGTGGATTTCGAAGATGTGGAACGTTACCGTGTGATTGAATATGTAAATGACAAATATGGAAAAGACAATGTAACACAGATTGTTACTTTTGGTACCATGAAAGCAAGAGCTGTGATTAAGGCAGTAGGGAAGGCATTAGATTTTCCTTATGCAGAAATGGATAAGCTGGCCAAAATGATACCTATGGATTTGGGAATTACCATTGATAAAGCCATCCAAATGAATCCTGAACTGCGTTCAGTTTATGAGGGTGACCGTTCCATGCACGAATTATTGGAGATGGCCAAGCGTTTGGAAGGACTTCCAAACCATACAGGTATCCATGCGGCAGGTGTAGTAATCTATCCAGGGACTGCAAGTGACTATGTGCCTCTTGGCAGAGGTAGTGATGGTACACCAACTGCAGAGTATAACATGGTACAGTTAGAGCAGCTGGGATTACTTAAGATGGACTTTTTAGGTCTTCGAAATCTGTCTGTACTAAAAGAAACAGTAAAGAATGTGAAAGATGCCAAAGGCATTGAGATAGATGTAGATAAAATTGATTTAAATGATAAGGCTACCTTGGATTATGTTGGAACTGGAAAAACAGAAGGTGTTTTTCAGTTAGAATCTGGTGGAATGCAGAATTTCATGCGTGAATTAAAGCCTCAGAGTTTTGAAGATATTGTGGCGGGCATTTCACTTTATCGTCCAGGCCCTATGGATTTTATCCCGGATTATATACGTGGAAAAAATAATCAGGATTCAATTTCTTATGTAACGCCTGAATTAGAGAGTATTTTAGAGCCGACCTATGGATGTATTGTGTATCAGGAACAGGTAATGCAGATTGTACAGAAATTGGCTGGATATACGATGGGACAGGCAGATAATATTCGTCGTGCCATGAGTAAAAAGAAGCAGTATGTGATTGATGCAGAGCGAAAGAACTTTGTATATGGGAATCCAGAACAGGGAATTAAAGGATGTGTGGCAAATGGGATTTCTGAAGCGGCCGCAAATAAGATTTATGATTCCATGGTAGACTTTGCGAAGTACGCTTTTAACAAATCCCATGCGGCAGCTTATGCCGTAATTGGTGTACAAACCGCTTGGTTAAAGTACAATTACCCAGTGGAGTTCATGGCTGCGCTTATGACATCTGTAATTGACAACACAAATAAGGCATCGGAATATCTGTATCATTGTAAAGAGATGAATATTGAGGTATTGCAGCCAGATATCAATGCTGGACAGGGGGTGTTTACTGCGGAAGGAGATTCAATTCGTTATGGTTTGTATGCAATCAAATCGATTGGACGTCCAGTGGTAGATAAGATTATTGAGGAGCGTAAGATAGGTGGACCATATCGTACCTTACAGGATTTTATTGAGCGTATTGCGGTGCGTGATGTGAATAAACGTGCCATAGAGAATCTTATCAAAGCAGGTGCCTGTGATAGCTTGGATGGTACGCGTAAGCAAATGACTTTTGCATATGCAGCTATGATGGATCAGGTAGCTTCGAAAAAGAAAACAGCAGTTGCTGGTCAGATGAGTTTATTTGACATGGTTTCAGAGGAAGAGAAGAAAAACTACGAAATTCAGTATCAGGATGTAGGAGAATTTCCAAAGGAAATGCTCTTAAGCTTTGAAAAAGAAGTATTAGGTATTTATTTAAGTGGGCATCCTTTGGAAGAATATATGGGAAAAATTCGTAAGAATATTACCGTAAATGCATCAGATTTCTTGATTGGAAGTGCAGATGGCGAGTCAGAGCCTGGATTATCTGAAATAAAGGTAAAGGATAATCAACATGTAATTGTGGGTGGAATGATATCACAGATGAAGGTTACTTTTACCAAAAACAATAAGGCTATGGCATATATTAGTATTGAAGATTTGACTGGTACGGTAGAAGTGATTGTATTTCCAAGAGATTATGAGCGCTACCAGCGTTATTTAAAAGAAGATGAAAAAGTATTTGTGGTAGGGCGTGCATCTGTGGAAGATGAAAAAGATGGGAAAATCATATGTGAACGCATTGTTTCCTTTGATGAAACTGGTTGTGATGTATGGCTTCAGTTTGCTACGATGGACGAATATAAAGTAAAAGAAAAAATTCTTATGGATATTTTATATGATTCGGATGGCATCGATGAGGTTGTAATTTATATTGCTGCGACCCGACAGAAGAAGCGATTGGGCAAAAATAATACCGTGAAGGCAAATAAAGAGTTACTTTCTACATTGAAAAACTTTTTAGGAGAAGAGAATGTAAAAGTTGTAGAAAAGAGCATTGAAAACTAGCCCTAAAAAGTATAGAATGAAGAAAAGATGATTCGTATATAATAATAGAATTAGGAGGCTGGTAATATGTCTGAGATGAGAACAATTGCAGTTTTGACAAGTGGTGGAGATGCACCAGGAATGAATGCTGTTACTCGTGCAGTAGTACGTGAAGCTCTGTATAAAGGGAAAAAAGTAAAAGGCATTATGAGGGGGTATGCCGGCCTTTTAAACGAAGAAATCTTCGATATGGATGCGTCCAGTGTATCAGATACAATTTCCCGTGGTGGTACAAAATTACAGACTGCTCGTTGTTTGGAGTTTGTAGATCCAGACGTACAAAAGAGAGCTGCCGATATCTGCAAAAAACATGAGATTGATGGATTAGTTGTAGTTGGTGGAGATGGTTCTTTCCGTGGAGCACAGAGACTTGCTGCTTTAGGTGTAAATACTGTAGCTGTACCAGGTACTATTGATTTGGATATTGCATGTACGGATTATACGGTAGGATTTGATACAGCTATCAATACAGCGATGGATGCCATTGATAAGATTCGTGATACATCTACTTCACATGAAAGATGTACCATTATCGAAGTTATGGGACGTCACGCTGGATATATTGCATTATGGTGTGGTATTGCATGTGGTGCAGAAGATATTCTTCTTCCAGAAAAATATAGCCATAATGAGCAGGAAATTATCAATCATGTATTGGAAAATCGTAAAAAGGGCAAACAGCACCATATCATTATTAATGCAGAGGGTATAGGCAATTCACAGGAGATGGCAAAGCGTATTGAGGCTGCCACAGGCATGGAAACGCGTGCATCAATCCTAGGTTATATGCAGCGAGGAGGTATGCCAACTTGTAAAGATCGTGTGTATGCCACAACGATGGGAGCAATGGCGGTGGATCTTCTTTGTGAAGGTAAATCTAATCGTGTAGTTGCATATAAGAATGGGGAGTTCTGTGATTTTGATATTGATGAAGCATTAGCAATGAAAAAAGAATTACCAGATTATATGTACTATATTACAAAGAGTTTGGTATAAAAATACGTGCCCTGTTTTCAGGGCACTTTTTATGGGTATTAGGAAAGTAGGATTATGATAACAAGTACAAGTAACCAGCAGATAAAGCAGGTATCTGCATTATTAAAAAAATCAAAAGAACGACGAGAAAAGAAGTCTTTTGTGGTAGAAGGACCAAAGATGGTGATGGAGGCTCCTGCGGAGTGGCTGAAAGCGGTATACGTATCAGAATTTTTTGAAAAAAATCCAGAAAATAAAACCTTTTTAATGGAGTTAGAAAATAAATGTAAATCTGTGCAGGCGCAGTTTGAAATTGTTTCAGATTCCGTGTTTAAAAGTGTTTCAGATACACAGACACCACAGGGGATTATGGCGGTGGTATCAATGCCAGCCTATGAAATGAAACAGCTTTTGCAGGGTGAAAAGACACATCTTTTGATTTTAGAGAGTATTCAAGACCCAGGCAATCTAGGAACTATGGTGCGTACAGGTGAAGGTGCAGGAATTACCGGTGTAATTATGAATAAAACAACGGTGGATTTGTTTAATCCAAAGACAATTCGTTCCACCATGGGAAGTATTTACCGTGTGCCATTTGTGGTGACAGAGAATTTGGCTGAAACGATGAGAGAATTGAAGCAGCAGGGTGTTTCACTATATGCAGCACATTTAAAAGGGCAGCATGCGTATGATGAAGAAGATTATACAACAGCCTGCGGTTTTTTGATTGGAAATGAAGGAAATGGTTTATCGGATGAGATTGCAGATTTGGCAAATACTTATATCAAAATTCCGATGGAAGGTCAGGTTGAGTCTTTGAATGCAGCCATTTCGGCTACCTTATTGATGTATGAGGCCAATCGTCAGAGACGTAAGAATTAGGAGAACAATAGAACAAAATGAGAATTTGGGTAAAAGTGTTTGATGATAATGCACATATGTTGAATTCTGAAACAATAGAAGACTATAGTGAAGAAACCAGAACACATAAAGTGTTCCAAGCGTTACAGGAAGCTTGTAATCGATTGGATTTGGGTAAGCCAATTTGGTTAGATTCCAATATAGCAGAATTCAAGCGGTTAGCAAAAACAAGATTTTATCAGGATAACTTTGTAGAGGAGATAGAGTTCCAATATTTGGAATTGCATGTGATAGAGGAAGACTAAAAAGAAGGTAGGGGGAAGTTTTTCATGGATCATTTTATGTTTAACGAAGGCATTGATAGTTGGGAAAGCTTGATGTTTTTATATAATTCGGCACTAAAAGAAGTGACGACCAAACTTGAGATTTTAAATGATGAATTTGTACATGTCCATAAGTACAATCCGATTGAATATATTAAATCTAGAATTAAGAGTCCGGAAAGCATCGTGAAAAAACTGAAGCGACACCAATTGGATATTAATGTTGATAATATGATTAACAATATCAATGATATTGCAGGTGTGCGTATTGTATGTTCATTTACATCGGATATTTATCAGATCGCAGAGATGATAGGAAAACAGAATGACTTGACTGTTATTTATGTAAAGGATTATATTCGTAATCCAAAACCAAGCGGATACAAGAGTTTTCATATGTTAGTTTCTGTACCTATCTTCTTGGGTGAAGAAGTTGTGGATACAAAGGTAGAGATTCAGATTCGTACGATTGCTATGGATTTTTGTGCTAGTTTAGAGCATAAGATTTATTATAAATTTGAAGGGCATGCGCCAGAATATATTAGTCAGGAACTTCGTGAATGTGCGCAGATTGTATCGGAATTAGATTTAAAAATGCTGCAATTAAACGAAGAGATTATGAAGGCAAAAAAACAACAGGAAGATGAGATGAAAAGTTAGATGAATATTATTAATGTAGAAAACATTACAAAGGTATATACAGAAAGGGAGCTTTTTTCAAAAGCTTCCTTTTATGTGCAGGAAAGAGAAAAAATAGGCATTGTAGGTATCAATGGAACCGGTAAAT
>JAZQZJ010000060.1:0-14832 GCA_045633955.1 Agathobacter sp. | reverse complement strand
GAACGACATGGCTACGATCCGACTTCTTTAAGCCGCCAGAGTATGGCATAAGCTCTGCCACTACTTCAACTTTTGCACCTTCTAAAGTCATACGGCGGGCCATAATAAGACCGATGTCACCAGAACCTAAGATAACGCATTTTTTACCAGGCATAAAGCCTTCCATATTAACAAGTCTCTGTGCAGTACCAGCAGAATAAATACCAGCTGGACGATATCCTGGGATGTTAAGAGCACCACGGCTTCTTTCACGGCATCCCATTGCAAGGATAACAGCTTTTGCCTGAATTTCGAACATACCATCTTCACGGTTCATGGCTGTAACAACTTTATCATCGTTAATGTCCATTACCATAGTGTTGAGTTTGTATTCAATGCCACGTTCAAAAACCTGTGGAGCAAAACGAGCTGCATATTCAGGTCCAGTTAATTCTTCTTTAAATGTGTGGAGACCAAAACCATTGTGAATACACTGGTTTAAGATACCACCAAGTTCTTTATCACGTTCGATAATTAAAATGCTTTCAATTCCATTGTCTCTTGCAGAAACAGCGGCAGCAAGACCAGCAGGACCGCCACCAACGATTACTAAATCATAATTTTTCATGACGTATCCTCCTTAAATATTTTTATTGGTGCCTACGATGTATGTAGATTTGGCACCAGATTTTGAGATTTCATTCATTGCCATAGGAACTTCACGAGCAAGGATTTCCATTGTTCTAGGAGAACAGAAACCTGCCTGACAACGTCCCATACCAGCACGTGTACGACGTTTTACACCATCAAGTGAACGAGCACCAAGTGGACGATGGATAGCGTCTAAGATTTCACCTTCGGAAATCATTTCACAACGACAAATGATGTTACCGTATGCTGGGTTTTCTTTGATAAGGGCATTTCTTTCATCCATAGTAAGTGTTTCTGGATTTAAGATGCCTTTTCTAGTTGCTTTGAAGTTGTCTTTCTTTGTAAGAGCAAGTTTTTCAGCAACCATATCAGCAAGGTATTCGCCAATGGCTGGAGCAGAAGAAAGACCTGGAGATTCAATACCAGCAGCATTGAAAAATCCTGGAGCATCTGCAGCTTCTCCGATAACGAAGTCACCATCAACTTCATGTGCACGAAGACCAGCAAAGCTTGTGATTACCTGACGAAGAGGTACATTCTTAACTGAAAGAGCAGCCATAGGTCCTAAAGAATCTAAGTATTTCTGAGTTGTATCTGTGCCTTCTTTATTTTCGATATCAGCAGCAGTTGGACCAACTAAAAGGTTTCCATGAACTGTAGGTGAAACTAAAACACCTTTACCCATCTTGCTTGGAAGCTGGAAGATTGTCTGATTTACATGACATCCTGCCTGTTTGTCAAGGAGCATGTATTCACCTTTACGAGCGATAATGTTTAATTTTCTTTCGCTGACCATATTGTTGAATACATCTGCATAAACACCTGCAGCATTTACGACTGCTTTTGCCTCATAGGTATCTTTGTTGGTTGTAATTACATAACCATCTGCAGACTTTTCGATATTTTCTACTTTAGTATTTAAGAAGAATTCAACTCCATTTTCAAAAGCATTTTCTGCAAACGCCATAGTCATATGGAATGGACAAACGATAGCACCAGTTGGAGCGTGGAATGCTGCTACAACATCATCGCTTAAGTTTGGTTCCATAGCAATAAGTTCTTCGCGGTCTAAGATACGACATCTTGGAACGCCATTTGCTTTTGCTTTTTCTAATAAATCTTCTAAGCCTGCTGGATCCTGTTCATT
Organism: Agathobacter sp.; assembly: GCA_045633955.1. Taxonomy (GTDB): domain Bacteria; phylum Bacillota; class Clostridia; order Lachnospirales; family Lachnospiraceae; genus Roseburia. The sequence continues at coordinate 13,055 of JAZQZJ010000060.1, read as the reverse complement.
GGTGCAAACAACCAAAGAACCATTTCTTTTGAATGGAATATCTAAATCTTTAGATAACTGATCCATCATTTCGTTACCACGAACATTTAATTTTGCTTTTAATGTTCCTGGTTTTGCGTCAAATCCTGCGTGGATAATGGCACTGTTTGCTTTGGATGTGCCACAGCAAACGTCTTCTTCACGTTCGATGACACATACGCTTACATCGTATTTGGAAAGCTCTCTTGCGATAGCACTTCCGATGACGCCAGCACCAATAATCGCTACATCATACTTCATAAGTAAACTCCCTTCCCTTACATTTTGTTGTTGAAAATTAATTAAGTTTATTTGGAAATATTATAGCACTTCTCGTATATAAATAAAAGGTGCGAAATGGGTATTTTATAAGGAAATTCGAGCAGTTTTGTTTGCATATGAGGTGTGGATATGCTAGAATGGAGAAAGTTTTAAATGGTGTCCGATTTATCGGTCTGATTAAAATGGAGGGATATATGCCAAAGTCAGAAAATCAAAAACAAAAATTATTACAAATTGCAAAATATTTAATGGAACATACGGATGAAAATCATGCAGTGTCTACACCACAATTGATTTCTTATTTAAATTCGATTGGAATTAAGGCGGAACGAAAAAGTATATATAATGATATTGATACATTGAATGATTTTGGTATGGATATTATTCGTTCGGAAGAACATCGAGGCGGCTATATGTTGGCAAGTAGGCAGTTCGAATTGGCAGAAGTAAAACTTCTGGTGGATTTGGTGCAGTCTTCGAAATTTATCACAGAGAAAAAATCAAGAGATCTGATTGGAAAATTGGAAACTCTTGTAAGCAAATATGATGCAAAAGCTATGGGGCGTCAGGTGGAAATCATCGGACGCAGTAAAACCAATAACGAAAACATATATTATAACGTGGATATGGTACACACTGCTATTTCTCAAAATGTGAAAATTCGATTCAAATACTTTGATTGGGATATTAACAAAAAAATGCACTTGCGTCACAATGGAGCTTTTTATGAAGTAAGTCCATGGAAATTAACATGGGATGATGAAAATTATTATTTAATTGCCTTTGATGAAAAAGCAAATCATATGAAACACTATCGTGTAGACAAGATGCAGAATGTTTCCATTACAGAGAATTCAAGAGAAGGAAAGAATATCTTTGAGGCAATGGATATGGTGGAATATGATAAGAAAACGTTCGGGATGTTCGCAGGAGAAGAAAAAACCATTCGTTTGTTATGCCACAAATCTATGATTGGTATTATGGTAGATAAGTTTGGAACAGATGTATCCATTCGTCCGGAAGGGGACGAACAGATTATGGTACGAATTGATGTGGCAGTAAGTCCACAGTTTTTTGGCTGGTTAGCAGGGCTTGGTGATAGAGTACAGATTGCTACACCAGAAGATGTGCGTGAGGAATACAAAGCCTATTTAGTGGATATACTTAAACGTTATGAATAGATGAAGGAGATTGATATGAGTTTACCAAAAGATCCAGTAATGTTACTTAGTGTAATCAATACGAAATTAAGAGATTACTATCCAAGTATGGAAGAGCTAGCAAAAGCAGAAAATATCACAGTAGAAGAGATTGAAACGAAGTTAAAAATGATAAATTATGTTTATGATGAAGGTAGAAACCAGTTTATATAGAGGAGGAAAAACGATGCAGACAAGTTGCGATTTTTGTGCATACAATGAATATGATGAAGAGGATGAATGCTATTACTGTTCTGTAAATATGGACGAAGATGACATGGCTCGTTTCATACAGAGTAGCTATAAAAACTGTCCATATTACAAATCAGGAGATGAATATCAAGTAGTAAAACATCAAATGTAAATATAAAATCTTTATAAAGATTGTGAATCTTCGGCTTACAAATGTTGATTTCAAAGGCATTTTTCTTTATAATGGATATTTGTACAATTACATAACTGGAGGAAATATGAGCAATATCAATGATTTTAATGCTCCTGATTTTGGGCAGGATAATAATAGTCCAAACGGGAATGGAAATAATGGAAAAAACGATGGCAATAAAGGAAATGGTGATAACAACGGGAATGGTCCAAAGAAACCAAATGGACAGAACGCGCTCGTTTTTATCATGTTTACTTTGGTTGCCTTGCTTATCATGTCGTTTTTCAGTAATCGATATGACAACATGAGTACAAAAGAAACTTCCTATACTGCGTTTTTGCAGGAGTTAGAGGAAGGCAATGTTGCCATGGTGGAATACGATATGTATCAGATCAACTATACTTTAGTTGAGCAGGAAGAAGAGTATGAAATCACCTACTATACAGGATATATTGAAGATCCTGAGCTGGTAGATCAAATTAAAACAATGAAAACCAAGAAGGGTGAACTAGTAGAGGTAAAAGCAGCAGTTCCAGATACGACTTCCGCTATGATAATGGAAGCGGTGGGCTGGATACTTCCATTGGTGCTTATGTGGGTACTTTTAGGCTTCCTCATGAGAAAAATGGGCGGTGGTGCCATGGGTGTTGGAAAGACCACTGCAAAAGTTTATGTGGAAAAATCTACAGGTGTTACCTTTAAGGATGTAGCAGGACAGGATGAAGCAAAAGAAACCCTACAGGAAATGGTAGACTTCTTACATCATCCAGAAAAATATAAAGAAATCGGTGCGAAGCTTCCAAAGGGTGCTCTTTTGGTGGGACCTCCTGGTACAGGTAAAACACTTTTGGCAAAAGCAGTTGCAGGAGAAGCAAATGTACCATTCTTCTCGCTTGCAGGTTCTGACTTTGTAGAAATGTTCGTAGGTGTAGGTGCTTCCCGAGTGAGAGACTTATTTAAAGAAGCGCAGAAGATGGCACCATGTATTATTTTTATTGATGAAATTGATGCTATTGGTAAGAGTCGTGACAGTAGCCGATATGGCGGTGGTAACGATGAAAGAGAACAGACTTTAAACCAGCTTCTCGCAGAGATGGATGGATTTGACACTTCTAAGGGTATTTTGATTTTAGCGGCAACAAACCGTCCTGAAGTATTAGATAAAGCATTGCTTCGTCCAGGACGTTTTGATCGACGCGTCATCGTAGATAAGCCAGACTTAAAAGGTCGTTTAGAAACATTAAAGGTACATTCCAAAGATGTATCTATGGATGAAACAGTAGATTTAGATGCATTGGCACTTGCCACTGCAGGCTTAGTAGGTTCTGATCTTGCAAATATGATTAATGAAGCTGCAATCTTAGCTGTTAAAGCGGGACGCAAATTTGTAAATCAGCATGATTTATTTGAAGCGTTTGAATTAGTTGCAGTGGGTGGTAAAGAGAAAAAAGATCGCGTGATGGGTGAAAAGGAACGTAAGATTGTGGCTTATCATGAAGTGGGTCATGCACTTATTTCTGCATTACAAAAAGAATCTGAACCGGTACAGAAAATCACAATTGTTCCACGTACTATGGGAGCACTTGGTTATACCCTTCAGACACCAGAAGAAGAAAAATATCTGGAAACAAAAGAAGAGCTTATTTCTAAAATTACCACATATATGGCAGGACGTGCAGCAGAAATGATTCAGTTTAATTCAGCTACCAGTGGTGCAGCAAATGACATCGAAAATGCAACAAAGATTGCTCGTGCAATGATTACGATGTATGGTATGTCTGATCGTTTTGGTATGATGTGTCTTGCAACTGTAGAGCATCAGTATCTGAGTGCTGGAGCAGGACTTATTTGTGGAGAAAATACTGCTTCTCAGATTGATGAGGAAGTACTTTCTGTAATCAATACTTGCTACAACAATGCTTATAAGATGTTAGAAGAAAATAAAGAAATCTTAGATAAGATTTCGGAATATCTCTTCGAAAAAGAAACAATTACTGGTAAAGAATTTATGAAGATGTTCCGTGAAATGAAAGGAATTCCTGAACCAGAAGAAAAAACAGAAACACAGGAACAGAATCCAGAAATTTTTGCGGAGGAAACAGATGAGTTTCTTGCAGTGCTTACCGAAATGACAGAAGCACAGAAAAAGGAAGAATTGTTAGAAGATTATTTTGAAGAAGATTAAAGAAGATTAATAGAGGATTCATATGTTTGATATACAGAATGAATTAAAAAAACTCCCGGATTTACCGGGAGTTTATATTATGCATGATAAATCAGATGCCATCATCTATATTGGCAAAGCAGTGAGTTTGCGAAAACGAGTACGCCAGTATTTTCAACCTAGCCACAACGAAGGCATTAAGAAAAAACAGATGGTGGAGCATATCGAAAGATTCGAATATATTATTACAGATTCTGAATTAGAAGCCTTGGTGTTAGAGTGTAATCTGATTAAAGAACATACACCAAAATATAATACAATGCTTCGTGATGATAAAACCTATCCTTATATTCGCGTAACGGTAGGTGAAGATTTTCCAAGAGTATTGTTTTCGCGTCAGATGAAAAAGGATAAGTCTCGTTATTTTGGACCATATACTAGTGCAGGAGCTGTAAAAGATACCATTGATTTAATAAATAAAATCTATGGGCTTCGTACTTGTAACCGCAATTTGCCACGTGATATTGGGATGGATAGAGCTTGTTTGAATTATCATATTCATCAGTGTGATGCTCCTTGCCAAGGGTATATCAGTAAAGAAGAGTATGGCAAAAAAATAGAAGGTGTATTGGAATTTCTAAATGGAAATTATGCACCAGTTATTAAGAATTTAGAAGAAAAAATGAATCAAGCTTCTATGGATTTAGAATTTGAAAAGGCCATCGAATATCGTGAACTTTTGAGTAGTGTAAAACAGATTGCACAGAAACAGAAAATTACTCATACCGATGGAGAAGATAAGGATATCGTTGCACTTGCAGCAGATGATGTAGATGCAGTGGTACAGGTGTTTTTTATTCGCGGTGGAAAACTTATAGGAAGAGATCACTTCCATGTACGTGTAGGCACGGAAGAAACAAAGAGTGATATTTTGGGAACTTTTATCAAACAGTTTTATTCTGGAACACCATTTATTCCAAGAGAGATTCTGTTACAGGAAACGATTGAGGAGTCTGTAGTAGTTGAAGAGTGGTTGGGAAAAAAGCGCGGAGCAAAGGTAAGTATTCGTACGCCACAAAAAGGTATGAAAAACAAGCTGGTGGATTTGGCTACTCGTAATGCCCAAATGATTTTAGATCAAGATAAAGAGAAGATAAAAAGAGAAGAAGGACGAACTATTGGTGCCGTCAAAGAAATCGAAGAGCTGCTTGGTATGACCGATTTAAATCGTATGGAAGCATTTGATATTTCCAATATTAATGGGTTTGAAACGGTAGGTTCCATGGTGGTTTATGAAAAAGGAAAACCAAAGCGCAGCGATTATCGTAAGTTTAAATTACGCACCATAAGCGGACCGGATGATTATGCTTCTATGCATGAAGTGCTTACCAGACGTTTTCGTCATGGCATGGATGAAATGCAGGAATTAGAAGAACAGAATCTGCCAGAAGAAGTGGGATCATTTACTCGTTTTCCAGATATTATTATGATGGACGGTGGTAGAGGTCAGGTAAATATTTGTCTTCAGGTATTAGAAGAATTGGGATTACAGATTCCAGTTTGTGGTATGGTAAAAGATGATAATCATAGAACTAGAGGATTGTATTATAACAATATTGAAATTCCTATTGATCGTCATAGTGAGGCTTTCAAATTAATCACACGTATTCAAGATGAAGCTCATCGATTTGCTATAGAATATCATAGAAGCTTGCGAAGTAAGAGTCAGGTGAAATCAGTTTTGGATGATATTGAAGGAATTGGTCCAGCCAGAAGAAAAGCGTTGATGAAACACTTTCAATCCTTGGAAAATATTCGAAATGCTACAGTAGAAGAACTGGCAGAAATCGATGGTATGAATCAAAAAGCAGCAGAGTCGGTATATCGATTTTTTCATTCTTAAGTGTACATGTAAGATTGAACTGTATGTGCCTTTATGTTAAAATATCTATGAGTATGGGCATGAATGCTTCGTGCTGACAGGAGGAAAGAAACATGAACAAAAATGAGGTTAGTGTTTCAAAATTGGTAGAGCGATTAGATTTAAAGGAATATACAGATGGGTTGGATTTAAAGAAGAGAAAAATCCAAACTATTGAAATCAATCGTCCGGGATTACAGATTACAGGTTATTTTCAACACTTTAACAGTTCGCGTGTGCAGGTCATCGGTAATGTAGAGTATTTCTACACAAAGCAGTTAGAAGATGATGTGAGAATAAGGATTTATGAAGAATTATTAAGTTATGATATTCCTTGCATTATTTTTAGTAGAAATCACATGCCAGATGAAGATTTTATTCGTCTTGCACAGAAAAATGGAATCCCTGTATTGGGTACAGAAAAATCTACATCTAGTTTTTCTGCAGAGCTGATTCGTGAACTTAGCGAACTTTTAGCACCATGTATTACGATTCATGGAGTTTTAGTTGACGTATATGGTGAAGGTGTATTAATCACTGGTGAAAGTGGTATTGGTAAGAGTGAGGCTGCCCTGGAATTGGTACGACGCGGACATCGTCTTGTATCGGATGACGTGGTAGAGATTCGAAAGATTGATGACCATACGTTGGTGGGAACAGCGCCAGATGTTACGAGAAATTTTATCGAACTTCGTGGTATTGGTATTGTGGATGTAAAAACACTCTATGGTGTAGAATGTATCAAAGAAAAACAGGTCATTGATTTGGTTATCAAATTACAAGAATGGAAAAAAGATGCAGAATATGACCGTATGGGCTTGGAAGATGAATATATTGAATATTTAGAAAATCAGGTGGTTTGTCACTCTGTACCAATTCGACCAGGTCGAAATCTCGCAGTTATCTGTGAGACTGCAGCTGTAAACCATAGACAAAAGAAAATGGGATATAATGCGGCACAGGAACTTTACCGTAGGGTGCAGGAAAATTTGGTAAAGAGCCGCAATCAAGAATAATTAAGAAATAATTTAAAGAATGGAGATTTATAAAAATGGAAAGAAAAAATGCTTGGGCAAAATATCCACAGGGAGAAAAAAGAGATGCAGTATTTGCATTTGCAGAAGACTATCGTAAATTTATTAGTGCATGTAAAACAGAACGTGAATGTACTACTTATGTATATGATTTAGCAAAAGCAGCAGGCTTTGTAGATTTAGATGAAGCTATTGCAAATGGTGTCAGCTTAAAGGCTGGTGACAAGGTAATGGCAAACAATATGGGTAAAGGTCTTGCAATGTTTATTCTTGGAGAAAAGAGTATGGAAGAAGGCATGAACATTCTTGGTGCTCATATCGATTCTCCACGTATCGACTTGAAACAGGTACCATTTTTTGAAGATACTGAAATGGCTATGTTAGATACACATTACTATGGCGGTATCAAAAAATACCAGTGGGTAGCAATTCCGCTTGCATTACACGGTGTTATCTGTAAAAAAGACGGTACAATTGTAAACGTAAACATTGGTGATAAACCAGAAGACCCAGTATTCGGTATTTCTGATTTATTAATTCATCTTTCTGCAGAACAGATGGAAAAGAAGGCTGCAAAGGTTATCGAAGGTGAAAGTCTTGACCTTCTCATCGGCAGTATTCCAGCAGAAGAAAAAGAAGATAGCGATGAAAAAATTAAAGATAAAGTAAAAGCAAATATCTTAGCTATTTTAGAAGAAACCTATGGTGTTGATGAAGCAGATTTTCTTTCTGCGGAAATTGAAGTAGTACCAGCTGGGGATGCAAGAGATTACGGTTTTGATCGTAGTATGATTATGGGATATGGACATGATGACAGAGTGTGTGCATGGCCATCTTATAAAGCAATGTTAGAAGTGGATGTACCTACTTACACAAGTGTATGTCTTTTAGTAGACAAAGAAGAAATTGGTAGCGTGGGTGCAACCGGTATGGAATCAAGATTCTTTGAAAACTGTGTAGCAGAAGTAATGAACTTAGCTGGCACATATTCAGAGCTTGCAGTACGTCGTGCATTAAAGAATTCGAAAGTGCTTTCTTCTGATGTATCTGCAGCATTTGATCCAAATTTCCCATCTGTAATGGAGAGAAAGAACTGTGCTTACTTTGGAAATGGTCTTGTATTCAATAAATTTACAGGCAGAGGCGGCAAAGGTGGATCAAACGATGCAAATCCAGAATATTTTGCAAAACTCCGCAATATTATGGATACAAATGAAGTTACATTCCAGACTTCAGAACTTGGTAAAGTAGATCAGGGTGGCGGTGGAACTATCGCTTACATTCTTGCAAACTATGGCATGAATGTTATTGATAGTGGCGTAGCTGTACTTAATATGCATGCACCATGGGAAATTATCAGCAAAGTAGACTTATACGAAGCATATAGAGGTTATGTAGCATTCTTAAAAGAAGCATAGAAGGAAAAATTACATGTATACAGATTTCTACAATAGATTGAAAATGATTATTCCAGAAGAAACCATTTTAATGGATGAACCAATGAGTAAACATACAACATTCCGCATTGGAGGCAATGCGGATATGTTTGTTTCTCCAGAAGTAGCTGACGTTCCACAGATTATGGATTTGGTAAATGAATATCAAGTGCCTGTAACCATCATTGGAAATGGAAGTAATTTATTGGTAGGAGACAAGGGTATTCGTGGTTTGGTAGTATCTTTTGGCAAGGCTGCAGAATATGTAAAAGTAGAAGGCAATCGCATCACTGCAGGAGCAGGAACTTTGTTATCGAAAATTGCAGCAGAGGCGTTAAAAAATGGTTTGGCAGGATTCGAGTTTGCAGCAGGTATCCCCGGTTCTTTAGGTGGTGCTCTTGTGATGAATGCTGGCGCTTATGGCGGTGAAATGAAGGATGTTCTAGTAAGTGCAAAAGTGCTTACTACAGATGGTAAAGTGATAGAGCTTTCAGCAGAAGAGTTGGATCTTTCTTATCGCCATAGTTGTATTCCGGAGAAAAAATATATTGTCTTGGAAGTGACTATTGAGTTACAGAAAGGCGATGAAGAAGTTATTCGAGAAATGATGACAGATTTTCGTAATCGACGTCTTGATAAACAGCCATTGGAATATCCTAGTGCAGGAAGTACGTTTAAAAGGCCAGAAGGATATTTTGCAGGAAAGCTTATCCAGGATGCAGACTTGAGAGGTTATACCGTTGGTGGTGCACAGGTATCAGAAAAGCATTGTGGTTTTGTAGTGAACAAAGGTGGAGCTACAGCTGCAGATGTTTGCAAATTAATTGAAGATGTAAAAGAAAAGGTATATGAACAGTTCCAGGTAGAAATGGAACCTGAAGTAAAGATGATAGGAGAATTTTAGTGAATCTTGTGATTGTAACCGGTATGTCCGGCGCGGGAAAAAGTACAGCAATGAAGATGATGGAAGATATGGGATATTTTTGTGTAGATAATCTTCCAGTAGAATTCTTTGATAAATTTGTAGATTTGTTTTCAGGAACTACAAATGTAGCGAAGAAAAATATTGCACTTGGTATGGATGTGCGAAGCGGTGATGCATTAGAGATTTTGAAAACTGCTTTGGATCATTTGGACAGAGATGAAATTCATTATGAGATTTTGTTTTTGGATGCTTCTGATAATGTGTTGGTAAAACGTTATAAAGAGACACGTCGAATTCATCCATTGTCAAAGGGTGAGCGTATTGAAAAAGGACTAGAGCGTGAACGTGCGAAGATTGGATTTTTGCGTGAGCGTGCGAACTATATTATTGATACGAGTACATTGCTTACGAGAGAATTAAAGTCTGAGTTAGAACGTATTTTTATTCATGACGAAGAATATAAAAATATGATGATTACTATTTTATCCTTCGGATTTAAATATGGTATTCCAGCAGACTCCGATATGGTTATGGATGTGCGCTTTTTGCCAAATCCATATTATGATGTAGAACTCCGCCCTAAAACCGGTAACGATATTGAGATTCAGCAATTCGTTATGAACTCTCCAGAAGCATCTGTATTTATTGATAAATTAGAAGATTTGGTACAATTTTTAATTCCACAATATATTGACGAAGGAAAGAATCAGTTGGTGATTTCCATTGGATGTACAGGTGGAAAGCATCGTTCTGTTACTCTGGCGAATGAATTATTTAAGCGTTTAGATTGTGAAGACCGTGAATATGGTTTGAAAATTGAACACAGAGATTTGACGAAGGATGCGTTAAGAGGAAAATAGAATGTCTTTTTCAAGTGATATAAAAGAAGAACTGGCGCGTCAGTATAGTAAAGCAAGGCACTGCCAGATTGCAGAGCTTGCCGCAATGATTATGCAAGAGGGACGCATTAGCATGAAACCATACAGTTTATCCTTTGAAACAGAAAATCCAATGCTGTTGGAAAAGTATGCAGTTTTGCTACGATGCGGATTTGGAATTGATGTGTCCAAACCTCTAGAAAGTCAGGATTGTAAGAAAATAGTGGAAGCGATACAGGGGTTGTATTTGGAAAAAACATGTTGTAAACGTGCTTTTATACGAGGTGCATTTATGGCATCTGGTTCTATGAGTGATCCAAATAAAGCTTACCACTTTGAAATTGTTTGTAGAACGCCAGAACAGGCGGCAAGGATCCAGGAACTCATGCGTGAGTTTGAAACAGATCCTAAAATTATAGAAAGAAAAAATCATTTTGTGGTATACTTAAAAGAAGGTTCTCAGATTGTGGACATGCTAAATGTTATGGAAGCATATGTTTCACTAATGAATTTGGAAAACGTACGTATACTAAAAGAAATGCGTAACTCTGTAAACCGCAAAGTAAATTGTGAAACCGCAAATATTGGAAAAACCGTAACCGCAGCTGTAAAACAGATTGCGGATATTGAATTGATTCGTGATACAGAAGGTCTGGATAGTTTACCAATGCCACTTAGGGAAATGGCACAGGTAAGATTGGAGTATCCAGAAGCTCCGCTGAAAGATTTAGGGCAGTATATGAATCCTCCAGTTGGAAAATCTGGAATCAATCATAGACTTCGAAAATTGGCTGCGATTGCAGAGACGATTCGAGGGGAAAAAGGAATATACTAAGGGAGATAGTTATGACAAAAGAAATTACAGTAGATACAGCGTCTGTGTATGATCCACGCGCTTTGGCAGAATTAGTTGGTCTGGCAAATGAATTTTCGAGTAGGATTTTTATCAGCATGGGAAGCCGCTGTATCAATGTAAAGAGCATTATGGGAGTTATGGGGCTTGGTCTTGACAATGGCAAGATGATTGCAATTGAAGCTGAGGGGCAAGATGAGGAAGCTGCCATCGTAGCATTAGTAGAGTTCTTAACCAAATAGCGAGGTAGAAGAAGATGGGTATGAAGAAACTATTATTTGTATTTAATCCAAAATCAGGAATGGGGTTAATTAAAAACCACTTACTGGATATTGTAAATATTATGGTAAAAGCGGGGTATGATCCAACCGTGTATCCAACACAGGCAAGAGGAGATGCCACACGTAAAGTGCGTGAAGATGGCGCTGATTATGAACGTATTGTCTGCAGTGGTGGGGATGGTACTTTGGATGAAGTGGTAACAGGTATGCACGAAGCAGGATTAAGTATACCTTTAGGCTATATTCCAGCTGGAAGCACCAATGATTTTGCTCGAACATTGGGAATTGCAGGAGATATGCTCAAAGCCGCTGAGATTGCCGTAGGCGATCACATTTTCCCATGTGATGTAGGTCAGTTTGAGGATGATACATTTATTTATATTGCAGGATTTGGTCTTTTTACAGAGATTTCCTATGATACACCACAGGAGTTAAAAAATGTGTTTGGACATGCCGCATATATATTATCAGCTGCAAAGAGTTTGGCTTCTATTCCAAACTATCTTATGCAGGTAGAAGCGAATGGTGAAGTGATTGAGGATCGTTTCATTTATGGTATGGTAACAAATTCTATTTCGGTAGCAGGTTTTAAAGGTTTGACTGGGAAGAATGTAGAATTGGATGATGGAGAATTTGAAGTAACATTAATTAAGCATCCAACAAATCCAATGGAGTTAAATGAAATTATAGGATATCTGACAGGAATTGTTCATGAATCCAAAATGGTATATGCATTTAAAACGAGCCATATACAGTTTCGTTCTCGTTCAAGTGTTACTTGGACGATGGATGGTGAAAATGGTGGTGAACATTGGAGCGTAGATATTCGCAATCATCACAAGGTTTTGAATATTCTCACAAAAGAAGAGGAATAGTTCGTGTTTTAGTTTAATTTCGTATTTTATAGACTTCCATTTTTTGTGAAAATGTAATATAATATTTATCAACTAGTGATTTACTTGATAAATTTATAATAAATGAACAAGTAATTTTTTTTTAGGAGGTAACACATGTTAGTATCAGCAAAAGAAATGCTCGACAAAGCAAAAGCTGGCCACTATGCAGTTGGACAGTTCAACATTAACAACTTAGAATGGACAAAAGCTATCTTGTTAACAGCACAGGAATTAAACTCACCAGTTATTCTTGGTGTATCTGAAGGTGCTGGAAAATACATGACAGGATTCAAGACAGTAGCAGCTATGGTAAAAGCTATGGACGAAGAACTTGGAATTACAGTTCCTGTAGCACTTCATTTAGATCACGGCTCATACGACGGATGCTATAAATGTATCAAAGCTGGTTTCACATCTATCATGTTCGACGGCTCACACTTCTCTATTGAAGAAAACGTTGAAAAAACAAAAGAATTAGTAGCAGTTGCTCATCAGTTAGGTCTTTCTATCGAAGCTGAAGTTGGTTCAATCGGTGGAGAAGAAGACGGTGTTGTAGGTGCTGGTGAATGTGCAGAACCAGATGAATGTAAAGCTGTGGCTGATGTTGGTGTAGATATCCTTCCAGCTGGTATCGGTAATATTCACGGAAAATATCCAGAAAACTGGGCTGGTCTTAGCTTCGAAACACTTGATGCTATCCAGGCTAAAACAGGTACAATGCCATTAGTACTTCACGGTGGTACAGGTATCCCAGAAGATATGATCAAAAAAGCAATTGACCTT
>JAZQZJ010000059.1:0-18154 GCA_045633955.1 Agathobacter sp. | reverse complement strand
AGCCTCATTGCAGATAGAGTATAAATTTATTGCAGGATTGTATTTTTTGGTGTACAATTTAGTAATTATTTGTAGAAAAGAGGAAACATCATGAAGAGTGATAACGTAAAAGCAGGCATGCAGCAGGCTCCTCATAGAAGTTTGTTTAATGCTTTAGGATTTACAGAAGAAGAAATGAAAAAACCAATGGTAGGTATCGTTAGTTCTTATAACGAAATCGTACCAGGTCATATGAATTTAGACAAAATTGTAAACGCAGTAAAACTTGGTGTAGCAGAAGCTGGCGGTGTACCAGTCGTTTTCCCAGCAATCGCGGTATGTGATGGTATTGCTATGGGACACGTTGGTATGAAATATTCTCTCGTAACTAGAGATTTGATTGCTGACTCGACAGAAGCAATGGCACTTGCACATCAGTTTGATGCACTTGTTATGGTTCCAAACTGTGATAAAAACGTACCAGGTTTACTTATGGCAGCAGCTCGTATCAATGTTCCAACTGTATTTGTATCCGGTGGACCAATGCTTGCTGGTAAAGTAAAAGGATGTAAAACAAGTTTATCTTCTATGTTCGAAGCAGTAGGTTCTTATGCAGCAGGAACTATGACAGAAGAAGATGTAAAAGAATACGAACAGAAAACATGTCCTACTTGTGGCTCATGCTCTGGTATGTACACAGCAAACTCTATGAACTGTTTAACAGAAGCTCTTGGTATGGGACTTGGTGGAAACGGAACTATCCCAGCAGTGTATTCAGACAGAATTCGTCTTGCAAAACATGCTGGTATGGCAGTTATGGAATTACTGAAAAAAGACATTCGTCCATTAGATATTATGACAAAAGAATCCATTATCAATGCACTTACAGTAGATATGGCACTTGGTTGTTCTACAAACTCTATGCTTCATTTACCTGCCATTGCACATGAAATTGGATTTGACTTTGATATTGAATTTGCAAACCCAATTAGCGAAAAAACTCCAAACCTTTGTCATTTAGCACCAGCAGGTCATACCTATATGGAAGACTTAAATGAAGCAGGTGGTGTATATGCAGTTATGAAACAGCTTGCAGATGCAGGACTTCTTAACACAGAGTGTATGACAGTTACAGGTAAAACAATTGGGGAAAATATTGCAAATGCAGTAAATAGAAATCCAGAGGTTATCAGACCAATGGATAATCCATATAGTAAGACAGGTGGTCTTGCAGTATTAAAAGGAAATCTTGCTCCAGACGGTAGTGTTGTAAAACGTTCTGCAGTTGTAGAAGAGATGATGGTACACGAAGGACCAGCCCGCGTATTTGAATGTGAAGAAGATGCGATTGATGCAATCAAAGGTGGCAAAATCGTAGCAGGTGACGTAGTTGTTATTCGTTACGAAGGACCAAAAGGTGGCCCAGGTATGAGAGAAATGTTAAATCCAACATCTGCCATCGCAGGTATGGGACTTGGCAGTTCTGTAGCGCTTATCACAGACGGACGTTTCTCAGGAGCTTCCCGTGGTGCTTCAATTGGACACGTTTCACCAGAAGCAGCAGTTGGCGGACCTATCGCTCTTATCGAAGAAGGAGATATCATCAAGATTAACATTCCAGAAATGAAATTAGATGTGGATGTTTCTGATGAAGAAATGGAAGCGCGCCGTGCAAAATGGCAGCCTCGTGAACCAAAGGTAACAACAGGATATCTGAAGAGATATGCATCTATGGTTACTTCTGGAAATAGAGGAGCGGTATTAGAAATTAAGTAAGGAAGAGAAATATATATATGATTTTAAACGGATCACAAATCATCATTGAATGTTTAAAAGAGCAAGGTGTAGATACCGTATTTGGTTATCCAGGCGGAGCAATTTTAAATGTATATGATGCGATTTATCAACAGAATCAGATTAAACATATACTTACTTCTCATGAGCAGGGTGCATCTCATGCAGCGGATGGATATGCGAGAAGTACAGGTAAGGTAGGTGTTTGTTTTGCAACAAGTGGACCAGGAGCAACGAATCTTGTAACTGGTATTGCAACGGCTTACATGGATTCGGTTCCAATGGTTGCAATTACTTGTAACGTAACCTTACCACTTCTTGGAAAAGACAGTTTCCAGGAAATTGATATTGCTGGTATTACAACACCAATCACAAAGCACAATTTTATTGTAAAAGATGTAGATCATTTGGCGGACACGATTCGTAGAGCCTTTTCTATTGCAAGAAAAGGACGTCCAGGTCCAGTGCTTGTAGATATTCCAAAGGATGTGACAGCAGCAAAATGTGAATACAAACCAAAAGAAGTGGAATTTCCAGCAAGAGTTTCACATACCATTAAAGATGAAGACATTGAAAGAGCGCTTCGTCGCATCCGAAAAGCAAAGAAACCATTTATCTTTGTTGGCGGAGGCGCAGTTATCTCAGAGGCAAGCGAAGAACTTCGCAAGTTCGTAGAACTTGTGGATGCTCCAGTATGTGACACATTGATGGGAAAAGGTGCTTTTGATGGAACTGATTACAGATACACAGGTATGCTTGGTATGCATGGTACCAAGACATCAAACCTTGGTGTAAGTGAATGTGATTTACTGATTGCCATAGGTGCTCGTTTTTCGGATCGTGTACTTGGTAATCCAAAGAAATTTGCTCGTCACGCAAAGATTTTACATATTGACGTAGACCCAGCAGAAATCAATAAGAATATCGTGGCAGATGCAAGTGTTATCGGCGATGTGAA
The DNA here is from genome assembly GCA_045633955.1 of Agathobacter sp. Classification (GTDB taxonomy): domain Bacteria; phylum Bacillota; class Clostridia; order Lachnospirales; family Lachnospiraceae; genus Roseburia. The sequence continues at coordinate 15,423 of JAZQZJ010000059.1, read as the reverse complement.
AGAAGTTTTGACTAGATTAAATGCAGAACTTCCACAGTATAGTCATCCAGAGTGGATGGGACACATTCAGCAGATGCAGGCGAGATATCCAATGGTTTATAGTCCAACAGGACTTAGTGGTCCATATATTATTGAAAAGATTTATGAAATGGTTCAAGGTGATGCCATCATGGTAACCGAAGTTGGACAGCATCAGATGTGGGCAGCACAGTATTATAAGTACAAAGCTCCTCGTACATTGCTTTCCTCAGGTGGTTTAGGAACTATGGGTTACGGTCTTGGTGCAGCGATTGGCGCACAAATGGCAAATCCAGACAAACAGGTTGTAAATATTGCGGGTGACGGATGTTTCCGTATGAATATGAATGAGTTGGCAACTGCTAGCAGAAACAAACTTCCACTTATCGAAGTTATTATTAACAACCATGTACTTGGTATGGTTCGTCAGTGGCAGACTTTATTCTACAGCGAACATTATTCTGCAACCATTTTAGATGATGGTGTAGATTTTGTGAAAATTGCAGAAGGACTCGGATGTGAGGCAAGAAGAGTAACATCTAGAGAAGAGTTTGAAGATGCATTTAAAGAAGCATTAGAATGCAAAAAGCCATTTGTAATTGATTGTATCATTGACTCCGATGATAAAGTATGGCCAATGGTAGCACCGGGTGCACCTATCAATGAAGCATTTGATGCATTAGATGTGGCGTCTAATGCATAATATGTGCAGCTCGCGGAGTAGAAAATTGTTGCTTTGCAACACTGCTCGCGCACAAAATTCCGTAAACGGAATTCTATTAGATGTAGCGAAATAATTTAATAAGCAGGGACAAAAGATGCTGTCCCTGCAATTTTCGAAGAAAACGCTTTAGCACAACAGCGTGTTAAAGAACAAAAGAATTTCCAATAGTATGAAATATAGAAATAATTTAAGGAGGTAGTTGGAAATGAGTAGAGTATATAATTTCTCAGCAGGACCTGCAGTTTTACCAGAAGAAGTACTTCGTGAAGCGGCAGAAGAAATGATGGATTACAAGGGAAGCGGAATGTCCGTAATGGAAATGAGCCATCGTTCGAAAGTTTTTGACGAAATCATCAAAGAAGCAGAAGCAGATTTAAGAGAACTCTTAAATATTCCAGATAACTACAAAGTATTATTCTTACAGGGTGGTGCATCACAGCAGTTTGCAGCAGTTCCTATGAACTTAATGAAAAACAAAAAAGCTGGTTATATCATTACAGGTCAGTGGGCGAAAAAAGCATTTGCTGAAGCAAAAATGTATGGTGAAGCAGTAGAACTTGCTTCATCTGCAGACAAAACATTCTCTTATATCCCAGATTGTAGCGATTTAGCAATTACAGATGATATGGATTATGTTTATATCTGTGAGAACAACACAATTTATGGTACAAAATTTAAAGAATTACCAAATACAAAGGGTGTGGATTTAGTATCTGACGTATCTTCTTGTTTCTTATCAGAACCTGTAGATATTACAAAATACGCAATCATGTATGGTGGCGTTCAGAAAAACGTTGGTCCAGCAGGTGTAGTAATTGCCATCGTTCGTGAAGATTTAATCACAGATGATGTATTACCAGGCACACCAACTATGTTGAAGTACAAAACACAGGCTGATAATGATTCTCTTTACAACACACCTCCATGTTATGGTATCTATATTTGTGGTAAAGTATTCAAATGGATTAAGAAGATGGGTGGCCTTGAAGTAATGAAACAGAAAAACGAGGAAAAGGCTAAAATTCTTTATGATTTCTTAGATGCGAGTGAAATGTTCAAAGCAACAGTTGCTCCAGAAGATCGTTCTCTCATGAACGTTCCATTTGTAACAGGTGATGCTGATCTTGATGCAAAATTTGTAAAAGAAGCAAAAGCTGCAGGATTTGAAAACTTAAAAGGACATCGTTCTGTTGGTGGTATGCGTGCATCTATCTACAATGCTATGCCACAGGAAGGTGTTGAAAAATTAGTAGAATTCATGAAAGCTTTCGAGGAAGCAAATAAATAAAAAATAAATTATTACGAACTGCTACAAATATTCGCAAAAGATTCTGCTTCGCAGAATATCAGTTGCTTTGTAACTGCTTTTGCTCATATTTGAGGCGTTCCGCCAATCAAAATTGTATGCAAAATCGAATCAAATGAATTTGATTCGATATGCATGACAATTTTGGCAGTTCGGAATTGGAGGATATTATGTTCAAGTATACATGCTTAAATCCTATCGCAGATGTAGGTTTAAATTTATTCATTAACAAATATGAGAAAGTAGATGATATCAAGGATGCTGATGCAGCATTAGTTCGTAGTGCATCTGTACACGATATCGAACTTGGTGACAAAGTGGTAGCGATTGCACGTGCTGGTGCTGGTGTTAATAACATTCCACTTGATAAATGTGCAGAACAGGGGATCGTAGTATTTAATACACCAGGTGCAAATGCAAAGGGTGTAAGAGAACTTGTACTTGCGGCTATGCTTTATGCATCTCGTGATTTAGTAGGTGGTATTGAATGGTGCCTTGCAAATAAAGATGATGAAAATATCGCAAAAACAGCAGAAAAACAGAAAAAGAACTTCGCTGGTACAGAAATTTCAGGTAAAAAACTTGGTGTTATCGGTCTTGGTGCTATTGGTGTATTAGTTGCAAACGCAGCGACAAACCTTGGTATGGAAGTATACGGATATGATCCATACATTTCTGTAAATGCAGCATGGAGCTTATCTGGTACTGTAAAACACAGCGCAAATATTGAAGATATTTACAGAGAATGTGATTTTATCACAATCCATGTTCCATTATTAGAAAACACAAAGAAGATGATTAATGAAGATGCAATTTCAAAAATGAAACCAAATGCAATTGTATTAAACTTTGCTCGTGATTTACTTGTAGATGAAGAAGCGATGGTAAAAGCATTAGAAGAAGGCAGAGTAAAACACTACGTAACAGACTTTGCAAACCCAACAGTAGTTGGTAAAAAAGGTTGTATCGTAACACCTCATCTTGGAGCATCTACAGCAGAATCTGAAGACAACTGTGCAATTATGGCGGTTCGTGAAATTCGTGACTACTTAGAAAATGGTAACATCGTTCATTCTGTAAACTATCCAGATTGCAGCATGGGTGCATGTACAACAGCTGGTCGTGTAGCAGTATTACATAGAAATGTAAAAGGTATCATCGCTCAGCTTACAGCAGTTACAGCGGACGCTGATGTAAACGTAGCAGATATGACAACAAAAGCAAAAGGTGATTATGCATATTCTCTTATGGATATCGATTCTCCTATTTCAGAAGATTCTGTTGCAAAATTAAATGCTATTGACGGTGTTTTAAAAGTTCGTATAATTAAATAAGAAGTGATGTAGGCTCCGCTTCGGCGGAGCCTTATTAGGAGGTAAAGATGCGATTTTTATTAACAGCAGATGCATCAATTGTGGATGTAGTGGAAAAAGAAAAGAACGCTTTAGAAAACTATTTGGAAGGAGCGCTCCCTGGACTTTTAGATTTTTGTGTTGATGTGATACTAGCAGTAATTGTATTGTTGATTGGGAGCCGAATCATCAAATGGGTTGTAAAAATTTTAGGACGTTCTATGGAAAGAGCGAATGCTGAGCAAGGAGTAGTGACATTTGTAAGCTCTTTGTGCAAATATGCTTTGTATTTTGTGCTTCTTCTTATGATTTTGTCCAACTTTGGTGTGACAGCAAGTTCTGTGATTGCAGTACTTGGTTCTGCTGGTTTGACCGTTGGTCTTGCATTACAGGGAAGTTTGTCTAACTTTGCAGGAGGGGTATTGATTCTACTTTTAAAGCCATTTGTAGTTGGAGATTATATTATTGAAAATGCTGATAAGCAGGAAGGAACCGTATCGGAAATTACGATTTTTTATACCAAACTTTTGACTCCAGATAATAAAGCCATTATGATTCCAAATGGTGCATTGTCGAATTCGAGCATTACAAATGTAACTGCCATGAAAAATCGTCGATTGGATTTGCGTTTTGGCGTGGCATACAATAGTGATATTGCGAAAGTGAAAAAGATACTTGAAGATATCATTATGACAGATGAAGCTGTTTTGCAAGAAGAAGATAAGAATGTATTTGTGTCTGATTTGTTAGATAGTTCTATTGATATGGGGCTTCGTTGCTGGGTAAAAAAAGAAGATTACTGGACTGCCAGATGGCGCATTATTGAAAATGTGAAACTTGCGTTTGATAAAGAGGGTGTCGAAATTCCATTCCCACAGGTGGATGTGAATTTAAAAAAGTAGTTCTTGGTGATTGGCAATAGGAACAAATATTATATGTTATGCAATTTGTATAGTGTGTATGGATTTTGTTTGACAGAATTCGGCAAATATGCTAATGTAAGAGAGTGGAATGCATAATCCACAAAGGTTTATTGTGTTAGGAGGATTTTTAGTTATGCAGCAGGGAACAGTAAAATGGTTTAATGCAAAAAAGGGATATGGATTCATCTGTGATGAAGCCGGAAAAGAAGTGTTCGTTCATTTCTCAGCACTTAATATGGACGGATTCAAAGAATTAAAAGATGGAGAAAAAGTTGAATTTGAAGTAGTTGATGGCGATAAAGGCCCACAGGCTGCAAATGTAACTCGTCTTAGCTAATATTTGAATATAAGACACATGCCCTTCGCGAAAGCGAAGGGTTTTTTCTTGAGGAGAACCGATGATTAAGATTATTGATACATATGGACAGATAAACGATATATTTGAAAATAAAACATTTTGTTATGAAAAATGGGAGAAGTATATAAATTCTATTTATACAGATTGTGCACATATATTCAAAAATGAGATTGATGAGTATACAAAAACAGGGGAGTATACGTTTGAGAAAGAGTTTTTACCACATATCAATGCAGTTTGGCATAATCCAAAGCTAGAACTTCTACACAATTCGTTTATTGAGGTAATAGCGGGCTTGAACGAAAGAATCATGAAAGAATTTAGTAAAGAATTAAATGTCGATATTGTCTTCTACCTTGGACTAGGGAATGCTGCAGGATGGGTAACACAGATCAATGAAAATGACACGATTTTATTGGGTGTAGAAAAAATAATAGAGTTGGATTGGTGTGATAAGGCATCTATGTATGGTTTGATTTACCATGAATTGGGGCATGTGTACCATGCACAGTATGGTGAGTTGGAACAAGAAGTAAAAGAGAATGAGAAAAATTATGTGTGGCAGTTGTTTGTTGAGGGGATTGCAATGTATGTAGAACAGGCTCTTGTGGGAGATTTCACATATTTTCATCAGGATGTGAAAGGATGGAAGACATGGTGTGAGGAGCATTTTGCACAGATATTACATGATTTTGATGTGGACTTACCAGAGATGACTCAGTTTACTCAGAGATACTTTGGGGATTGGGCGGACTATCATGGTTATGGAGATGTTGGATATTATTTGGGAAATCGATTTGTGCATGAACTGTTGAAGCAATATTCTCTTGATGAGTTAATAGGGTTTGATATAGAATATGTTTATGAATTATATCATGAGTTTGTAGTAAGTTATTCGTAGAAATTCTTGCTAAGAAATTTAAGAGAAGAGTGTCAATGTTTTAGCAGAAGATATTAAATATAAGAAGAATGGTGTGAAAAAGTATAATTGATACATGTGGTGGATTGTGTTATTTTAACATCAGAAAAGTACCATGACGAGGTGGTAGCCTCCTGATTTATATAGAGGGGAGGTGGAGCAAATGAATACATATGAAGTAATAACATTGCTGTTACTCTTCGGAACGTTTCTACTAGCTTTGCTTACCTATATTGATAGGATGAATAAGCGCAAATAAAAATGCCTATCTCGTCAGCCCACGAGATAGGCGGTGTCTGTAAAGACAAATAGAATTTATCATAATTTATTAGTTATATCAAGATGATTTTGGATTGGGGGAGAAGAAAATGTCAGAAATTATTATTCGCTCTGCAACCCCAAAGGATGCAGCAGCTATTTTACATATCTATAGTTATTATATTGAAAATACAGCAATCACGATGGAATATGTCGTTCCAACGGTAGAGCAATTTGAAAGTCGAATACGTAAAACACTAGAAAATTATCCATATCTGGTGGCAGAACAGGATGGGAGAATTTTAGGCTATGCTTATGCAGGTCGTTTTCATGAAAGAGCTGCTTTTTACAGAAGCGCAGAAGTTAGTATCTATTTAGATCGAACTGTACACAAGAGTGGATTAGGCAGAAGACTATATGAAGAATTAGAAAAACAATTGAAAGAACTTGGTATGCTCAATATCTATGCTAGCATCGCCTATACGGACAACGAGGACGAATACCTCAATAATAATAGTACCCATTTCCATGAACATATGGGATATAAACAGGTAGCTAGATTCAATCTTTGTGCGTATAAATTTGATCGATGGTATGACTTGATTTGGATGGAAAAGATGCTAGGTGAGCATGTGTTGTCATAAGCATATTATACATCTCAATAGATGATTTTCTTATATAGATGTCTTCGCATTCATCTATACATAAAATTTGTCTGTTGAGATGTTTTTTTCTGTGAAAAAGAGATATTTCTAGCAAAAATCGAAGTGAAATTTATCTATCTGAAAAATTTCACTTGTAAGATGGTCGTGGTTTATCGTTTTCAACATCTAAGAAGTAAAATCTTATGCATAGATAATCAAGTTGCTTTTTATTTAATTTATATTTACGAAATATATATTTTAAAATATAAATAAATGCGATATAATGTATTTAACTATGTTTTGGAGGACAAACAATGAGTTTTTTTGGTTTAGACACATATGAATTAATAAAAGAGCAAGATTTAAATGACATTCATTCTAAGGGATATGTGCTTCGTCACAAGAAAAGTGGTGCTCGTGTTGCACTTATTTCCAATGACGATGATAATAAAGTGTTTTATATTGGATTCCGTACAACTCCACAGGATTATACTGGTGTGCCACACATCATTGAACATTCTGTACTTTGTGGATCGGACAAATTCCCAGTAAAAGATCCGTTTGTTGAATTGATTAAAGGATCACTGAATACATTTTTAAATGCTATGACTTATCCAGATAAGACAATGTATCCTGTAGCAAGTTATAATGATCAGGATTTCAAAAATCTTATGGACGTATATTTGGATGCTGTATTACATCCAAACATTTTGAAATATGAAGAGATTTTTAAGCAGGAAGGTTGGCATTACGAATTAGAAGATAAAGATGCACCACTTACCATCAATGGTGTTGTATATAATGAAATGAAGGGTGCATATTCCTCTGCAGATGAGATTTTACAGAGTACTTTGTTTGAAGCAATGTTCCCAGACAACACTTATAGTAAGGATTCTGGTGGGAATCCAGACTTTATTCCAGAACTTACTTACGAAGATTTCTTAGGATTTTATAAAAATTATTATCATCCATCGAATTCTTATATTTACTTGTATGGTGATTTTGATATCAAAGAACGTTTAGAATGGATGGATCAGGCATATTTGTGTAATTATGATGTGTTGAATATTGATACATCGGTTCCAGAACAAAAACCATATGCGCAGATAAAAGATATTGTAAAGAAGTATCCAATTTCATCTGAAGAAAGCGAAGAAAACAATACTTATTTGGCATATAGTAAGGTTGTTGGAAAAGCAGATGACAAAATCTTAAATCAGGCATTTTCAGTGTTGGATTATGCACTGATTAGTGCACCAGGAGCACCAGTTCGTCAAGCATTGATTGATGCTGGAATTGGACAAGATGTGTATGGTTCTTTTGATGATGGTATTTTGCAACCGACTTTTAATTTCTGTGCAAAGAATGCAAATAAAGAAGACAAAGAACGTTTTGTAACAATTATTGAAGACACCTTAAAGCAGATTGTAAAAGAAGGGGTAAAAGACTCTTCGATTTTGGCGTCTATCAATAGTACAGAATTCCGTTTCCGTGAAGCTGATTTTGGTAGTTTTCCAAAGGGCTTGCTATATGGTTTAAATATGATGTCTACCTGGCTTTATAATGAGGATCAGGTATTTGATCAGCTTGAGATGTTAGATGTATTCCAATTCTTAAGAGAGCAGGTGGGGACTGGTTACTACGAAGAATTAATTCAGAAATATCTTTTAGATAATCCTCATGGTGTAGTGGTAACATTGGCGCCAGAAAAAGGTTTGGCTAGTAAAAAAGAAGAAGCTTTAAAACAAAAATTAGAAACTTATAAAGCAACACTTTCAGAAGAAGAGTTAGAAGAAGTGGTACAGAATACCATTCGATTAAGAGAATATCAAGATGAGGTTTCTTCGGAAGAAGACTTGCAGAAGATTCCGATGTTAGAGCGAAAAGATATGCGTAAGGAAATAGCTCCTTATTATATTGAAGAAAAGCAGATTGGCGATGTAAAAGCCTTACTTCATAATATTGAAACAAATGGAATTGATTACATTACAATGCTCTTTGATGCTGAAGATGTTTCAACAGAAGATTTACCATACTTAAGTGTGGCACGTACCTTGTTTGGATATATGGATACAGAAAATTATACCTTTGCAGAACTTTCTAATGCAATTAATATCCATACAGGTGGTATTAGCAGCAGTGTGAGTGCTTATCCAGAAGTGGGCGAAAAGGTAAATCCACATGTGCGTTATGAATTTAAAGTACGTGTATTAGAACACAAATTAGAAGAAGCAATGTCTATTTTGAAAGAGATTGTTCATACTACAAAATTTGATGATATCAAACGTTTGACAGAAATTATTGCACAGAATAAGTCTCGTATCCAGACAATGCTTAGCAGTTCTGGACATGTTGTATCTGCAACAAGAAGTATGGCGTATTTTTCAGAGTATGCATTCTATCAGGATTTAACAGCAGGTATTGGTTTTTATGAAGCAATTTGCAAGATGGAAGAAATGGTAAAAACGGAACCTGAAGTTCTTATTGCAAAAATTCGTAGTGTATTAGCTAAGGTTATCGGAAAGAGCCGTATGCTTATTAGTTTTACTGGAACAGAAGAGTTATACGAAAAAGCAGTTCCAGTATTAGCAAACTTTATTGAAACACTTCCAGAAGGTGCAGAAAAAGGTGATGTAGTTGGTGCAACACTTGGCAAAAAGAATGAAGGTTTTACTGATGCATCTGCAATCCAGTATGTTTCCCGTACTGGAAGTTTTGCAAAGCATGGATACAAATATTCAGGATATATCAATGTATTAAAAATGATTTTAAGCTACGATTATCTTTGGATGAACGTACGTGTTAAGGGCGGCGCATATGGTTGTTCCAACTCCTTCTATCGTACAGGTGAAGTGATGCTTGCTTCTTATCGTGATCCAAATCTTAGAAAAACTAATGAAGTATACGAAGGTATTCCAGAGTATCTTCGCCAATTTACCGCAGATGAAAGAGAAATGACCAAATATATCATTGGAACACTTGGTGGTATTGATACACCAATGAATCCGGAGGCAAAAGGAAATCGATCGTTGACTGCATACTTAAAGAAAATAAGTGAAGAAGAAATTCAGCGTGAACGTGATGAGATATTAAGTGCTACGGAAGAGGATATTCGAGGACTTGCAGATATGATGGAAGCGGTGCTTGCAGATGGAAACTTCTGTGTGATTGGTAATGAAAACAATATCCGTGCAGAAGAGGATATGTTTATGGAAATCAAAAGTTTATTAGAATAAAAGGAAAAATATATGAAAGCAAATTTTAAATCTGGTTTTGTAACCATTATTGGCAGACCAAATGTAGGAAAATCTACACTTATGAATCGCTTGATTGGACAGAAAATTGCGATTACATCCAACAAGCCACAGACAACTCGTAACCGTATCCAGACTGTTTATACTGACATGGATAAGGGACAGATTATTTTCTTGGACACACCTGGTATTCACAAGGCAAAAAATAAGTTAGGTGAATACATGGTAAATGTAGCAGAAAAAACATTAAATGAAGTAGATGTTATTCTTTGGTTAGTAGAACCATCGAACTTTATTGGTGCTGGCGAGCAGCATATTATTGAACAGTTAAAGAAAGTAAATACACCAGTTATTTTAATCATTAACAAGATTGACACGGTAGAAAGAGATGAGGTATTTGAATTTATCGATACCTATCGTAAAGTATACGATTTTGCAGAAATTATTCCAACTTCTGCACTTCGTGGAAATAATACAGATGATATTATTGACAGTATTTTTAAGTATTTAACTTATGGTCCACAGTATTATGATGAAGACACCATAACAGATCAGCCAGAACGTGCTATTTGTGCAGAAATTATTCGCGAAAAAGCGCTGCATGCATTGAGTGATGAAATTCCACATGGTATTGCAGTTGGCATTGATCAGATGAAGGAACGTAAAGGAATCATTGATATTGATGCAACCATAGTTTGTGAACGTGATTCCCATAAGGGAATTATCATTGGCAAACAAGGTGCCATGTTAAAGAAAATTGGTACTAATGCTAGATATGAGATGGAACGTCTTTTGGATACCAAGGTAAACTTAAAACTTTGGGTGAAGGTAAAGAAAGATTGGAGAGATAGCGATTTCTTAATCAAGAACTTTGGCTATAGAGAAGATCAGTAGTTTTTATGAAGTTTCCATTTTTTCACCAGCATATTTATGAGCACATTGCAAAACCTAAGAGTAGTGGAGGGAATTGCAATGGAGAAATCATGGGAAAACTTTTGGACAACTGGAAAAGTGGAAGACTATTTGACCTATCGTAACGTGAATAGGTTAGAAAAGGATGAAAGGGTAGATGGGACAGTCAGTAGTTTTGACGGGGATGGTGCTTTCCACCATGCCGATTTCGGATTACGACAAAAGAATAACGGTTTTGACCAAAGAACGAGGTAAGATTACTGCATTTGCCAGAGGCGCTAGACGTCCAAACAGTCAGCTTCTGGCAGCAACCAACCCTTTTTCCTTTGGAGAATTTGAATTTTTCGAAGGGAAAAGTTCATACAATCTATCCAAGGCAAATATACATAATTATTTTCGTGAATTAACCTTGGATGTAGATGCAGCCTATATGGGATTTTATTTTTTGGAGTTTGCAGAGTTTTTTTGTCAGGAGAACAATGATGAGAAAGAGATGTTGAAACTTTTATATCAATCTCTTCGAGCTTTGGAAAGTGGAAAATTTACGCCTGATTTTGTTAGAGTTGTGTTTGAATTAAAGGCAATGACCATAAATGGTGAAGGGCCTACGGTGTTTGAATGCATGCATTGCAGAACCAAAGATAATCTGAAGTATTTTTCTGTGTTGCGTGGCGGGATGTTTTGTCCAGAGTGCAAGCATGGTCAAAAGACAAGAGAGGTTCATGAATCTACGCGATATGCAATGCAATTTATTGTATCTTCAACAATTGAGAAACTGTTTACCTTTCAATTATCTGAGGAAATTTTAAAGGAATTGAAGAAGATTATGAAGAGTTATATGCATACGTATGTAAAGCATAGTTTTAAGTCTTTAGAAATTATTGATGAACTAACCTTGAAATAGACAGTTGAAAAGTGTATAATAGTTGAGATTATTTTTATTGATGGATTTAGTTTGGAGGAAGTATGGAAAAGAGAAAAACCAACAAACGTAAAAAAGGAAAGGCAGCAAGACAGAGACAAAGAATGATTATTACATCGACTTTAGCAGTTGTTTTAGTTATTGTGATTGTCATAGGTGTGTTCGTGTTAGGAAGCTGCAGTGCGTATGAATCTGATTCGAATACAGTGTATTTGTTAGAAGATGGCAAGGTTGTTTTGAGTAGTGTGGAAGACTTTGATGAAAACGCATATAGCAAAAAAGACTTAAAGGGCTATATCAAAGAAGTAGTAAATACATATAATGCAGAAAATCAAAATGCAGTAAAACAGAAATCCTTAAAAGTGAAGGGTGGTAAAGCGACACTTGTTATGGAGTATGCATCTGTAGAACATTTTGAAAACTTTGAAGGAACAGATATTTTTGTAGGTTCTCTTGCAGATGCTGTAGCAGCAGGCTATACATTTGAAGGTGAGTTTGCAAATGTTGCAGAGGGTAAGGTAAAAGTAGCGACTGCGGATGATTTCTTAAGCGGCGACTACAAAGTTGTGATTATCAAAGCAAATGTAAATGTTTCTTTAGAAGAAGCACAGATTTGTTATGTTTCATCTGAGAACACAGAGTCTGTAAAAGATGGTGTTGTTGTGATTAAGAACGGAGCAAATATTTTAGCAAATGCAGCGATTGAAGAAACAGAAGATACAGAAGCTGGCACAGAAGTAGAAGGTGCAATTTCAGAAGATGAACTTCTTCTTGGAACAGACGAAGGTATTGTATTTGATTTCGGTGATGAGGAAGAAGATACAAACCAGTATAGCAGTGTTTATACTTATATTATCTATAAATAAAAAGATAGAAAGATGAGGAATAATTAATTATGGAAAAAACAATGGAAAAGATTGTTCAGGTTGCAAAGGCAAGAGGATTTGTATATCCAGGTTCAGAAATTTATGGTGGCCTTGCAAATACATGGGATTACGGTAATCTTGGTGTAGAATTAAAGAACAACGTAAAACGTGCTTGGTGGCAGAAATTCATTCAGGAAAACCCATACAACGTTGGTGTGGACTGTGCGATCCTTATGAATCCACAGACATGGGTTGCATCAGGTCACCTTGGTGGTTTTGCAGAACCACTTTTGGACTGTAAAGAATGCCACGAAAGATTCCGTGCAGACCAGTTAATTGAAAACTACTGTGAAGAAAAAGGTATTGGATTAGAAGGTTCTATCGATGCTTGGTCACAGGAAGAAATGAAAAACTTCGTAGAAGAACACAACATTCCATGTCCTTCTTGTGGAAAACACAACTTTACAGACATTAGACAGTTCAACCTTATGTTCAAAACATTCCAGGGTGTAACAGAAGATGCAAAGAACACAGTATACTTAAGACCAGAAACTGCACAGGGTATTTTCGTAAACTTCAAAAATGTTCAGAGAACATCTCGTAAGAAAATTCCATTCGGTATCGGTCAGATTGGTAAATCTTTCCGTAACGAAATTACACCTGGTAACTTTACATTCCGTACTCGTGAATTTGAACAGATGGAATTAGAATTCTTCTGTGAACCAGGAACTGACCTTGAATGGTTTGCATACTGGAGAAACTTCTGTCATCAGTGGTTACTTTCACTTGGTATCAAAGATGAAGAACTTAGACTTCGTGACCATGATCCAGAAGAACTTTGCTTTTACTCAAAAGCAACAACAGACTTCGAGTTTTTATTCCCATTTGGCTGAGGCGAACTTTGGGGTATTGCTGATAGAACAGACTATGACTTAACTCAGCATCAGAACACATCAGGCGAAGATATGAGTTATTTCGATGATGAAAAGAGAGAAAAATACATTCCATATGTTATCGAACCATCACTTGGAGCTGACCGTGTTGTACTTGCATTCCTTTGTGCAGCTTATGATGAAGAAGAATTAGAAGGTGGCGATGTGAGAACAGTATTCCATTTCCATCCAGTACTTGCACCTGTTAAGATTGGTGTGCTTCCACTTTCTAAGAAGTTAAACAAAGAAGCGGAAGAAGTATTTGCGCAGCTTTCTAAGAAATATAACTGTGAATTTGATGATAGAGGAACAATTGGTAAAAGATATCGTCGTCAGGATGAAATCGGTACACCATTCTGTGTAACTTTTGACTTTGATTCATTAGAAGATGGTTGTGTAACAGTTCGTGACCGTGATACTATGGCTCAGGAACGTATCGCAATTGCAGATTTAGATGCATACTTTGCAGATAAGTTCACATTCTAATTAACGATTTAGAATATTAAAGGATGAAATAAAATATGAAAGAGAGGTTACCTAGATAGTCTGAATGAGTATCTAGGTAACCTCTCTTTTTCATATTTTATCGAAAACTTTTTTGGGTAAGAGATTGAGAAAATCTTTTGTATTATTTTTTGATTTTCTATAAATTTCATAAAATGTAATTAGATGCAAATTTATGAAAAAAGTGCTTGCTTAATTGTATTTATATGTGTACAATAGTCTATGTGCGACTGCTCACGGGTAGTCGCATTTCAACGTTCTTTTTTTGTATAAAATGTACAAAAGGGGACGATAATATTGTGAATACCGCTCGAACATAAGGTGTGACTTTATATTATGGTTCGAGGTATACATAAATAATAAATTTTAGGAGGAATGTCAAAATGGCAAACAAATGGGTTTATTTGTTCAGCGAAGGCGATGCTAGCATGAAAAACACACTTGGTGGTAAAGGTGCGAACCTTGCTGAAATGACAAAACTTGGCCTTCCAGTACCACAGGGCTTCACTATCTCAACAGAAGCTTGTACACAGTACTATGAAGATGGCCGTACAATTAATGATGAAATCCAGGGACAGATTAACGAAGCTATCGTTAAAATGGAAGAAATCACAGGCAAAAAATTTGGTGATTTAGAAAATCCATTACTTGTATCTGTTCGTTCAGGTGCTAGAGCTTCTATGCCAGGTATGATGGATACTATTCTTAACCTTGGTCTTAATGAAGAAGTAGTAGAAGTAGTTGCAAAGAAAACAGGCAACGAAAGATGGGCTCGTGACTGCTATAGAAGATTTATCCAGATGTATTCTGACGTAGTTATGGAAGTTGGTAAAAAATACTTCGAAGAACTCATCGATGAAATGAAAGAAAAGAAAGGTGTTACTCAGGACGTAGACCTTACAGCAGAAGACTTAAAAGAATTAGCTGATCAGTTCAAAGCTGAATACAAAGCGAAAATCGGTAAAGACTTCCCAGACGATCCAAAGGAACAGTTAATGGGAGCTGTTATGCCAGTATTCCGTTGTTGGGACAACCCTCGTGGAAACGTATATCGTCGTGACAACGATATCCCATATTCATGGGGTACAGCTGTAAACGTACAGGAAATGGCATTTGGTAACTGGTCAGATGAATCTGGTACAGGTGTTGCATTTACACGTGATCCAGCTACAGGCGAAAAGAAACTTATGGGTGAATTCCTCATCAATGCGCAGGGTGAAGACGTAGTTGCTGGTGTTCGTACACCACAGCCAATCGCTCAGCTTGCAGAAGTTATGCCAGAAGTTTACGAACAGTTCACAAACGTTTGCTCTATCTTAGAAAACCACTACAGAGATATGCAGGATATGGAATTTACTATCCAGGATAAGAAATTATTCATGCTTCAGACTCGTAATGGTAAGAGAACAGCTCAGGCTGCTCTTAAAATCGCTTGCGATTTAGTTGACGAAGGAATGAGAACAGAAGAAGAAGCTGTTGCAATGATCGATCCTCGTAACTTAGATACATTATTACATCCACAGTTCGATGC
>JAZQZJ010000058.1:0-9777 GCA_045633955.1 Agathobacter sp. | reverse complement strand
AAACGGACAATATATCTTTTGATATATTGTCCGTTTTTTAAAATAAAGACAAATTAATGGATTAAACTATTTAATAAAATAAGTAATTGTTTTTTATTTTCTGTATAAATTAGTAAACCATTTGAGGTTTCAACGATAGTTATATATTTTCCTTGGAATGTTTCGGATGTTTCTAATAAATGAATTAGATATGATTTTAGATATTCACTTACCGTTAGAAATACTGTTTCAATCTGTTCCATAGGATGAACGGATACATTGGCATTTTTTAATATATTCGCAATTTCTTTTTCATGCTCAAATTGTGCAGAGGTTTTATTTACAATAAAATACCCAAATTCGTCTTTTGGCATATCCAAAGATTTTACAGCTCGTTGAACCTGTTTGGTTAATGCATCTGATGCCGGATAGAGAGATTCAAAGTAGTTCATAAAGTCGGAGGCAAATCTAAAATTCTTATTACGTCCATGCTCCAAAACTTCTGTCATAAGAATTCTTTTGATAATACCTTCACAAGCTTCTCGGGAAGGATTT
Source organism: Agathobacter sp. (assembly GCA_045633955.1). Lineage (GTDB taxonomy): Bacteria > Bacillota > Clostridia > Lachnospirales > Lachnospiraceae > Roseburia. The sequence continues at coordinate 9,243 of JAZQZJ010000058.1, read as the reverse complement.
TTTCTTAAAGTGGTTTCTTTTTCCATATAAACTCCTATATTTCATGATTATAACAAGAAAAAATGTCTTTTTTAATATTATAAGACGAATATTATCCTAATTCAAGTAAAAAAGGACAAAATTGGAAAATGGAAAAGTTAGTTGACGTAGTTCACATTTAGGAATAAAATAGTATTTATATACCACTATAAAATTTATGAGGCGGAAAAAAATTCTTATGATATATAAGAGAACAGAGGAATCGGAACGAATATTAAAACAAATTTATGCATGTATTGATGAGAATGATGGCATAGCAAAAAAGGAACAGCTTGTAGAAATTGGTATTGATTATCGAAGAGTTTTGGATTTTGTGGAAAGCGGAGAAATCATACGTATTAAAAATGGATATTATACTTATGAGATGGAGCGTTTTTCGGAGGATGCATTGGTATCAAAATTATTTCCAGATGGTGTACTATGTATGGAAAGTGCTTTGTATGCTTATGGATATATCTCTATAAAACCGACAGAGTTCCATGTTGCTATTGACAAGAATACTTCAAAATCTCGATTTAAACTGGATGTTCCAAAGGTCATTCCTTATTATACAGAGCCTGAGGTTTTAAAAATTGGGGTAAGGGAAATTCAATTTGAAAATTGTCTGTTTCAAATCTATGATAAGGACCGTTTAATTTGTGATTGTTTGAAATATGAAAACAAGATAGATCGAAAAATATTCAAAGAAGCACTTCAGGCCTACATAAATGATGAAGAGAAAGATATTTCAGCACTAATGTTTTATGCCAAAGAACGTAAAGTTCTCAAGCGTGTACAGAGTGTGATTCTAGTTTGGTTGGATGATGAACCACTAAAAATAGAGGATAAATCTGCGAAAAACACATCACTATTCATGGATGAGAAGAATAAAAACAATACTCTAGCAGAAGATATATTTGAAATTATGAAAAAACAGAATCGAATTTCAGATATGAGTTGTTATGAAAGAATAAATAAGCAATTAAAAGAGAAAGTAGTTAGTGGTTTATACACATTCCAAGAATTAAACGATTTAAAGGAATCAGAAGAGAAAATCGTAACTATGGAAAGGCTTCATCAGCTCTCTGAATATAAAAGTCATGGAACGATGAAAAAGAAGTGGCAGCAATATATCAGAATGAAGAATAAAGAGGAAGATGAATGGGAAAGAGTCATGGAACGACTTTTGGCTTTTGTAAGTCCTATATGGGAATCTCTCTGTAAAGATGAAGTATTCTTCGATGATTGGATGCCAGAATTGGAACGATTTTTAGGTTAAGTTTACGATAAGATGTGATTGTCAATTTTTTATGACTATATTATACTAAGAGGATAGGCAAGATGGGAAAAATATTTTGTGTTATGGGAAAAAGTGCAACAGGGAAAGATACGGTATATCAAAAACTGCTGCAGGAAAATGAATTAGGATTGAAAAAGATTATACCATATACAACCAGGCCTATTCGTGAGGGTGAGGAACCAGGACGCGAATACTATTTCTGTCAGGAAGAGGATGTACAGAGATTAGAAGCAGAAGGTCGAATTGTAGAGCTTCGAGCATATAATACCATTTATGGTATATGGAAATATTTTACCGTCGATGATGGAAAAATTCAGCTAGATAAAGAAAATTATTTGCTAATTGGAACCTTAGAGGCCTATACAAAGATTCGTGATTACTTTGGAAAGGAAAAAGTTATTCCTATTTATATAGAAGTAGAAGACGGTGACCGTTTACTTCGTGCTATTTCTAGAGAAAAAGAGCAGGAAATTCCAAAGTACGAAGAAATGTGTCGTAGATTCTTAGCAGATGCAAAAGATTTTTCGGAAGAGAAATTAAAAGAGGCTGAAATTGAAAAGAGATTTATCAATTTTACCTTAAGAGAAACAATCGATGAAATAGAGAATTATATCAAAGCAAATTTAGATTAGAAAAGGAGGATGCCTTGTATGGATATGAATATGAAGGTCAATGATTTGACAAAAATCAGTCAGATAACAGATACATCAAAAGTGACACAAGGCGATGGATCCTTTAAATTTACACTTTCCAGTGCTATTACAGATGCACAACTTCAAGCAAAAGTGGATGCACTTATGATGGATATTACTGCTCAGGGTGAGCGTATTGCCAGACATATGGATATTCGTGATTTGAAAAAATATCGTGGACTTATCAAAGATTTCTTAAATGAAGTCGTATATCGTTCTCATAAATTTTCAAGAGAAAACTTTTTGGATCGCCGTGGTCGACACAGAGTATATGGAATTATTCGAAAAATAGATGAGACCTTGGATCAGCTGGCGGAAGAATTGATGTTGGATGAGAAAGACCATTTGGCAATACTTAGTCGAATTGGTGAAATAGAAGGTCTTTTATTAGATATATTTACGTAAATAGGGAGAGAATGTGGCTGGATTTAAAGACATTGTAGGACACAATAAAATAGTGAATCATTTAAAAAATGCCATCCAAATGGACAAGGTATCCCATGCTTACATTATTAATGGGGAAGATAATTCTGGAAAAATGATGTTAGCAGAAGCTTTTGCTATGGCATTGCAATGTGAAGAAGGCGGAGTAGAACCTTGTGGTAATTGTCGTTCTTGTAGACAGGCAATAGAACGCAATCAGCCAGATATCATATTTATTGGCCAGGATGAAATGATGGAGGAAAAGAAAACAAAATCCATCTCTGTAGATGAAATACGTACACTATTAAATAATGATATTGTTATCAAACCTTATAGCAGTAAATATAAAATTTATATTGTAGATCATGCAGAAAAAATGAATGTGCAGGCGCAAAATGCTCTTTTAAAGACGATAGAAGAGCCACCAGCATATGGAGTCATTCTTTTATTAACATCCAATGCAGACAGTTTTTTGCAAACGATACGTTCCCGCTGTATTTTATTAAATGTAAAAACGGTGGAAGAAGACCTGATAAAAAAGCATCTTATGAAAAAATACCAGGTGCCAGATTATAAAGCAGAAATTTGTGCGGCTTTTGCACAAGGCAATGTAGGAAAAGCAATACAGCTGGCAGCTTCGGATTCTTTTAATGAGATGAAACAAGATGTATTGGCCTTAGTCAAAAAAATGGAAGATATTGAAATCTATGAATTGCCTGTGACCATTAAAAATATTAATGCATACAAACAGCGTATAGACGAATACTTAGATTTGTTAACGTTATGGTATCGAGATATTTTATACCTTAAGGCAACCGATGATGTAAATAACCTCATCTTTAAAGATGAAGTTTATGATATAAAAAAACAAGCAGCAAAGAAATCTTATTCTGGAATAGAAAAAATCTTGCAGGCGATAGAACTGACAAGAACACGTTTAAAAGCAAATGTGAATTATGATTTAGTAATAGAAATGTTGTTGCTAGCAATAAAGGAGAACTAGAAATATGACAAGAGTAGTAGGAATCCGTTTCCAAAAAGCTGGAAAGATTTATTATTTTGATCCATGCGATTTCGATTTGGAAACAGGAATGCATGCCATTGTGGAGACAGCCCGTGGTGTAGAAATGGGGACTGTTTTACTTCCTCCAAGAGATGTTGAGGATGAAAAAGTAATTCAGCCATTAAAGCCAGTGCTTCGTATTGCAACAGACGAAGACGAAAAAATTGTTGAGGTAAATAAAGAAAAGGAAAAAGAAGCATTCGCTATTTGTAAAGAGAAAATATTAAAACACGGCTTAGAGATGAAACTGGTAAATGCAGAATATACTTTTGATAATAATAAGTTGTTATTCTACTTTACTGCAGATGGACGTATTGATTTCCGTGAATTAGTAAAAGATTTGGCAGCTGTGTTCCGTACTAGAATTGAACTTCGACAGATTGGTGTTCGTGACGAAACAAAAATTTTAGGTGGAATTGGTATTTGTGGCAGACCACTTTGTTGTAAAACATATCTTTCTGATTTTGTGCCAGTATCGATTAAAATGGCAAAAGAACAGAATCTTTCCTTGAATCCAACAAAGATTTCTGGGGTTTGTGGAAGACTTATGTGTTGTTTGAAAAACGAACAGGAAACCTATGAATATTTGAATAGCCGTCTTCCATCTGTTGGAGATATGGTATTTACTAAAGACGGAGTAAAAGGTGAAGTTCAGACGGTTAATGTACTTCGTCAGTTAGTAAAAATTGTCATTGATAACGGTGATGAAAAAGAATTACGTGAATACAAGATTGAAGAATTAAACTTCCGTCCAAAGAAACGTAAAGATGTAAAAATCACAGAAGAAGAATTAAAAGAATTAGAAGGTTTAGAAGATGAAGTAGTTGCTGAAGAGTCTGCAGAACGTCAGGAAAAACCTCGTAAATTCAATAAAGAACGTAAATTTGACAAAGAACGTTCTTATAATAAAGAACGCTCTAATGATGTAGAAAAACAGATTACAGAATCATCAGTTGAAGAAACTACATCTGAAAATGAAAAAGGCGAAAATCGTCCTTATAAAAAACGCTATGATGGAAAAGGAAAACGTTATTTTGGAAAAAACAAAAAACGAAACAACAATGCTTCTGAAAACGAATGAGAGATTAGATGATTTGCAAAATGGATATCAGATTATACAGAATCCTGGTCGATTTTGTTTCGGTATGGATGCTGTATTATTATCTGGTTTTGCAACAATTCGTAGAGGTGAGAAAGTTCTGGATTTGGGAACAGGAACAGGTATTATACCAATCCTTTTAGAAAATAAAACAGAAGGATCTCATTTTACAGGACTGGAAGTACAGCCAGACAGTGCTGATATGGCTGTTCGCAGTGTAGCTTATAATCATTTAGAAGAGAAGATATCCATCGTAACAGGAGATATCAAAGATGCTTCAAATATATTTGGAGCATCTTCTTTTGATGTTATTACGACAAATCCACCTTATATGATTGGCGAGCATGGATTAAAAAATGAAGCAGACGCAAAAACTATCGCTCGACATGAAGTCTTATGTACGTTGGATGACATATTAAAAGAAAGTAGTCGTATATTAAAACAAAACGGTAGATTTTATATGGTACACAGACCATTTCGTTTGGCAGAGATTTTTTCAAAAATGGTAGAATATAAAATTGAACCAAAACGTATGCGATTGGTATATCCTTTTATGGATAAAGAACCAAACATGGTTTTAATCGAAGGATACAAGGGTGGAAAATCAAGACTCACAGTAGAAAGACCTTTGGTTGTATACAAAGAACCGGGTGTATATACAGAAGAAATATTAGAAATTTATGGTATGGGAGAATAAAAATGGCAGGGACTTTATATTTATGTGCTACTCCAATTGGTAACTTGGAAGATATTACATATCGCGTGCTTCGCACATTAAAAGAAGTAGATTTAATTGCAGCAGAAGATACTAGAAACTCCATGAAGCTATTAAATCATTTTGACATTCAGACACCAATGACCAGTTATCATGAATTTAATAAGATCGAAAAAGCTTATCAATTAGTAGGCAAACTAAAAGAAGGAAAGAACATCGCTTTAATTACAGATGCAGGTACACCAGGAATTTCTGATCCAGGAGAAGATATTGTAAGAATCTGTTATGAAGAAGGAATTGAAGTGACATCTTTACCAGGTGCAGCAGCATGTATTACAGCACTTACTATGTCAGGAAGACCTACCAGAAGATTCTCTTTCGAAGCCTTTTTACCAAAGGATAAAAAAGAACGTGCAGCAGTATTAGAAGAACTGAAAAATGAAACAAGAACAATTATCATATATGAAGCACCACATCATTTGCTTAAAACAATAAAAGAATTGATGGAAGCTTTAGGTGATAGAGAACTTACCGTTTGCCGTGAACTTACAAAAAAATATGAAGAAAAAATACAAACGACTTTTTCTTCTTTACTTTCTTATTATGAAGATAAAGAACCTAGAGGAGAGTATGTACTCGTTATTTGTGGAAAATCCAGAGAAGAGATTGTAAAAGAACAACAATCAAGCTGGGAACAGCTATCCGTTGAAGAACACATGGCTCATTATGAGCAGCAGGGAATCAATCATAAAGAAGCTATGAAATTAGTTGCAAAGGATAGAGGTGTTAGCAAGAGGGATATCTATCAGTATTTGGTAAAATAACATGGGAAAATTACGTGAGAAAAGACGAAGAAACAGACAAAAAAAGTTAATGATAAAATTGGGCATCACTTCTGGAATTACTTGTATGGTATTAATTGCAGTTATTCTTGTGATTAATAGTTTCAATCCCAAAGCAACAGATGGAGATATTGCCAATAAAGATTCTCAGACTCAAACAGAGAGTGAAATAGAAACAGAGGTTACCCAGGAAACCGAGGAACCAGAAACCATGCAGATTGTTATGGTTGGTGATATGCTTATGCATGTGCCAGTTCTTGAATCAGGTTTACAAGAAGATGGAACCTATAATTTTGATCATGTATTTGCAAATGTAAAAGAGACAATCGAAACAGCAGATTTTGCAATTGTAAACCAAGAGACAATTTTCGGCGGACCAGAATATGGATATACAGGTTATCCTAGTTTTAACACACCATATGAGTTAGCACATGCAGAAGAAAAAGCAGGATTTGATTTATTGCTTTTGGCTACAAATCATACCATGGATAAGAGTGGAAAAGGTGTTGAAAACTGTATGGCATATCTGGATGAAAATCTTCCAGAATTGGATTATGTCGGGATTAATCATTCGCAAGAAGAACAAAATGAACGCATTTATACTTATGAAGCAAATGGAATTACGGTAGCAGTATTGAATTATACATATGGAACCAACGGAATTTCACTTCCAAGTGGAAAACCATATATCGTAAACCTAATGAATGAGGATAAAATACGTTCGGATATTCAAAAAGCAGAACAAATTGCAGATTTTACAATTGTTTGTCCACACTGGGGTACTGAATATAAATTAGAACCAGATAGTTCACAGGAAAAATGGGTGCAAGTTTTTCTTGAGGAAGGTGTAGATTTGGTACTTGGCACACATCCTCACGTGATTGAGCCAATTGAGTGGGTATCAGACGAAAATGGTAATGAGATGCTGGTTTACTATTCTGTTGGTAATTTTATAAACGGAACGTCTTCTACTGGACATGGTGTAACGAATCGTATGGTAGGTGGAATTGCAGATGTTACATTAGGACGAAACGAAGAAACAGGAAAAGTAGAAGTTATCGAATATGGTGCAATTCCAGTTGTATGTCATATAGATAATGGAACGGATTACACAGTATATTATCTGGAAGATTATACAGAAAAAATGGCTTCCGAAAACCGTATCCTTTCTCAGGATGGAGAATTTTCGAAAGCCTTATGTGAATCTGTTGTAAATCAGGTATGGGGAGAAGAATACTAATTATAATAGAAATCTTCTAAGTATGCTTCTATTATGTGGAATGGTGCAGGACCAATATCTAAAATAGCGCGATGGAAAGATAAATCATTATAATCATCTCCAAGCTGCTGTTTTGCAACATCTTTTAAATTAAGAAATTCAATATAGCCAACATAATATTTTAAATAGTTACCCGGTTCAGATAAAATGAGCTGGGTAATTTCTTTTATTGTATTTTTATTTGTAATACCATATCCAGCCCAGAAATCATACATTTCCTGTTCTGTCCAACCATAATAATGTAAGCCGATATCAGAGGAAGCGTATAGACTTAAAGTAGCTGCCTGATTGTGTGAAAGAAAAGAGGCAATATCTTCATCAACATCTGTATAGTGATAAGACTGCATTTCTACATAGGTAGCCCAACCTTCAACATATCCTGAGTAACTAAGAACAGAACGAATATCTGGATATTCATAATTATATGTCATAACGGTCTGGTACAAGTGTCCAGGGTATCCTTCATGAGCTAAAGTTGTAAATGCATAAATATCAGATGAAACATATCCTTCATTTATGTAAATAACATTTTGCTTATAATTATCAATTGGTGCAACGATATAAAATGCAGGTGCCAAGAATTCTTCTAAAGCAGGATCAACATAATTAATAGCATAGGATGTCTCTGGTGGTGCAGGAAAATCTTCTAAAATTTTATCTTGTAAGCTAACCAATGCAGCATTTGGATTTTCGAATTCCCAATCCAAATAGGAACTCTTATTGATGATAAGATTATCTTTTTGATAGAGATTTGAGCAAACAAGTAAATCCTTCATACATTGATTTTCAATACGTTCAAATAATTCATCCACAGTATCATTGCATCCTGTTTCCGAATATACCAAAAGTTCATAATATTCCTTACCACCTTCGAAATGACAAATACCACCATCATTTGTACCGGTTCCTAAAAGAGATTGCAATTCTGTAATCATATCTTCATAGGCAGGATATAATTCTTTTTGCAGAATTTCTGTGTTTTGTCTTGTATAAGAAGCGACTTTTTGTTCAGATAATTGTAATTTTTCTAAACGATTTTCAAATGTTGTAATTAAATAATGATTTTCTGTATCTTCTAGGAATGCTTCACAACTTTCGATAACTTTTTCACACAAATCATCAGACATAAACATACCAGCTTCTGATTTTTCTTTCTCGAAGTCCATAATTTGCTCAAAGTATTCATCTGTTTGAGAAATCATTTCAAGATAATCCAAAACATCCTGTTCCTGATTAAATTCATATTCTGCAAATAAAATAGGAAGTTCCATTTGGAGTCCTCCAGAAAAAGCCAACGGTTCGTAATATAAATCATAGTTACTGAGTGCAATCTGGCTGTTTAAATAATCCACTAACAAGTCATAGGTCAACTGCTCCTCTTCGGTAAGGTTCGCATGTTCATATTCTTTTAGTTCATTCAAGGTTTTTTCTAATTCACTTTTCGAGGAATCTCTGGTTTCCTTCGAGAAATCTCCAAGGCTTACTTCATAATCGGAAATACCATATTCTGCTGGATTTTCTATGGTATAGTGAAGATTAATCGTATTAGCAGTAATTTCGTTTACGAATAAGTTATGAGTGAATTCTTCGAAGGTCTGTTTTTCTGAATTATTACAACCAACAATTAAACTAGTTATGAAAGTTAAAGTCAGAGAAAGTGGTATAATTTGTTTTTTTAATGTTGCAATGAATGTTTTCATAGGTTCCTCTTTCTTAAATTTGTTTTTCTTCATTATAATAGTTTATGTCTGAAAAGAAAAGAAGATGCGAGTTGTTTTCACACCCAAAGTTATACTTGTCTTATAGTGATAG
>JAZQZJ010000057.1:0-18872 GCA_045633955.1 Agathobacter sp. | reverse complement strand
ATACCGATTAAGGAGAATCTGGTAACCGTAGAAGGTTATGTGGAAAATGTAGAGTTGTGGGATGTAGATAATCCATGTTTGTACACGATTAGAACAGAACTTATTTCTGACAGTAATGTCATGGATGTTCATGAGGTTCGTGTGGGATTCAGAAGTGCCCGATTTGAAAAAGATGGGTTTTATCTCAATGGAAAGAAATTAAAAATTCGAGGACTAAACCGCCATCAAAGCTATCCTTATGTTGGCTATGCCATGCCACAATCTATGCAGGAATTTGACGCTAATGTTTTAAAATATGAGTTGGGATTGAATGCAGTTAGAACATCTCATTATCCGCAATCTCATCATTTCATCAATGCCTGTGATGAAATTGGACTTTTGGTATTTACGGAAATACCAGGATGGCAGCACATAGGAAACGAGGAGTGGAAGCAACAGGCCTGTAAAAATGCGGAGGATATGGTTCGACAGTATCGAAATCATCCATCGATTATGATATGGGGTGTGCGTATTAATGAATCACAGGATGACGATGTATTTTATATGGAGACAAATCGCATCGCCCATGAATTAGATGATACCAGACCAACTGGCGGAGTTCGTAATTTTGCAAATAGCCATTTCTTTGAAGATGTTTATACCTATAATGATTTTCTTCACGATGGGAAGAAGCCAGGCTGTAAACCAAAGAAAAGTGTTACTTCAGATATGTCAAAAGGTCATTTAATTACTGAATACAATGGTCATATGTATCCAACGAAAACATTTGATTGGGAAGAACATCGCTTGGAACATGCGCTTCGTCATGCAAGAGTAATCGATGCGGTTGGTAAAGAAGAAGATATCGCAGGCAGTTTTGGATGGTGTATGTTTGATTACAATACACATAAAGATTTCGGTAGTGGAGATCGAATTTGTTATCATGGTGTTACGGATATGTTCCGTAATTCAAAATTAGCAGCTAGTGTATATGCATCTCAGCAGGAAGAATCTGTAGTATTGGAAATTAGTTCTTCTATGGATATTGGCGAGCATCCAGCAACAATTTTAGGTAATGTTTATATGTTTACCAACGCAGATGCTGTACGAATGTATAAAAATGGTCATTTTATAAAGGAATATAAGCCAACAGACTCTGCTTTTGATGGTATCCCACATGGTCCAATTTTAGTAGATGATGTTGTAGGAGATATGTTAGAAACGGAAGAAGGATTTGATAAGAAGCAGTCCAAGATGATTGCTGGTGCATTGAATTATCTCGGTAATCATGGATATCAGACGTTGCCACCGCATATTATTTGGACCGTGGCAAAAGGGATTGTCTTGTATAAAATGAAACCAATGGATATGGTGAATTTGTATACGAAATATATAGGAAACTGGGGAGAAACTGCAACTACTTACCGCTTTGAAGCAATAAAAGATGGAAAAGTAGCAAAAGTTGTTGTAAAAGAACCAATGCATAAACCACAGTTATCTGTAAAAGTTTCCCATACAGAACTTCATGAGGAAAATACCTATGATGTAGCATCTATTCGTATTCGAGCAGTGGATGAGAACGAAAATGTAATTCCATATTTCCAAGAGCCCGTGAAAATAGAAGTAGAAGGACCTTTGACAATTATTGGACCAGATGTTGTGTCCTTAAAAGGTGGTATGAGTGGCCTTTATGTAAAGACACTTGGTGAAAAAGGTGTTGCAAAGGTGCGCCTCACAAATCCACAACTAGAGACGATTGAAATAAAATTTGAGATAAAATAAATTTAGATTTAATTAAATGGGGGAGTGTTATGATTCGTAAGTTAGGAAATGTATTTGTTTTGGATACACCAAATACTACCTATGCATTTGGTGTGATTCCATCTGGGCAGTTAGAACATTTATATTATGGAGAAAGAATACAACTTGATACAGAAGAAGATGCTGTTGTACTAGCAGAAAAGAGATTATGTCTTCCAGGTAATACAGTGGCATATAGTAGTGAGCATAAGGATATTTCATTGGAAGTCATTCGACTAGAAATGTCTAGTGGCGGAAAAGGTGATATTCGTGAACCATTCATTGAAGTAACACACGCAGATGGTAGCTATACCTCAGATTTTGTGTTTGAAAAAGCAGAAATTACAAGTGGCAAGAAACCATTTGCTACTTTGCCAGGTTCTTATGAAGAGAATGATCAGGTAGAAGAGTTGACAGTAACAATGGTGGATCATAGCTATAATTTGACAGTAGAACTGCATTATTATGTGTTCTTAAATCAGGATATAATTTCGCGTTCGGCAAAATTCATCAATACTAGCGATGAAAAGGTTTTATTAGACCGATTTATGAGTACACAGTTGGATTTTGAAACAGTGGGATGGCAGTTAACGACATTCCATGGTGCATGGGCGAGAGAAATGAAACGTCATGATATGACGGCAAGTATAGCTAAGATTGTAAATGAATCTTATTGTGGATGTTCTTCCAATCGAGCAAATCCTTTTATCATGCTTTCAAAGGATGGTACTACAGAAGATCATGGTGATGTATATGGATTTAACTTGATTTATAGTGGAAACCATTATGAAGCAGTTGAAGTGAGTGCGTATGGACAAACTAGAGTGGTTACCGGTATCAATCCTCGTTCTTTCCAGTTCCATATTGCACCAGGTGAATCTTTTGAAGCACCAGAAGCGGTGATGTCATATTCAAAGAATGGGTTTAATGGTTTAAGCCAGAATATGCATAAGTTCGTACGTGAATGTATTGTACGTGGAGAATGGAAGAAAAAAATACGTCCAGTTCTTCTTAATAGTTGGGAGGCCGCTTATTTTGATATTAATGAACATAAACTCTTAAAACTGGCAAAAGCTGGAAAAGAGGCTGGTATTGAACTTTTTGTTATGGACGATGGCTGGTTTGGTACGAGAGATGATGATACACAGTCTCTTGGTGACTGGTATCCAAACAAAAAGAAATTACCAAATGGATTGGCAGGTCTTGCAAAGAAAGTAAACAAATTGGGACTTGATTTTGGTGTATGGGTAGAGCCAGAGATGGTGAATGTAAACAGTGATCTTTATCGTGCACATCCAGAATGGGTAATGGAAATTCCAGGAAAACCACATTCCGAAAGTCGTACACAGCGTATTTTGGATTTCTCAAATCCAGATTTGGTAGAATATATGACAGAGGCTATGACAAAGGTATTCTCGGATGGGAACATTGCTTATGTAAAATGGGATATGAACCGTATCTTTTCGGATTATTATTCACCATGTTTACCTCCAGAACGTCAAAAAGAAGTGGCACATCGCTATATGATCGGTTTATATAAGATGTGTGATACCCTTATGAACAGATTTCCACATATTCTATTTGAAGGTTGTGCTTCTGGCGGAAACCGTTTTGATTTAGGTATTCTTTGTTACTTCCCACAGATTTGGGCAAGTGATGACTCTGATGCGGTATATCGTGTAAATGGTCAGACTGGTTATAGTTATGGATATCCTATGTCAACGGTAAGTGCACATGTATCCGATTGTCCAAATCATCAGACACTTCGTAAAACACCAATGGCATCCCGTTTCCAGGTAGCAGCTTTTGGCGTATTAGGATATGAATGTAATCTTTGTGAAATGAGTGCAGAAGATGTAAAGGATGTAAAAGAGCAGATTGCTTTATATAAAAAATGGAGAGAAGTATTGCAGTACGGTAATTTCTATCGTGGTAGAGCTTATGACAATGTTTATGAGTGGACATGTGTCAGCCCTGATAAGAAAAAGGCAGTTGGATTTGAAATGCAGGTATTATTTAATCCAAATACCCATTTTGAAACCTATACCCCAAAGGGATTGGATGCAGATACCAAATACCTTTTCACCAATCGTCAGTTACAGATTAATATCAAAGATTTTGGTGGTTTAATTAATCAGGTTATTCCATTCCACATCAAGCCAGAATCTTTTGTACATAATTTGGCGGCAAAATTAGTAAAAATGCCAGGAGAAAAAGAATACTGTATTGCAAATGGAAAGGTTCTCATGGAAAGCGGTGTCCATTTAAAACAGGGATTTGGAGCAACTGGCTATGCAGAAGATATCCGTTTTACAACGGACTTCTCTTCACGTATGTATTTTATGGAAGAAATTATAGAAGAAAGTAATATGGAGTAGTTAAGAGGAATGATTTATTTTAATTGTGATTATACAGAAGGAGCACATCCTCGTATTTTAGAAAAATTAACAGAAACAAATATGGAGCAGACCATTGGCTATGGTATGGATATGCATTGTAAACATGCGGCAGAACTTATCAAAAAAGCATGTGGAGCAAATGATGCAGATGTACATTTTCTGGTTGGTGGTACACAGACCAATGTGACCGTAATAGATGCAGCGTTAAAGCCATATCAAGGTGTAATCTGTGCGAGTAGTGGACATATCAATGTACACGAAACGGGTGCAGTAGAAGCCTGTGGACACAAATGTATTACCATTCCATCTGAAGATGGGAAAATTTATGAAGCAGAAATTCGTGAACTTTTGGCAAATCACTATGCAAATGGTGGAGATGAGCACATGGCTCAGCCAAAGATGGTCTATATTTCCAATCCAACTGAATGGGGTACAATCTATAGCAAAGAAGAGTTGAAAAATATCTATACACTTTGTAAAGAATATGGTGTATACCTCTTTTTAGATGGTGCACGTTTGGGTTATGGTCTTATGTGCAAAGAAAATGATTTGTCTTTGGAAGATATTGCGGCATATACAGATGTTTTCTACATTGGAGGAACTAAGGTAGGCGCATTATTTGGAGAAGCAGTTGTGATTACAAATAACGATTTAAAACCAGATTTTCGTTATAATATCAAACAGCATGGAGGAATGTTGGCCAAAGGACGTCTTTTAGGTATTCAGTTTGAGACTCTGTTTGAAGACAATTTGTATTTTGACATTGCAAAACATGCCATGGAGATGGCGGAGAATATTCAGAACAAATTCGCAGAATTAGGTGCAGAGTTTACGGTAGCATCTCCTACAAATCAGATTTTTGTAGCATTGCCTACAGAGATGGTGGAGAAGTTGTCCAAGAAATATGTGTTTGAACCAATGGGCAAAAAGGACGACACACATTCTGTGGTGCGTATCTGTACCTCATGGGCAACCAGAGAAGAAAATGTTGAGGCACTTTTAAAAGATTTAGAGGCAGAATTTAGATAAAAGGAAGTTCTAAAAGGAAAATAAATGATGAAAAAGATTTTACTAATTGCCACAGGTGGTACAATTGCATCAAAAAAAACAGAAAGTGGTTTGGCACCACAGATTACTCCAGAGGAATTAGTGGCATTTATTCCGGATTTGAAAGGTATTTGTGAGGTAGAAACATTACAGCTGTTAAATTTGGACAGTTCAAATATGGAGCCGATACATTGGCGTCAGATGGTGGAGTGTGTTAGAGATAATTATGAATTGTATGATGGGTTTGTGATTGCACATGGAACAGATACCATGGCATATACTGCTGCAGGGCTTTCCTATATGATTCAGAATTCGTCAAAACCAATTGTTATTACTGGTTCACAAAAGCCTATCAATATGGAAATTACAGATGCAAAGACGAATTTGTTGGATAGTTTTCTCTATGCTGCGGATGAAAAATCACAGGGTGTAGTGATTGTATTTGATGGAAAGGTTATTGCGGGAACAAGAGCAAAAAAATTCCGTTCCAAGAGTTACAATGCCTTTGAAAGTATTGATTTCCCAGTGCTTGCGATGATACAGGATGAACAGATTATGCGTTACATTCCAATGCTTCCATTTGAAGAAAAGGTCGCATTTTACACAGAGTTAAATCCAAATATTTTCTTGTTAAAGTTAATTCCGGGGATTCAGCCAGAAATACTGAGTTATATTTTCTCTCATTATGATGCTGTTATTGTGGAGAGTTTTGGTGTAGGCGGTATTCCGAAATCTATTGCAGATACGTTCTATGGATTGTGCAGACAATATCCAGAAAAAACCATTATTATGGCCACACAGGTAGCGCATGAAGGTAGTGACATGACAGTTTATGAAGTAGGACATGAGATGAAAACCATGTGTAATTTCTTAGAGTCATACGATATGACATTAGAATCAGTTATTGCAAAAACTATGTGGATGCTGGCAAATAGCCATGTAAATAAGGACAATCAGGAAGACATTTTTTATAAAAATATTAACTATGATGTGATATTTGGAAAGAATAGAAAGTGCTAGTAGGCATATCGACTAAAAAGAGCAAAAAAAACTAGTAGATAATACAATTTACAACCCCTCAAAATTGAAATATAATAGTATTCGAAAACATGCGAAAAAACGTTATAATATTTCATTTTTTGAGGGGTACTTTATTATGAGCAAAAAGAATTTAGTAGTATACGAAGGCAATGATCTTGGTGCGGTATATTCCAAAGATCAGACTAGTTTCCGTCTTTGGGCACCTACAGCAGAAACAGTATCGATTTGTTTTTATGCCAATGGGGATGGAGATAAAGCAATCGAAGTAGCTGAAATGGAAAAGAGCGAAGGTGGCACATGGCTTTACATAAAGAGTGGGGATTTACATAAACTGTATTACACCTACAAAGTAACTGTAGATGGTGTAACACAGGAAACAAACGATCCATATGCAAAAGCTGCTGGTGTAAACGGCAGACGCAGTATGGTTGTAAATTTAGAAAAAACAAATCCAGAAGGATTTGCAGAAGATAAAGGTCCAGAAGTAAAGAAATGGACAGATATCGTGGTATATGAAATGTCTGTTTTAGATACCACATCAGATGAAACTTGTGGTGCAAAATATCCAGGAAAATATCTTGGTCTTACAGAAACAGGATTAAAGACTCCAGAAGGTGTGGCAACAGGTTTAGATCATATTTTAGATTTGGGTGTAACACATGTACAGATTATGCCAGCATACGACTTCGGTAGTATTGATGAAAGCAAACCAGACGTACCACAGTATAACTGGGGATATGACCCAATCAACTATAACTTACCAGAGGGTTCTTTCTCAACAGATCCATTCCACGGTGAAGTGCGTATCAAAGAATTTAAACAGATGGTACAGAGTTTCCATGAACATGGCTTAGGTGTTATTATGGACGTTGTTTACAATCACACATATGACATTGATAACAACTGCTTCCAGAAATGTGTACCAGATTATTACTATAGAATGACAGAAGATGGTGCATATTCTGATGCATCTGCATGTGGTAACGAAGTAGCTTCTGATCACCCAATGTGTTCGAAATTTATCATCGATTCATTAAAATACTGGGCTTCAGAATACCACATCGATGGTTATCGTTTCGACCTTATGGGTGTAATTGATATCGAAACAATGAACAAAGCTGCAGTAGAATTAAAGAAAATCAATCCAAACATCGTAATCTACGGTGAAGGCTGGACAGGTGGTCCATCTACAATTCCAGATGAAGAACGTGCATTAAAATGCAATGTGCCTTCTCTTGTAGATGTAGGTGCATTCTCTGATGATATTCGTGATGGTATCCGTGGTGATGTATTCATTGAAGAAGAAATCGGTTTCATCAGTGGTAAACAGGATATGGAAAATGATATTCGTTATTCTGTTGTTGGTGCAACTCGTCATCCAGAAGTAGATTATGATGCTTATGAATACAGTGAAGGTCCTTGGGCAAAGAACCCAGTAGATATCGTAAACTACGTATCTTGCCATGATAACTTAACACTTTGGGACAAAATCTCTGTATCTTGTCCAAAAGCAACCGAAGAAGAAAAACTTGCAATGAACCGTTTGGCAACAGCTATGGTATTTACTGCACAGGGTATCCCATTCTTCTTATCAGGTGAAGAATTTGCTCGTACAAAACCTATCGAAGGTACAGATGAAGTATCTGAAAATAGTTATAATCTGCCATTCTATACCAATAACATGAGATATGACAGATTAGTAAAATACATGGATTTATATGAATATTATAAAGGTGTGATTGCATTTAGAAAAGCGCATGAAGGACTTCGTTTTGCTACAACAGAAGAAGTTTGTGAACATTTACACTTTGTAGATGGTTTACCAAAGAATGTAGTTGCATTCACTATTAAAACAGACGAAGAAACACTCTTTATCGTATACAATGCAAACAAAGAAGCAGTAACCGTAGAATTGCCGGAAGCAGCAGCTTGGGAAATTTGTATCGACAATGACAAAGCATCTGTTGAAGCACTTCGTACGCTTACAGAAAAAGATGAAACTGTAGAAGTTCAAGCTGTGGCATGTTTAGTGGCAGTAGTTAAGTAAGATCTAACTTTATTGAAGATTTTATTAAAAAACGAAGAAAGAGAGCTCACCTATATTATATGCTTCTCCTTTAAGGTGTATTATATAATATAGGTGAGCTCTCTTTTGTAAAATTTAGAAAGCCTTAATTAAGTTTAGTGCGTATGTCTGTTAATAAAATCAGTTTTGTATTTTGAGTACATAATTTTTTGGCTACTATATAATCCGAAGTATCCAGAAAGCATGTAGCTAAATGCAACAGCCATCAGGTAATAAGGCATACCATCGTAACCAAATAGTTCAAAACTGATAAGTAATGTACTGATTGGACAGTTCGTTACACCACAGAAGAGTGAAATCATACCAATTGCAGCACAGAAGGATGGGGATAGTCCGATGAATGGTCCTAAGAGACATCCAAAGGTTGCACCAACGAAAAATGTTGGAACGATTTCGCCACCTTTATATCCAGCACCAATTGTCAAAGCCGTAAAAAGCATTTTTAATAAGAAGGCTTCTGGAACAACATGTCCAGCAATTGCATGCTCGATAGTATGCATACCAGCACCATTATAGTCGTTGTTTCCAACAAGTATAGTTAAAAGTACGATAGCACATCCACCAACAAAAATTCGAAGGTAACGATTTTTTAAATATTTTTTGTATACATGTTCCGTTTTATGTAAAAATACACAAAAGCCCATACTTAGAAAGGCGCAAATCGATGCCAACAAAATAATTTTTACAGAAGGTACAAATTCTAGAGCTGGAATTCCCGCTACATGGAAGGATTCTCCGGCTACACCAAGGATTACAGCGATACCATGGGCTACTAGTGAACTAACCACACATGGAACCAATGCCATGTAGTACATAACACCAACGCTGACCATTTCCATAGGGAAAATAGCTGCAGCCATAGGTGTACCAAATAACGTGGAGAATGCGGCACTCATACCACACATAATTACAACATGGGTATCCTTTTCGTCGAATCGGAACAGTTTTCCAAGGGAGTTGCCGATACTTCCACCAATCTGAAGGGCTGCCCCTTCTCTACCAGCAGAACCACCAAATAAGTGCGTGAGAGCTGTGGAGATAAAAATGGATGGGGTCATACGGAGTGGAATGCGATCTCCAGAATGAACGGCAGAGATAACAAGGTTCGTACCACCATCATTATCATTTTTCATAAGGTGATAAGTGGATACCACGGCCAATCCGGCAAATGGTAGCAAATAAATAATCCAAGGATTTTGTTCTCGCACAATTGTAACGAAGGACAAAAGAAAATAAAATGCACTGCCGACCAAGCTAACAATTGCACCGGTGAGGGCAGCAAAGACCACCCACTTGGCAGTAACCAATGTGTTTTTTAAAAGTGGTCGAATGTTTCGTATGTAATACTTTTTCATATATAAACACCTCTTCTTTACTATTTCTATACTAGCAAAGGCGAAAAGAAATGACAAGGAACAACATTAATTTTGTCAAAAATGTGACAAACTTTGGTTGTAAGTGTTTGGAAAGAGTGATAAAATATACATAACTTTTATAAAATTTTCTTAGGAGGAAAAAGAAATGAGAACAAGTGGCGTGTTGATGCCTATTTCATCATTACCATCACCATATGGTATTGGTACAATGGGTAAAGCAGCAAGAAAGTTTGTTGACTTTTTAAAGAAAGGTGGCCAGACATATTGGCAGATTTTACCAATTAGTCCAACAAGTTTTGGTGATTCACCATACCAGTCATTCTCAAGTTTTGCAGGAAATCCATATTTTATCGATTTAGAAACACTTGTAAAAGACAAATTATTAACAAAAAAAGAATGTGATTCATATCCATGGGGAGAAGATCCAACAAGGGTTGACTATGGTGTAATGTATCAGTCTCGTTATGCGTTACTTCGTAAAGCATATGAACGTTTCGTACAGAACATCCCACAGGAATTCTGGGATTTCTGCTGGATTGAAGGATGGTGGTTAGAAGACTACTCACTCTTCATGGCATTAAAAGATGCAAACAATGGTGCAGCATGGTGCACATGGGAAGATAAATACAAATATCGTCATGATGATAAAATGCATTTATTCAAAGAAGAATTCAAAGATGGCATGCAGTTCTACAAAATGCTTCAGTTCCTCTTCTTCAAACAGTGGAGAGAATTAAAAGCATATGCAAACGAAAATGGTATCCAGATTATTGGTGATGTTCCAATTTATGTAGCTTACGACAGTTGTGATGTATGGGCAAACCCAAATGAATTCTATTTAAATGACCTAAGAGAACCAATTGATGTAGCTGGATGTCCTCCAGATGCATTTTCAGCAGATGGACAGCTTTGGGGCAACCCATTATTCCGTTGGGATAACATGAGAAACAATGGATATGACTGGTGGACAAAACGTATCTCTGCTATGTCTAAATTATATGATATTGTTCGTATTGACCATTTCAGAGGCTTTGATTCTTATTATGCAATTCCTGCAAAAGATACAACAGCTGCAAATGGTGTATGGAGACAGGGACCAGGAATGGATCTCTTCCGTGTATTAGAACAGAAACTTGGTAAACTTCCTATCATCGTAGAAGACCTTGGTTTCTTAACACCATCTGTAAAACAGTTGTTAGAAGATTCTGGATTCCCAGGCATGAAGGTTATCCAGTTTGCATTTGATTCTCGCGAAGAGACAAACTATTTACCACATACATATACAAATCACTGTGTAGTTTATACAGGTACACATGATAATGATACAGTTGTAGGTTGGTTAAAGAATGCTCCAAAGAAATCTCTTGCATATGCAAAAGAATACTTACAGCTTACAGAAGAAGAAGGCTATAACTGGGGTCTTATGAGAGCAGCTTGGGCATCTGTAGCAGATATGGCTATCATTCCTATGCAGGATTTATTAGAACTTGGTTCAGAAGCACGTCTTAATACTCCATCTTCTCTTGGAATCAACTGGCAGTGGAGAGCAACAGAAGAACAGATTAGCAAAGACTTGGCTAAGAAAATATATAAATATGCAGATTTATATGGTAGATTAAATAAAACTCCTGTAAAATAAAAATGTAGTGTGAGTATAGAGATTTCGTAATCATGCAGTTATGCATGGTTATGAAATCTCATAAGCTTTTAGAGATAAGAAAAGTGGTGTAGTAATTTATGTATCATTTTATAGTAAACTTAAATTCCCGTACTGGGAAAGCAAGAAAAATTTGGGAAGAATTAAGACAGGAATTAGAACGTCGTGAAGTTATGTATGCTCTTCATGAAACGAAATATGCCGGTCATGCAATTGAGATTTCCCGAAAATTAGTTAGAAGTGCAGACGAAACTGTAAAAATTATTGTTCTTGGCGGTGACGGTACTTTTAATGAGGTAATTAATGGTGCTCGTGATTATAAAAAAATAGAAATTGGATACATCCCTACAGGTTCTGGAAATGACCTGGCAAGAGGGTTGGGATTATCCGCTTCACCAATGGAAAATCTAAATCGTATTTTGGATTCTAAGGAATATATGTATATGGATTTAGGCTGTCTTTCATGGGATGAAGGCGAAAGCAAGAAATATTTTGCAGTTAGTACAGGTGTAGGTGTAGATGCAGATGTTTGTCGTCGTGCTTTATCCTCCACACTGAAAAAGGTATTGAATAAGATCGGATTAGGAAAACTTACCTATGCAATTTTAACCTTGCAGTCATTGTTTTCTATGACATTGATGAATGCACATATTGTAGCAGACGGAGTAGATCATGGTATTTATGACAAAGTTCTTTTTATCGCTGCAATGAACCACAAATGTGAAGGTGGCGGAGTGCCTATGGCACCTATCGCAGAAGCTGATGATGGAAAAATTTCCATGACAGTGATTCATGGACTTTCTAAATTGGGTGCACTGACTGCGTTTCCATCACTTATCGCAGGAAAGCATATGACAAATAAAGCTTATCTTGGCATTGATTTTAAAGAAGCAGATATTGTACTAAAGACTCCATTTGTATGGCATACCGATGGTGAGATGTGTTCTTACAATACAGTAATGCATATCGAATGTATTCCTGGTGCAATTAAACTTATGAAGTAATTATATAATAATAAATTCTTCAAAAATATACGAAAGAAGGGTAACCTATATAGTATGACGTTCCTTTAAGGCGCATCATACAATATAGGTTACCCTTCTTTCTTACATTTTGGAGAAATGTATGTTTTTATTGTGTAATTATTCCAAGTTTACTTGCATATACATTCCTATATAGAGGATTGGAGGAATGTTTTCATGGATATATATAAGGATATTGCGAGTAGGACAAACGGGGAAATCTACATAGGAGTTGTGGGACCTGTAAGGACAGGAAAGTCTACATTTATCAAACGTTTTATGGATTTGTGTGTGCTTCCCTTTATGGAGGATGGACCGCTAAGAGAGCGCACAATTGATGAATTACCGCAGTCATCGCAGGGGAAGACGATTATGACTACAGAGCCAAAGTTTATTCCACAGAATGGGGTGGACATCCGTCTGGATGGTAATACCGATGTAAGGGTAAGATTGGTGGATTGTGTTGGATTCGTAGTAAATGGTGCAAATGGACATATGGAAGGTGGACAACAGCGAATGGTAAAAACACCATGGTTTGCAGAGGAGATTCCGTTTGAAGATGCCGCACAAATTGGAACATTAAAGGTCATCAAAGAGCATGCTACGATTGGTGTTGTAGTTACTACAGATGGTAGTTTTGGAGAGATAGATAGAGTCAATTACATAGATGCGGAAGAACGTACCGTTCGTGAGATGGAAGAGACTGGAAAGCCTTATGTCATTATTTTGAATTGTGAGCGTCCCTATAGTGTAGAGACACAAGAACTTCGTGATGAAATGGAGCAAAACTATGGGCGACCTGTGCTGGCTTTAAATTGTAAGCAGATGCAAAAGAGTGATATTGTAAAATTATTAGAAAGCGTTCTATTAGAATTTCCTATTTCGGCTGTAGAGTTTTATATTCCAAAATGGACTGAGATGTTGGATAACGAACATCCTGTAAAGGCGGAATTGATTCGTTTGGCTACTGAATGGATGCAAAATGTGACAAAGATGCGTGATTTATATGGGAAAGAAGAGACAGGAAATGCTTGTAAAAATGATACAAATATGATTTGTGTGCCATTTGTCCAGAAAATACATACTGCAGATGGTACAGTAGAACTACGTATGGATGTGGATGATTCCTACTACTATGACTATCTAAGTGATGTGGCAGGTATACCTATCAATAGTCAGTATCAACTTATCGGCATGATTCAGGAATTGTCTGAAAAGAAACAGGCTTATGAAAAAGTTGAGGATGCAATGGGTAGTGTATCTGCCAGAGGCTATGGCGTAGTGTCCCCTGAATTATCGGATATTGTGATGGAAGAGCCCGAACTTATTACCCATGCAGGAAAATATGGTGTGAAAATTCGAGCAAATTCACCATCAGTACATATGATTCGAGCAAATATAGAAACAGAAATTGCACCGATAGTAGGGAATAAGGAGCAGGCAGAAGATCTTATTTCCTACATTAAAGAAGGAGAACTTTCATCCGATGGTGTATGGAGTACGAATATTTTTGGGAAAACACTTGGAGAGATGATGGAAGATGGCATTCGAGACAAAATTGATAAGATGGACGATGAATGTCAGACACAGTTGCAGAACACCATGCAGAAAATTGTTAATGACAACAATGGCGGATTGGTATGCATTATTTTATAAAAGAACGCAGATATTGTAAAATAAAGTAAAGAAAAAAGGAAGAGATATCGTAAAGGCTTACTTTATGATATCTCTTTTTTTGTTGCACAAGCATACCAAGTAAATGTCTAGTGGACGTTTATTATGGTTTAATATCCAAGATGTGCTAAAAATCCTTCACATCCTTTTACGATTTCTTTGTAGGTTACATCAAATCCACCACTATACCAAGGATCGTCAATATCTCCAGGGGTATCGGTATAGTCCAAAAGCAAAGATACCTGTTTTGTCAGAGTATCCCCAAATTCACGACGGATGTTGCGAAGATTGTACTGTTCCATAGCGATGAGATAATCATATTCATCGAAATCAGCCTCTATCAGTTTGCGGGCAGAGTGTCCTTTGCACGAGATATCATGGCGAGCCAATTCCTGACGAGCAGGTGGGTAAACTGGGTTGCCGATTTCTTCATAACTAGTAGCACAGGAATCAATAATAAAATCATCTGCGATACCGCGTTTTTCTACCATATCTTTAAAAATATATTTGGCCATTGGTGATCTACAAATATTGCCATGGCAAATAAAATTCACTTTAATCATGTTTCTTTCCTCCGTTTATAACTCTTTTATGTACCAAGCATCACAGGAAAAGTGCTCGGTTTCTAAGTAAGGTTTGTCTAATTGTTGAAATCCGTTCTTTTGATAAAATTTATTGGCAGCTATCATGTTGTTGAAGGTTTCCAGATAACACTTTTGGTAGTGTTTATTTGCAAAGCTTAAACAGAGATTCATAAGATATTGTGCGATACCTGTACCTCTGTGTTCTTTGTAGCAATACATTTTTTGCAATTCACATACGTCGTCAGTAAGTGGCCCTATACCAGAACCTGCAATGACGTTTCCATCTTTGTCTTCTATAACCCAATATTTTCGTCCTGGTGCATCATATACTTCAGAAAATCTTCCCAAGTCAGGGTCACACCAAGCGGTACCTTCGCGATTACCACCGAATTCAATGAGGCAGGTACGAATTAGATTTTCTACAGCTGCATTATCTTTTGCTTCTATTTCTCGTATTTTATAGTTGTTTACTTCAATTGATTTTAACATGAAAATAATTCCTTTATAAAAACATATTTTATTGTATTTTAACACATGAAACCTGGTTAAGCACTAGAAAATCTCCATATACTTTGATAAAATGTAACTATTCAGAGCCAAGTCAATGTTACAGTAAACGGAGAAAAGATTATGTCAAAGATTCAGATTTCTGATTTCAAAGGGAAATTTATAAATATGCATACCCACACCACTCGTTGCCAGCATGCAAAGGGAACAGACCGTGAATATGTAGAAAAAGCAATAGAGGCAGGATTGGATGTTTTAGGATTTTCCGACCATGCGCCATATTTGTTTCGTGAGGATTATGTTTCACCAATTCGTATGAGAATGGATGAGCTAGAAGGTTATGTGGATTCGGTCTTATCTTTGAAAAAGGAATATGAAAAAGATATAGTGATTTACTGTGGTTTGGAAATGGAATATTTTCCAAACTATTTTGATAGAACTATGGCAGAGATTGAGCAGTATCCGATAGACTACTTTATTTTGGGACAGCATTTTTATGATCAGGAAGAAGGCTGGCATAGTCCAAAACGAGCATGGGCTGATGAGGAACATTTAAAAATGTACGTAGAACATGTGGTGGCAGGTGTTCAGACGGATTGCTTTACCTATGTAGCACATCCAGATATTATGTGTTTTACAGGAGAAAAGGAGATTTACCGTAAATATATGTTGCCACTTATTCAGGAGATGAAGCGTCGCGATATGCCTATTGAAGTCAATATGAATGGCTTCCGTGACAATCTCCATTATCCAACTCCAGCATTTATAGATTTGGGTGTGGAATGTGGATGTGATTTTATTATTGGTATGGATGCTCATAAGCCTGAGCTCTTGTGTGATTTTGAAAATTATGAACTTTGTAAAAAGCTAGTAATAGAGCGTGGTGGAAAACTGATAAATACAAAATAAGTGTAAGGATATAAAAAACAAATGAAACTTACAACGTTATGTTATGTTGAAAAAAATGATAAATACTTGATGTTGCATCGTGTAAAAAAGAAAAATGACTGTAACAAAGATAAGTGGATTGGTGTTGGTGGAAAATTCGAAGAGGGGGAATCACCAGAGGAGTGTCTGCTTCGTGAGGTACAGGAAGAGACGGGACTTACCTTGACAAATTATAGATTTCGTGGCATTGTCACCTTTGTTTCAGATGAATGGGAAGGCGAATATATGCATTTATTTACCGCAGATGCATACGAAGGCGAACTCTTAGAAAATGCTATGAGAGATTGCAATGAAGGGGAATTGGTTTGGATACCAAAGAATGAGATAGAAAATCTAAATCTTTGGGAAGGTGACAGGATTTTCTTAAGATTGTTGCAGGAAAGAGAGGAATTCTTCTCTTTGAAACTTTGCTATGAAGGGGAAAAATTAGTAGAATCTATATTATACGAAGATTAGATTTTAAATGCAGAGGAAGGATACGAAAGAAATGCAGGTAATATTTATACATCATAGCTGCTTCTTAGTAGAAGTAGACGATAAGGTTTTGATATTTGACTATTTTGATGGAAATAAGTTAAATGGCTATACATTTACTGGAAAGATTCCAGAATATGAACCAGATACAAAAATATATATGTTTGCTAGCCATAGCCATAAAGACCATTACGATATGGATATTTTGCGATGGGCAGAAAAATATGAAAATATCAAATATATTTTTTCAAAAGATATTAAGATTAGTCCTAATTTTTTGAAGAAGCATGGAATTGATCCAAAGGTACGTGAAAAAGTGACTTTTGTGACTTCTGACAAAAAATATAAAGTGGATGATTTAAATATTAAAACACTTCGTTCTACGGATGTAGGTGTGGCCTATTATATAGAGACTAATGGAGCGACTTTCTATCATGCGGGTGATTTAAATAACTGGATTTGGGATGGTGCAGGTGATTTGACCAATGGCGTGCAAGAACGCAGTTTCAAATTTCAGATTCGTCAGTTGGCAGGTCTTCCAATTAATGTGGCATTTGTGCCAATGGACCCACGCCAGGGAAAATATATGTACAGTGGATTAGAATTTTTCTTGCAGGAAACAGAGGCTGACTTGATTTTTCCAATGCATATGTGGCAGGATTATTCCGGAATCTCTAGATTCAAAGGGAAATTAGCGAATCCAAGGATGGTAGAGCGCATTATGGATATTGAAAGAGAGAATCAAGAGTTTTTGATTGCAGAAAGTTAATCAATTTTTATCAAGATATGGATAAAATAGCAAAAAAGTGCCCAAAATCTAGGGAAAAACATTGAAATATGAAAAAGAATGTTTTATAATTAACTGATAAAAGTGAGTTTTAAACTCAGTTTATGCAGACGGAGGTAACAGATATGACAGAATTTATTATGTGTATCGTACAGTATGTTGTAATTGCATTATTTTTAGTTGGAGTTGGTGGAGCTGGTGCATTCATCGGTATTAAAATGCGCAAATCTTCCGACGCTAAAAACGCAGCCGCCGCCACAGAAGAATAGAAGTCGTAACTAGAGGTAGATACTTAATTTACAGGATAGTTATGCGTAAAAATATAGCCATGTCGACAGACGTGGCTACTGTTATGTTTAAAAATAGATTATTTAATTAATGGAGGAAATAGAGAAATGAAAAAGAGTTTAGGCGTAAATGAATTACGTAGAATGTATCTTGAATTCTTTGAAAGCAAAGATCATTTAGCAATGAAGAGCTTTTCACTTGTTCCACACAATGATAACAGCTTATTACTTATTAATGCTGGTATGGCACCATTAAAACCATACTTCACAGGTCAGGAAATTCCACCACGTAACCGTGTGACAACCTGCCAGAAATGTGTTCGTACAGGTGATATTGACAATGTAGGTAAGACAGCACGTCACCTTACATTCTTTGAAATGCTTGGTAACTTCTCATTTGGTGACTACTTCAAAGAAGAAGCGATTGAATGGTCATGGGAATTCTTAACAAAGAACCTTGGTTTAGAAGAAGACCGTCTTTACCCATCTATTTATGGTGAAGATGATGAAGCATTTGATATCTGGGTTAATAAAGTAGGCGTTCCAGCTGAAAAAATTACACGTTTCTATCGTGACCCTGAAACAGGTGCATGTGATAACTTCTGGGAACATGGTGCTGGTCCATGTGGTCCATGTTCTGAAATCTATTATGATAGAGGCGAAAAATATGGCTGTGGTAGCCCAGACTGTAAAGTAGGTTGTGAATGTGACCGTTTCATGGAAGTATGGAACAACGTATTTACACAGTTTGAAGGCGATGGCAAAGGCAACTATGTAGAACTTGCTCAGAAAAACATTGATACAGGTATGGGTCTTGAAAGACTTGCAGCAGTTATGCAGGATGTAGACTCTGTATTTGATATTGATACAATGAAAGCTATCCGCGATAAAATCTGTGAAATGTCAGGTAAAGTATACCAGACAAATGAAAACGATGATATTTCTATGCGTCTTATCACAGACCATATCCGTTCATCAACATTCCTTGTATCAGATGGTGTAATGCCTTCTAACGAAGGTCGTGGCTATGTACTTCGTCGTCTCATTCGTCGTGCAGCTCGTCACGGACGTATGCTCGGTATTGACGGAACATTCCTTGCTCGCCTTTCTGAAACAGTTATCAACGAAAGCAAAGATGGTTACCAGGAATTAGAAGACAAGAAAGCATTTATCTTCAAAGTACTTACACAGGAAGAAGAACAGT
>JAZQZJ010000056.1:0-2230 GCA_045633955.1 Agathobacter sp. | reverse complement strand
CACCCAACAGCTGGTACATACAAGAAGGAACGCGTATTGGCTGGTAAGCCATACTTCTCAGTAGCTTCTGGTGGTGGTACAGGTCGTACATTGCACCCAGATAACATGGCTGCTGGTCCTGCTTCTTACGGTATGACAGATACTATGGGTCGTATGCACTCTGATGCTCAGTTCGCTGGTTCTTCATCAGTTCCTGCTCACGTAGAAATGATGGGCTTCTTGGGTATCGGTAACAACCCGATGGTAGGTTGTACAGTAGCATGTGCGGTTGACGTTGCTCAGGCTTTGAACAAGTAATCTACTGATTTCAAATATATTAAAGAGAGCTTTCCTTAATTGGAAGGCTCTCTTTGTTTTATCTATATTTGACTTTCTAATAATGAAAGAATATATCAATAGACACATAGATATGAAGATATCTTAGCAGCCCAATCAAAACAGCTTCAGTAAAATAAGCAATACAAGAATTTGAAGGATTAATTGAAAAGATTGACTCGAAGCCATGAAATAATCACTAACTTTATAACCCAAAAGAAAAGATTTAAAAATGATACAAATAATAATGGCAAGAATATTAATCTAATTTATGGTGCTTGATAATGAGTAAAATATTAGTTATAGGAGTTGGAGGTGCAGGAAGAGAAACCGTGAAGCACATGAAAGAGATTGGCATACCAGAAGCTGATTACATAACATTTGGCAAATTTGAAGATTGTGATGAACGAAAAGACATTCCGCATTACAATCTGATTACGATGAACGGACATTGTGGAATTTCTCCAACTAAAGATCCAAGTGTTTTCAAGCACCTTGCGGAGAATGTAGAAGATGATATTCGTGATATATTGGAATATCACTTGAATGAATCAAATAAGTAAAGTCAATGATTGGGTGGATTAAAAATCTTTTCAAAAAGAAAAGCGTATCGAAAGAAAGCATACAACTACCAATACTTCCAGAATCAGATATTCTGGAAGTAAGGAGTTATGCTTTGAAAGATTGGAAACTTGGCGAAACTCACGGTATATCTCATTGGCAAAGAGTGGAACGAAACGGAATCTTGTTAAGTTTGGAAAATGGAAGAATTCGTGAAGATATAAATATAAAGGTAGTTCGTTTCTTTGCTTACTTACATGACAAATGCCGATTAAATGATTGGGCAGATTTGGAACATGGAGTAAGGGCAGCAGAGATGTTATCTACCATTAGATACACGATACTAAAAGACTTTACGGATGAAGAAATAGCTTTATTAGGAAAAGCTTGCAGATACCATACTACGGAACTTCGCACAGGTAATCCAACCATTGATGTTTGTTTTGATGCTGACAGATTGGATTTGTGTAGAGTTGGGATAGCTCCGAATCCGAAAAGAATGGCAACAGAACAGGGCGCTTATTATGCGGCAAATATTCATTTGGTGGATAAACATGTATTAAAATACAAGAAAAAGCATCTCCGCCAAAAGATAGTGGTGCTGACAGGAGCAGGAATAAGTGCTGAAAGTGGATTGTCTACATTTAGAGATAGTAAAGGATTATGGAAACAGCATGATGCAAAGAAGCTAGCAAGTGCAGCTGGTTTTCATGAAAATCCGCAAGCAGTTCTTGATTTCTACAATTATCGTAGGAAACAATTGTTGGAAGTGGAACCAAACCATGCACACAAGATATTGGCAGAATTAGAGAAATGGCATGATGTTACCATTCTTACACAGAATGTGGATAATTTACATGAAAGAGCAGGTAGTACACATGTCATTCATTTACATGGAGAACTGACCAAGGTAACATCTTCCAAAGATAGATTGAATCCACATTACATAAAGGATTACCCATTAGACAAACCGATATGTTTAGGAGACAAAGCAGAGGACGGCTCTCAACTTCGACCATTTATCGTGTGGTTTGGAGAATATGTTGATGCAATAGAGGTAGCAATGGACTATGTTAAGAAAGCCGATATATTTGTAGTAATTGGAACTTCACTAACTGTTCATCCTGCCGCCAACCTGGTGGAATATGCCCATCCAGAAATACCAAAGTTCATTATTGACCCCAACACAAAAGAAATACCTAATGGCTTCGTACATATAAAAGAAAGTGCAACAAAAGGAGTGGATAAATTGATTGAAGAATTAAGGAACTTATGAGATTCAAAAGGCAGTGTCCAAAATATTGTGTAAATTAGAAAACAGGATTTAGGTATAATCTCCTCCACCATATTTTGG
>JAZQZJ010000055.1:0-31506 GCA_045633955.1 Agathobacter sp. | reverse complement strand
TAAATATTATCGCGGGATGGAGCAGTCTGGAAGCTCGTCGGGCTCATAACCCGAAGGTCATAGGTTCAAATCCTATTCCCGCAACTCAATGCCCAGATAGCTCAGTTGGTAGAGCAAAGGACTGAAAATCCTTGTGTCGCTGGTTCGATTCCGGCTCTGGGCATTAAAAAAATAATATGGAGCATTAGCTCAGTCGGTAGAGCACTTGACTTTTAATCAAGTTGTCCGGGGTTCGAATCCCCGATGCTTCATTTTTAGGATATTACGAAAGTAATATCCTTTTTTATTTGTTAAAATATAAATTCAATAAGAAATATGATATAATATACAAAATAATAAGGAGCAAGCTAATGAAAGTACAACGTCTAGCAAATATTAATATTTTTATAATAATATTAGTTTTTATTGGAAATTATTTTTATCAAAATATGGGATTTTCTTATCCTTTAAAGATTTTTTGTAGTAGTGGATTTGCAGTTATGGGATGTATTAATATGTTCTATGCATATAAGAAAATGCTAGGAAAAAAGATAGCTTTTTTAATGACATTTGGGCTTATATTTGCGTTTCTTGGTGATGTTGCAATTAATCCAAATTTCATCTTAGGAGTTGTTTTTTTTGCATTGGGGCATGTCTTTTTCGTGGTGTCATATTTGACATATAAGAAAATAAATAAACTTGATTTGGTATTAAGTATAGTTTTAGCTGTATTTTCTATTGGTTTTATTTTATTTTTTCCATATATTGTTTTTGATATTCCAGCGTTAAGATATGTGGTTCTAGTTTATGCGAGTATTATATCGGTAATGGTTGGAAAGGCAGTTGGAAATTCCATGCATGAGAAAACTTGTTTCACTATGATGGTTGCTATGGGATCTATTTTGTTTTTCATTTCTGATATGATGTTATTATTGGCATGGTTTTCTACTATTGAGGGGAGATGGACATCGCATGTATGTATGGCAGCATATTATCCAGCATTATGTTTGTTAGCTAGTTCAATGGTAATATATGAGAGAGAATGTTTAATTGCACGAATTATTCGAATGGAAACATATTTTGATAGAGTACAAGATGTTTTAAATGAACAAGAACTATCTTTATTTAAAGATTTGGAAGTGAAAAAAGCGGTTCATGAGTTAAACATGTATCAAGAAAGTGGACAGTGGTTAATAGATTACGAAAGCGATGAACGAGGAGATTTGCCATTTGGAATGAAACGAGGCGTCTTGTCCCAAGATGGATTGTATAATTTGTTGATTGAAGTGGAGAAGGTTTATCCACATGAAGATGTTTATGAGGCATAAATATGAACTGTGAAGATGAAGAGGAACTGAGATGGAAACAGCGATGAAATATTTTAAACATGTACAGAACAAATTGCAGGAAGTATTAGAAAATGAATTAGCGAATATCGAAATGGCGGCAGATTTTGTGGTAGAGAGTTGCAAACAAGGGGGAAGGTTTTATGTGTTTGGGACAGGTCATTCTCATATGATTGCAGAGGAGCTATATTTACGAGCTGGTGGCTTAGCACTTGTACATGGAATTTTACCAGGGGAGATGATGCTTCATCAGATGCCCAATAAGAGCACCTATTTGGAACGAATTGAGGGTTATGCAAAAGCGATGGTGGAGTTGTATCATTTGGATGCAAAAGATACGATTATGGTTATTTCTAATTCAGGACGTAATGCCGTACCAGTAGAAATGTGCATTGAGGCAAAGAATGTGGGAGCAAAAGTTATTGCGATGACAAATATGAAACATTCTAAGTCTTGTGAGTCAAGACATAGCTCTGGAATGAAAATGTATGAGCTTGCGGATGTGACAATTGATAACTGTGGAGATATTGGAGACGCATCATTTCAAATTGAGGGACTGGATACATGTATTGGTCCAACTTCTGATGCTGTGGGAATTACAATTGCACAAGCGCTTGTTTGTGAAGTTGTGGACAAGTTAGTGAAAGAGGGAATTGAACCACCGATATTTAAGAGTTCAAATGTGGATGGTGGAGATGAATATAACCATAAGTTGTTTGAAAAATATTATGGGTATTGGAAGTAGCATTTAACAATATCCCCATATGAGAAAAAAAAGAATTATGAAAATGGTAGAGAGGAGTAACAAGAGACATGTATGAGTATGTGTTGTTTGATTTAGATGGTACATTGACAAATCCTGAGATTGGAATTACAAGTAGTGTCATGTATGCATTGGAGAAGTTTGGTATTCAAGTGGAGGATCGTAAAGAACTTCATCCTTTTATTGGACCACCATTGACTTATTCTTTTCAAACATTTTATGGTTTGTCGAAAGAGGATAGTAATCTTGCTGTAAAATATTATAGAGAGCGATTTTCAGTAAAAGGTCTTTATGAAAATGAAGTGTATGATGGTGTGGAAAAAATGCTTCAAACATTAAAGTCGAGTGGAAAGACATTGCTTATTGCGACATCAAAACCAGAGGAGTTTACATTAAAGATTCTGAAACATTTTAATTTATATCAGTATTTTGATTTTGTGGCAGGAGCGACGATGGATGGGAGCCGTGGAGAAAAGGCGGATGTGATTCGTTATGCACTTGAGATTAGCGGAATTAAGGATAAATCACAGGCGATTATGATTGGTGATAGAAATTACGATATATTAGGTGCAAGAAAAAATGGATTGGATTCCATGGGGGTTCTATTTGGTTTTGGAGATTATGAAGAATTAGCAGAAGCTGGGGCAAACTATATTGCAGAGACAGTGGATGATATATTAAAGTATGTATAGTATTATAAAATAAAAAGGAGTTATTAGATGAAAGTATTGTTAATTAATGGTAGTCCAAATGTAAACGGAAATACAGCACGTGCATTGGAGGAAATGAGAGTTATTTTTGAAGCAGAGCAGATTGAAACAGAGGTAATTCAAGTTGGTAGTCAACAGATTCGTGGTTGTTGTGCTTGTCAGTCTTGTTATAAAACAAAACAGTGCGTTTTTGATGATATGGTAAATGAAGTAGCTAAGAAGTTTGAAGAGTGCGATGGTATGGTAGTAGGAAGTCCTGTTTATTATGCTTCAGCAAATGGTACGTTGACTGCGTTTTTAGACAGATTGTTCTATAGTACAAGATTTGATAAACGTATGAAGGTTGGTGCGAGTATTGCAATTGCTAGACGTGGTGGCTGTTCTGCAACATTTGATCAGCTCAATAAATATTTTACGATTAGTGGAATGCCACTTGCATCGAGTCAGTATTGGAATAGTGTACATGGTGCTACACCTGGACAGGTAGAGCAGGATGCTGAAGGTATGCAGACTATGCGTACGCTTGCTAGAAACATGAGTTTCCTCATGAAGAGTATTGCACTTGGTAAAGAGCAGTTTGGTTTACCTGAAAAAGAAAAAGGTCAGTTTACCAATTTTATTAGATAATGAATGTTAAAAGTTCTGTGAGAGGATTTATTCTCACAGAACTTTTTTACTATTTTAAGAGTGTAATGCTATCCTTTTGTTGAGGAAGAAGCTTCGGATTCTGTAATAGAAGGAAGATTGCTGAGATTGTTTGATTCTGTACCATCAGGTAGTGATTTTAAATATTCGGAGTCTTTTCGGTGAGCCACACCTACACCTTTAATGTCGCCTGCTTTTGCCATGGAAACACCCTGTTCTTTGGACACAGTGGAACCATCCGAAAGTTGATAGCCAGAGATCTTTCCACTAGATCTTACGAGTCCGACGATTTCTTTTGCATCGGATTTGGGATTTGGGACTTCATCTAATGCTGCGTATGGTAATAGCGTACCTATTTCAGTTCTATCTGTATTCATATTGTTCTCCATTTCTTTTGGTTTTATAAATATTGTTTGAAGATTTATCATTTTTATACGATGTTTATGTTTTATCGAAAGATATAGTAGGGGATGAATTTTCATAAAATAGTAGAAAACTATTTGAGGTAATATGAGAGGTAATATTTTAATTGGATTAATGACACTTATCTGGGTGGTGCTTATGGCAAATATCATTTGGCAGGGAACAGATGGAAAGTGGAAGGTGGAGGATGCAGAAAAGATTGGACAATTGGAGGTAGCAAAATATACAAATCAAATTATTGTGGTAGCAGCGTCAGATGATGGTGTAACTTTGTGTTTATATGAGAATATTTTAGAGGATTGGATTGATGAAGAGGAGTCGTCGGAGAATGGTGGACAGTGGAAACTTATTCTGGAAACGGAAGCAATCATTGGAAGAAATGGTTTAGGTAAATCGAAGGAAGGAGATGGGAAAACGCCAATAGGTGTGTTCCGATTTATAAAGGCATTTGGTATTTTTGAAAACCCGGGAACGGAAATGGAATATACGCAGGTGGATGAACGCCATTATTGGGTTGATGATAGCAGTTCAAACTATTATAATCAATTTATATCTATTGATGAGGTTGTGTTAGATTGGGAGTCGGCAGAGCATATTTGTGAGTATGAGGAAAGCTATCGTTATGTGTTAGCTACAACTTATAATTCTGACAGAATCCCTGGTGTTGGATCGGCGGTGTTTTTGCATTGTACCTCGAAGGATGTAGAAGCCACGGCAGGCTGTATTGCAATACCTGAGGTTTATATGAAGAAGATTCTCGAGAGGATAGAGTCTCAGTGTGTGGTAATTATTGATGAGCAAAAAAATATTTTGAAGTATTAATTAGGAGATATGAAAATGGGAAAAATAGCAGAATGGGTTTATATAGCAGAAGGTGCAAGAATCGTTGGTGATGTCGAAATTGGAGAAAATAGTAGTATTTGGTATAACGCTGTAATCCGAGGAGATTCTAATCCAATTAAGATAGGAGAAAAGACAAATGTGCAAGATAATGCGGTGCTACATGTAAGTCATAGTCATGCGTTGTCTATTGGAGATAATGTAACGATTGGGCATGGAGCGATTGTACATGGCTGCACCATTGGAAATAATGTGTTGATAGGTATGGGAGTGATTGTTTTGGATGGTGCAGTGATAGAGGACAATTGTATCATTGGTGCGGGTGCTCTTGTGACACAAAACAAAGTAATCCCAGAAGGATCGCTTTGTTTTGGAAATCCTGCTAAGGTAATGAGACAGATTACAGAAGAAGAAAAGGCTTCTATTTTGGAGAATGCAAATGAGTATTCAGATGAAGCAAGTACGATGCTCAGAGAGAAGTAAGAGGAGAAGCACGGATAATGAATATTGAAATTGATAGCGCCTTTGATGTAAGATATATATAGGGAAATGCGTTTCCAAAAGATGCTAGAAAAATAAGAAAGGTGGTAGGGCTATGAGTGGAATCACAGGTATTGGAAATACATATACAGATTATGGAAAATTAGCTAGTGGTAAAAAGATTCAGACTGCAGCAGATGGTGCAGCAGAACTTGCTATCGCACAGAAATTGCAGGTGCAGACAAATACCTATGATGTAGGTTCTGGTAATATTAAGCAGGCGATAGGACTTGCAAATATTGCAGATGGTGCACTTGGTGGTATCAATGATTATTTGAGCCGAATCCATGAGCTTTCTATTCGCGCAATGAATGGACTTATGTCTAATTCGGATAAATCTTCGATTCAGGCTGAGATTGATCAGATGAAGCAGGGGATTGAACAGTTGGCTGGTACAGCAAAATATAATGAAACAAATTTGCTTGATGGTTCTACATCCAATATAAATGTGGCTACAGGTAGTGGCTATTCCAGTGTTAGCGGTGCAAATAGTACATTAAAAGCACTTGGTTTAGAACATTATAGCATTATGGGAGAGTTTGATTTATCTGTAGTGGAAAAAGCTATGGAGAAAGTAAATAGTATGCGTAGTAAAATAGGTGCCCAAACAAATGGCTTGGAAGCTGCATATAATTATGTAACAAATGCATCTTATAATACAACGAGTGCGCAGAGCCGTATTGAAGATTTGGATATAGCAGAGGCTATTTCGGATATGAAAAAAAACCAGACACTACAACAATATTCTATGAATATGCAGAAAAAACAGTTGGAGAATGAGGTAAATCTCATGAAGGGATTCTTTATTTAACTTTATGTATGTGATTTTGAACTTGAAAATCAGAGGAAAGATAATATAATGGATAAATGGCGAGCGGGATAAGTATCCCGCTTGTATTATGTTTAAACGCACAAAGTTTGAGAAGGATACATAAAAGAATGAAAGAAAAAGTCGTGGAGTTTTTAAAGAAAGAAGTTGTATTAGTTGTAGCAACTGTTTTAGCAATTGTGTCAGCTTTTGTTGTACCACCATCGTTGTCCTATATGGATTATATTGATTGGCATGTATTAGAGCTGTTGTTTTGTTTGATGACAGTTATGGCAGGATTACAGAAGTGTGGTTTGTTTGACAGTTTAGGAGAGGCTTTATTAAAGAGAACGAAAAAGGTATGGCAACTTTGCCTAGTACTCATTATGTTATGTTTTTTCTTAAGTATGGCAATTACAAATGATGTTGCACTTATTACATTTGTTCCATTTGCGATTGTGGCATTGCAGAAGTCAAAGCAGGAACGTCTCTTAATTCCAGTGGTTGTATTGCAGACTGTAGCTGCAAATTTAGGTAGTATGTTGACACCGATTGGAAATCCTCAGAATTTGTATTTATATAATTTGTCAGAGATGTCGTTGGGTGAGTTCATTTTATGCATGTTGCCAAATACAATAGTATCGTTTGCGTTGATTGTTATAGCACTTCTATTTGTAAAAGGGAAAGACGAGGCTGTTGTTTTGAATCATTGTGAAGTTACGAAAGTAGATACAAAACAGACAGTGGTTTATAGCCTGTTATTTTTATTATCACTTTTGGTAGTGGCGAAGGTGATTGCTTGTGAAATTGCCTTGGCGGTTATTGTCGTTGTTGTATTTTTTATGGATAAAAAGGTGTTAAAAGAAGTGGATTATTGTCTTCTTTTGACATTTATTAGTTTCTTTATTTTTACAGGAAATCTTGGAAATATTACAGTGATTCGTGAGTCTTTACAGATGTTGGTGGAAGGCAGAGAATTATTAATTGGTGTTGTAGCAAGTCAGGCAATTAGTAATGTACCTGCTGCCTTGTTATTATCTGGATTTACAGATGATTATCGTGCACTTTTAGCGGGGGTAAACATCGGAGGCTTAGGCACATTGATTGCTTCTATGGCAAGTTTGATTTCATATAAGATTCTGGCGAACCAGTATAATGAGAAAAAGGGAAGTTACTTTAAATGGTTTAGTGTGGTAAATGTAGCATTTTTGGTAGTGTTAATGATTCTGAATTTATAAATAAATAGCTAAAGAAGAACTCTTGTGATGCAATCACAAGAGTTTTTTGTTATAATGAAATATGAATATAAATGGGGAGGTATTCGTTATGGAATTATTAACCAAAGCAAGTTATTCGGGAGAAGTATCAGAGCGTGAAAAAAGAAATCTCGAAGTAGCATATAGAGCAGCATGTGAAAGTATCGTTTTATTGAAGAATGAAGACGTACTTCCGCTTAAGACAAAAAAAGTTGCATTGTATGGACCTGGTGTAACCAGAACAATAAAAGGTGGAACTGGCTCGGGAGAAGTAAATGAAAGACATAGTGTAACAATTTTAGAAGGAATGGAAAATCGTGGATTTGAAATTGCTTCTAAACAATGGCTTGCAGATTATGAAGCAGATTATGAAGCTGGTGAAATCGCGCATAAAAAAGATCAAAGAGATATCGTAAAACTTATAAAATCAAAGTCCTTTATGGAGATGATGTTTAAGGGATATACGCCACCAGCAGGTAGAGATATTACGGAAATGGATATTGCAGAAAGCGATACCGATACAGCAATCTATGTATTGAGCCGTCAAGCAGGAGAAGGTGGCGATAGAAAAGCAGAAAAAGGCGATTTGTTTATTACGGATGAAGAAAGAACAGCGATTGAGACTTGTGTAAAGAATTATAAAAACTTTGTACTTGTTATTAATAGTGGATGTTCCATTGATATGTCTTTTGTAGATGAGATTCCAGGTATTGGGGCAATTTTATTTATTTGTCAGTTAGGCACAGAAGGTGGAAATGCATTTGCAGATGTGATTTCGGGAAAAGCAACTCCATCTGGTAAATTAACGGATACATGGGCAAAGAAATATGCAGATATTCCATTTCATGATGAGTTTAGTTATTTGAATGGAAATGTGGAAGATGAATATTATAAAGAAGGTATTTATGTTGGTTATCGTTATTTTGATAGCTTTGATGTAGAGCCATGTTATCCATTTGGCTATGGCTTAAGTTATACGGACTTTTCTATTTTTGCTGCAGGGGTTTCTGTTGATGGAACTACAGTAAAATTAGATACTACAGTTACAAATGTTGGTGCAAAGTATAAGGGCAAGGAAGTCGTACAGGCATATCTTAGTGCGCCAGTAGGAAAACTACATAAAGAATATCAGAGCTTAGTTGCTTTTGCAAAAACCAAAGAGCTTGTACCTGCAGAAAGTGAGACCTTGCACTTACATTTCGATATGGCTGAAGTGGCAAGTTACGATGAAGAAAGAGCAAGTTATATTTTAGAACCGGGTGAATATATTTTAAGAATGGGTAATTCTTCTAGAAATACGGTACCAGTTGCTGTAATTACTCTAGACGAAGAGGTTATTGTATCGACACACTGTCATATTTGTCCAATTGCAGAGTCAATAGAGGAATTGAAATCAGAGTGTCGAGAGGCGGAAGATGTAAATCCAGGAGTACCACGCGTATCACTTAAGGCTGCAGATTTTAATACAGTAAATTATACTTATAAAAATCCAGAAATATATAGTGATGAACGTGTAGACAAATTTATGAATACCTTGACCTTAAAAGAAATGGTGGAAATCGTAGTGGGAATTGGTATGTTTGGTGGTGAGACCAGATTTAATATGCCAGGTTCAGTAGGAAATACCACTTCGAAATTCTGGGATAGAGGATTAGCAAATGTAACGCTATGTGATGGCCCAGCTGGCCTTCGTATTACGAAACGTTCTGTTGTACAAAAAGATGGAACGGTAAAACCTGTAGAGCTTCCAATTTCTGTATTTGAGATGTTCCCAGATTTTGTTCAGGGATTCTTAAAAGCGGATCCTGAAAAGGGACAGGTATTATATCAGTATACTACGGCATTTCCTGTTACAGCGGCATTAGCGCAGGCTTGGAATATTGAACTTTTAGAAGAAGTAGGTAAGGCAATTTTTGTAGAAATGAAAGAATATGGATGTACATACTGGTTAGCACCAGCGGTAAATATTCATAGAAATCCACTTTGTGGACGTAACTTTGAATATGTTTCCGAAGATCCATTCCTTACAGGAGAAGTGGCAGCAGCCCTTACAAAAGGTGTGCAGCAGGAAGATGGTTATTATGTTACTGTAAAACATTTTGCATGTAACAATATGGAAGAGAATCGTAATAAAGTATCAAGCAATTTGACAGAGCGTGCGCTCCGCGAAATCTATCTTCGTGGCTTTGAACGTGCGGTAAGAAAAGGAAATGCGAAAGGAATCATGACTTCTTACAATCGTATTAACAAGGTATATGCACCAAACAGTCATGATCTTTGTACCAAAGTGCTTCGTAATGAGTGGGGATTTGATGGTGTTGTTATGACAGACTGGTTCTCAACGAATAAAGGCTTAGGTCATAATGCACTTGCAATGAGAGCTGGAAATGATTTAATCATGCCAGGCGGTGCAAGCTATAAAAAAGAAATTCTTGCAGGTGTCAAATCCGGAATGATTTCACAGAAAGATGTCGAAAGATGTTGTGCAAATGTAGTTCGTGCAATTATGGATAGTGCAACACAGAAGGAATACATTGACAAGAAATAAATGATAGAGCTAAAATAAAGGGTATATATATGCCTTAGGAAAAGGAGGGCGAAAATGAAAGAAATGGATATCAGATTTTTAAAATGTTTAGCAAAGCGTTATCCAACGGTAGCAGATACAGCAACTGAGATTATTAATTTAAAATCTATTCTGAACTTGCCAAAGGGAACCGAACATTTTATTACAGATATACATGGAGAATACGCACAGTTTCAGCATATTATAAAAAATGCGTCTGGTGCGATTAAACAGAAGATAGAAGAGGAATTTGGAAGTACCATTAGCCAAAAAGAAAAGCGTACATTGGCTACACTTATTTATTATCCAAAGCCAAAATTAACACAGATTATAGAAACAGAGCGATATATTGATGATTGGTACGCAGTGAATTTATATCGTTTGGTATGTATTTGTAAAAGGACTTCTTCTAAATATAGCCGTTCCAAAGTAAGAAAAGCCTTACCAAAAGAATTTGCGTATATTATTGAAGAGCTTTTAAATGGACGTCAGGATCTTGTGGATCAGGAAGATTATTATTTCGAGATTATTCATTCTGTGATTAGTACAGGCAGAGCAGCTGATTTGGTAGTAGCGCTGTGTGATTTAATTCGTCATTTAATCGTAGATCATCTCCATGTAGTTGGTGATATTTTTGACAGAGGTCCATATCCACATCTTGTTATGGATGATTTGATGAAACATCATTCTGTAGATATTCAGTGGGGAAATCATGACGTATCCTGGATGGGAGCTGCTGCTGGTAATCCAGCACTTATTTGTACGGTGCTTCGTATTTCAGCACGATATGGAAACTTAAGTTCCATTGAAGATGGATATGGAATTAACTTGATTCCATTGGTTCGTTTTGCAATGGAACAATATAAAAATGATCCATGTGAACGTTTCCACGTAAGTTATCGCGAAGATGCATATGATGTACGTGATATGGCAGTAGACGAAAAAATTCAAAAAGCAGTAACCATTATGCAGTTGAAATTGGAAGGTCAGATTATCAAACGTAATCCTGATTTTCGAATGGACGATCGTTTATTATTAGATAAGATTGATATCGAAAAGGGTACTGTTATGATTGCGGGAGTAGAGTATCCGTTACTGGATACAAATTTCCCAACCGTAGATTGGAATGATCCATATGCACTTAGCCCAGAAGAACAGATGGTTATGGATCGACTCATTTTTGCATTCCGTAATAGTGAAAAATTACAGAAACATGTGAAGTTTTTATATACAAAAGGAAATATGTATACTGTATATAATGGAAATTTACTATTCCATGGCTGTGTACCTTTAAATGAAGATGGAAGTTTTAAAAAGGTATCTGTCTTCGGAAAAGAATATGCAGGAAAAGAGCTTTATGATGTTTTGGAAGAATATGCTCGTAAAGGATACTATGCAGTAAATCCAGAAGAAAAACAAAAAGGGATGGATATTCTTTGGTATCTGTGGTTGAATAAAAATTCGCCAGTTTATGGAAAAGAACGTATGACAACTTTTGAAAGACAGTTTGTAGCGGATAAGAGCACATATAAAGAGCCAAAAAATCCATACTATAAATTGATCGAAAAAGAAGAAATGGCAGATAAGATTTTGAAAGAGTTTGGTCTTAGTGGTAAAGAGTCACATATCATTAATGGACATATTCCAGTCTTGGTAAAGGAAGGTCAGTCGCCAATCCACTGTAATGGTAAGGTATTGATTATTGATGGTGGTTTCTCAAAAGCATATCAGGAGAAAACAGGTATTGCAGGGTATACCTTGATTTACAATTCGTATGGTCTTAGTCTTGCAGAGCATGAACCATTTGAATCGGTGCAGAAAGCCATTGAAGATGGAAATGACGTAGTGTCTCATAAGACGTTGGTGCAACGTGTAAGTAAGCGTAAACGTGTGGCAGATACCGATATTGGAAAGAACATGAAGGAAGATATTAAAGATCTAGAAGCACTTTTAAAGGCTTATCGAGAAGGTATTATTGAAGAAACATTATAAAATATTAAGTTAGTACGTAAAACATGCAGGCGTAAAAATGCGCCTGCATGTGTTTTTCTTAGCATTTGCTATATAATACTAGAAGTGAGGTAAAAATCGTGACAAAAAAATTTGATCGAACACAGCGCTTATTGGGAATAGACGCTATAGAAAAATTGAAAAGTGCACATGTTGCAGTATTTGGCATTGGTGGCGTAGGCGGACATGCGGTAGATGCCTTGGCTAGAAGTGGAATTGGAACAATCACGATTGTGGATAGCGATGATATAGCAGAGAGTAATATTAATCGACAATTGATTGCGACAACAAAAACAGTGGGGCGTAAAAAAGTTGAAGTGATGAAAGAGCATATTTTGGAAATTAATCCAGATGCGGTTGTATATATATGGGATTGCTTCTTTTTACCAGAGACAAAAGAACAATTCGATTTTTCAGCGTATGACTATGTGATTGATGCGGTGGATACAGTTACGGCAAAGCTTGCATTAGTAATGGCATGTCAGGAGGCCAATGTACCGATTATTAGTAGTATGGGTGCAGGAAATAAGTTGGATCCAACAGCTTTTGAAGTAGCAGATATCTATAAAACATCGGTGTGTCCATTGGCAAAGGTGATGCGAAAGGAATTAAAAGTGCGAGGGGTAGAACGGTTAAAAGTTGTTTATTCTAAGGAAATTCCATTGGAACCAATTGAAGATGAGGCATTTATCAGTGATGAAAGACGGAGCCGTAGAGCAACACCAGGATCCATTGCATTTGTTCCATCAGTAGCAGGTTTGATTTTGGCAGGGGAAGTTATTAAAGATATAACGGATCTAAATAAAAAAAGTATATTTGTATAAAAAACAAACAAAGTGTATGATAAAGGTGCAAAATGTAGAAAATGTTTGTTTTCAAAATGTGAGAAGTGAATATAATGAAGAAAAGCGGGTTTGTTTTATAAACTCCTTATTTTCCTTTTAGAAATGGGTCATCAAAAAGATGACCCATTTTTTTTATGAAGGTTTTGAAAGTGCTTTCTTTTTAAGAAGTTTTTTAAGTTCATCATCATCTGCTAAACCCAAAGAACGAAGGAAAACTGCGATAAATATATCATGCATAGATTCATATGTAAATTCATTACTGTTATCTGCAGAGATGCGAAATGCAGTAATGGCTTGTGCAAAAATCTCTGCCTCTAGTTCAGGAGCGGCACCAGTTGGACCCATCAAATAGTGATTAATGGCCTGCTTTGCCAATGTATCTCTAAGGTCTACATGTTCTGTATGTATTTTCATCAAGGCTTCCATAATCTCATAATTCTGTTGAGAAATACGGGCCATGGCAGGGGTGAAAGCGGTTTGGGAGTTATGAAAGGCTTTTTGTAAAGTTTCCTGTGCTTCAAAAAAATCCTCCTGCATTTTTTCTGCAATTTCATACTTATCATGATAATGCTTATAAAAGGTTGAACGAGTAACAGGTGTTTCGTCCAAGATATCTTGTACGGTAATTTTTTCGAAAGATTTTGTTTTTAATAATTTTATCAAAGCCTGTTTGATGGCCTTGTCTGTTCGAATATATTGTGGATTGTTCTGCATGAGAATATTCCTCCGTAAATGTTTTGCTGAACTTATGATTTATTATAACAGATTACAAAGGAGTTGTTCATAGTACAAAAAAGCGAAAAATGTTCGATTTCTATACACTGAGTGTTTTAATGGAATTCTGGAAAAATACTGTTTCTTTTGAGCATTGGGCAATCATTGTATAATAATTTCACTCTAGGATATCTTTTTGTTTAAATTGACGAAAAGGTTCGAAAATATTGGGGAAAGGAAAGAGGACATGAAGAAAGAAAA
This sequence comes from Agathobacter sp., assembly GCA_045633955.1. Classification (GTDB taxonomy): domain Bacteria; phylum Bacillota; class Clostridia; order Lachnospirales; family Lachnospiraceae; genus Roseburia. The sequence goes on along the minus strand of JAZQZJ010000055.1, from coordinate 17,800 downwards.
GAAAAAATCCGGTATCGGCAAATGGATTATAACTTCTGTCATTTCGATTGTTTTAATCATTGCTATGATCGTGGCAAATATTATGACAATCGCTTACGAAGGTGTTATCAATCTTGCGCTTCAGACAGAAACTACAAAGATTGAAGCGGATCCAAACGATACCACAGACACAAATTACTTCCCAAGCGATTATGCAAATGCAGAAGAAGTAAAGGCAGCAGGTATGGAAGTTGCAGAGCAGCTTACAGAAGAAGGGGCAGTATTATTAAAAAATGCAGATAATGCACTCCCAATCGCAAATACTGCAAAAATATCTTTATTTGGACACTCTAGTGCGAACATGATTGTTTGTGGAACAGGTTCCGCAGATATTGATGCTTCGGAGGCTCCTACATTTAAGGAAGCGTTAGAAGAAGTGGGTGTAGCAGTTAACCCTACACTTTGGCAATTCTATGTAGACAACATTGAAACCTATGCAACAAACCCTAAAAAAGGGGATAACAGTATCCGTAATGGTGCAGATGGTGTAACAAAAGGTTCATTTACTGTAAATGAAATTCCTTGGTCTGTATACACAGATGAAGCGAAATCTGAATTTGCATCTTATAATGATGCAGCAATCGTAGTTATTTCCCGTCTTGGTGGTGAAATGTGGGATTTACCATCAGATACATATAAAGCAAGTGCGGATGCAGTTCCTGGAACAGGAATCGGTGCTGACATGCAGCAGGGTAATCCAGATGAAACAGTAGATGGTTCTGGTAACTCTCTTGAACTTACCATTCAGGAAAGAGAAATGTTAGAACAGATTCAGGCATCTGGTCAGTTTGATAAAGTCATCGTATTGGTAAACTCTACAAACCCATTGGAAATGGATTTCGTGGATGAAGAAAAATATGGCGTAGACTCTGTTATGTGGATTGGATTTACAGGTGTAAATGGTTTAAGAGGTGTAGCTGATTTATTAATTGGTGATGCAAATCCATCTGGTCGTTTAGTAGATACATACTGTGTAGACAACACAACAAACCCAGCGATGGAAAACTTCTATGGTGCATTCTGGGCAAATTCAACAGACTATCCAGATTTAGAAGGTGATGGTCCTGGTCTTGATGGTAACAAATACTACAACGTATACCAGGAAGGTATCTATGTAGGTTATCGTTATTATGAAACACGTTATGAAGATTATGTATTAGGTCAGGGTAATGCAGGCGAATACAATTATCTTGCAGATGTAAAATATCCATTTGGATATGGTTTATCTTATACAACATTTGAATACACTGATTTTACAGTGGTAGAAAATGCAGACAGCTTTGATGTATCTGTAAAGGTAACAAATACTGGTGCAGTAGCAGGTAAAGAAGTTGTGGAAGTATATTTCCAGTCACCATATACAGACTATGACAAAGAAAATGGTATTGAAAAAGCGGCTATCGAATTATGTGGATTTGAAAAAACAGGTTTGTTAGAAGCTGGTGCTTCTGAAACTGTAACCATCAATGTTCCAAAGAAAGAACTTAGAACATATGATGCAAACAATGCAAAAACATATATCTTAGATGCTGGTGATTACTACTTTACAGTAGGACGTGATGCACACGATGCGCTTAATAATGTATTGGCAGCAAAAGGTGCAAATGTAAGCAGAATGACAGCAGCTGGTAATGCAGAATTTACATTCCTTTGGAATAATCCAGAAATGGATACAACAACATTTGCAGTATCAACAGAGAATGGTGAAGAATACGCGATTACCAACCAGTTAGACACAGCAGATATCAATAAATTAAATGAAGCTGGTATGACAGACCAGACTATTACATGGCTTTCACGTAGTGATTGGCAGGGCACATGGCCACAGGGTACATATTCGATTACTTTAACTCAGGAACTTCATGATGAGATTACTGGTATCAAGGAATATGTAAAGACCCAGACAGATGAAGCACTTCCAATTATGGGTCAAAAGGGTGAGGTAACCATCGCTCAGTTGATTGGTAAAGAATATGATGATCCATTATGGGAAGACTTACTTAATCAGGTAACCTATGAAGAGATGGTTATGTTAATCGGTGTAGGCTACCATGGAACTTATGCGGTACCATCAGTAGCAAAACCAAAAACAATTGATGAAAATGGACCTCAGGGCTTTACCATGAAGTTAACGGATATCATGGGTAACTCTGATACTATGACGGCGTACAGTGATGAAAACATCATGGCTGCTACATGGAATACAGAATTTATGTATAAAATGGGCGAATCCCTTGGTGAAGACGGTCTTGCTCTAGGTATGGCAGGTCTTTACGGACCAGCGATGAATACACATCGTACCGCATATGCAGGACGTAACTTTGAATACTACTCAGAAGACGGTTTCTTGGGCGGTAAGATTGCAGCTGCAGAAATCGGCGGCATTCAGAGCAAAGGTATTTATGTATATGCAAAACATTTTGCATTTAATGACCAGGAAACAAACACACGCTGCTACAGCATTTTCTCTAATGAGCAGGCAATGCGTGAGGTATACTTGGAACCATTTGAACATGCTATCGTAGAAAGAACAATGACAGTAGATGGTGAAGAAGTAGCTATCGGCGGTGCAATGAACGTTATGAACTCCTTTGGCCGTGTAGGTGTTGTATGGACAGGTGCTCATACAGGACTTATGACAAACATTCTCCGTGGAGAATGGGGCATGGATGGTTTTGCATTAACAGACTACTCTAATAATGGTAATACATACGATATTTTCTTAGGTATCATGGGTGGTACAGATTCATGGGATAATTCAAATGCAGGTCCAATGACACGTGTAGATAAGTTAAAGAACTATGATATTTCACAGGACCCAGCACTTGCAAATCGTATGAGAGAAGCAACACACCGTATTCTTTATACAGTTGCAAACTCATGTGCAATGAATGGAATGGCGCCATCAAGTAAAATCGTAGATGTAATTCCATGGTGGAGAGCAACAATCTACGGTGTAGGAGTGCTTGGTGTAGTTGGTCTAGCTGCAAGTGTACTTATGATTGTAAAGACAAAGAAAAAAACAAAATAAAATGCTGAATCTCATTGGTAATAACATTTATGAATGATGATTTATTAAGAAAATATGGAGGAAACAGACATGAAAATGATGAAGAAATTAATCGTACTTGTTGCAGCAATGGCAATGGTACTCAGCCTCACAGCTTGTGGTGGCGATAAATATCCACTTGAATATACATATAAAGTAGAATGGTCACAGGGTGTACGTGGTGAATTAGCAACACTTACATTAAATGAAGATGGTACATTTAAATATACATATACAGCAACAGATTCTAAAGATGCGAACTCTATCGTTATGGATATTACAGCAACAGGAACATATGTAAAAGATGGCGATACAGTTACAATCACTTTGGGTGAAGTAGTAGGAAAAGCTATGAACAATGGTACTGAAATCGATATGAGTAGTGAAATGGGATATAAGTTAACATATGCTCAGGGTGCTACAACTTTCTTGCTTGATGGTGATACATTCATTCCACAGAGCTAATTTAAAGAAAATCTAAAAGAAAATCAAAACGAATTTCGTTTATTACCAATGAATCAAAATAGTTATTTAACAGCGGCGTGTGTATACACGTCGCTGTTTTTATGATATGATATGCCAAGAATTAGGAAGTGAGATCAAAGGAGGAAAAAATGAGCTGGTTTATGGATTTAGTTACTAATCCATTTTTATTGACAAGTTTGTCTGGCTGGGCTGTGGCTCAGATATTGAAAGTGATTATTAATGGAGTTGTATATAAAAAATGGGATATTGAGAGATTGTTCGGAGATGGAGGTATGCCAAGTGGACATTCGGCGACAGTTTCTTCACTTGCTTGTATTACTGGCTTGGTATATGGTCCAAGTAGTTTTGAGTTTGCATTTACACTCATTTTAGCAATTATTGTCTGTCATGATGCAACAGGAGTACGATTGGAAACTGGAAAGCAGGCAAAAATATTAAATGAAATCATGAAGGGAATAGATATTATTTTCTCACATGAAGTAGCGGAAGTGAAGCTAAAAGAAATGGTGGGACATACTCATGCACAAGTAGCAGCTGGGGTGTTGCTCGGAATTGTAGATGCGATTGTAGTGTATAATATATTTTTTATATAAATGCTTTATTGGTAAGTGAAATGACGGTGTGAGAAATCACACCGTCATTTGATTTAAATAGAATTTAGTCGGTATTTGGTTCGTGGCGATGATTGAATTTTTTGTATAAAAAAGTGCCTACAAAATATAGAATCGTAATGATTGCAAATGATGTAATAAAGATTCCATATTTTTGTTCGCCTAAAGCACTGCCGCCAAGCGCAGATAGTAGAATGGCAGGAAAACGTCCGACGAAGTTAATAAGTAACCAAGTAGTCCATTTGATGTCGGTAAGTCCTACTACATAACACATCAGATCTTTTGGGGTTCCCGGTAGTAGGAAGAATAAAAATAAGAGAGTGGTGTATCGTTCATTGGAATGTAAAAATTTTACAGATTCAATTTCTTTTCTATCCACAAATAACTCAATGAATTTCATACCAAATTTTCTTACGAAAAAGAATGTAATCATACCGCCTGCAGTCATGGCAACATCACACATAATTGTGCCTGCCCATGGGCCAAATAATGCTCCTGCAGCAACTTCAAAGGGGCCGCCAGGAATGATGGCAAGAAGTACTTGTACGGTATTTAAGAGCATAAAAACAATTGGTCCCCATATGCCTGCTTCATCTACCCATAGTGCAAGTGAGTCTGGATTTTCGATAAAGCTAATGAGTGGTTTCCATAGTGCAAGAGTAAGTCCTGCCATAACAGCAATGGATAGTATTAAAATCAGATAACGATATTTTTTCATGTGGTTAGTTCTCCTATGTATATTAGCGTTCCCAAATTTTAAAAAATAAGTACATAAGAAGTGTACCATAGAAGTGGTTAAAATACACCTTAAGTTTTTATGAAGTTAAGAAGATTGTTTTTATAGAGAATTGTTGATATACTGATGAGGATGTATGTAAGGCATTATGAAAATACAATAAATGGATTGGTACGGTGTAAAAGAAATGGGAAATATAGCAACAAAAAAATTATATGATTATGATGCATATGCAACAGATTTCGAAGCCTGTGTAATTTCTTGTGAAGAAATTAAAGTCGCCGATAAAAGTGGAGTTGAAAATATTCTTTATGAGATTATTCTCGACCAGACATTATTTTTTCCAGAAGAAGGTGGACAGACACCAGATAAAGGATTTTTAGATGAGATAGAAGTTGTTGATGTGCAGATTAGGAAAGATGTTATCAAGCATTTTATAACACGACCTGTTGAAGTAGGAACAAATGTAAAGGGAACGATTGATTGGCAGCATCGATTCTTTAATATGCAACAGCATAGTGGAGAGCATCTGTTTTCTGGGCTTGCCCATAGAAAATATGGTTTGCGAAATGTTGGTTTTCATTTGAGTAATCAGATTGTAACAATGGACTTTGATAAGGCGTTGACAGAAGAGCAATTAAAAGAGATGGAATGGGAGATTAACCAAGCGATTGTTGCGAATGTAGAGATTAAGACAGGTTATCCATCCAAAGAGGGATTAGCTGTGTTAGAATATCGTAGCAAAATTGAAATAGATGGAGCGGTTCGTATTGTTGAGATTCCGGGCTATGACATCTGTGCTTGCTGTGCACCACATGTACATAGAACGGGTGAAATTGGCATGTTCAAGATACAGAATGTGCAGAATTACAAAGGTGGAATGAGAATCAGTTTCCTTTGTGGGTTCCGTGCATTGGAAGAATACAGAAAGAAATCCGAAATCATCTCAGAACTTTCGGGTATGTTAACCACAAATCAAGATAATGTTGTAGATCATGTAAGCAAGCTGAAAACGCAGGTGCAATCATTAAAGACACAACTCTCTAATGCAAAGCAAACACTTATGGAAAGCAAAATCGCAGAAATTCCTGCGGATCAAAAAAATGTTTTTCTTTTTGAAAGAGATATTGATACCCCTGTTATGAGAACTGTTGTAAATAAATTGGTGGAATCGCATGACGGAATTTGTGGAATTTTTGTAGGAGACGATGAAAATGGGTATAACTTTATCGTCGGAAGTAAAACGATAGATTGCCGAGAAATAGCCACAAAACTACGTGAAGAATTAAATGCCCGTGGTGGTGGTAAGGCACCAATGATTCAAGGTTCCGTAGAAGCGGCCAAAGATTCAATAGCTCGTACATTAGAAATAAATATATAGTAATTTCATTCATTCTATACGAGGGTAAACTGTTATTTTTTAATTTGTATATTTTCAAAGTATAAAAAATGGGCTCTCCTATATGATTGACTGAACACCGTTAAAAAACGTCGGCACTTAATGAATGGCAAATCGAAGATTTGTTATAAATTTAGTGTCCGTTACGTTTTTTACCGAGTGCGAACGTGTGCAAAGTCAATATATAGGAGAGCCCATTTTGTAGGTTTAAAATAATACGAAATTAAAAGATAACCGATTTATCCTCACCCATCGCAGGAACATGATTGAAGATATATTTTTCGCCATTCTCATCACGCACATATCCATTGAATTCTCCAAATACAATGAAATATTCAATATTAATAATAGGTAATGCATGAGTCACCATGTCAAACACTTGGAATAATTCAAAGTCCAAATTTACCATATCGTGTTCATCCTGAATATGCCAGCGAGCATGTCCATCAAAGTTGATGGTTGGATTACTCTTGCTAAATTTGACTGGAGGAAGAAGGCTTGTTTCGTTTTCAAACCAAATAAGGTTTTCGTTGTAGTCTTCTGGATCAATCGTCTGATTTTCTGTAAGATTTATTCCAAAGAAGAGCTTCTTTCCATTTTTCTCTAATTGTCCCATAAAAGTTGCCCAATCATAGTGCATTTCGCGAGGATAGTAGCCACGGTGGTCATCAATAATCGCTGTGCTGATATCAGTTGTTTCAAAGACGCGTCCATTTACACTGATATAACCTTCCGCTTTGAAGAAATCTTTTTGTGTATATAAAGGACGATGACGTTCCTCTGGATTATCAAAAGGAATAGATACAACGCTAGGTTTAGAAAGACGGGTCAATTTTAAGTCGTAGTCAATTGTACCTGCTTTTCCTTCAAAAAAGCCATCCACATCAGCTCGTCCTTCTTGGAAGTTGTTACAATAGTGGATACGGAAATTTTTACGCTCCGCTTTTGTTACACTTCCATTAATTAGATTTGGTGAAATTATGGCTTCTGGAGCGGTTAAGGTTTCTTGCCAGCGATAAAGCTTATGCATACGCTGATCATAGAATAAGGTCAAAGCTACACCGAAGAGCCCCATGTTACATACAGCAGTGAGCATGTAGCCTTCTTTTAAATGGACTTCCGTCGCTTCCCATAAAGTTAAACGAATTGGGTTTAAAAAATCTGGTGCATCTGTTGGATTTTTGAGTTTCAAAAATTCCATAGTTTCGAATTCTTTGTCAAAGGTTCCAAATACACATTTTCCATCTTCTACTAAATTTTTTGGTGTAGGAACACTTCGTCGTTTTGGTGATATAAATTTACTAAACTCCCCCATAATAATCCCCCTTTATTTTACTAAGCGTTTGAATTCTGCGATAGCTTCATCATATGAATGTAAGCTCATAAGCCAGAAATCTTTGCTTGTCAAATCAATATCACAAATTTTTGCTACATCTTCTACACTTCTTACAGGTGTTTCTTTTAACAAGTAGTTATATTTTTCAAGGAATGCTGATCCTTCCTGTTGGAATTTCGCATATAAACCACGAGCAAATAATCCACCGAAGGCATATGGGAAATTATAGAAGCCTAAGCCAGCGCTATAATAATGTCCTTTGCATACCCACATATATGGATGAAGCACTTCATGGTCAAGTCCATCGCCATATGCTTCTTTCTGTGCATCTAACATAATATTACACAATTCATCAGCAAACATGAAGTTGTCCGAGCGGTTATCTACTACTTTGGATTCAAATAAGAATCGAGAGTAAATATCACAGATAATCTGTGTAACATCACTTAATTGGCCTTCGATAAGTGCTAATTTTTCTTCGTCTGATGACGCATTAGCAATTGCATAATTTACCACAATATTTTCGTTAAAAGTAGAAGCTGTTTCTGCTACTGGCATAGAGTACTCCATGTTTAATGGACGATTATCGAAAATCATAAAGTCATGGTAACCATGTCCAAGTTCGTGAGCGAGTGTAACAATATCACTCATAGAACCATCGTAATTGGTAAGTATACGAAATTCTTTCTGTGCTTCTAAGCCCGCACAGAAAGCACCGCCAACTTTTCCTTCGCGTGGAAAGAAGTCAATCCAATGTTCTTCAAAGGAGCGGTCTACGATTTCTGCAAGTCGTGGATTTTCTTTTTCAAAAATGTTCATAAGATATGCTTTTGCTTCTTCTACGGTGTATTTTTTATCATTTTTGCCCATTGGAGCAAAAAGGTCATACCATGGAAGTCCGTTTTTGTGTCCAAGTGCTTCGCCTTTTGCACGTAAATAGCTATGGAAAGATGGCATATATTCTTTCATAGCGTCTAATAAAGCATCTAAGGTTGCACGCTGCATTTTGGAGCGGGCCAAAACCTTGTCTAATGGAGAAGCATAGCCACGAAGCTTACATTCAGAGAGGTCCTGCATTTTAATGCTGTTTAATGAGAACGCAATGGCATCCTTGATTTTGTCGTATGCTGCAAGTTCTGCTTCGTATGCGCTTTTTCTTATTTCAGGATCTGCATCGTAAGCTTTATTACGAATAGATGAAAGCGTAGTAGATTCTCCATTGTAATCTACTTTTACAGAAGATGTGAGGTAGCTTTGCAAATCACTCCATGCGCTTGCGCCGCTCATATCCATAATGCTGAGGGCTTCTTCTACTTCTTCACTTAAATAATGTTTCATATCCTTCTGTAATTCATGTAAATAGAAAGCGTAGTCGTTTAAGAGCTCATCATCACCGATAACTTCGTCTAAGTTTTCTAATGTTCCAAGGTATTTGTCGATAGTCACAGAAGCTTTTGCTACATTGTTGTATTTTTGAACAATACGTCCATAGTAAGAAACGGCTTCACCATCGTTGGTATCTGCGCTTTGACGAAGCGAGCAGTATTCTATCAATGTAAAGAATGTTTTACGGAAGTTCTCAATACTTACTAAGGCTTCTTTTGTGGTCGAACGAGCATCTTTTTCGCCAAGAGATGCTGCAAATGCAATCTGTTTTTCAATTAATTCATCAAGTTTGTTTAAGTCATTCTGGAATTTTACGTCATCAAATCCAGAGTAAAGTACGTCTAATGACCATCTGTCATACATAATTATTATGTCCTTTCAATGTTAATAGTTCTTTTCTATTATTGTATCATATGGCAGGGGAAATTCCAAAGAGAAGTTGGGATTAGTTGTATACAATTGTATAAAAAAGGAAACTTTAGAAAAATAGTGTATTTATGGTTTCAATCAATTGCTTTTTATAATATAATAGACAATGACTTGGAGTATATAGTTTAAGAAAATCTGTCAAAAAGATGAGGAGTAGTATGGCATCAAGACGTAGACAATTTTTAACTACCATATTTATATCGTTTTTCGCTATTCTTTGTATCATTGGTTTTCATGTTACAAAAGATAATATTTATGATCCAATATTGGCTGGAGAAAATATAATTGTAAAACCAGAAGAGGTTGAAATCATTAATGAAGGCAGTGAGATTTATTGCCTGAAGTTAGATGAGGTAAATGAGACGCATAATACATTACTGTTTTATACGAATCACCAGGAAGTATTTGTATATTCTCAGAATGAATTACTGTATTCTTTGGAATGTCCTTCTTCTATTTTTGCTGGAACACCAGGTGCAAAATGGAATATGGTAACACTTCCAGCGGATACCAAAGAGTTGGAAATTCATGTTTCACAGATGTACCCACAATTAGCAAAGCAGGTACCGGTTTTTGAATTGGGTAATGCGATGAGTATGTATCGTGAAGTATTAGAGGGAGCAGCATTTGAATTACTTTTATCCTGTACGATTATTGTAGTAGGACTTGCATTGTTCGTTTATTGGTTTTTGGTATTTGGAAAAGCTAATATGCAGAAGGAAATTCTTTACCTTGGACTTTTCGCAATCATTTTTGGGGTTTGGAATTTTGGTGAAACACAGTTCGTTGTATTTATGTTCCAGAAGCGAGCGTTTTTCTCTTATCTGGCGTTTACCTGTTTGATGACGATGTGTTTACCAGCAATCTACTTTATAAAAGAGTTTTTAGAGGTAGAAGATAAAATTATTTATAGATTATTTTCTGTATATGTTGTAGGCGAAACAATAGTCTGTCAGGTGTTGCATTTAACAGGTATTGCAGGTGTAAAAGAAACGGCAAATTATACAATGATAAGTATTGTACTTATTATGGTATATTTACTTTATGGAATTATCAAAGGATTACTGCACAAGAAGAATACCAAGAAGATTATTGTAAATATTATTGGTTTGTTAATTTTAGCTATTACAGCGGTAGTTGACATTGGTTCGTATTATACCAATTTACTTACGGCGGACAAAGTGGCAAAAGTTGGATTTTTATTCTATGCAGTTCTTTTAGGTGTTGAAACAACACGTGTGGCACGTGAACGTTTACAGGAAGAACAGAAGATGGAACTGTTGAAAGAAATGGCAGTAAAAGATATGCTGACGGGTTGTTTTAACCGTAATGCATTTGCCGAAGCTTGTCATGAGGTTTCAGATTTAACAGGATGTCAGATTATTGGATTTGACCTGAATGATTTGAAAAAATGTAATGATACCAAAGGACATAAGGCTGGGGATGCTTATATCAAAGATGCAGCAGAAGTAATTTGTAAAGAATTTGGGAAGTTTGGAAAAGTTTACCGTGTAGGTGGAGATGAATTCTGTATCCTGACAAAAGACGTGAGCGAAAAAGAGTTTGAAAAGGCAAAGTCTTTCATGCAGTTGGCGGTTGCTCATTATAAATTGGAACATCCAGATAGTGGTTTTGGAATTGCTTGTGGATATGCAACCTATGATGCAGAATTAGATTCGGATATTGAAGCGATTCGACATCGTGCGGATATTTCCATGTATGAAAATAAAAAGGAAATCAAAAAATAAGGTGACAGAATTAGAGTTATATTATAATAAATTTAATGAAGAAAAACGACTGGATTCCCGACATGGCCAGGTAGAATTTGTTACGTCCATGAAGTATATTCATAAATATCTGAATCGAATGGAATGTGAAAAGCCAAAGAATGAAATACGAATTCTGGATGTAGGAGCAGCTACGGGACGTTACAGTGTACCTTTGGCAGAAGAAGGGTATGATGTAACTGCAGTAGAGTTAGTGAAACACAATTTAGCTAGACTTAAGGCAAAAGGGAGTTCAGTAAAAGCATATCAGGGTAATGCTATGAAGTTAAAACGTTTTGAAGATAATAGTTTTGACATGGTGTTGGTGTTTGGGCCGATGTATCATCTTCATGAAAAAGAAGAAAAGTTAAAAGCATTGTCTGAGGCAAAACGCGTGGTAAGGCCAGGTGGAATTATTTTGGTTGCTTATATTATGAATGAATATAGTGTAATTACGTATGCGTTTAAAGAAAAGCATATCAAAGAAGGCATTGCAAATGGTATGCTGGATGATTCGTTCCATTGCACAAAAAAAGCAAATGATTTATATAGTTTTGTCCGCACTGAGGATATTGCGGAACTGAATCAGATGTCTGAGTTAAAGCGAGTGCAGATTGTGGCAGCAGATGGGGCTGCTAATTACATTCGACCATTTTTAAATGCGTTGGATGAAGAAGAATTTGAGTATTTTATACAATATCATTTATCAACTTGTGAAAGAGAAGATTTGCTTGGGGCAAGTGGACATTTGGTAGATATTGTAACGAAAGAATAGAGAAATGATAACAAAAAGGGATGTATGAAACTATGAAATGGCGTATTAGTAAGACAGAAAGAATAAACACAGTGAGTACAGCAAACGGAGTTTTCAAAAAACAAGTGGAAACCACAAAACCTTTGGGTGAATCGGATGGGTTACAGGGAGCAGTGCTTTGTCCGTTAGATGAAGTGAATGGATATTTGATTCGTCCTGGATTCTATCGAATGAAAGGTGCATTCGAGACAAAGAATGGTGTTAGCTTTACCATTAGTTCCCACGGTGCAACTAGTGCAGAATTATTACTTTATGAACCACGTGAGACAAAACCTAAAGCAGTTATTCCAATTCCTGAGTCATATCGTATTGGTGATACCTATTCGATTTTAGTTTTTGGTATTCGTATTCAAGATTTTGAGTATGCATATCGATTTGATGGACCAAATCAGCCAGAGAGAGGAATCATTTTCGATAAAGAAAGTGTTATTTTGGATCCTTATGCCCGTGCGGTTACAGGACAGCGTCATTGGGGAGAACGTCCAGAAGGTGGAAAAGATTTCGAATATAGAGCACGTGTCGTAAAAAGTGAATTTGACTGGGGTGAAGTAGGCCAGTTGAATATACCGATAGAAGATTTAGTTATTTATGAAACACATGTACGTGGATTTACAAAGGATAGTTCTTCGAAAGTAGATGCAAAAGGTACTTTCCAGGGCTTGCGTGAAAAAATTCCATACTTAAAGGATTTAGGTATCAATGCGGTAGAACTTATGCCAATCTTTGAGTTTGATGAAATGGAAAGTGCAAGAGTAGTGGATGGTGTACAGCTTTACAATTATTGGGGATACAATACAGTATCGTTCTTTGCACCAAATACTGGCTATGCTTCTGCGGAAGAGCATAATGTAGAAGGAAAAGAATTAAAACGTCTAATTTATGATTTGAAAAAAGAAGGCATAGAAGTTATCTTAGATGTTGTGTTTAACCATACAGCGGAAGGAAATGAAATGGGACCATGCTTCTCATTTAAGGGAATTGATAACAATATTTACTATATGCTTACGCCAGATGGTCATTACTATAACTTTAGTGGATGTGGTAATGTAATGAATTGTAACCACCCAATTGTAAGAAACTTCATTTTGGATTGCTTGCGTCATTGGGTAACAGAATATCGTGTGGATGGTTTCAGATTCGACCTAGCTTCTATTTTGGGACGTGATCAGAATGGAGCACCAATGGCAAATCCACCAATATTGGAAACATTGGCATTTGATTCTGCACTTAGTAAAACAAAACTAATTGCGGAGGCATGGGATGCTGGCGGTTTATATCAGGTAGGTAGCTTCCCATCATGGAATAGATGGGCAGAGTGGAATGGAAGATATCGAGATGATATGAGAAGTTTCTTAAAAGGGGATGAAGGTGCAGCAGGTGCAGCCATTACCCGTATTACAGGTTCTTCTGACTTGTATCATCCAGAAAGCAGAGGACATGGTGCATCGATTAATTTCATTACTTGTCATGATGGTTTTACCATGTATGATTTATATGCGTATAACGAAAAGCATAATGAAATGAATGGATGGGATAACACAGATGGTGATAATAATGGACGTAGTTGGAACTGTGGTCACGAAGGGGAGACCGATGATCCAGTAATAAATAATTTACGTCGTCGTTTAATAAAAAATGCATTTGCGGCTCTTTTATGCAGCCGTGGTGCAGCGATGTTTTTTGCCGGTGATGAATTCTGTAATACACAGTATGGAAATAACAATGCATATTGTCAGGATAATATTATTTCATGGTTGGATTGGAATCGTTTGGATGAATTTAAAGAAATTCATGATTTCGTAAAATTCATGATTCAGTTCAGAAAAAATCATCCTATTTTACGAAAAGATACAAAGCCAGCAGCTTGTCAGCTTCCACCGATTAGTGTTCACAATGGATATCCATATAATAGTGTGACAGAGTATAGCACACATATGATTGGTGTTATGTTTGCGGGACGTAATTTAAATGATACGGATGATGATTTGATTTTCTATTGTATGAATTCTTATTGGGAACCGCTTACTTTACAGCTTCCATCTTTAACAAATGGTATGGAATGGAAGGTAAAAGTAAATACGAACTGTGAGTACAGTGATACAGCTGATTTTGATTACATGACCGAGAAATTCGGACCAAATACAATTCGAGTTCCTGCAAGAACAACAATTGTTTTTGTTGCAGAATAGCGTAAAATTAATGCTACCATATATGGTACTACTACCGTATATGGTAGTAATTTTTTTGGACAAAGATGGGGTGTTTCGTATAAGCAGAATTTATACGATAATGAAATCGGAGAGACCTAATAAATAGTCGGATGAAACGCGAAGCTCTTTTGCGATTAAACGTAGAATTTCAATATTTGGTAAACGTTTGCCACTGCGATACATACTGATAGTAGATTGTGATGTATGTGTGCGGGCTGCTAAATCTTCTACGGTATATTGGCGAATGGTCATTGCAATTTTTAGGCGTTCCGAAAACTCAGGATATTGAGTTTGGGATGATTTAATAGAATGTTTTCTTTCGCAGCTTTTCATGCTGATATTTTACTGAAAAAAAACGGGAAAGTCTTAAAATATCACAGTACGTATGGATTTTTCTTATAATATGAGAAAGGACGGAGGGAAATATAAAAAGGATGGTGTTTAACACCATCCTCCATCAAAAGAAATAATCTGACCTGTAAGATAATTGTGATTAGAAGCAAGAGAAAATGTAAATTCTGCGACTTCTTCGGGTGTTCCAAATCGTCCTGCAGGAATTTCCTCTTCTAAGGCTGCACGTTCTTCGGAAGAAAAACACTGATTCATGGCCGTGTCGATACAGCCACAGGCAATAGCATTTACCTGGATATTACTAGGGGCTAATTCTTTTGCCAAGGCTTTGGTGAATGAATTTAATCCGCCCTTACTAGCTGAGTAGGCAACTTCACAAGAGGCACCTACGGTTCCCCAAACAGAGGAGATGTTTATAATTTTCCCGGCCTGTTTAGAGAGCATATATGGGATGGCTAGTTTTGCGGTGTAGAACGCAGAAGAGAGATTTGTGTTTATAATTGTATTCCATTCTTCTAAAGTGGTGTCAGTTAGCAATCCAATATGAGAGATGCCGGCATTGTTAATCAATACATCAATACCGCCAAAGGTTTCTTGAATCTGTTCAAAAAGACTGGTTACATATTGATAATCTCCAATATTTCCAACAGAAGCTAGAACAGGGACATGGTATTCTTTTTCTAATTCTGCTTTTAAGTAAAGAAGGGCTTCTTCTGATTTGCTACAGTTAACTACTAGAGAATAGCCTTCTTTTGCAAAACGTTTGGCAATTGCAGCGCCAATGCCGCGGGAAGCACCGGTAATAAATACTGTTTTATGCATAGTGTGTTCCTTTATGTGTTTATAGTGATAAAAGCATTATATCATCATCTAAACAGAAATTGTACTTAATTTTGTACAAAATTGAGTGTAAGGCATTGACATTGTGTGTAGAAGAATGTAGAATAACAAAAGTATTTATAGTTAAGGATTGTTACTACGTGAGAGTAGGCAAAACCAAACTTCGAATGATGAGGGACGAAGTTTGGCTTTTTTTATGTCATAAAACAGTTTTTGTAAAATAGGTTTAGAATAGGACGCATTATGATAGTTGAAAAAGTGATTAATAATAATGTTGTGACTGCTATTGATGAGACTAGACAAGAAGTTGTGTTGATGGGAAAAGGGATTGGTTTTCAGACTAAGCCAGGGATGACAATTACTAAGGAAAAAATAGAAAAGAAGTTTGTTCTGTCGGATAAGATGGAGATGGGAAAATTTGAAGAAGTTGTGGGTTCTATTCCGATTGAACATTTGGATGTTTGCATTGAGATTATAAATTATGCTAGTTGTGTTTTGGGAAATCGTATTAGTAGTAGTATTTATATTTCTTTGACGGATCACATAAATTTTGCATTGGAAAGGTATAAGACAGGAATTGTATTCGATAATCCATTGGCTTTGGAGGTAAAAAGTTTTTACCGAAAAGAATATTTGGTTGGAGAATATGCAGTTGCTTTGGTTGAGGAAAGACTTGGAGTAAAACTTCCAGCTGATGAATCAGCATCTATTGCAATGCATTTTATTAATGCAGAATATAACACAGGGATGAACGAAACAATGCATATTATGGCTTTGATTCGAGAGATTGTGGAAATAGTTGAAGAGGTACTTGGTAAACGATTTGAGGATACAGAAATAAACTATTCTCGCTTTCTCGCACATCTCAAATTTTTAGCTTTTCGTATATTTACGAGCAGTCAATATGAGGAGCAGGATGAGGCGTATAATAATATGGTGATTTCTCTATATCCAATTGCATTTTCTGTTGCAGAAAAGGTTGCATGTTATACGCAAAAAAAGTATAATTATAACATGACGATGGGCGAGAGGGTAAATATGACAATTCATATTAGACGTATCCATCCAAATATAGAAAAGGAGTAAGGTACCATGTTTAATTTTTTCAAGAAAAAAGAAAAAGAATATTATGATGTAATTGGTGCGCCATTAAAAGGTGAGGCTGTTCCAAGTGCAGAAGTAAATGATCCAACATTTGCAGAAGAAATGCTCGGAAAAGGTATGGCAATTAAACCATCGGAAGGAAAGGTATATGCACCATTTGATGGAACTGTAGCAATGGTATTTGATACAAAACATGCAGTTAGTCTTGTGTCTGATAAAGGTACAGAGCTGTTAATCCATGTAGGACTTGATACCGTTATGTTAAAAGGAGAACATTATACTGCACTTGTTGAATCAGGAGCGACAGTGAAAAAGGGGGATTTGCTTTTAGAGTTTGATATGGAAGCAATTAAGGCTGCTGGTTATGAAGTAATCACACCAGTTGTTATCTGTAATGCAGATGATTATAAAGATGTAATTCGTACAACAGGTACACAGGTAGAACCTGGTGATGTTGTTATGCAATTAGAAAAATAAAAAGGGGGATACATATTATGCAGAAATTTACTTATGTAATTAAAGATGAATTAGGAATTCATGCACGTCCAGCAGGACTTCTTGTAAAAGAAGCAAAAAACTTTAATAGCACAATTACATTAGAAGCTAATGGTAAAAAAGGTGCAGCAAAAGGTCTTATGGGCGTTATGGGTATGGCAGTAAAACAGGGGTATGAAGTAACTGTTACTGTTGAAGGCGATGATGAAGTAGCAGCTACAGCAGCTATGAAAGCATTCTTCGAAGCAAACTTATAATAATAAGTTATTGCGTATTATTTGGTAATAATCCGTGTTGAGGGCGCGGACTGTTATAAAAAAAAATTATATTAAGAAAGGGGAATTTATTATGAAATTTCTTCAGAAATTAGGTAAATCATTGATGTTACCTGTAGCATGTCTTCCACTTTGTGGTTTACTCATGGGTATCGGATATGCTTTATGTCCTTCCACCATGCAGGGTGGTGATGTAACTGGTTTCGTACAGTTACACGG
This sequence comes from Agathobacter sp., assembly GCA_045633955.1. Classification (GTDB taxonomy): domain Bacteria; phylum Bacillota; class Clostridia; order Lachnospirales; family Lachnospiraceae; genus Roseburia. Next base: position 255 of record JAZQZJ010000055.1, on the reverse strand, counting down.
TTTGTTCCTTGTTAAAGCTGGTGCAGCTTTAATCGACAACATGGCGATCTTGTTCGTTATCGGTGTTGGTGTTGGTATGTCAGAAGACAATGATGGTACAGGCGGTGTTGCTGCTATCGCATCATGGTTCATGATTACAACATTATTAAACACAGGTTTCGTTACAACAATTATGCCATCAGTAGCAGGCGATGCTGTTAAAGAACTTGCTTTCAACAAAATCGCTAACCCATTCATCGGTATCTTAGCTGGTGT
>JAZQZJ010000054.1:0-20413 GCA_045633955.1 Agathobacter sp. | reverse complement strand
GCTGTTTTCTAAATAATCTAAAATCATTGTACATTTTCCTTTCTGTATATAAAATTACTTACTGTTTAATCATATTTTTTTGCCTATATTTTGTCAACAAAAAAAGAGAGGTTCTTCCCTCTCTAGTGTTACCAAATTTTGTATGGACTATGTAAAAACAGAAACCGTTTCTTCACATAATGCTACCATCCAGGCACCCTCGCGGCACATGAGATGTTCTGCTTATGGCTGCTGTATTCCTACCCTGACCAGGTTCACAGGTCCCATTGCGCAAGACCCGAATAGCAGCATGAAAACGAAAGACTTATTTCTACATATTCTGTTGACTCGGGTTAGTATACCCTATTGCCCTATGCATTGTCAAGTTTTGCCTGTTTCTTTTTTTCTCGTAATTCCTGGAAAAAACCTGAGAGCATGCTAGAACATTCTTCTTCTAAAACGCCCTTCACCATCTCTACCTGATGATTAAATTGTTTCATTTGGAGCAAATTAATCACAGAACCTGCACACCCGGCTTTCGGATTCATAGAACCAATCACAACCTTACCAAGTCGGGATTGTACAATGGCTCCTGCACACATCTGACATGGCTCTAATGTAACATACATGGTACAATCTTCCAAACGCCAATCCCCCGTCTTTTTACTGGCCTTTTTTATTGCAGACATTTCTGCATGTGCAAGGGTGTTTTTATCTGTATTTCTTCTATTATATCCACGAGCGATAATTTTATCATCCTGCACGATAACGCATCCTATTGGAACTTCTTCCAAGGCATATGCTTTCTTTGCTTCGCGTATAGCGGCTTTCATATATTTTTCGTCTTGTGTCATACATTTTTCATTCCTTCTATGTTATAATCTCATTATAACTAATTTTTGAAAGAAGGCAAACATGTTCTTACAATATGAAACCCATCGTCTGATTCTAAAAGTGATTGGTCCAGACTATGCTAAAGATGTTTTACAATTTTATTTAAATGATAAAGAGTTATTCGAGCAATACGAAAGCGATCGCTGCCCAAACTTTTACACCGAAGGCCATCAGCATAACATCCTTCAAGTAGAATATGGACTCGCCTTAAGGATGCAGCAGATTCGTTTTTATGTGTTTTTAAAAGAATCACCTGAGCAATTAATTGGTACCGTTTGTCTCTACCAAGTATCTAGCATCTATTCTCATGCAGAGCTTGGATATAAATTCTCAAGCAGTTTCCATCATAAAGGCTATGCTTCTGAAGCCGTAGAAAAACTTCTTGATATTGCCTTTATGGAGTTGAACCTTCATCGCATTACCGCCCATGTTCAAGAAGAAAATATTCCTTCGATTCGTTTATTAAAAAATTTAGGATTTGAAAAAGAAGGAATTTGTCGTGATTATCTCTATCTTCACGGCGCTTGGCGAAATCATATACAGTATAGTTTGATTACTCCTGCTATTGACTTATAAGTTTACAAACCAGCAACCAAAGGTTCCTGCCTGTGGTTGCTGATTTTTTTCTCCATCATCACACGAACAACTTTGTCCTATTTCCATTTCCATCGCTTGTAGTGGTAACGCCTCAAACTCCGGAAATCCAAAGTACGTCGCCATAACCATCTCTGGCTGCTCAAAAATTCCTGGAACACCCAACGCAATTCCCTTTTGATTCTCCTCCAAACTCTCCTTAAGAACCAGGTACCCGTAGTTCCAAAACCCATGCATCAAAAAACTATTATTAGAAAAATGCCAGTATTCACTTGGAAGCGTACTGATTTCATTTAAATTTATTTTTTTATAAAAAGGCTCCATTTCATTTACAAAAACCTCTGTCATTTCTACGGATGCCGCTTGCATCTTTTCATCCGTTTTCTCATCGTTACAATCTTCATGCACTTTTTCTACTTCTGTTGTATCACTTATCATAAAATCTTCATTTGCTATAACCTCCTCTTCCCCGTCCCTCCAACAGGATGCCATATATTCTCCACATTCATAAGATATACAAACGCCTAGTATATTCTCCATTTCAAACGGCTCCTCTTCTAGTTCCTTACAGTTACAAACGACCCTTCCACTATATTGCCCCGCCTTCATGAAAAACTCCGTCAATAGAATTTTGCTTATTTTTTCTGTCTTAACTATTATATAGAAGACACCCTTTGCGTTGTTTAAATTAGTTTCCTTAACGTTCACCTGCATATCCAATATATGCCCTCGCACATCCACCCTGATGTATCCTGTATTCGTTATCTTTTGTCCCTCTCTATAGGCATACAGATATGTAACAAATCTTTTCATACTTAACCTCTTGAAACATAGTATTATTACTAGTTTATGCATGCATTTTCTTTTTGATAATTATTTAATTTAAGTGTTGACAATTGTTAAAATTATGATATATTAATATTAGTAACAGTTCCTATTATCAAAAAGAAAGGAGATTTACACATGATAAAACATAGTCGTCAACGCGAAGCCATTCGTCAGAACTTAATGGAACGATACGACCATCCAACTGCCGAAATGGTTTATATGGATATCAAAGAAGACTTTCCAAATATCAGTTTGGGAACTGTTTATCGTAATCTCTCCCTTCTATCGGAATTAGGCGAGATTCAAAAAATATCTACAGGTACAGGACCAGATAGATTCGATGGAAATCTGAACACACATTGTCACTTTCAATGCAGAACTTGTTTTTGTGTTTTAGATCTTTCCTTCGATTATCCGGATGAGTTAAATGGCCATGCTGCTAAAAACTTTCCTGGTATCATAGAGGGAAACATCATACAGTTTTATGGAATTTGTCCAGACTGTATGGATACACATTAATTTAGAACATTATTTATTTTATTTTTTATCTTTAAGGAGGATTTTATTATGTCAAAATTCGTATGTACAGTATGTGGTTATGTTCATGAAGGAGATAGTGCTCCAGAACAGTGTCCAGTATGTAAAGTAGGACCAGAAAAATTCACAGAACAGACTGGAGAAAAAGTTTGGGCAGCTGAACATGTAGTAGGTGTTGCAAAAGGTGTTAGCGAAGATATCCTTATGGACCTTCGTGCAAACTTTGAAGGTGAATGTACAGAAGTTGGTATGTACCTTGCTATGGCTCGTGTAGCACATCGTGAAGGTTATCCAGAAATCGGTCTTTATTGGGAAAAGGCTGCTTGGGAAGAAGCAGAACACGCTGCTAAATTTGCAGAATTACTTGGTGAAGTTGTTACAGATTCTACAAAGAAAAATCTTGAACTTCGTGTAGCTGCTGAACATGGTGCTACAGAAGGTAAGACAGACCTTGCAAAACGTGCAAAAGCTGCTAACCTCGATGCAATTCATGACACAGTACATGAAATGGCTCGCGACGAAGCACGTCATGGTAAAGCTCTTGAAGGATTATTAAAACGTTACTTCGGTTAATATCATTCATTAACATAAGAGAAAGGGGATTTTGTTATGTCAAAATATGCAGGAACAAAAACAGAAAGAAACTTAATGGAAGCATTTGCTGGCGAATCTATGGCTCGCAATAAATATACTTACTTTGCATCAGTTGCAAAAAAAGCTGGTTACGAACAGATTGCAGCTATTTTCCAGGAAACAGCAGACCAGGAAAAAGAACATGCAAAAATGTGGTTCAAAGAATTCCACGGTCTTGGCGATACAGCTCAGAATTTAAAATGGGCTGCTGAAGGTGAAAACGATGAATGGACTAGCATGTATGCTCGCATGGCTGATGAAGCAGAAGAAGAAGGCTTCCCAGAACTTGCTGCAAAATTCCGTCTCGTAGCTGGTGTAGAAAAAGCTCACGAAGAACGCTACAACAAGATTTTAAAGAATCTTGAAGAAGGAAAAACATTTAACGGCGAAGCTCCTCAGGGATGGAAATGCCGCAACTGTGGTCATGTTCACTATGGTGATGAAGCTCCAGAAGTTTGTCCAACATGTAATCATCCACAGGCTTACTTCGAAAGAAGAGTTGAAAATTATTAAAATACCATGTAATCTAGAGGTATCCAAAAATGGATACCTCTTTTTAATGAAAAAGAGGATTATGACATACATGGAGGTACTTATGAAAAAAGTTCTTTATAGACTTGTCCTAGCATTCGTTCTTTTATTTTTGACAGGTTGCAATAAAAATGTTGAAGCAGATACTAATAGCTCACAAGATTTATCATCTGAGACTTCTACAGAAAACACTAGCCTAGAAATTCTTTCAAGTGAAGTCTCTGAAACACTTCGCTTTGTGGATGCTCATGGCGAATGGTTCGAAACCGAAATCGTTTCCTCTGTAAAAAAACATCCTTATAATTGGGATTTACTAACCAATGATGAAAATGGCATTTATTACGCAGATGAAAATTATCGAATTATCCATGGTATTGATGTTTCAAAATGGCAAGGTAAGATTGATTGGGAAAAAGTAAAAGCAGATGGATATGAATTTGTTATTATTCGAATGGGATATCGTGGTTATAGCCAAGCTGGCGGACTTGCTCTCGATGAAATGTTTCATCAAAATATCCAAGGAGCACAAGCCGCAGGTTTAGATGTTGGTGTATATTTCTTTTCGCAAGCCATTAATGAAGAAGAAGCTTTCGAAGAGGCTGAATTTGTTTTAAATGTACTTGAAGGATATGAACTCCAATTTCCAATTGTATACGACCCCGAACTTATCCGCGACCAGCCCGCTCGTACCAATGATGTTACCGGTGAACAGTTTACGAAAAATACTATTGTCTTCTGCGAGGCGATTAAAGCAGCAGGCTATGAACCAATGATATACAGTAATATGATTTGGGAAGCATTTCTCTTTGATATGACACAATTGCAAAAATATCCATTCTGGTACGCAGACTATGAACCAGTTCCACAAACGCCTTATGACTTTGTGATGTGGCAGTATTCCGAAACCGGAAAAGTAAACGGTATTTCTGGCAATGTAGATTTAAATATTCTATTTGAAGAGATTGAATAGTTTTTCGTTTGATGCTATAATTTTATTGCTAATGCACATTGTTTGGGGGAAATATGAAGTTCAATTTTTCTAATATTAAAGATGGCAGCCCGATTATCATCGTGATACATAATGGTTCTGTACACTCTAAGCTAGAAGGTAATATTATTAACTTAATACGCGAAGATATTGCTACGATTTCGTTGAACACTCCAACCTCTCATATTCTAAAATTCGATCACATGGATTTTGAATTTATTTATGTAGCAGAGGATGGTGTTCCATACATCTGGAAAAAAGCAAAAATTGTTTACTTCAAAAATAACTATGTACTTCAAATAAAAGGTGACGGCACAAAATATAATCGCCGAATGACATATCGTGTCAATATTTCACAATCTGCACAATTACGAACTGCAGACGACACCGTCTATAATATGATTGTAAAAGATGTTAGTTTAACGGGCTTTTCTGTTTTAGATAAGAACAACCAATTACATCTTTCCATGAAAGATGGTGCAACTATATATTTCGAAGACATAAACCATATCATTGATTTGTATGGTACAGTTATTCGATTAGAAGAAAAGGATGATTCTGTTATTTATGGATTTACAATTCGACGTTCTTGTCATGATTTACCATCTTATATCACAGCAAAATTAGGAAATCGTCGAAGTAATATTCCACCATCCTACATCATTTAACACTACGAAAACGGGGGATTTTTTGTGAAGAAGGAGTTTTCAGAAATCGAAGTAGGCGGTCGCTTACTCATTACACTTACCAATGGAACGAACAGTATGGAGATGGGAGCAACTATTGTTCGTCATTTAAAAGACAATATCGCATTAATTAATTTAGAAAATAGCAATGGTCAAATCTTAAAATTCGATAATATTACAATTAATATTGTTTATACGAATCCTGAAGGTATTCCTTATCTATGGATGAATTGTACTATTGTTTACTATCAGGGACAGTATCTACTACAAGTGCGTGCAGATGGCGGAAGACGTCACAATCGTCGTAATAGTTTCCGTGTAGGTGTTTCTCATTCCGCAAGACTTCGTGTTCCTGGCGATGGAGAATATGATGTTCTTGTTCGAGATGTCAGCCTTACTGGTTTTTCCATCACAGACCGAAACATGCTTCTAACAATCAAAACGGGAGCACGTGCAATTTTACGCTATGAAGATATTGGACATGAACTTGAATTAGAAGGAAATTTAGTCCGCATTGTAGAGGAAAATGATTATATGATTTATGGATTTGTTATTACCAAATCTTGTCGCGATCTCTCTTCCTACGTAAACTTAAAACAAAGACAAAAACGTTCTTAATTATAATTAAGACCACTCATGATTTCTCACGAGTGGTCTTTTTTCGTTCTCTACTTTCGAATTGCTTTAAACTTCAATGTAACCTTAAACAAGTCACCATCAATTTCTAACTTCATACTGCCCTTCATGAGTTCCGTTAAACTCTGCGCAATCGATAATCCTAATCCACTACCTTCGGTATTTCGAGAACTATCTCCTCTTACAAAACGTTCCATAAGTTCATCACTTGGAATATTTAATGCAGCTTTAGAAATATTTTTAAAGGTAATCGTTGCTTCATATCCTACCTGCACTAAGGATACATATACCCTCGTTCCAGAAAGAGAATATTTACAAGCATTGTTCAGAAGATTATCCAACACACGCCACAAATGTCTGCCATCTGCAGATACGAGAACAGGATGTTCTGGTTTCTGCACCACCACTTCCAATTGGTTTGCAGTTAATTTTTCTTCAAATTCACCAATTAATTGTGTTAGGAGCACTTCAACATCACATTCTTCCATATTTACCGCCATATTTCCAGTAGAAGCCTTTGAGGCTTCCATAAGATCCTCAATAAGTTTCTTCAGTCTTGCTGACTGACGATCTAATACATCCACATATTCCTGTAACGTTTCATCCTGAATTTCTTCTTTTTTAATCAAATCCACATAATTAATAATAGATGTTAATGGTGTCTTAATGTCATGGGATACATTTGTAATAAGCTCGGTTTTAAAACGTTCACTCTTCATGCGATCTTCAACTGCAAAGGCAATACCATCACCTACTTTATTGATATTCTCACCATGTTTTTTAAATTCCCAAAGCATTTTGCTAGTGTCAATAGGCTCCGATAAATCTCCTGCCGCAATACGTTTGCTGCCTTCCTGAAGTTTCTGCATCTGTAATAACACAAAGCTGACAACAAGAATTTCAAGTAGTTTCTCAAGCAAAAACAGCCATATAAAAATATCAATCTCCCAACGGAACAAAACAATGGCCATAAATTCGGCAAAGCCAATGACGAGCATTATCACTAGCCCTTTCGTGAACAGTTTTATGTTCTCTCTTGCCAATTCATACATGGTTCTAAATGGAGATGTCACCTTGTACCAAATCCATTTCCATTTTGTCCATGACCATTTCAGAAGCTGGAGTCCATAATAAAGTTCACTATATCGGATAAATGTTCTGGTTTTGAAACGTGTTATAACATTCTGCAACCATAGAAATGCAAAAAATGCAGCTCCAAAAATGCACAAGACAAATAGTGTTACTACCAGATTTAATGGTAACATATTCGCACCACTCCATCCGTAATCCACTAACACTATCATCGCTTCAACAAATACAAACTCCATTAATATCCATGCGATGGTGAAACAACCTACTGGCAATTTGTTCCATGTCTCAAGTTCTTCTTTTTTATTCTTTGCAGAGTATATAAGCAATGCAAAACTTACGAGAAAAAGAATAATGCTCAATACAAGAACAGCTTGATAACTTCCTTCATTCTCATAAAATGCATCAGATAACAGTTTCCATTCTGTAAACATGTCATCTGAAACTCGTTCCACATGGGTTAAATCATCCAGCTTAATTCGAATAACATACACATCTTCTGACCGTTCTGGATAATAGCTAATTATATCACTATGGTAATACTCTTGATAAATCCCTGTATAAAGATGATTTTGAATGGTATCATCCGTAACAATACTGATTTCGTTTGAAACAGCATGATTTTCTATCGCAAAAACCAGTTTATGCCCATTTAGTTCTACCCAATCCCATTCACGATACGTATTGGTATCTAAGCTCACATCATAATAACTATTGTAATAGATTCTTTTTCCATCCTCGCTGTTTTTTAATCTGTAATCATAGTAGTTGCCACCATAACTCACTTTTACATAATCAGCCAAAAAGTAATACTCTCCTGCCTGATAATAAAACAAGCCAGTTGCTTCCTCAAAGAAATAACCTGTAATGCTAACCTCTTCTGTATAAAAATACTCATGGATAATTGTCCCCACTCGTAGCGCATTTAAGGCAGTATCTACATCATAGTTTACATAACTGCCCTCTGTAATATTAAACTCATAATCCCAATCATTCAAATCAACTAAATTATTATAGATGAGAGGCTCTTCTTTCATCTCCGTTCCTATGTTACCACCTGTAACTTTTGAAATGGAGCATGTGAAATTCTTGTCTGCTAAAAAATTCTCTATAAGTTCAACATCTTCCTCGACATTTCCATCACCCTCATAAATGTGGTCATAGATATAAGCTGCATAATTTTCTGCAATGTATTCCTGCCCATTTTTATAGACCTCTTTTTTTGTATTACCAACTGTTACACCTGCGATTAATACACCTGCTACAACACCTGTAACTATGGTTACCGAACATAATATGCAGGCCAAAAAACGCATCCAAAAATTCTGTACATATTTTTTCATAATCAGTCTCCTTCCATCTTATAGCCACGTCCCCAAACCACCTTAAGATATCGTGGTTCCTGTGGATTGTACTCTATCTTTTCTCTCAGATGACGAATATGTACCGCTACAGTATTTTCTGTGCCAAATGGATTGTCTTTCCACACCTTTTCGTAGATTTCATTTGGTGAAAAGACTTGGCCAGGATGGTCCATCAAAAGTTTTAAAATGTCATACTCTGTTCTAGTAAGATTTACTTTTTCTCCATCCAAAGTAACTTCTTTTGCTTTATCATCCAATTCAATTCCACCCATACGTGTTGTAGCATTTGTAGCATTTCCACCGCCTAAAAACATATAACGGCGAAGCTGCGATTTTACCCTCGCCTGTAGCTCCACAGGATTAAACGGTTTAGTTACATAATCGTCTGCACCAACGGTAAGTCCTAAAATCTTATCTGTATCTTCACTTTTTGCAGTTAAAAGAATGACTGGTACATTTGATGTTTCACGAATTTTCACCATTGCCTGTATCCCATCCATGAGAGGCATCATAATGTCCATAAGCACTAAGTGAATCTCATGATTTAAAACTACATCGACTGCTTCTTTTCCATTAAATGCTTCTATTACGTTATATCCCTCACTGGTCAGATAAATGCGTAAGGCTGATACAATATCTTTTTCGTCATCACATACTAATACGTTGTACATTACTACCTCCGGAGTATTTATTTGATGCAAATTTCCTAATAAATAAAAATTCGCTACAACAAAACATGTTTTTCATGCTTCTATTGTAGCGAATCAATCATTAATATCCAAGTCCCTAACTTATTAAGACTTTCTTAAGTTCTGATTATAAATAACTCATAACCATCTGTTCATCGGCTTCTGTAAGATTACCAACACAGAAATTATTGCGTTTTCTTTGTTTTACACGATACAGCATATCATCAGCCGCATGAAGATAATCCCACACACGATTACCCTTTACTGGAACATCCCAACACACACCCTGACTGATAGTCACAATTTGCTTGCCTTTATTGCTATCCGTCTCAATATGTAAATCCATAACTCTTTTACGAAGTTCTGCAGCATATTCAATCATTTGCTCTTTGGTAATATCTTCATATATGAGAATAAATTCATCTCCACCAAAACGAGCAATATATGCCCCAAATTCCTCCATTGATTTAATTATACTGGCCACCTTTTGGATACATTCATCACCCTTTTGATGTCCATTATTATCATTATATGCCTTAAAGTGGTCCATATCCAAAATCTCAATGGCTAAAGATGTTTCTTTATCCAAGGCTCTTTGGAATGCAGCTTCTGCATATTCATTTAATCCGAATCGGTTATTTAAACCAGTGAGAGCATCTGTCTCCGATTTCTTTTGTAAAAGCGCATTCTTTTCCTCTATCTCTGCCTTTTCACGATTTACCAATTCCAAAGATTTACGAATATTTAAAACATTATTCATGGCATTTCGATTCTCTATGCCTGCGCGCAAACAATATTCGTAATAGCAACCTGATGTCCGTAAATATTCTTCTTGCATTTCATGCTTACGATAATATTCTATCTTTAATGCCAACATTTTTAATACAATATTAGCAATATCCAACTTCTTTACATTTGGTTCAAGAAGATCTAAAATTTTCCAAAGTTCCTCTTTTTTATCTCGTACGATTAAAACCGTTTTACAGTAATCATAAATGTCATCAAATGCATCCATAATTGGAAATTCATCTGTCATTTCCTCATGAATTTTTGTAATAATGGCTTCGCACTTACCATTGTTACCTGCAACATGGTAATACATGGCCTCTGTAGCCCACACACTAAGCATCGTTGTCTTCCCCAAACAATCACCATGCTCAGAATAAATATACTCGAAACAACATTTTGCTTCAACCAAATCGCCTTTACATAAATATGCTTTGGCCAGATTTTCATAAACACCAACCATAAAATCTTCGTATCTTGGATTCTCTGGATGCTGTACAAAATACGCTCTCGCCCTCTCTAATAACTGTATTGCATCATCATAACGGTTATACAAAATATTTAACACTGCTAAATTTATCATAACCATCGATTGGAAATTCTCTGCTCCTACCTCTTTGCAGGTATCAATCGCTGTAATATAATAATCCATGCCAAGCAATGCATTTCCATGGTTAACAGAAAAAATTCCAAGGAAGTTATAACAGCGTGCTAAAAGCTCCCATTCTTCTACTTTACTCAAATGGGCGATTGCTTCTGTTATCGCCTCATAAAATTCATTTCCATCGTTACGAATATATAAAACAACACCTTTGTGATAATATCCAAGTGCTATTAAACTTTCATCCTGACATTCTTTGCCATGTCCTATGAGATCTTCACAATACATCAAGGCAAGCTCAGGATTCTTACTATAATTTTGTTCTATTGTTTCTAACCAAGATTGAACGGTTTGGTTATATTTTTTATTGTCCATGAGCTCTCTCCTTTTTTGAATTTATGCCGATTATAGCAAAAAAGTAACAAGAATTCAATCTTGTTACTTATAAAAATAGATTATGGTAATATTTCTTCTGGGTCCATTGGAACTCCATCTTTTAAGAGCTGAAAATAGACATTACTACCTTCTACTGAGTAGTATTTAGTAGGTTCACTCACATAGCCAACAATCTGTCCTGACTCTACCATTTCACCTACTTCAAAATTTAATTCCTTTAACTGACCATAAATCGCTGTATATCCATCTCCAATATCCTGTGTAACTGTGCAACCGGTTACTTCGTTTGTCTCGATATTTGTAATCTTACCTCTGGCGATGAAAAACACCTTATCATTTACATTTCCTGAAAGAATCATAGCAGGATTGTATTGATACTGTTGTAAAGTTGGAAAGAAGATGGTGGATTCCATACTATAATCTAAGAGTACACTTCCATCAATTGGCCATACCAAGCCTCTTTCTGGATCAAAAGATAACTTTTCCTCCACAATCGTTCCTACTGTCGCTTCCTGATCCTGTTCCAACTCTTTTTGATTTTCTAAATCCTGGTCCGCCAATGGATCATCGACGATTTCATTTTCTTCCTGAATATTTGGATTTAAATTGGCATCTGCGATTTGATTTGATGGAAACTCAGAAAGCTCTAAATCTTCCTTCTCCAAATTTTCGTTTTCTAAATCATCTTTTTCATTAGAAGCCATTTCTAATTGCTGGCTTTCTTGTACCTGCTGTTTTTTTGCAAGCTCTGCTTGTCGTTCTTTTGCTTGATTGGTTAAATAGATGCTAGAAAAACCAACTGCGCCAACAAGCACACATGAAAGAGCAATAATGTATTGATATTTTTTCATATGGCACATCCTCCGTATCAAAATTATTTGATAACAGTATTTGCACCATATGATTTTTTATTCAAAAAATTATAATTACATATGCTTTCCAATGATATTGCTTAATTTTGCAAACTGCTCTAAAGACAATGCCTCTCCTCGAACCGTAACAGGTACACCCAATTCTTCAATACATTGTTGTATTACTTCTTTGCCCACATTTAAGCCCGGGAAGTTATTTAAACCATTTGCTAATGTTTTGCGTCTTTGATTAAAGGAAGCACGGATAAGCTGAAACATTAATTTTTCATTTTCTACATCAACTGGTGGCTGAGAATGTCTAGTAAGTCGGATGACTGCACTACCAACCTTTGGCTGAGGCATAAAACAACTTGGTGGTACGTTTACCACAATTTCAGGATCTGCATAATACTGCACAGCCAAAGAAAGTGCTCCGTATTCCTTGCTTCCAGGTCCTTCCTGCATACGATCAGCCACTTCTTTTTGTACCATAATTGTAATACTGTCAATTGGAACATGACTTTCAAAAAGTCCCATGATAATAGGTGTCGTAATATAATATGGTAAGTTCGCAACAACTTTAATTGGACTACCAGCATTTTTTTCTTCTGCTAATCTTTTGATGTCGACTTTTAAAATATCTTCATTAATAACTTCTACATTATCATATGCACTTAATGTATCTGCTAAAATCGGAATCAGATTTTCGTCAATCTCAACCGCAACAACCTCTCTCGCATTTTCACAAAGATACTGTGTCATTGTACCAATACCAGGCCCAATTTCCAAGACAAGATCATCTTTCGTAATTTCTGCAGCCTCGATGATTTCCTCTAAAATTGCTGTATTAATTAAAAAGTTCTGACCGAATTTTTTCTTAAAATTAAATCCATATTTTTGTAAAACTTCTATGGTATTCTTTGGATTTCCAAGTGTTGCCATATATCCTCCTATTTTACTCTCGTAAATAATGCTCTGGCATTTGCCTCTGTTACACGTTCCACCTCTTCTGGTGAAACACCCTTGATTTCTGCAATCTTATCTCTTACATAAGTTAGATACATGGAGTTATTTCGTTTTCCACGGTATGGTTCTGGTGCCATATATGGACAGTCTGTTTCTAACAAAATACGCTCCAATGGAATCGCTTCCACTACTTCTGCTAATTTCTTCGCATTCTTAAATGTAACAACGCCGCCTACACCAATATAATATCCCATTTTAATAAACTCCAAAGCCATTTCTTTAGAATAAGAAAAGCAATGAATCACACCTTTTAATTCCTCAGCATGGTAATCCTTCATTACCTGCATCGTATCTGCGGCTGCTTCACGTGAATGAATAATAATCGGAAGATTCGTTTCCTTTGCTAACTCTATCTGACGGCCAAACCAATACCTTTGTTTTTCTTGTACGTCTGGTTCTTTATCCCAATAATAGTCCAATCCAATTTCACCAATGGCCACCGTCTTTTCCCACGCTACTTGTTCTCGCATCCAATCAAAAAAAGCTTCATCCAATTCGGCTATCTCACTAGGATGTACACCAACTGCTGCATATACGTGGTCATACTCCTTAGCAAGACGAATGGTGTCTCTCGTAGATTCTACGGAGGCACCACTATTAATTACAACTCCAACGCCTTCTTCTGGAAGGCGTCGAAGTAATTCATCTCTATCCTCGTTAAAACGATCGTCGTCATAATGAGCGTGTGTTTCAAAAATCATTACATATGCTCCTCTAAAAGCTCTAGTTCTGAAATATTGATACAGGTTGGAATGGTTCTACTTTTCACAGCTTCTTTACATTCCTTATAATCCATCCACATAGCAGACTCGATTTCCTCTGCTTGCAAATGAAGATCTTCTATTTCAATATCTTTCCACAATAAGAATACTTTTGATATCTGATTATCCACATAAGGAATTCCGTGAAATTCATTCTCTGTGAATACACGATGAAAACCACAGTCGATAAGTTCTTCTTTTTGAATAAAGAGTCCTAATTCTTCCTCTAGTTCGCGAAGTCCTGATTCTGCAAAATCATCTCCTGCTGGAATATGTCCTGCACTTGAAATATCATAGCAGCCTGGGAAAGAATCCTTATTCTTCGAACGCTTCTGTAATAAAATCTGAACCGATTCTCTCTGTCTTCTCACTATCCAAATATGGGTAGTACGATGTCTTACCCCTGTTCTGTGTGCAAGGGAACGCTCAATGGTTTCCCCTGTTGGTATTCCATTTTCGTCAACGATATCTAAATATTCCATCTTATGCGATCTCCGCTCCACTTGGCATTGCTTTTTCAGGAGTCATAAGTGCAAGGTTTCCTTCTGCATCTTCTGCACAAAGAAGCATACCTTCTGACATCACACCTGCAAGTTTTGCAGGTTTAAGATTTACCAATACCATAACTTTTTTACCAACCATTTCTTCTGGTGAATAATCTTTACGGATACCAGATACAATCTGGCGAATCTGGCTACCTACTTTTACCTGTGAACAAAGAAGTTTCTTTGATTTTGGAACTGCTTCACAAGCAATGATTTCACCAACCTGGAACTGCATCTTCATGAAATCTTCGTATGTGATTTCTTCTTTTGCTTCAATGTCAATCACTGACTCTTCTGCTTTTTCTTCTACAGAAGTATCACCATTAAGACGAGCCATTTCTGCTTCGTATTCTGCTTTCTGAGCAGCCTGAATTGCTTCTACTTTTGGAAGCACTTCTTTTGCATCCAAACGTGCAAAAAGAATTTCTGGTTTTTCAGTTACCTTTTTGCAACTTTCGTATAAGCCAAACTTATCTAATTCTTCTAAGCCACGAAGTTCTGTATTAAGCTGAGCAACGATTTTTTCTGCAGTGCCTGGTAAAAAGCTGTGAAGTAAACTTGCACCAATAGTAATCGCTTCTGTTAAATTATAAAGAACTTCTGCAAGTCTATCCTGCTGTGCTTCATCTTTTGCAAGTGCCCAAGGCATTGTTTCATCAATATATTTATTGCAACGACGGAATACTGCAAATACTTCTGAAATTGCATCTGCAACACGAAGTTTATCCATCTTATCCTGTACTTTTACCTGTGCGCCAGTTACAACTGCTTTGAGGTCTGCATCAACTTCATCTGTTACACCTGTCGAACGTACTACACCATCAAAGTATTTATTGCTCATGGAAATCGTTCTGTTTACTAAGTTTCCAAGAATGTTTGCAAGGTCAGAGTTAAATCTTTCGATAACTAAATCCCATGTGATGATACCATCGTTTTCAAATGGCATTTCATGAAGTACGAAGTAACGAGTAGCATCTACACCAAATAAATCTACCATATCATCTGCGTAGATTACGTTTCCTTTAGATTTACTCATCTTGTCTCCACCTTGAAGTAACCAAGGATGACCAAATACCTGTTTTGGAAGTGGTAAATCAAGTGCCATTAAGAAAATTGGCCAGTAAATAGTATGGAAACGAACGATGTCTTTTCCGATTAAGTGTAAATCCGCTGGCCAGTTCTTTGCGAACATTTCATTTGAACCATCTGGATCATAACCAATCTTTGTGATGTAGTTTGTAAGAGCATCAAGCCACACATATACAACATGTTTTGGATCGAAATCAACTGGTACACCCCATGTAAAAGATGTACGAGATACACATAAATCCTGTAAACCTGGAAGTAAGAAGTTATTCATCATTTCGTTCTTACGGCTCACTGGCTGAATAAATTCTGGATGTGTATTAATATGCTCAATTAACTGATCTGCATACTTGCTCATTTTAAAGAAATATGCTTCTTCTTTTGCTGGTTTTACATAACGGCCACAGTCTGGTCATTTTCCATCTGCACGCTGTGATTCTGTCCAGAAAGATTCACAAGGTGTACAATACATACCTTCGTATGCACCTTTGTAAATATCACCTTTGTCATATAATTTTTTAAAGATTTTCTTTACACAAGCTTCGTGATCGTCGTCTGTAGTACGAACGAAACTATCATAAGAAGAATCTACTAAATCCCAGATATTTTTTACAACACCTGCTACTTCATCAACAAAAGCCTGTGGTTCCATATCTAACGCTTCTGCTTTTTCCTGAATCTTCTGACCATGTTCGTCTGTTCCTGTCTGGAACCAAACATCATAGCCTTCGGCTCTTTTATATCTAGCAATCGCATCTGCTAAGATAATTTCATAAGTATTACCAATATGTGGTTTGCCTGATGTATAGGCAATCGCTGTGGTAATGTAATATTTTCCTTTGCTCATTTTATATCCTCGCTTTTTCTTTTTATTTTAAAGATGCACCACAAGAAGAACAGAATGCACTATCCTGTGCTACTTTATTTCCACAGTCTGGACATTCTACAGTGCCCTGTGCAGCTAAAAGGTCTGCATTTAACTGTGCCAAGTCAACTAATGCTTCTGTAATAGAAGGGAAGTATACACTTTCTTCTACTTCTTCGTCTTTATGTGCTTCATAATATGCTTTTCCAAGTAGAGCATATTGTTTTTCCAAGAACACTTCTTTATTATGAATGTCAATTTTGATTTTTGCTACAGCAGAAACATCTTTTGCCATGCTTTCTACTTCTTTACCAGCGTTTACTAAACTTTCTTTTACTTTATTCAAGTCAAATTCAAATGCCATGGTTTGTCTCCTTTTCAAATATCTATCTCAATAATATACACCAAAAAATCCCTATAAACAAGTAGAACCAAGGAAGAATTTCCTTGGTTCTATCATAAATTTTATTCTTTTTCTTCTTATTTTACATAAGTGCGCCTGTTTCACGCATTACTACATATACCATATATACAAAGTAAGATACTACCATGAGTGCACCCATCACTTTACCAAGTGATTTGTTCTTTGCTGCAACAGCCCAACAAACGAGTGTTGCTACAATAACTGCAGCGATATCAACCGCATTGCTCATCATAAATCCGATTGGACTGATAACTGCTGCAATCCCAAGTACCATTAAGATATTGAATACATTTGAACCAATAGCATTACCAAGTGCCATGTCTACTTCACCCTTACGAGCTGCTACAATAGAAGTAACGAGTTCTGGAAGTGATGTACCTACAGCTACGATAGTAAGACCAACCATTGTTTCTGTCATACCAAATGCCATAGCGAGTGTAGATGCAGAATCTACTACCCAGTCACCACCGATAGCAATGGCTGCTGCACCACCAACAATAGATACGATGCTCATAAGTACAGACTGTGTTACTTCTTCATCATCTTCGCTATTATTCATAGCTGTTAATGCAGATTTCATCATAAGGTACAAGAAGAAACCAAAGAATGCTAATAAAATGATACCATCGATACGACCAAGTGTCATTCCACCTGCCATACCTAATACAACAAGTAATACAGCTGCAAGAATCGAATATGGGATATCTCTTTTAATAGTATCCATATCTACTTCTACTTTCTGCATAATACAGCAAAGACCTACTACAACTAATAAGTTGAAAAGGTTTGAACCAGATACGTTACTGATTGCAAGTGAGTTGCTTCCTGCGATAGATGCAGAAATAGAAACTGCTGTTTCTGGAAGTGATGTACCCATTGCTACGATTGTTAAACCGATAATAAGTGATGGAACTTTAAATCTCTTTGCTACATTTGATGCACCTTCTACGAAGAAGTCTGCTCCTTTAATAAGACCTACAAAACCTACAACCAAGAGGAGGAGTGCTCCTGGGATTGTCTGAAAAAATGCTGCCATAGTATTTTCTCCTTTTCCTTTTATTTTCTATTTTTATCTATACTAAAAATTAGCCAAGCGAACCCTTTTTGAGCATAAAAAAACACGTATGTCTAGTATTTCTAAACATACGTGAGTCTCATTCTTTAAGATTTGCCAGACTTTACAGCCGAGATTGTTGACAAATCACACTTTATGTGCGAATTACTCCCTCACAGGATTCTTTTCTAATTCTTAACCTAAAATAGCAGATTCTTTACCATTCGTCAACTGTATTTTTATTTTTTTGTAATATTTTCGTAATTTCTGGCATTTTATTTATTCTATCCCCCTTTTTCACTGTATAAATGGGGGATTTTCAGTTGACAACCAAGCTTTAACATGGCTATAATATGTCTAATTGAAGCATAATAAAAGCTGTGACGAGAACAAGTACCTATTTGTGAAACAAACAGAAAGTTGCCGGTGGATGAGAGGCGCATGGGAAACATTTAGGGAATACATCTTTGAGCTTTGCACCAAACGGATTACTTCTATGATGAAAAATCCAAGTAGGCTGCAACGTAGTAGCGCACGTTACAAGCGCCGGGGAGTTGTCGGACTCTCACAGAGGTAGACAGTGCGAACTGTTTACGAAAAAAGGTGGTATCACGAGTTATAAACTTCGTCCTTTTATAAGGATGAAGTTTTTTTATGTTAAGGAGGAACAAAAATGACATTATATGAAGAATTAGTTGCCCGTGGCCTTATTGCTCAGGTAACAAATGAAGAAGAAATTAAAAATTTAATCAATGATGGTAAAGCTACATTTTACATTGGCTTTGACCCAACTGCAGACAGCCTTCACGTAGGACACTTTATGGCACTTTGCCTTATGAAACGTCTTCAGATGGCTGGTAACAAACCAATCGCCCTTATCGGTGGCGGAACAGCCATGATTGGTGACCCATCCGGACGTACCGACATGCGTCAGATGATGACAGAACAAACAATCGCTCACAACGTAGAATGCTTTAAAAAACAGATGAGCCGTTTTATTGACTTCTCAGAAGGCAAAGCTCTTTTGGTAAACAACGCTGACTGGCTTACAGAACTTAATTACATTGATGTATTACGCGAAGTTGGTCCTCACTTCTCTGTAAACCGTATGCTTACAGCAGAATGTTACAAGCAGCGTATGGAAAAAGGCTTAAGCTTTTTAGAATTCAACTACATGATTATGCAGTCTTACGACTTCTACAAATTGTTCCAGGATTATGATTGTAACCTTGAATTTGGTGGCGATGATCAGTGGAGTAATATGCTCGGTGGTACAGAACTCATCCGCCGTAAGCTTGGTAAAGATGCACATGCTATGACTATCACACTTCTTCTTAACTCAGAAGGAAAGAAAATGGGTAAAACACAGTCTGGTGCAGTATGGTTAGATCCAAACAAAACATCTCCATTTGATTTCTTCCAGTACTGGAGAAACGTTGGTGATGCTGACGTATTAAAATGTATCCGTATGCTTACCTTCCTTCCAATGGAAGAAATTGAAGCTATGGACGCTTGGGAAGGTGCTCAGCTTAACCAGGCAAAAGAAATCTTAGCTTACGAATTAACAAAATTAGTTCATGGTGAAGAAGAAGCAGAAAAAGCAAAAGAAGCTTCACATGCACTTTTCGCAGGTGGCGGCAACTTAGCCAACATGCCAACTGTAGAACTTAGCGCAGATGACTTTGCTAACGGAAACTTAGACATCATGGCAGTTTTAGTAAAAGCTGGTCTTTGCGAAAGCCGTTCCGAAGCTCGCCGTGCAGTACAGCAGGGTGGTGTTACTGTAGCAGATGCAAAAGTAACTGATATTTCTACCTCTTACGATGCTTCAGCTTTTGAAGGCGAAGGTCTTATCGTAAAACGTGGTAAAAAGAAATTTGCGAAATTGATTATGGCTTAGGTTTGATTGATGCTTGCACTGAATCAAAAACTTATCTGTTCAGAAATTCAATAATATCATAGTTAATGAGGAAGAATATTTTCCAAAGAAAGATGATGATGTATTCTAAATGTTATAAAAAAGGGTGTCGCTAAAAGCGACACCCTTTTGTTCGTTAGATTTACTTTCTTTCCGCTAAATCGATACGTGTTAAGGCTCTGCGGAGCGCGAACTCTGCACGCTTTAAGTCAGTATCCATTGTTTTGTTTGCGATGCGTTCTTCGGCACGCGCTTTTGCAGCTTCTGCACGAGATACATCAATTTCTTCTGGCCATTCAGCAACTTCTGCTAATAATGTTACTTTATCACCCAAAATTTCTGCAAAACCAGAATATACAGCTGCAACAGTTTCATCATCATCCTTGTGAATAATAACCGCACCTGGTGCAATCACAGTAGTCATTGGAATATGTTTTGCATAGATACCTACGTCACCTGCTGCAGTACTAAATTCCAAAAACTCTGCTTCTCCTTCGTAGAAGATACGGTCTGGAGTAATAATCTCTACTTTGAATATTTCTGCCATAGGCACCTCCTATTGCATACGAGCACGTACTTCGTCGATACTTCCTGCATTTAAGAAATGTCCTTCTGGAATATCATCGTGTTTTCCTTCTAAGATTTCACGGAA
>JAZQZJ010000053.1:0-42074 GCA_045633955.1 Agathobacter sp. | reverse complement strand
CAGACACAGTGTGAAGACATGGTAAATGAATTTGCACAGAGAATCGCTCAGAGCGGTCTTACAATGGAACAGTACATGCAGTTCTCAGGACAGACAGTTCAGGGATTAATGGATCAGGTTCGTCCAGAAGCTGAAACACGTATCAAAACAAGCCTTGTACTTGAAGCAATTGTTAAAGCTGAAAACATCGAAGTTGCTGATGAAGAAGTAGATGCAGAACTTGAAAAAATGGCTGGCATGTACGGTATGGACGTAGCTCAGTTAAAACAGTACATGGGTGATGCAGAAAAAGCTTCTATGAAGAACCAGATGGCTATCACAAAAGCTGTAGAACTTATTATGGCTAACGTAAAAGAAAAAGCTGCTAAAAAAGCAAAGAAAGAAGATGCTGAAGAAGTAGCAACAGAAGAATAAGATTTACGATATTAAATCAAAAGAGGGTTGTCGCAAAAAAGCGACAGCCCTTTAACAACTTTTATTAAGGAGGCATTTTACATGAGTTTAGTACCTTATGTCGTTGAACAAACCAGCAGAGGAGAAAGAAATTATGATATTTACTCCCGCTTATTAAAAGATAGAATCATCTTTCTCGGAGAAGAAGTAAATGAAACAACAGCTAGTCTTGTTGTAGCACAGCTCTTATTCCTTGAATCAGAAGATCCAGGAAAAGACATTCAGTTATATATCAACTCTCCAGGTGGATCAGTAACCGCTGGTATGGCAATTTACGATACAATGCAGTACATCAAATGTGATGTTTCAACTATTTGTATTGGTATGGCAGCTAGTATGGGTGCATTCCTTTTAGCAGGTGGTACAAAAGGAAAACGTTATGCACTTCCAAATGCTGAAATTATGATTCACCAGCCACTTGGTGGTGCAAAAGGTCAGGCAACTGAAATTCAGATTGCAGCAGAACATATCTTAAAGACTAGAAAAAAATTAAATGAAATCTTAGCAGCAAATACTGGAAAAGAATATGACCAGATTGCAGCTGATACAGAAAGAGATAATTATATGAGTGCTGATGAAGCATTAGCATATGGTCTTATCGATGGTGTTATCACAAAGAGATAAAAATAAGTAAGGGCTGCCGCAATATAATGAAAATTTAGACATTGCGACAGCCTTTTTAAAGCGTGAAATATAAAATCTAGGAGACATAAAACATGGCAGGAAAGAAAAATGATATCATTCGCTGTTCTTTTTGTGGTAAGACCGCAGAACAGGCTGGTGGAAAATTGATTTCTGGACCAAATAATGCATATATTTGCTATGCGTGTGTTGATTTATGCGCAGAAATAGTAGATGAAGATGAATTTGGCGATGATGGAAAAGTTTCTATTGCACAGGAAGAAATTAACTTATTAAAACCAGAAGAATTAAAAGCATTTTTGGATGATTATGTAATTGGTCAGGATCAGGCAAAAAAAGTATTGTCGGTTGCTGTTTACAATCACTATAAACGTGTACTTGCAGGAAGTGATTTAGGCGTAGAATTACAAAAGAGTAATGTGCTTATGCTTGGACCAACTGGTTCTGGTAAGACTCTTTTAGCACAGACTTTGGCACGTGTGATTAATGTTCCATTTGCAATTGCAGATGCAACAACACTTACAGAAGCAGGTTACGTTGGTGAAGACGTAGAAAACATTTTATTAAAATTAATTCAGGCGGCAGACTATGATATTGATCGTGCAGAACACGGCATTATCTATATCGATGAAATAGATAAGATTACAAAGAAATCAGAAAATGTATCGATTACGAGAGACGTTTCCGGTGAAGGTGTACAGCAGGCACTTCTTAAGATGTTAGAAGGTACTGTTGCATCTGTTCCACCACAGGGTGGCAGAAAACATCCTCAGCAGGAGCTCATTCCAATTGATACTACAAATATTCTTTTTATTTGTGGTGGAGCATTTGATGGATTGGAAAAAATCATCGAAAAGAGAATGGATACTGCATCCATTGGTTTTAATGCAGAAGTGCATAGCAAACATGAGGTTAATGTGGGTGAAGCATTCAAACATGCCCTTCCACAGGACTTTGTAAAATTTGGTTTGATACCAGAATTTATTGGTCGTGTGCCAATTACAGTATCTTTGGATAATTTGGATAGAGATGCATTGGTTCGTATTTTGCAAGAGCCAAAGAATTCTCTTGTAAAGCAGTATACAAAATTATTTGAATTAGATGGTGTTGGACTTACCTTTGATGAAGATGCCATCGGTGCTATCGCTGACAAGGCTTTAGAGCGTAAAACAGGTGCAAGAGGCCTTCGTGCTATTATGGAAAATGTGATGTTGGATTTAATGTACACAATCCCTTCGGATGATAGTATTTCCAATTGCGTGATTACAAAAGAGATGGTAGAGGAAAAAATATGTTAACAATGCCAGCCATTGCCCTTAGAGGCATGACTTTATTACCAGGTATGGTTGCCCATTTTGATATTAGTCGTGATAAGTCCATCAAAGCAGTGGAAGCAGCGATGAACGACAATCAGAAAATTTATTTGGTAACACAGCGTGACGCAGAAGTGGATAATCCAAACTTAGAGGATCTGTTTGAAATCGGTATCGTTGCAGAAATCAAACAAGTGATTAAAATGCAGAATAATATTGTTCGTGTACTTGCAGAAGGTCAGAGCAGAGCGCAGATTTGTGCTTTTGGTGATTGTGAAGAATATTTGCTTGCAGAGATTGAACACTTAGAAGAAGTAGAAGAATTTTTACCAGATACCGCAAAGCGTGCGATGAAAAAGAGTATTCGTGATAATTTTTCACGTTATGCAAAATTACATGGTAAGATTTCGTCAGATGCAATTAAACAGGCGAGTAATATTAAGGATTTAACAAAATTAATTAACTATGTATCCAATACACTTCCAATTGGTTATGCAGATAAGCAGCATATCTTGGAGGCAAATAGTTTAGGTGAGCGATACGAAGTTTTATTAGCGCTTTTGTTCCGCGAAATTGATGTGATGGTAATTCAGAAAGATTTTCAGGACAAAGTAAAACAGCGTGTAGATAAAAATCAAAAAGATTATATCCTTCGTGAGCAGATGGCTGTGATTCGTGAAGAATTAGGTGAAGTGAATACACAGTCTGATGCTGATGGGTATTTAGAGGCTATGGAAAAACTAGAGGCTTCTACAGAAGTAAAGGAGCGCATCAAAAAAGAAGTGCTTCGCTTTAAAAATATTAACTCTAATTCATCTGAAAGCAATGTGAGCCGTGGATATATCGAAACACTTTTAGAGATGCCTTGGGATAAGATGTCGGAGGATAATAACGATATTGATCATGCGCAGGAAGTGTTAGATGCAGATCACTATGGCTTAGAAAAAGTCAAAGAGCGTATGCTAGAGTTTTTGGCCGTACGTAATCTGACAAGCAAGGGCGAAAGTCCGATTATCTGTTTGGTAGGACCTCCAGGAACTGGTAAAACAAGTATTGCACGTTCTGTTGCCAAGGCTTTGAATAAAGAATATGTGCGTATCTGTCTTGGTGGTGTACGTGATGAAGCAGAGATTCGTGGACACAGACGTACCTATGTAGGAGCGATGCCAGGACGAATTGCCAATGGTCTTCGTACTGCCGGGGTAAAGAATCCGTTGATGCTTTTAGATGAGATTGATAAGGTTAGCAGTGATTATAAGGGGGATACTTCAGCTGCACTGTTAGAAGTATTAGATTCTGAACAGAATAATAAATTCCGTGACCACTATGTGGAAATTCCACTGGATTTATCAGAAGTGTTGTTTATTGCGACTGCGAATGAAATGCAGAATATTCCAAAACCACTGATGGACCGTATGGAGATTATTGAAGTTTCCAGCTATATGGAAAATGAAAAATTCCATATTGCAAAAGAACATTTGATTCCAAAACAGTTAGAGAAGAATGGTATTCAACCAGAACAGTTAACTATCAGTGACAAAGCATTGTTAAAGCTGATTCGTAGTTACACAAAAGAAGCTGGTGTACGAGGATTGGAGCGTAGATTAGGAGAAATTTGTCGTAAGACTGCAAGAGAAATTTTCCAAAATAAAAAAGAAAAAATCCGTGTGACAGACAGCAATCTTGTGAAGTTTTTAGGTAAGGAAAAATACTCGCAGGAAGAAAAGAACGAAAATGATGAAATTGGAGTTGTTCGTGGTTTGGCATGGACTAGTGTTGGTGGTACAACGCTAGAGATTGAAGTAAACATTATGCCGGGAAAAGGTGAAGTGAAACTGACGGGTAAAATGGGAGATGTGATGAAAGAATCTGCTATGGCAGGTATTAGTTATATCCGTTCGATTAGTCCAGAATATCACATTGATAAAGACTTTTTCTCAGAACATGATATCCATATACATATTCCAGAAGGAGCTGTACCAAAGGATGGTCCTTCTGCTGGAATTACAATGGCAACTGCGGTATTATCTGCAGTTATTAAACAGCCAGTTCGAGCGGATGTAGCCATGACTGGTGAAATCACCTTGCGAGGCCGTGTGCTTCCAATTGGTGGATTAAAAGAAAAACTGCTTGCAGCAAAAAATGCAGGTATGAAGACTGTATGTGTACCAGCAAAAAATGAAAAAGACTTGCATGAGATTTCAGATGAAATCAAAAAGGGATTAAACATTGAGTTGGTAGAAAAATTAGATCGGGTGCTTGAAATCGCACTTGTAAAATAAGAGTATGTGAAATGAAAACCAGGGCCTATCAAAATAGGTCTTGGTTTTTCAAAGATTATGATTTAGAAAAAAGGAGTTCGACATGGTAATTAAAAATGTAAACCTGGAAACCGTATGTGGTATTACAAGTACATTTCCAGATAACCCACATTATGAAGTAGCCTTTGCAGGAAAATCCAATGTAGGAAAATCCTCACTTATCAATGCACTGATGAACCGTAAGTCATTGGCACGTACTTCATCACAACCAGGTAAAACACAGACCATCAACTTTTATAATATAAATGATGCTATGTATTTGGTAGACTTACCTGGTTATGGTTATGCCAATGCAAACGTAGAAATAAAGGCGAAATGGGGCAAGATGATTGAAAAATATCTGCACACTTCTACAAAGCTTAAAGCAGTATTTTTGTTGATTGATATTCGTCATCAGCCATCGGATAACGATTGTTTGATGTATGAATGGATGGTGGAACAGGGGTTTGCGCCAATTATCATTGCCACAAAGATGGACAAGATTAGTCGTGGTGCTGTACCAAAACATATGAAGATGATTGCAGATACATTAAATGTAGAAGAAGATACGATCATGATTCCGTTCTCTGCTGAATCAAAGCAGGGTAGAGAAGAGATTTGGGAACTTATTGATTCTTTGGTGCTTCCGGAGGATGAAGATTTAGAGGTGGAAGTTGTAGAAACAGATGTTGTTATGGATACAACAGAGGTTCCAATGGAAGAACCAGAAAAACAGCGTAAACCTCGTTGGAAAGCGACAGGAAAAGAGACTGCAAAAAAGACAAAGAAATTGCAGGAAAAGAAAGCAGCAAAGACTGCAAAAATGAAAAAAGGAAAAAGAAATAAATAATTAAAGCAGAAGTTATATGAAAAATAAGTATGTATTTGTTCTCGTAATGTTGTTTAGCATATTATTGGTGAGTTTTGGTGTTACCAACATATATGTAATCCAGCATCAGAAAGCAGAGGAAAAGGACTTTGTAGTAGTTACTTCTTTTTATCCTATGTATATAGCGGCCATGAATGTTATTGGTGATACAGAAGGAGTAACGTTGAAAAACTTAAGTGAACCACAGACAGGGTGTTTGCATGATTTTCAGCTAACTCCAGCGGATATGAAACTTTTGTCCACTGCAGATGTGTTTATCATTAATGGCGGTGGGATAGAATCTTTTATGGAAGATATTGCAAAACAGTATCCAGACTTGATAATTATCGAGGCTTGTAAGGATATTGAATTGTTGTGCGAAACGGAAGCACATGGGCACGAGCATGGTGAGGATGCGTTGGATAAGGCAGAATCACATAGTCATGATGAAGTAGGCACCGGGGATTTTCATGAAGGTCACAATCATGATATGAATGCCCACGCATGGATGAGCGTGGAAAACTACCGTAAACAGATAGAGAATATTACAGAGGGGCTAATTCTTGCCATACCTGAATGTTCTGCAAGTTTTCTTGCAAATGCAGGAGGTTATGACGGAAAACTAGAGGGGCTTCAAGTAGAACAGGAAAGCCTCTTAACCTTAACGCAAGGGAAAGAAGTTATGATGTTTCATTGTGCATATGATTATGTTGCTGAAGATTTAGAGTTGGAAGTTGCATTCTGTATGGATTTAGATGAAGAACGTCAAGTGAGTGCAGGAGAGGTAGCAGAAGTCTTAGATATCATTCAAAATCATGATGTAAAATACATTTTTGCAGAGGCTTTGTATGGTACGGATATGTGTGAAATGGTACAAAAAGAAGTGGATGTAAAGGTGATTTACTTGGATCCATTGAATCGTGGAGAATACGAGGCGGACAGTTATCTCAATGGGATGAGAAGTAACTTGAACTTGATGAGAGAAGCGTTTGAATAATTTAGAAAGGAGGCACTATGAAACTGAAAAAAATTATTGATACTTGTGGATTTCATTGTATCAAAATAAAAAACTTAGGTGTTAGTTTTGGTGAACAAGTAGTATTAAAAGATGTGAATCTGCATATTCATTGTGGCTCCTTAAATGCGATTATTGGTAAAAATGGTGCGGGGAAATCTACCCTGGTAAGAGCTATTTTAAAAGATGTGCCAACAGAGGGAACCATTGAGTATCGTGATACAAAAAATGGAAAGATGAAGGACTTAAAAATTGGCTATGTGCCACAGTCCATTAATATTGAAAAGAATACACCTTTAAGTGTGTATGATTTGATTGCAAGTTTTCAGTATCGTTATCCTGTATTTTTACCAAAGAGCAAACGAATTTATGAGGAAATAAAAAAACATCTGGAGGCTTTTGAGGCAGCAGATTTAATAGATAAGCAGGTTTGTAATTTATCAGGGGGACAGTTGCAGAGAGTTCTGTTATCTATGGCTGTAGCAGATAAGCCAAAGCTGTTACTTTTGGACGAGCCTGTTTCTGGTATTGATAAAAATGGTATGGAGCTTTTTTATAAGACCATTACTTATCTAAAAGAGCATTATGATTTGGCGATTATTTTGATTTCACATGATTTGGAATATGTAAAGAAATATGCAGACCATGTAGTGTTATTGGATCAGACTGTTTTGATACAGGGAACGGTAAATGAAGTATTTGAAAGTGCGGAGTTTGCTCGTGTATTTAGTACAGGAATAGAAGAATCTTGGATACATGGAACAAATCAAAATGAGATAGAAAGTTGGATGCCAAATTTAAAAATGAATCCGAAAGGGGGCAGACGAGATGATTGATTGGACCTCCTGGATGGAGTATGGTTTTATGCGAAACGCAATGTTGGCAGTGCTGATTATTACACCGCTATTTGCTTTGCTTGGAACCATGATTGTGAATAAAAAGATGGCGTATTTTTCAGATGCATTAGGACATTCTGCACTTACAGGAATTGCGGTAGGAGTGTTGTTTGGTATGCAGGATACTACCATTTCCATGGTAATTTTTGCAGTTGCATTTGCGTTGTTATTAAATAAAATCAGTAGTCGAAATGTTGCATCGACGGACACGATTATCTCTGTATTTTCTTCGTGTTCAGTAGCAATTGGTTTAGCGATTTTATCGGCAGGTGGAAATTTTAGTAAGTATTCGGCTATTTTGGTTGGCGATATTTTAAGTATTACTACACAGGAGATAGGGTATCTTGTGGGAATATTTGTGTTTACATTGTTGTTTTGGCTATTTGGCTTTAACTATATGAATGCCATTTCCATTCATAGAACTGTGGCAAAAAGTAAACAGATTCCGGTAAAACTTATGGACAATCTGTTTGCAGTATTAGTAGCGTTAATCGTTATGCTTTCGATTAAATGGGTAGGGATTTTAATTATTAATGCACTTCTTATTTTGCCAGCTGCATCAGCGAGAAATATATCAGAAAATATCAGAGAATATCATTTGTTTTCATTGATTTTTTCTGTATTTTCTGGTTTCATAGGTTTGGTAGTATCGTATTATACCAATGTGGCAACCGGACCTATGATTGTAATTATTGCATCAATTATATATTTTGCCACATATTTGTATGGGAGACAAAAGTAATGAATATGAAAGTAGTATTATTCGATTTGGATGGCACATTACTGCCAATGGACCAGGACACATTTATCAAAGCATATTTAGGTGGGATAGCAAAGAAACTAGCGCCACATGGTTATGACCCAGATTCGCTTGTAAAAGCAGTATATGCAGGCATGAAAGCGATGACAGGAAATGATGGTTCCTGTACCAATGAAGTTGCTTTTTGGAATGCCTTTACGGGAATTCTTGGAGAACATGTAAAAGAAGATATGCCAATTTTTGATGATTTTTATCGAAACGAATTTCAGGAAGTGAAGAACATCTGTGGTTTTCTTCCAGAAGCAGCACAGACAGTTCGTAAGTTAAAGGAAATGGGTTATCGTGTAGCTCTTGCAACTACACCAATGTTTCCAAGTATTGCGACTGAGAGTCGTATTCGTTGGGCAGGACTTGAGCCAGAAGATTTCGAGATTTTCACCACTTATGAAAATTATCATTTCTGTAAACCAAATTTAAACTATTACAGAGAAGTTGTAGAGAAATTAGGTGTGAAACCAGAAGAATGTTTGATGGTTGGAAATGATGTTGGCGAAGATATGGTTACAGAAGAACTTGGAATGAAAGTATTCCTTATGCCAGCGGATTTGATTAACAAAGTGGGAAAAGATATCTCGAAGTATCCACAGGGTAATTTTGAGGATTTATTAGCATTTGTGAATACAATGAATTAGAAAGAGGACGAGAGTCCTCTTCTTTTCGATTCAGATGAAGAGGATAAGAGGGGAATATGAAATACTTAGAAAAACATCCGATGATTATGATTGTTATTGGGGTAATAGGAATATCCCTGTCTGCAATATTTGTAAAGTATTCTACAGCACCATCTGCTGTAACAGCAGCATTTCGTTTGCTGTGGACGGTGTTGCTTATGACACCTGTTGCATTAGGCAAAAAGGAAATGAGAGAAGAGTTTCAAAAGATGGAAAAGAAGACACTAGGTTTATGTGCACTGAGTGGACTTTTTCTCGCAATCCATTTTGTATTATGGTTTGAATCGTTGCAGCATACATCGGTGGCTAGTTCTACTACAATCGTATGTACAGAGGTGATATGGGTTGCCATCGGCTTTTGCTTATTTATGAAAGGAAAACTGTCGGGAAAAGCAATAATGGCTATTATAGTGACGTTCTTTGGAAGTGTCCTGATTGCCTGTGCAGATTCGATAACTGGAGGTCTGCATTTGTATGGAGATGGATTGGCTTTATTCGCTGCGATTGCAGTTGCAGTATATACATTAATCGGAAGAATTGTGCGAGAAAAGATATCGACAACGGTATATACCTATACTTTATACGTTGTATGTGCGTTCACACTAGTGTTGACCTGTTTGGTTCAAGGATATTCGCTTTTTGCATATGGAAGTAGCGCGATTATTGTAGGATTGCTGTTGGCTATATTTTCGACAATACTGGGACATAGCATTTTTAGTTGGTGTTTGAAATATTTTTCACCTGCATTTGTGTCTGCATCCAAGTTGTGTGAGCCGGTAGTGGCAGCTTTTTTTGCTATCTTTTTGTTTCAGGAAGTTCCAAGCTTGATGCAATTGATTGGTAGCATTTTGATTATTGGAGGCGTATATTATTACTCCCGTATTGAGATGAAAACGAGAGAATTGAAATAAATTTATTTTGTGCTATAATGCCATAGGAAGTAAATAAGTTTACATATAGAAATGAGGTACAGATTATGTGCGTAGCTTTACCAGGTAAAGTAATAGAGATAAACGGTCGTAATGCTGTGGTAGATTTCAATGGAAATCAGGTAACAGCCAGAGCAGGACTTGTAGATGTAGAAGTAGGCGATTATGTGTTGGTACATGCAGGCTGTGTGATTCAGAAAGTAACACAGCAGGATATGGAAGATTTAGAGAATCTGAATCAGCTGATGAGTGAGTAGGAGGTAATTCGAAAATGACATTACCAGAAATGCGCGATTTTCTAATGAATTATGATGGTCCAGAAATGAATATCATGGAAGTGTGTGGCAGTCATACTGCAGCCATTTCAAAGAATGGAATTCGTGGAATGCTTTCAGAAAAGATTCATTTGATTTCCGGGCCGGGCTGTCCAGTATGTGTAACACCAACTGCATATGTGGACAAACTGATTGCGTTAGCATTAACGCCAAATACTTGTGTGGTAACATTTGGTGATATGCTTCGTGTGCCAGGAAGTAAATACAGTCTTAGCGAAGTGCAGGGGATGGGCGGCCGTGCCATTATGGTATATTCGCCAATGGATATTTTTGCATTGGCAGAGAAAGAACCTGAGACGACATTTGTGTTTGCTGCGTTGGGTTTTGAAACCACCACACCTGTGTATGCACTTTTGTTAGAGGAAGTTATTGAAAGAAATGTAAAAAATGTAAAATTGTTGACTGCCTTAAAAACCATGCCAGGAGTGATTGCATATTTATGTGAAAATGGTGCATCCATCCAAGGATATTTGGCACCGGGACATGTGGCAGCTGTTACAGGCAGCGATTTGTTTCAGCCATTGGCAGAAAAATATCAGATTCCATTTGCAGTGTCGGGCTTTGAAGGTGAAGAAATTTTAGAAGCACTTTGTGGAATGGTAAAGGCTTATGGAACTAGTAAAGTTTTGAATTTTTATCCCTCTGTTGTTTCTGAAGAAGGAAATATAAGAGCACAGGAATTGGTTGCGAAGTATTTTCAGAAGACTGATGCGGCATGGCGTGGTATGGGCATTGTAGTTGGTACAGGGATGGAACTTCGTCCAGAATATGAAGTATACGATGCAGGAAGTAAAGCATTGGTAGAAGATAATAAGAGAAACAAGGCGTGTTGTTGCGATCAGATTTTGATGGGAAAGATGCAGCCGCAGCAGTGTCCGCTTTTTGGAAAAGTGTGTAAGCCTCTTACACCACAGGGAGCGTGTATGGTGTCCGAGGAAGGCAGTTGTCATTCCGCATTTGCATCGTTTTAGGAGGTAATTATGGAAGAAAGAATCAGTATGGTGCATGGTAGTGGTGGTGCAGCCACAAGCGAGCTCATTGGAGCAATTTTTGCAAAAGAATTTGCCAGCACAACTTTAGATAAAATGGAAGATAGTGCGGTAGTAGAAGGTGCAAGTAAAATTGCAGTAACTACAGATAGTTTTGTCGTAACACCAGTCACATATCCTGGTGGAGATATTGGTCGTCTTTGTATTTGTGGAACAGTAAATGATTTGCTTATGCGTGGGGCAAAACCAAAGTATATTACCTGTGGATTTATTTTACAGGAAGGTTTGGAAGTTGCGAAACTACAAGAAATCGTACATTCGATGGCAGAGTGTGCAAGAGAAGCTGGTGTAGAAATCGTAGCAGGTGATACAAAAGTAGTTAACGGAAATGGCGAACTTTTTATTAATACAGCTGGTGTAGGTTTTGTGCCAGAAGAAAGAGAGGTTTCAGCAGAGCGCGTA
This sequence comes from Agathobacter sp., assembly GCA_045633955.1. Taxonomy (GTDB): domain Bacteria; phylum Bacillota; class Clostridia; order Lachnospirales; family Lachnospiraceae; genus Roseburia. Next base: position 30,381 of record JAZQZJ010000053.1, on the reverse strand, counting down.
TGTGTGGGCGATGCGGTTATCGTATCTGGAAATCTAGGTGATCATCATGCAGCAATTCTTGGTACACGTATGGGAATCGTAAATGAAATTCAAAGTGATAATGCACCACTTGGTGAAATCGTAGAGGCTTTATTTGAGGCCAATATTGATGTACATACTATGCGTGACATTACCCGCGGTGGTCTTGCGACAGTATTAAAAGAACTAGCAAAAACATCAAATACCACCATTGAATTAGAGGAAGAGAAACTTCCAGTAACTCCACAGGTGAAAGATTTCTGTGGGTTATTAGGATTGGATCCACTTTACATGGGAAATGAAGGGAAATTGGTGGCATTAGTACCAGCAGAGCAGGCGGAAAAAGCAGTAGAGGCGATTCGTGGTGCGAAATATGGACAAGATGCCTGTGTGGTTGGATATGTAAATGACAATGCACCTGGCAAATTGCATCTTAGAACTAGAATTGGCGGTCTTCGTAATATGGAAGTTTTACAGGGCGAAGGACTACCACGTATTTGTTAAAACTGTTTAGAAAAGTAGGACAATAAAAAGGTGCGAAGTACCGAGTCGCGAGTTGCTTTTCAAAATAGTTTTAATTGTTATAAAACAATAATTACAATCATACTTTGACTTATAGGGCATATTGTTGTAGAATTATAGATGTGTAATTCTGCCATAATATGTCCTTTTTATAAAAAGGATATGGTTAACAGAATCAGCAAAAAATACATTTAAGTTCAATTAGGGGGGGACTTTTTATGGCATATCATGTGATGGACGAAGCGAATCGTTGTTTAAATTGTAAGAAACCAATGTGTATGGAAGGATGTCCTATCCATACTCCTATTCCAAAAGTTATTTCGCTTCTTAAAGAAGGTAAAATTGATGATGCAGGCTGGATGCTTTTTGAAAACAATCCACTTACTACTGTTTGTAGTATTGTTTGTAACCATGAGAGACAGTGTGAAGGCAATTGTATTCTTGGTAAAAAAAGTAGTCCTGTGCATTTCTCAGCGATTGAGAATTATATTTCCAGCACCTATAGTTCAAAGATGGTAAAAGGTCCAGCAGAACCAAATGGTATGAAGGTAGCGATTATTGGCTCTGGTCCAGCGGGTCTTACTATTGCAGTATTACTTGCTAGAAAAGGATATAAAGTAACCATTTTTGAAGAAAAAGATAAAATCGGTGGAATCCTTCGTTATGGTATTCCAGAATTCCGTTTGCCAAAGAGTATTCTTGATGATTTTGAATATCGTCATTTAGTATTAAAAGATATTAAGATTCGTCCAAACACTGCAATTGGTGCAGCAATTAAAATTGAAGATTTGTTCCGTGATGGATACAATTCTGTATTCGTAGGTACAGGTGTATGGCGTCCAAATACCCTTAAGATTAAAGGGGAAACATTAGGTCACGTTCATTATGGTATCAACTATCTTTATAGCCCAGCGAGCTTCCATTTAGGAGATCACTTGATTGTTATTGGTGCCGGTAATGCAGCGATGGATGTTTGTCGTACCGCACTTCGTCACGGTGTACGCAAGGTAGATTGCTTCTCTGTAACAGATGGTGTAGCAGCTAGTAAACATGAATTTGAATATGCAGAATTAGAAGGTGTAGAATTCCACTTCTGCAAGATGCCTGTAGAAATCACAGAAGATGGCGTTGTTTTTGCAGATACAGAAATGTTAGAAGATGGTGGCTTCCAGAAAGTAGAAGGTACAGAAACACTCTTCCCAGCAGATAACGTAATGATTTCTATTAGTCAGGGACCAGCAAACCGTTTGATGAATTCAACAGAAGGTTTAAAGGCAAATGACAGAGGTCTCATTGCAACAGACGAAGTTGGACGTACTTCAGTTCCTGGTTTGTTTGCTAGTGGTGACGTAGTAAAAGGTGCCCGTACTGTAGTAGAAGCTGTGAAATATTCAAAGGTTGTAGCGGAAGCGATGCATGAATATATGCAGGGCTTAAATAAAGAAGCATAAATCGTACAAAAAAGTTTGAGAATAAACTGATTTGGAAAGGCAAAATATAGTATGAAGATTTTGATTAAAAATGGTCGCGTTTTAAATCCAGCCACAAATATGGATGAAATCGCAGACGTATTGGTAGAAGACAATAAGGTCATTGCTATTGAAAAAGAAATTACAGAAGATGCAGATAAGATTATCGATGCAGCAGATAAATTTGTCATGCCAGGTTTTATCGATTTACATGTGCATTTCCGTGATCCAGGCCTTACACATAAAGAAGACATTTTCACTGGAATGGCGGCAGCTGCGCATGGTGGATTTACCACAGTTTATGCAATGCCAAATACAAAACCAGTTGCAGACAATGCAGAAGTAATAAACTATGTGCATAACAAAGCAAAAGAAGGCAAGAGTATCAACGTATATCAGGTTGGTGCAATTACAGTAGGTCAGGCAGGTGAAGAACTTGCAGATATTCGTGGCATGGTTGATGCTGGTTGCCCAGCCCTTAGCGAAGATGGAAAATCGGTTATGAATGCAAACCTTTACCGTGAAGCGATGAAGATTGCTGCAGAGTTAGATATTCCAATCTTAGCGCATTGCGAAGATATCAATATGGTAAATGGTGGCTGTGTAAATGCAGATGCAAAGACCAAAGAAATGGGACTTCCAGGTATTAGCAATTCCGTAGAAGATGTTATCGTTGCACGTGATATTTTAATCGCAAAGGAAACTGGTGCGAGACTTCATCTTTGTCATTGTTCTACAGCAGATTCTGTAAAAATGGTAAAGGCTGCAAAAGAAGAAGGATTACCAGTATCAGCAGAGGTTTGTCCACATCACTTTGTTTTGACTTCAGATGATATTTCAGATCCGGCAAATACCAACTTTAAGATGAATCCTCCACTTCGTACAAGAGAAGATGTGGATGCACTAAAAGAAGGATTAAAAACAGGTATTATGGAAGCGATTTCGACAGACCATGCACCTCATACTGCAGAGGAAAAAGATACTATTATGCAGAAAGCGCCATTTGGTATTGTAGGTTCTGAAACAGCAGCTTGTCTTACTTATTCAGAATTGGTTTTGGGTGGTATTTATACACCTCTTCAGATGGCAGAAGCAATGAGTTATAATCCTGCAAAGATTATGAAAATCGACAAAGGAGATATCCAGCCAGGAAAGGTGGCAGATATCGTTGTCTTTGATCCAAATGCAGTTTATAAAATTAATCGACATGAATTCGTTTCCAAAGGACATAATACACCATTCCATGGCTGTGAAGTAACAGGTAAAGTAGTATGTACTATCTGTGATGGAAACATTGTGTACGAAGCATAGATATAGAAAGGGAATATATTATGATTAACAAACTTGTATCAAAAATTCAGAAAACAAATGCACCAATCGTAGTAGGTCTTGACCCAATGCTTAATTACATTCCAAAGCACATTCAGGACAAGGCTTTTGCTGAATTCGGTGAAACACCAGCAGGTGCTGCAGAAGCAATCTGGCAGTACAACAAAGCTATCGTAGATGCTACTTATGATTTAATTCCAGCAGTAAAACCACAGATTGCTATGTATGAGCAGTTTGGTGTGGAAGGCGTAAAAGCATTCCAGAAAACAGTAGATTACTGTCACGAAAAAGATCTCGTAGTTATCAGCGACGTAAAACGTGGTGATATCGGTTCTACATCTGCAGCTTATGCAGTAGGACATCTTGGAAAAGTACAGATTGGTAGCAAATCTTATTCTGCATTTGACGGGGATTTTGCTACTGTTAATCCATACCTTGGAACAGATGGAATCAAACCTTTCGTAGATGTATGTAAGGAAGAAAAGAAAGGTATCTTCATTCTTGTTAAGACTTCTAACCCATCTTCTGGTGAATTCCAGGATCGTATGATTGATGGACGTCCATTATATGAATGGGTTGGCGAGAAGGTAGCAGAATGGGGCGCTGACTGCATGGGTGATTCTTATAGTTATGTAGGTGCAGTAGTTGGTGCTACTTATCCAGAAATGGGTAAAATCCTTCGTGATATTATGCCAAAGAGCTATATCCTTGTACCAGGCTATGGTGCACAGGGCGGACAGGGCAAAGACCTTGTTCACTTCTTCAACAAAGATGGTCTTGGTGCTATCGTAAACTCATCTCGTGGTATTATCGCTGCTTACAAACAGGATAAATACAAAGAAATGGGTATCACAGAAGAAAACTTTGCAGATGCATCTCGTCAGGCAGTTATTGATATGGTAGATGATATTGCAGGAGCATTAGGTACAAAATAGTGATACTATTTAGAAGGGTAGAATTATTTCAAGTGGCATAGCGAGTTCACTCGCATATGTCACTTGGGATAATTCTATTCGGCGTTTAGCCCAAGCGAGAAGGAGCGAAGCGAATTCGAGCTTGCCCTTGTAAAGTAGAAAAGGAGATATAATTATGGCAACAAAATTTGAAGAAATGGCAGTAGTAGTTTCTCAGAAAGAAATCGCTACAGACATTTATGATTTAACCATTCAAACAAAAGAAATTGCAGCAGCTGCAAAAGCAGGGCAGTTTATTTCTTTATATTGTAACGATGGAACCAAATTACTTCCTCGTCCAATTTCCCTCTGTGGAATCGACAGAGAAGCAGGCACTCTTCGTTTGGTATACCGTGTAACAGGTGAAAATACAGGAACAGAACAGTTCTCAAAAATGGTAGCAGGGGACGAAATTCGTGTACTTGGACCTTTGGGAAATGGTTTTGAACTTGGCGAAAAATCGGCATTCTTAATCGGTGGTGGTATTGGTATTCCTCCAATGCTCCAGCTTGCAAAAGAATTAAACTGTGAAAAAACAGCGGTACTGGGTTATCGTAACGAATTATTCTTGTTAGAGGATTTTGAATCTGCTTGTGATACCATTATTGCAACAGAAGATGGAAGTGCTGGTACAAAAGGCAATGTTATTGATGCAATCAAAGCAAATGGTGCCAAGGCAGATGTGATTTATGCTTGTGGACCAACACCTATGCTTCGTGCATTAAAATCTTATGCAGAAGAAAACAATATGGAATGCTACGTTTCTATGGAAGAACGTATGGCTTGTGGTATCGGTGCATGTCTTGCCTGTGTGTGTAAGACAAAAGAAAAAGACCATCATACAAACGTAAACAACAAACGTATCTGTAAAGAAGGTCCAGTATTCAACGCGAAGGAGGTAGAATTGTAATGAGTGATATCAAAACATCTGTAAACCTTTGTGGTGTAGAATTAAAAAATCCAGTCATGGTAGCTTCTGGAACTTTTGGTTCTGGTGAAGAATATAGTGAATTTGTAGACTTAAATAGACTTGGTGCAGTAGTGACAAAGGGTGTGGCAAACATTCCATGGCCAGGAAATCCTACACCTCGTGTAGCAGAAGTATACGGCGGTATGTTAAATGCAGTAGGTCTTCAGAACCCTGGTATCGATGTATTCTGTAACAGAGACATTCCATTCCTCAAAAACTACGATACAAAAATTATCGTAAACGTATGTGGAAACCCTGCAAAAGATTATCTCGTAGTAGTAGAACGTCTTGCAGACGAACCAATCGATATGATGGAAATCAACATTTCTTGTCCAAACGTAAAAGAAGGTGGTATCGCTTTCGGTCAGGATCCTAAGTTAGTGGAACAGATTACGAGTGATATCAAAAAGATTGCAAAACAGCCAGTTATTATGAAACTTTCTCCAAATGTAACGGACATCACAGAGATGGCTCGTGCAGCAGAAGCTGGTGGTGCAGATTGTCTTTCTCTTATCAATACATTAACTGGTATGAAGATTGATATTGACCGCAGAACTTTTGTACTTGCAAATAAAACAGGTGGTATGTCTGGTCCAGCCATTCATCCAATTGCTGTACGTATGGTTTATCAGGTTGCGCAGGCAGTTAACTTACCACTTATTGGTATGGGTGGTATCGCATCTGCAAACGATGCAATTGAAATGATTCTTGCAGGTGCTACAGCAGTATCTGTAGGTACAGCAAACTTCGTTGATCCATGTACTACAATCAAAGTTGTAGAGGGTATCGAAGCTTATATGAGAAAGTATGGTGTAAAAGACATCAAGGAATTAGTTGGTGCAGTACACGAACGTTAGAAGAGGTATATAAAATGAACATTAAGAAAATAATTGAAAACTTAATTGATGAAATCCAGAAGGATGGTAAATTAGGTGCTCAATTCGAAAAAGAACCAGTAAAGGTAATTGAGAATGTTGTAGGTAAAGATTTACCAGACGATGTTGTAGAAAAAATTATTGATGCTGTAAACGGCAAAATTGGCATGGAAAAAGTAGGTGATGCTTTGGATATGCTTGATAATGCATTAGGAAAGGTAGACTTAGATAAAATTGATTTAGATAAAGCTGCTGATGTTTTAGATAAAGCAGGTGATGTAAGTAAAGCTTTAAAGAAATTGTTCTAAGGTATCGAAAACTCGCGAAAAAAGAGTTGACAAACTGTATGCATTAGGAGTAAACTCCAATCATGAAAATCGTTCGGGCTGTGGTACACGTGGTGTACTACGGCCCTTTTTTCGAGTCTGCTTATTCGCTATTTAAAAAAGGAGGTATAGTTATGATAGAGTTAAAGAATGTTTCTAAGGAGTTTGTCTCTCCAAAGAAATATCCAGGATTTAAGGGCGCCATCAAGGGATTGTTTTCAAATGAAAAGGTTTCGAAGGTGGCAGTAGATGATATTTCTTTTAGCATTGGTAGAGGAGAAATCGTAGGCTATATCGGTAGTAATGGAGCAGGAAAATCCACTACCATCAAAATGATGACAGGTATTTTAAATCCAACAGAGGGAACTTGTTTGGTAGACGGCATTAATCCAAGTAAAAATCGTAAGGAAAATGCACAGAACATTGGTGTTGTTTTCGGACAGAGAACACAGTTATGGTGGGATTTGCCATTAAGTGAATCATTTACGATTTTAAAAGAAATCTATGATGTAAGTGATGAAGACTATGCAGAACAGATGGCCTTTTTAAATCGAGTATTAGAGTTGGATGAGTTTTTTGACCGACCTGTACGTACACTTTCTTTGGGACAACGTATGCGAGCAGATTTAGGTGCTGCACTTTTACATAATCCAAAAGTATTGTACCTAGATGAGCCAACGATTGGTTTGGACTTGGTAGTAAAGGATAATATTCGTAAAGCGATTAAAGAGATTAACGAAAAATATCAAACTACAGTTATTCTTACTACACATGATATTGGTGATATTGAAGAACTTTGCAGTCGCATTATTATCATTGATGAAGGAAAGAAAATTTATGATGGTACATTAGCGAATCTAAAGGATACTTATGGGAAGAGACGTAAGGTATCTATGGAGGTTCGTAAGCCAGAATCTATTCAAAATTTATGTTTAGCAGAGCAAATCAACTCATTGAACGGCGTTCAAATAACAGAAAATGATTATGAAGCGGTGTTAGATGTAGAAACAAAGACGTATACAGTATCTTTTGACAAGCAAAAGATACAGGCACCACAAATTTTGTCAGCGGTTATGGAGTTGACAGAGGTAACAGATATTAAGTTACAGGAGACAGAGTTAGCTGAGATTGTAAAAGAAATCTATAATCATGGAGGTGTGTAGTATGAGAAAAATACTTCGTACCTACTTGCCCTTTGTAGCCAATGAGGTGAAAACCCAGTTGGCATATCGAGGTGCATTTTATTTGTGGGCTTTTATTAGTTTGTTTAGCTCCTTTATTAGCTACTTTTTATGGATGGCGATTTACGGCAGCAGTGAGACGGGCGTGATTGGAAATCTTACGCAGAATGAGATGGTTGTTTACATTTTTATGGTGTATATCACTTCTTCATTGGTATCTATCTCCATTTCAACCTGGGTAGGATATGATGTCGTTGAAGGTCGAGTAGCCATGAATCTGATTAAGCCAATCGACTATCGTGCGAGTTTGATTGCGCAGGCCCTTGGAGATATGTTGTATCATTTGGTAGTGCCAAGTATTTTTATCTGGATTGGTTTGGAAATCTACAAGGTTGTAGCATTAGGTTTGCCTATGATTTCATTACCAACCTTACTTTTATACATTTGTAGCGTATTGATGAGTTTCCTGCTTTATGTATTATTTGATTTTTGTTTTGGTATGGTGGCATTTTTTACCACATACATCTTTGGTCTACGAATGGCAAAAACAGCATTACTTAGTTTTTTGACGGGACAGTTGATCCCAATTAGTTTGTTTCCAGAGGCGGCACAGAGAGTATTTGAGTATCTTCCGTTTTCGTCCATGATTTATACACCTGTTATGATTTATTTGGATAAGTATACTGGAGAAGAATTGGCATTCGCACTAGGAAGGCAGTTTGTATGGATTGTCATCTTATATTGGTTGGGAAGCTTCATTTGGGAAAAAGTAACCAGACGATTGGTTGTATTAGGTGGCTAGAAAGGAGGAAATCATGGTACATAATTTGAAACGTTATTGGCGATTGTATCGCGTGCTTATAAAGCAGTTCCTAAAAGTGGTTATGCAATCAAAAGTAGATTTCCTCATGGGATTATTGGGATTTTTCCTAACACAGGCGACTGGAATTATTTTTCTATATTTAATTTTCCAGCAGATTCCGACTTTACAGGGATGGACATTGGATCAGTTGATTTTTATTTATGGATTTGCACAGATTCCACGTGGAATTGACCATTTATTAACCGATAATATTTGGTTAGTGGCATGGAGAATGGTAGTAAATGGACAGTTTGATCGCTATATGCTTCGTCCGATGAATGTGTTTTTTCAAGTAATTGCTGAAAAAATACAGCCGGACGCTTTGGGTGAAATCTTAATCGGAACAATACTAGTAGTGTTGTCTGTTCAAAAGGGGGTTGCTGTAGTGACTCCGATGAAAGTATTGTTATTTATTATTTCTATGTTGGCAGGGGCATTGATTTATACCTCAATCAAACTTTTCTTTGCTTCCTTTGCTTTATGGATCAAGCAGAGTGGTTCGCTCTTACAGGTTGCATATGAGATGGCTGAGTTTGCAAAATATCCTACAGAAATCTACCACAAAGGCATCAAGTTTATTATCACTTGGGTTATTCCATTTGCATTTGTGGCATATCTGCCAGCAAGCTATTTCCTTGGAAAAGGAAGCGCCGGCGTTATTGGGATAGAATGTGTGATTGCACTTGTATTCTGGTGTATCGCATATGGAGTGTTTAATTACGGACTTAAATTTTATGAAAGTGCAGGAAATTAGGATGACACATTTACTAATTACAATTATCTATTTAGCATTTATTAGCTTAGGTCTTCCAGATGCGGTCTTTGGCGGCTCATGGCCTACTTTGTATCAGGAATTTGGTGTGCCAGTTTCTTTTGCAGGTATTGTAACTGTGATTATTTCAATCGGTACAATTGTTTCAAGTTTACAAAGTGACCGTATGACATACAAATTTGGTACAGGAAAAGTAACGGCAATGAGTGTTGCAATGACGGCAATGGCGTTATTTGGATTTTCCATTTCACACTCGTTTATAGAGCTTTGTTTGTGGGCAATTCCATATGGACTTGGTGCAGGCGGGGTAGATGCTTCACTAAACAATTATGTGGCAGTACATTATAGCAGTCGCGTTATGAGCTGGCTCCATTGTATGTGGGGGCTTGGTGCAATGACAGGGCCATATATCTTAGGTTTTGTATTAACCGGCGGGGGAGTATGGAATGAAGGTTATCGTACAATTGCGATTTTGCAGTTTATATTAACGGTTGTATTAATTTTTAGTTTACCTTTATGGAAAGGCAGAAAGATTGTTGTGAATGAGCAGGGTGAAGAAGTTCCCGCACAAGCACTTAGCATGAAAGAAATTCTATCCATTGCAGGTGCAAAAGAAATCATGATAGCATTTTTCTGTTATTGTGCCTTGGAACAAACCACAGGTCTTTGGGCAAGCAGTTATATGGTATTGCACAAAGGGGTAGCGGAAACCGTAGCCGCTAGCTATGCTAGTATGTTTTACATTGGCATCACGGTAGGGCGTTTTGTGAGTGGATTTATCACAGCCAAATTAAATGATAAGCAGATGATTCGCCTTGGTATGAGTATTTTATCCATTGGCGTAATTGTATTATTTTTACCATTATCCGAATATTTTGCTTTAGCTGGATTTGTTTTAATTGGCATTGGTTGTGCTCCAATTTACCCTTGCATCATTCACTCCACACCAGAGATATTTGGTGCTGATAAATCGCAGGCGATTGTTGGTGTGCAGATGGCAAGTGCTTATGTAGGCTCACTTTTGATGCCTTCTGTATTTGGGATTATTGCAAATCACATTACGGTGGCATTGTTACCATTTTACTTATGTGTAATTTTGGTGTTAATGATTGTGATGTATGAAAAACTTATAAAAAATATAACGGTTTAGTGGACTAATAGAAAAGTGTTCCTATCATAGATTATGTAAGAATTCAAGGTTTAGATATTTATCGATTTTAGCTCGAACTAATTTCTAGTTTTACTAAGAGTGACCAATTAACAAAATCCTCATATCGCGTCAAACTCACGTTGTTCAAACAGTGACGCGATATGAGGACTTTTTAAATTGCTCACTCTAACTAAAACACGAAATCAGTTCATGTGCTTTCAATCGATAAGTATCTAAGACTTGAATTTCATATAAGTATACGATTAGGAACACTTTTCTTCTTTAAAACCGTAGTGTATTGAGAAAATAAATTCGACGCGCGATTTCCACTTCTCCTATACAAATGGTTTCTATTTGAATAAAAAGTTTTTTAGAAAACGTAAGAAAACGAAGCGACTAGGATTGCTTTGGGACTCATTACAAGAACATATAGATTTTCTTAATACTTTGTCAGTAACCAGTAATTCGCTGACACGATGTCAGCGAAAGGATTTGCTGAGCCATGGATGGCGAATCAAATCCGATTACGTCCTAATTTGAATTATTTTAAACAAAGTATTTAGAAAATGTTATGTTCGAAGTACGAGTCTAAAAGCAATCCTAGTCGCTTCGTTTTCGTAGGTTTCCAAAACCTTTTTAGTCAGTTGAAACCGTTATTAGAGTGTTGCACCAAAGTCAGACACGATAATCTGTCCTGTAATTGCACGTGATTCGTCACTAGCGAGGAAAAGAAGAATGTTTGCAACATCTTCTGGCATACAGATTGGAACAGAAAGATTCATATGTTTCTGCATCTGACCAAACATATCCATGTTGAGAGTTGCAGGATCAATTTTTGCCATTGGAGTAGCGATAGAGCTTGGGTTTACAGAGTTACAACGGATGCCTGTACCCGCAAAACGCATCGCAGTATGTTTTGTTAAACCTACAACAGCAGCTTTACTAGCTACATAAGCAGCTCCACCAGTACCGAACTGACCTGCTACGGAGTCAAGGTTAATGATTGAGCCAACGTTATTTTTCTTCATTTCCTGAAGAACAGCTCTTGTACAGTTGATTGTTCCTTTTGTGTTGATGCCGAATACCCAGTCGATATCATCATCTTCTACACAGTCAATTGGTTTTAATCCAGCTTCTAATACACCAGCGTTGTTTACTAACACGTCTACTTTTCCAAATGCTTCTACTGTTTTTGCAACAAGATTGATAGCATCTTCATTTTTTGATACGTCAGTTTGTACAACTAATACTTCGCCACCTTCTGCACGAATTTCTTCTGCAACTTCTTCCAACTGTGGAAGACGGCGAGCACTGATAACTACTTTTGCACCTTCTTTTGCAAATAATTTTGCTGTTGCTGCACCAACACCAGAGTTACTTCCAGTGATGATAGCAACTTTTCCATCTAAACGTCCCATGATAGATTCCTCCTAAAGTTTGTTATAAATATTTTGTTTTAGAAATTGTCGATTACTTCAGCAGCGTCTTCAACATCGTCGCAATCATGAGCACTGATGTCAATTGTGCTGAGGGTACGACGTTTGATACGAGCTTCTTCAGAAGTTTTTAATAAATATGTTTTAATTTCATCAGCATGTTTGATATGTTCTAATTTGATTTCTTTATGTGTTACATCACCTGCATAGCAAATGATAGTAGAAAGTCCAAAGAGTCTTTCTAAAAATGATTTTGTTAATTTGACATCTTGGATTTTATACATATAGCAATCATCCTCGGTTGTGTTTAGTAATCCCTGTGAAATTGTAAGGAGGGATGGAGTGATTGTGTATTTTGTAAATGTCCATGGTAATCCAAAGAATAAAAGACGTTTTCTTTCAGTGAACATTGAAGTTGTGTCCATATCTACGTGGATTTCATTTGTGTTTGTATCAGCCATATTTCATACCTCTTTCTGAATAAAATCTTTTAATTCTATCTTACTAAAAAATATTCAAATTGCAATATTTTTATCTTGAATTCTGTATTATCGTGAGATATAATAGAAAAAATTTGTGTAAAATTATAGGAGGAAGAAAATGAGACATTTGATTAGTCCATTGGATTTCTCAGTGGAGGAATTGGACAAGCTTTTAGATCTTGCCAATGACATTGAGAATAATCCTGATAAGTATGCGGAAAGCTGTAAGAGAAAGAAACTGGCTACTTGCTTTTATGAACCAAGTACAAGAACAAGACTTTCGTTCGAAGCAGCTATGTTAAACCTTGGTGGTTCTGTTTTAGGATTTGCGGGTGCAGATTCGTCATCTGCTTCAAAAGGGGAAAGCGTTTCTGATACGATTCGCATTATCTCTAGCTATGCAGATATTTGTGCGATGCGTCATCCAAAAGAAGGTGCTCCTTTAGTGGCTGCATCAAAATCTAAGATTCCTGTGATTAATGCAGGTGATGGTGGACATCAGCATCCAACACAGACATTAACAGACCTTCTTACGATTCGTTCATTAAAAGGCAGATTGAATAATATTACAATTGGTTTATGTGGCGACTTAAAATTTGGACGTACTGTACATTCTTTAATTCATGCATTAGTACGTTATGAAAATGTAAAATTTGTGATGATTTCGCCAGAGGAACTTCGTTTACCAGGATATATTCGTGAGGATGTGTTAAAGGCAAAAGGAATCGAATATAAAGAAGTAGAACGTATTGAAGATGCTATTGGTGAATTAGATGTGCTTTATATGACACGTGTACAGAAAGAACGTTTCTTCAATGAAGAGGACTATATCCGTTTAAAAGACTTCTATATTTTAAATAAAGCAAAACTCGAACTTGCAAAAGAAGATATGCTGATTCTTCATCCACTTCCACGTGTAAATGAAATTTCAGTAGAAGTAGATGATGATCCAAGAGCTGTATATTTTAAACAGGCACAGTATGGCGTATATGTTCGTATGGCACTTATTCTTACACTCTTAGAAATTGAAGTTTAGGAGGATGGAAGTATGTTAAATATTAGTGGTATTAGCGAAGGATTTGTATTAGACCATATTCAGGCAGGTATGAGCCTTCGTATTTACAAGGACTTAAAATTAGATAAACTGGATTGTACAGTTGCCATTATCAAAAATGCAAAAAGTAATAAAATGGGAAAAAAAGATATCATCAAAGTAGAATGTCCAATTGAATCATTAGATCTTGATATCTTAGGTTTTATTGACCATAACATTACTGTAAATGTGATTAAAGGTGACCGCATTGTAGAAAAGAGAGCGTTATCTCTTCCAGTAGAAATTAAAAATGTCATCAGCTGTAAGAATCCTAGATGTATTACTTCTATTGAGCAGGAACTTGATCAGGTATTCCAGCTTACAGATGAAGCAAAAGAAGTATACCGTTGCAAATATTGTGAAGAAAAATACATCAATCCAGCTAGAAAGAAAAAGAATAAATAAGAATTTAAAAGAGCGACTGCATTTGCAGTCGCTTTTTTTAGTTGTCTTCTTCTATGCTTAATAATAGTTTTTCGTAAAGTAATCCTGCTGCCATCCAAAAAGGCAGATAATCCAATCGCACAAGATTGTTCACTGTATATTTACAACCTTCATAATTCCAGGGACAGGCATCTAGCCTAGTCAATAGACTGCCTGTGATATATTCCGCAGTCATAATGGCACCACCGTAGAGAAGACCTCTGCCAAGTGGCGACCAATGGGAAATCTTTGGTGCAATGACGCCGATGCCTGCGGCCATTCCATAGATAGGAAACATCCAGGCGGAGGTTTGTCCCATCATTTTTTTGTCTTTTTTAAAAACTGCCCCGGCAGAGGTGAAGGCAACCTCGATACACCAGCCCGTCAATCCACAGATAATAAAATTTTTTCCTGTCATGAATAGATATCCCCTTTACAAATATTTTATAGGAGTGATGGTTTGCAATATTTACTATTTTGTCTTATAATGAATTGAAGTATGCACTAAATTTTTTGCGAGGTGAACCAGTGGCAAAGTACGCGAATATCATTGTCGATATTTCCCATGAAAAATTGGATAAGACATTTCAGTATCTGATACCAGATGCCCTTTCTGAAGAAGTTTGCGTAGGTGTGCTGGTGGACATTCCTTTTGGGAATCGTTCCATTACAGGATATGTGGTGGAACTGACGGATGAGGCAGAATTTGATGTCAGTCGTTTGAAACCGATTATCGGTGTGAAAAAAGACGGCGTTCCTATTGAATCACAGCTTATTGCATTGGCAGGCTGGATGCGTCAGAACTATGGTGGAACCATGAATCAGGCATTAAAAACGGTAATTCCTATTAAGCAAAAAACCAAGGCAGTTGAGCGAAAGACATTGAGACTTTTGTTGTCAAAAGAAGAAGCGATTCATACATTGGCGCTTTATGAGAACAAACATTTTACAGCCAAAGCTAGATTACTTCGTGCATTAATTGAAGAAGAGGAATTGGATTACTCCATTGTAACTCAGAAATTACACATCGCAGCACCTACGGTAAAAAGCTTAGAAAAAGAGAGTGTGTTAGAGATTCAGGTGACAAAAGCCTATCGAAATCCAGTAGACCATTTAAAAAGCGAAGGCTATCATTTAACGTTAAATGAACAACAGCAGGCAGTGGTAGATACAGTGACACAGAATATAAACGATGGTGTCCCAAAGACATATCTGTTAAAGGGTGTCACAGGTAGTGGAAAGACAGAAGTCTATATGGAGTTGATTGCACACACCATTGCGAGTGGAAAACAGGCAATCGTACTGATTCCAGAAATCGCATTGACATTTCAGACAGTGATGCGTTTTTATAATCGTTTTGGAAATCGGGTTTCTATTATGAATTCCAGACTTTCGCAGGGCGAACGATATGACCAATATCTTCGTGCAAAAAATGGGGATATTGATATTATGATTGGACCACGATCGGCATTATTTGCACCTTTTGCGAAATTGGGACTTATTATTATAGATGAGGAACATGAGTCTTCTTATAAAAGTGAGACGGTGCCACGATATCATGCCAGAGAAACGGCAATTGAACGTGCGAAAGCCTATGGTGCCAGTGTGGTACTTGGTTCTGCAACACCATCTTTGGATAGTTACTATCATGCAAAGAATGGTGAATATGAACTACTAGAATTGACACAGCGAGTACAGGAGAAACCACTTCCGCATTGTGATGTGATTGACTTACGAGAGGAATTGAAAAATGGCAATCGTTCTATCTTAAGTATTCGATTACAGGAACTTATGGAAGATCGTTTCGAAAAAGGGGAGCAGATGATGCTCTTTTTGAATCGACGTGGTGTGGCAGGATTTATGTCTTGCCGAGCTTGTGGATATGTGGTGAAATGTCCGCATTGTGATGTGTCGTTGAGTCAACATAATAATGGAAAGATGGTATGTCATTATTGTGGTTATGAGGAAGCTGTTCCAAATGTTTGTCCATCCTGTGGTTCAAAATACATCAGTGGTTTTAAAGCTGGTACACAGAAGGTGGAAGAAATGGTGCAGAAGCGTTTTCCACAGGCGAGAGTGCTTCGTATGGATTTTGATACTACACGCACAAAGGACAGTTATGAGCAGATTTTACAGTCTTTTGCAAATCAGGAAGCAGATATTTTGATTGGTACACAGATGATTGTAAAAGGACATGATTTTCCAAATGTAACCTTAGTAGGTGTTTTGGCTGCGGACATGTCCTTGCATGTAAGTGATTTTCATGCTGCAGAGCGAACGTTCCAGTTATTGACCCAGGCAGCAGGACGAGCAGGACGAGGAGATAAGCCAGGGGATGTAGTGATACAGACATACAACCCGGAGCATTATGCGGTACTTACAGCAAAAGAACAGAATTACGAAAATTTTTATGAACAGGAAATATTGTATCGACAGTTTGGATTTTATCCGCCAGTTTGGAATCTTTTAGTGGTTATGTGTACTTCGGAAAAAGAAGATGTACTAATGCGAATGAGTGAAAAGTTAGTGAAACGATTACAGATGCATCTGGATACGGAGGCAGTTTTACAAGGACAGCGGATTCAGTTGGTGGGACCTGCTGATGCAACCATTGCAAGAGTCAACGATGTGTATCGCAAGGTAATATATATAAAAACAAAGGATTATGAACATTTAGTCCTATTAAAAAATAAATTAGAATATTATATGAAAGATAATAGGGAATTTCAAAATGTTTCCGTACAATTTGATTTTAACCCTATGAGCGGATTTTAAGGAGGAAGAGAAATGGCATTAAGAGAAATTAGAGTAGAAGGCGATCCAGTTTTAACAAAGGTTTGTAAAGAAGTAAAAGATGTAACACCTCGTACTCAGGATTTGATTGACGATATGATTGAAACCATGTATGAGGCAAATGGTGTAGGGCTTGCTGCACCACAGGTGGGAATTTTAAAAAGAATCGTAGTAATTGATGTTGGCGAAGGTCCAATTGTTATGATTAACCCACGTATTATTAGCACAGATGGAGAACAGACAGGAGATGAAGGCTGTCTTAGTGTTCCAGGAAAAGCTGGTTGCGTAACACGTCCAAATTATGTGAAGGCTCGTTTCTTTGATGAAGAGATGAATGAATGCGAAATCGAAGGAGAGGAACTTCTTGCGAGAGCAATTTGTCATGAATTAGATCATTTAGATGGACACCTTTATGTAGAAAAAGTAGAGGGTGGACTTCACGACGTGAAATATGAAGAAGAGGTTGAAGAATAATGAAAGTTATTTTTATGGGAACCCCAGACTTTGCAGTGGGGACTTTAGAAGCAATTATAGAAGCGGGGCATGAAGTTGTTTTGGTTGTAACACAGCCAGATAAACCAAGAGGAAGAAGTGGAGCGTTACAGTTTACACCGGTAAAAGAGTGTGCGGTAGCACATGATATTGAAGTGTTTCAGCCAACTAAAATCCGTTTGGAAGAAAATGTAGAATACTTACGCAAATATGAGGCTGATATTGCAGTTGTAGCGGCCTTTGGCCAGATTTTACCACAGAGTATTTTGGATATGCCAAAGTATGGATGTATCAATGTACATGCTTCTCTTTTGCCAAAATATCGCGGTGCTGCACCAATTCAGTGGGCAGTTATTAATGGTGATCCAGTGACTGGTGTGACCATTCAGCAGATGGATATTGGCGTAGATACAGGTGATATCGTAGCGATTCGTGAAGTGCCTATTAGCGAAGAAGAAACTGGTGGTGGACTCTTTGATAAATTGGCAGTTGTAGGGGCAGAACTTTGTGTAGAAGCTATGACTGCAATCGAAAATGGAACAGCTACTCGTAGGCCTCAAAATCATGAAGAAGCAACTCATGTTTCTATGATTAGCAAAGAATTTGGCAGAATTGACTGGAAAAAATCGGCAGTAGAAATTGAGCGATTAATTCGAGGTTTAAATCCTTGGCCAAGTGCTTATACTAAATTAGATGGAAAGACCTTTAAGATTTGGAAAGCAAAGGTTGTATCTTCAGATACAGATAAAGAAGCAGGCACGATTGTTCGTGTAGCAAAAGATGCGTTGGAAGTACAGACAGGAAATGGTGTACTTTCGCTTTTGGAAGTACAGCTTGAAGGCAAGAAACGTATGGAAATTGATGCATTCCTGCGCGGATACACAGTACAGGAAGGTATTATCTTTGAGGTTTAAGGAAAAAGGAGTGATTGGATGTTTTTTGACCCAACATATTTTTTAGTACTGATTGGTGCGATTATTTGTATGATTGCATCTGCAAATGTAAAATCAACATATAGTAAATATGCGACCTATCGCAGTATGACAGGGATGACAGGCGCACAGGTAGCAGAACGCCTGCTTCGTAGTGCCGGTTTAAATGATGTAAGAGTAGGACATGTTGCAGGAGAATTATCAGACCACTATAATCCAGCGACAAAAGTTGTAAACTTATCCGATTCGGTATATGGTTCTTCATCTGTCGCAGCGATTGGTGTGGCAGCTCATGAGTGTGGACATGCCATTCAGCATGCAAAAGGATATGCTCCATTAAAATTTAGAACATGGTTTGTTCCAATTGCAAATTTTGGTTCGAAATTGGCATGGCCTTTGATTTTGATTGGTTTGTTTATCAATTCTCAGTCGTCACAGATGATTATCGATGCAGGTATTGTTCTGTTTTCTTTTGCGGTGATTTTCCAGTTGGTGACATTGCCAGTAGAGTTTAATGCATCGAGTAGAGCATTGGTTCTTTTGGAACAGCAGGGAATTTTGAGTGAACAGGAATTACCTTATACGAAAAAGGTATTGGGTGCAGCTGCACTTACTTATGTAGCGGCTGTTGCATCATCAATTTTGCAATTATTACGTATCATCATGTTATTTGGAGGAAGAAGACGCGATGACTAGCGTGAATGTAAGAGAACTTGTACTTGATATTTTGATGGAAGTCAATGAGAAGGAGCAATATTCTCATTTAGTGATTCGAGATGTTTTGAATAAGTATCAGTATTTAGAAAAACAGGAGCGAGCATTTTTGACTCGTTTGGCAGAAGGAACCATTGAGCATATGCTGGAAATGGATTTTGTAATCAATTCCTTCTCGAAAGTAAAGGTGAAAAAGATGAAACCACTCATTCGCAATCTTCTTCGTATGAGTGTGTATCAGATAAAGTATATGGATGCAATTCCAGATGCAGCAGTATGTAATGAAGCTGTAAAATTAGCAAAGAAACGTGGGTTTGGACAACTTCGTGGATTTGTAAATGGTGTGCTTCGCAATATTGCAAGAGAATTACCTAATTTACAGTATCCAGATGAAAAGTTAGAGCCGGTTCGTTTTTTGGAAGTGACCTATTCAGTTCCAGTTTGGATGGCAGAGCAATGGATGCGGGATTATGGTTTTGAGAAAACAAAGGCAATTTGTGAAAGCTTTTTGAAGGAGCGTCCGATTACAATTCGTACCAATGTGCTTCGTATTCAGCCAGATGCATTAAAAGAAAGATTAGAAGCCGAAGGTGTGACAGTAAAAGCAGTGCCTGCACTTTCCTATGCATTTGAAATCAGTGGTTTTGATTATTTGCAATCTTTGGAAAGTTTTGAAGATGGGCTCTTTTATGTACAGGATATCAGTTCCATGATGGTAGCTGAGGTAGCTGCACCAGAAAAGAACAGTTATATCATTGATGTATGTGCTGCACCAGGTGGAAAGAGTTCTCATTTGGCGGAGAAAATGCAAGGCACAGGGATGGTAGAAGCCAGAGATTTGACGGAATACAAAGTGTCTTTGATAGAAGAAAACATTGAAAGACACGGATTAGAAAATATGAACGCTGTTCAAATGGATGCAACTGTGCTGGATGAGGCATCTGTGAACAAAGCGGATGTCCTGATATGTGATTTACCATGTTCTGGTCTTGGTGTTATGGGAAAAAAGACAGATATCCGTTATAAGATGACAGCAGAAAAACAGCAGGATTTGGTACAGTTGCAGAGAGAAATTCTAGCAACAGTACATGCTTATGTGAAACCAGGTGGTACATTGATATACAGTACCTGTACCATACATAAAGGCGAAAATGAAGGTAATGTAGAATGGTTTTTGAAAGAATATCCAGAGTTTACACTTGTTTCTATGGAGCAGATGTTCCCAGGAGAAATGTATCATGATGGATTTTTCATAGCAAAACTTATTCGCAGAAAATAGAGAGGAATTCTTATGTCTGAAAAAATAGATATAAAGTCACTAAATCAAAAAGAGTTGATTTCGCTTATGGAAGAGATGGGCGAAAAAGCCTTTCGTGCAAAACAGATTTATCAGTGGATTCACGAAAAACATGTAGACTCTTTTGAAGAGATGACCAATGTTTCCAAGAAACTGATAGAAGGGTTGAAGGAAAAGACATATTTAACAAGTCTAAAAAAAGAAGAAGTACAGATTTCCAAATTGGATGGTACGAGAAAGTATCTCTTTTTACTTGAGGATGGAAATGTAATCGAAAGTGTATTGATGCGCTATAAACATGGAAATTCGGTTTGTATTTCTTCTCAGGTGGGATGCCGTATGGGGTGCCGTTTCTGTGCATCTACATTGGATGGCTTGGTAAGAGGTTTAACCGCAGGTGAAATGCTGGATCAGATTTATCAAATTGGAAAAGATATTGGGGAACGTATTTCCAATGTAGTTGTAATGGGGACTGGTGAGCCATTGGATAACTATGATAATCTGCTTAAATTTATCGAACTTTTGACGGATGAGCATGGAATCAACATCAGTCAGAGAAACTTAACTGTTTCTACGTGTGGAATCGTACCTAGAATGCGTCAGCTGGCAGAGGAAAAATTATCCATTACCCTGGCCCTTTCCTTACATGCTTCAAATCAGCAAAAACGACTAGAGTTGATGCCTGTTGCAAATAAGTATGAGATAAATGAAGTTATTGACGCTTGTAAATATTACTTTGAACAGACAGGTAGACGTATCACCTTTGAATATAGTTTGGTAGGTGGTGTGAATGACACGGACGAAGATGCAAGACAGCTTTCGCAGCTAATTCGTGGTATTAACTGTCATGTAAATCTGATTCCGGTAAATCCGATTAAAGAGCGAGATTATGTACAGTCCAATGCAAAAGTGATTGAGGCCTTTAGAAATAAACTCGAAAAAGCAGGTAGTAATGTAACCGTTCGCCGAGAAATGGGGCGTGACATTGATGGTGCTTGTGGACAACTTCGCAAACGTTATAAAGATAACAAGGATAATAATCAAAAATTATAAAAAGTGTATAAAGAATGTGTGGAGCAAGGCGAAAGTCTTGCTCTTTCTTTGCTTTTGTGCTAAGATTATATGATGAATTTACTGTGTCTAGTTATGTCTAGCATAGGGATTTGAACATAGAGAAAGGACAGCGAAGAAATGAGAACGTTTTCCATTACGGATACGGGAGTCTTGCGTGATATGAATCAAGACTACTGTTTTTCTTCGGACTCTCCAGTTGGAAATTTACCAAATTTGTACATCGTTTGTGATGGTATGGGTGGACACAAAGCTGGCGAATATGCTTCCCGTTATACAGTGGAACGAATCGTGGCGTCTGTTTCCCGTAGCAGATGGAAGGAGCCTATCCGCATATTGAAGGATGCGATTAAAAAGGCAAATGAGATTTTGGTAGTAGAAGCACAGGAAGATTCCGCGAAGAATGGCATGGGAACGACGGTGGTAGCTGCTACAATTATTGACCATAGGTTATATGTAGCCAATGTAGGTGACAGTCGTTTGTATGTTGTGAATGAAAAAATTGAACAGATAAGCAAAGACCATTCGTATGTGGCAGAAATGATTCGCATGGGTAAATTTACACCAGATGACGAGCGTATAAAAACCAAAAAGAATGTCATCACACGCGCTGTCGGAGCCACAGAAAAGGTAAGACCAGATTTCTTTGAGGTGGAGTTAAAGGAGAAAGATACGGTGTTAATGTGCACAGATGGTCTTTCCAATATGGTAACTGATGATAAAATACACCAGATTGTATTATCTTTGTATGATACAGAAGGGATTGCAAAGGCTCTGGTGAATGAAGCAAATAAAAATGGCGGTCAGGATAATATTACAGTATTAGTTGCAAAGCCATATTTTAATGAGGTGAAAGAATGTTAGTAAGCGGTATGTTTTTAGTAGATAGATATGAGATAATAGACAAAGTCGGTGCAGGCGGCATGTCGGATGTTTACAAAGCAAAGGATCATATTCTTGGCAGAGTTGTAGCGATTAAAGTATTGAAACAGGAATTCTCTGAAGATATTAACTTTGTAACAAAATTCCGTACAGAAGCACAGTCAGCTGCAGGATTAGAACATCCAAACATTGTAAATATTTATGATGTAGGAAGTGAGTATGGATTACATTTTATCGTGATGGAATATGTAGAAGGCATCACCTTAAAAACTTATATTGAGAAAAAAGGACAGCTTTCTTTTAAAGAAGCTACCAGTATTGCAATTCAGGTAGCTAGAGGTATTGAAGCTGCTCACAATAAAGATATTACACATAGAGATATCAAACCACAGAACATTATGATTTCCACAGATGGAAAGGTAAAGGTAACAGATTTTGGTATTGCAAAAGCAATCAGCTCAAATACCATTGGTTCTGATGCCATGGGTTCTGTACACTATGCTTCTCCTGAACAGGCTAGAAATGGTTTCATTGATGGGAGAAGCGACATTTATTCTTTAGGTATCGTAATGTATGAAATGGTAACTGGTCGTGTACCATTTGATGGAGATACAACAGTAGCAGTTGCATTACAGCATTTGCAGGAAGAAATGGTTGCACCTAGTACATATGCACCAGGACTTCCAATCAGCTATGAAAGAATTGTTTTAAAAACAACACAGAAGAGTCCAGAACGTAGATATCAGGCGATTAGTGAGCTCTTAGCAGATTTACGTAGAGCTTTAACAAATCCAGATGAAGATTTCGTTGTGATTGCACCATTGGTAATTGGCGATACACGTGTGATTGACAATGAGGAATTAGAAGAAATTCAGAATGCTTCTGCAGAAGCTGATTTGGATAGTGAAAATGGATTTGTATCGAATGATACAGAAGATGATGAAAATGAAGATGCATCTGATTTTCTTGATCCAAAAATGGAAAAAGTAGTAACGATTGCAGGTATTGCTATTTTAGCAGTAATCGTAATTATCATCTTATTCATTGCAGGAAGTTTTATTTCAGATTTCTTTAAATTTGGTTCTAAGAATCCAACAGTAGATCCAAATGCTCAGAATACACAGACAACCCAGGGGGTAGTTGATACACAGTCTACAGAAAGTCAGCAGGTAATGATGATTAACATTGTAGATATGTCTTTGGAAGAAGCAACACAGAAACTTCAGGAATTAGGACTTGGAATTACAGTTGCAGCCCTTGAAAAATCAGAGAAAGCAGATGGAACTATTTTACAGCAGAGTGAAGCTGAAGGAAATATAGTAAATAAAGGTACTACAGTTTCCGTGGTTGTTGCAGGTTCTAATACAGAAATGGTAACTGTACCAAATGTTGTTGGTGCTATGGAAAGCGAAGCAGCCGCTAGTTTACAGGCAATGGGGCTTCAGGTAGAAAGGAACTTCTCAGTAAGTGCAGATGTGGAAGCGGGCCGTGTTATTTCACAGACACCAGCAAGTGGTGAAGTAGAGGCTGGAAGCCGTGTTGTAATTGTAATTAGTGAAGGCAAAGGAAAAGCATTGATTCCTGGTAATTTGGTGGGAAGCGATATTGCTACAGTTAAGAATAAATTACAGAGTTTAGGATTTACTGTAAATGAAATTGAAGTAAAGAGTGATGCATATCCAACACCAGGTACCGTAACAAAGGTGGATGGTGCTGGTACACAAAGAGAGATTGGTTCTGTAGTTGCTGTTGCAGTAAGTACAGGTCCAGAAACAGTAGTTCCAGATACTTATTCTTATGATAAGACATGGGATAATGCAGAAGCAGTTTACTGTGAATTTGAATTAAAGGATGCAAATGGAACGGTTGTTGCAAATGGTACAGGTGGAACAAAGGTAAGAGTTGCAGCATCTGGCATTTCAACATCTACAGGTACACTTAGCATTACCTGGTACAAAGATGAAGTAACTGTAAATAGAATACCAAGTGAAACAGATTTGACAGGTGACGGAATTGTGGA
This sequence comes from Agathobacter sp., assembly GCA_045633955.1. Taxonomy (GTDB): domain Bacteria; phylum Bacillota; class Clostridia; order Lachnospirales; family Lachnospiraceae; genus Roseburia. The sequence continues at coordinate 6,319 of JAZQZJ010000053.1, read as the reverse complement.
TGAAAATGATTTCACAGAGGAAACAATTACGAACAGAGTATCCCTTGGAACAAATACAAATACAGTATCCTTCGATAAGGAATAATAGGTAAACAATGCAAGGTAAGATTGTAAAAGGAATTTCCGGTTTCTACTACGTTCACGTAGTAGGAACCGGAATTTATGAATGTAAGGCAAAAGGTGTCTTTCGAAATAAAAAAATAAAGCCACTTGTAGGTGATAATGTAGAAATCGCCATTGTAGATGAAGAAAAGAAAAAGGGAAATGTAGAGACTATTTTTCCGAGAAAGAATGAGTTGATTCGTCCAGCGGTTTCTAATATTGATATGGCCTTGGTTATTTTTGCAGCAGCAAAGCCAGATCCAAACTTTAATCTTTTAGATAGATTCTTGTGTATGATGGAGTACCAGAAGGTGCCAGTAACCATTTGTTTTAACAAATGCGATTTGATTACAGAAGAACAGAAAAAAGAATTGGAAGCCATTTATAGACCAGCAGGTTATGATATTATTTTTACCAGTGCGAAAGCTGGAATTCATTTGGAAGAATTGAGAGCATTATTAAAGGGTAAGACAACTACAGTAGCAGGTCCTTCGGGTGTTGGAAAATCATCCTTGATTAATCAGTTACAGGATTCGATTTATATGGAAACTGGCAGTATTAGTGAAAAGATTGAACGAGGAAAACACACGACACGTCATTCAGAGATTATTCCGCTTGGGGATGATGCATATATTATGGATACTCCAGGATTTAGTTCTATGGATATGCCTGGATTTGAAAAAGAAGATTTGTGGACATGCTATCCTGAATTTATACCACACGAACCATATTGTAAATTTCAGGGATGCAGTCATATCAGCGAACCAAACTGCGGTGTAAAAGATGCACTAGCAGAAGGTCAGATTAATCAGGTTCGTTATGATAATTATGTTTTACTATATAATGAGATGAAACAGATACGAAAGTATTAGGAGGAAAAATTATGAATTGTTTATCACCATCTATTTTAGCAGCAGATTTTAGTAAATTAGGGGATGCAATCCGCACCATTGATGAAGCTGGCGCACAGTATGTACACATTGATGTTATGGACGGCATGTTCGTGCCTAGTATTTCTTATGGAATGCCAGTTATCAAATGTATTCGTCCTTGTACAGAGCGTATGTTTGATGCACATCTTATGATTGAAAATCCAGATCGTTACATTGATGATTTTGTAAAGGTCGGAGCAGATATTATTACTGTACACGCAGAAGCTTGTGTACACTTAGATAGAACGATTCAGGCAATCAAAGAAAAAGGTGTTTTAGCAGGTGTAGCAATCAATCCAGCCACACCAATTTGTCAGATTCAGCATGTATTAGATGCTGTAGATATGGTACTTATCATGTCCGTAAACCCAGGTTTTGGTGGTCAGAAAATGATTCCATATACCATTGAAAAAGTACGCGAATTAAAGAAATTCGTCGATGAAAAGGGTTATAAAGTAGATATCGAAGTAGATGGTGGCATCACTTTAGACAACGTAGAACAGTTCTTGGATGCTGGTGCAAATATTATTGTTGCAGGAAGTTCTGTATTTAACGGAGATATTGAAGAAAATGTAAAATGTTTCTTGGATAAATTAAATGCATAATAGAAAATGATGAAATACTGTTACAAATGGTAGGTTTGTAGCAGTATTTTTTTGTTTCATCATGTGGGGCAATAGTTATTGGATGTCATTTGGATAATAAATGGATAAAAGGATGTAAAATGGATGGAAAATGGTTGAGTGTATACATAATGAATGTTATACTATAAACAGTAAAACAAGTGTAAGATGGAGGTGCCAATATGACAATTCAGGAAATGAATGAGCGCAAGAAAGAATTAGGCTATTCTTATGAAAAGTTATCAGAGCTTTCTGGCGTTCCAGTTGGTACGGTGCAGAAGGTATTAGGTGGGATTACGAAGACGCCACGATACGATACACTTTATGCATTAGAAAAGGTGCTAAGTCCTTATCAACCAACGATGGTTCGAGATAATGCTGCTGTTTATGGGGAGAAGAAACAAGGCGAGTATACGATAGAAGATTATTTTGCGTTACCAGAGGAGAGAAGAGTAGAGCTTATTGATGGTGTAATTTATGATATGGCTTCACCAACTCTTATTCATCAGACAATTAGTATGGAAATATGTGCGAGACTTAGAGAACATATTCGAAAGAAAAAAGGGAAATGTATACCTGGAGTTGCACCATGGGATGTGCAATTAGATTGTGATAATAAGACCATGGTTCAGCCGGATGTATATGTGATTTGTGATAAGAGTAAAATTCAAAATGGCAGATTGTTTGGTGCACCTGATTTTATTGTGGAGGTATTATCTCCATCTACAGCGAAAAAAGATACTGGAATAAAAACTGCTAAATATGCTGCGGCAGGAGTGCGAGAGTATTGGATTGTAGATTCACGTAGAGAACGTATTGTGGTGTATATTTTAAATGAAGAGGGATACTATGATATTTCACTTTATACATTTTATGATGAAATTCCTGTTTATATTTTTAATAACGAATGTAAGATAGATTTTCAAGAAATTTCGGATTATATAGAGTATTGGGATTTATAGAAAGGGCTGAATAATGAGAGTTGTAATTATTTCTGGCGGACATATAGAAGATGTGTTCGCGTTAGACTGGATGAAAAAGAATACATATGATTATCTCATCGCTGCGGATTCAGGTATGAATTTTCTACATCGAAATAGAATTGTGCCAGATATCGTTGCTGGGGATTTTGATTCTGTGGATGATGATAGTTTGGATGAATTTTCTAGTTTACCGGATATAGAGATGCTTCGTTTAAATCCAATTAAAGATGATACAGATACAGAGTTCGTGATTCGTGAGGCGATTCGTCGTGGTGCTACAGAGATTACACTTTTAGGTGCTACTGGAACTCGTTTGGATCATGGTTTGGCAAATGTGTATATGTTAGGGATTGGTTTAGAAGAAGGTGTACAGATACAGATTATAGATGCACATAATCGTATTCGAATGATAGATGATGTTGTGGAAATCCCAAAAGCAGAGCAGTTTGGCGATTATATATCTATTTTACCTGTGAAAGGAGATGCAAAGGGAGTAACTTTATCAGGGGTAAAATATCCACTAAAAGATGCCCATATGAGCAGTTTCTCGTCATTGGGTGTTAGCAATGAAATCGTGGAAGAAAAAGCAAACATTTCTGTAATGGAAGGAATCTTGCTAGTGATAGAGTCACGAGATTAAATAAGTATTCATAAAGAGAAAAGGAGAATGGTTATGAAGAAAAGATGTATTGCTACATTGCTAATCGCATCATTAGCGATGGGGATGTTAACAGGATGTGGAAATAAGGATGTAAATTCTGCAGAGGATGTAAACACAGAGTATATTGAAAATTTGACTGAAGCAGAGGATGTAGAAGTGACGGAATCTACAGAAATAGTGGAATCCACAGAGGTCGCTGAGGTTGTAGAAGATGTAGAGGCTACAGAAAGGACGGAGACGAAAGAGGATGCAGAAGTAGAGGTACTCTATACATATACGAATATGTCTGTGGTAAAATATGCTCAGCAGGCAGTAAATGTAAGAAATCTGCCAAGTACAGATGGTGAACAAATTGGGTCTTTGACAACAAATCAAGAGGTTGTAGTAACTGGCCAGTGTAATGAGACTGGTTGGTATATGATTGAATATAATGGTGGTGTAGGTTTTGTAAGTAATAACTATTTAGGTGACACAGTAGTAGAAGTGCAGCAGACAGTCACATCAAATCCTGCGGTAGATGAGTTATGTCCATATGCCTTATATACGATTTTCTATGATGCAACAGGACTTCCATATTTCTATGGCTCATATGGTGGTTCTGCCAACATGGATCCAACCCACTACACATGGACAGAAAGTTGTATGTGGCAGATGGATGAATATGTACGAAATAATTTTAGAGTTGTAAATCCAGACGGTTCATGGACAGAAGCACATTCTACTTCATGGAAACTTATTGGAACTTATTGTGGTGTAAAAATAGTAGTAAGATATATTGATAATTTGAATGGGATTCCAATGGGTGCCCCTGAATTAAGAGGAATACCGGTAGCAGGAAATGGTATCTTTTAGCAGTAATAGAATAAATGTTGAGGATATATATTAAAAATGACAGGCGAATAGCCTGTCATTTTTGTTGTTTGTGATATTATAATTAATCTTGAAATTTTAAATTAAACATAGACATTTCTTCAGATGCTCCGCGAACAATAGCTGCTCTTAGTTCTTCTGCAGTTACCTTTTTTGCGTTTTCTCTTAATTCTTGCTTAATATAAATTGGAGCCATTACTTCCAAACTGCTACAAAGAACTTCTTCAAACTTTGTTGCACCGTCATCGCTAAATTCCAATACGTATCCGTTGTATGTAATCTTCATATGTTTATTTTCACCTTTACATATAAACTTTTGGACTACATTACCAAGAAAGTACATGTTCCTGGTGCAAGTTCGATTGTACCGGAAACTTCTACTCCTTCCATTGCTGGAAGTTCGTCGTTTTCACCTAATGTAAGTTCTTTACCATTTAAGTAGATTGAAGTATTACGTACGTTGCCGTTTCCACAAAGTGTGTAACGAAGTGCTTCTTTTGGTAATTCTACTTTTGTAGTATCTGTAAGAGAGTTGTTGATTACTAAGTATACACAACCGTCTTTTCCATCTTTACGTGAGTGACAGAATACATGAGCACCTTCCTGGATAGCGATTTCAGAATCATAAACAGTTGTACCCATGAGTTTGCTCCAAAGGAGTACTGCAAAGTAGTTTGGTCTTGGTTCAAATGTACCATGTTTTAACCAACCGTAGTCAGATGAAGCAAGTGTATTGTGGAAGATTACACCGTCTGTGATTGTTGCAAATGTTCCAAGTTCGTTTAATGTACGGAAAACATCAAGGTATGTAGATGCCCATTCACATCCGCCACCGCCTGCGTCACCAGATTCTGTAACCCACATCTGAGCGCCTGGAGCATATTCGTCACGATATGGAACGTTTGCCAAAGCTGTGTAAGGTGCTGCATCAAGGTATGCTTCACTAGCTGCTTTTGAAGCTGACCAATGTATGAAAGGTAAAGTGGTGATACGTCCAGATACACCGTTGTAGTAGTGGTAGCTGTATACGTCCATTTTTTCTTTTGAACCCTTAAGAAGGTTAATGGTAGCCATAGAGCTTGTAAGTTTCTTCATGATACCTTTTTCAGTATCGATTTTACCCATCTTACCACAACCTACAGAGCATGGACCTACTACTAAACATTCTGGATAATTTTCGTGTACCCATTTAGTAAAGATATCCTGGTCGCGGATAAAATCATCAAAAGTATAATCTTTTGGAGCTCCAGAATATGCTAAAAGGTTTGGTTCATTCATGAATTCTACAGCTTCAATAGGTACGCCATATTCTTTACTGAAATCAAAAATAAGTTTTGCCTGTTCTGGCTGCCAAGGTTCTTTTGCAGAGTGGATACCATCACAGTTTGCTACAGAGATAAGTAATTTGCCATCTACTGCTTTTACGAAGTCAAGTAAATTTGTCCACTGATCTTTTGTAAGAACGCTATCAAATCCTTCTGGAGCAACACCATTTGTGTGTCCGTCAAAGTCATAGTAAGTCTTTGTAGACCATGTACCAGATACACGGATCCATACAGAACCGAGTTCTTTTGCGAGTTTGATAAGACGTGGGTTTGTTGAGTCGATTGGGTCATACCACTGGTGCATTTCGTCTTTTTTTCCGAAATTGATAAGTGGAAATCCTTCAGTTCCTTCAATCTGTCCTTTGGTATATGCTTTCCAGAATGTACCACCAGTTACTTCTGTCATTTCGATGTTGTAAGATAAAAGTTTTTCATCAATTGTACGCAGAGACTTTAAGTTCTCTACATTTTTTAAGCTTAAGTTCTTTGCCATAAAATCCCCTTTCTGTTGCATTGTAAATATTTTTGATTTATACTATGAGTGGATTATACAACGTAGAGTTGAAAAACTCCACATACATCTTTATTGAAAAAGTTGAATAATCAACTAAATTTGCAAAATAGTTGAGAAAAGGGCGAAGGAATGGATTTAAGAGTCATTAAAACAAAGAAAAATATCAGAGATGCATTTTTGGAATTGAGGAAAAACCACTCGTTGGATGAAATTAAAGTAAATATGCTCTGTGAAAAAGCGATGGTAAACAAGACAACATTTTATAACCATTACCAGGACATTTATGCGCTTTCAGATGAGTTGGAAGTA
>JAZQZJ010000052.1:0-20380 GCA_045633955.1 Agathobacter sp. | reverse complement strand
ATACACTCCATCTTCACAGGTCCCAAACTCAATCGGCTGACACATTGGAATTCCTAATTCTGATACCATCTTCATATTTTCAAATTCAGCTTTTTTGTATTCGTATTGCTCTATTGGAGTAATTCGTAATAAAAAACTTTCCCCATCGGCATTTGTCACTTTATACTTTTGTTCATGAGACCAACCTTTTTCAATTTTTATCACTTCTACAAAATCAGTTAATTGCATATCCTATTCCCCCAATAACATCCCAAAGTTTTTCTCTCTAAACTACTACAAATAATTCGCGTTTGTAAACTCAAGTATATCACAAACTATAAAAACATACCACAAATTGAAAAGTCCTTTCAATTTGTGGCATGTTCTATAGTAAAGCTTCTATTTAAAACAAATCAAATCTTCCACTTTTCCTACATGCTTGTTCTGCACCACGTAATGTCGCCCATGCAACAATCATATAGAGAATCGATATTCCAAATTCACATAATAACAAATAATAAAAATTTCCCTCTTGCTTTCCTAACAGTATATTCATAGCTTCAATGGCATGTGTCAAAGGTAATAATTTTGATACCCATTGTCCCCATATTGGTAACTGCGAAACTGGAAACTCTGCCCCGGTAAAAATCATCAATATATAGCTTACCACATTTAAAATCAAATGCATGCTATCAGAAATCAATCCAAACACTGCTAACAACAATCCCAGTCCCGTTGCTGCAAACATCGCACAAATAATTGTAAGTGCAGCTAATCCAAGATTTACTCCTGAGAAATCTATTTTAAATATTAGTCCTCCCACAACAAATCCACCTACTACTGCAACTGACGCAAACAAAGTTGGAAATACTCCATTTGCCAAAATGAGTGCCAATTTATTGCAAGGAGATGCTACAATAGAACGAAGTCTTCCATAATATCGTTCTCCATTAAATATCGCCCCCAAGCCAAACACACAGGTATTCGTACACATCAAGAAAGCATTTCCTATTACCCAATGTGTTAAATCTGTAGTCTGGAAACTATAAGACGCTAACAAGCAATAAAACACCAATGTAATAATCGGATATCCCGCATCAAAGCATAAAAATTCTGTCAAATTGAATGCTGCTGTTCTACCTTTATGATATAGCCAAGCTTGTGAAAAAAATCTACGAATCATCCTAACACACCTCCAAACTTGCCTGAATTCTTACACGCTTATCGATTTTCTTATATAACCATGCAGAAAATATTATACCTATGCCAGATAATACAACCACTACTATAAACTTGTACCAAAAAACTGCAACGTCTGTAATTCCTACCACAGACATTCGCAGAAGTTCTACCGCCCAAGTAGGTGCCAACAAATAACTAATTGGTTGCAACCACTGTGGCAAGATATCTATCGGAAATGATAATCCGCACAATAAAATAAATGGAATTTCTGTACAATTCATATACAAAGTCGTTCTTCTTGATAAAGTCAATAAACATGCCAATATCGATGAAAGCACTACAAAACTTAAAATCATCGCCACAAATGCGATTGCAAAATAAAATGGATTTACTAATTCTATTGTTGTCTGATATAGCACCACTGCTGTAATCAGTGAAATAACCAAGCTTGCAAGTGATAGTATAGTATTTCCTAAAATTTTCCCTAAAATAATCTTAGGAAAACCTGCTGGTGCAGCAAACACCAAGGATAACGTCCCACTATAACGTTCTCTATTTATGTCGCCTGCTGAAGAAAAACATATACAACTCCAAATCCCCATTAAACCTGCACCCAAAATTACATAAGATGCAAAATTCTCTTCTCCCGAATTGCGAAACATCTCATATAGCAAAATGGTATTAAGAATAGGATTTGCGATTAAACAGAATCGAAACATTGGTCTGGCAAAAGATTGTTTCATTTGAAGTATCATAGTACTCAACAATACAGAATTTCCCATATTTAATCCTCCTTTACCAGAGATATGTATGCTTCCTCTAAGTTAGCTGCATCTCCTATAATCTCCTTAGGTGTTCCCTTTGCAACAATCTCTCCCTTTTTCATAATTACCATGTGATCACACAATTCCTCTGCTTCTGGCAGATAATGTGTTGTCAAAAGTACGGTTCTTCCCTCTTCTTTTAGTTTCAAGATAATATCCCTAAGCATTCTTGCCCCTAAAGGGTCAAGTCCTACTGTAGGTTCATCCATGAAAATAATTTCAGGATCATTCATTAGACCTCTTGCAATCTGCAAACGCTGTATCATTCCCTTTGAATATGTTTCTGCCAAATCATCTCCTCTATCGTACAGATCAACCAGTTTTAAAATCTCATCAATTCTTTCTTCCTGAGTCTTTTTATCAATTAAATATAGATTTCCAAAATATCTGAGATTATCTCTAGCAGAAAGTCTACGATATACACCAAGTTCTCCTCCAAAAATAAAATTAATCCTGCTACGTATTTTCTTCTCTTCTCCGAAAGATGAATATCCTAATACTTTACACACGCCTTCCGTAGGAGCCAATAATGTAGTCAACATCTTAATAGTTGTCGTTTTTCCAGCTCCATTCTGTCCTAATAGACCAAATATTTCTGCCTTTTTTACAGAAAATGAGATATCTTTCACTGCATGTATCACTTCTTTTTTCTTTCGAATCACACCTTTATAAGTTACATAATCCCGCTTTAGATTTTTTACTTCAATTACAGTTTCCATTTTGCTCTTCCTTTCACCTTAATCTAATTTCATAATCATCTAATTAGATAATAGTAGAATTAGTCTGATTAGTCAATAAAAAAGTCTTAGGCTTTCACCTAAGACTTCAAAGTTTTGTTTTATTCAATTTGTAAATCTTTCTGTATATCTTTTATTAAATCAGCAATACCATTATGGCTCAATCCATAATACTTAGAGTTTTTCACCTGTTCCTCCGTAATTAATCCGCACTCTTTTAACAGCTCCATATGATGTGATATCGTCGATGTAGCCACGGAAACTCTTTTTGCAATATCCATACCTCGCATCGTTCCTTCTTTTGCTAATAATGCGAGTATTTGATACCTGGTACCATCACCCATAATTTTCAAAGTTTTAATTACATCTTCTTGGTTACGATCCTGATTTCTAATGGACATAAACAACAATTGCTTTTTGTGTTCTTCTTTTACATGAAAGAATCGAACTGCTTTTGCAGGCATCATATAGGTTGGAACAAAAAGGAATTCCTCATATGGTCCACGATTACGAAATGTTTTTCCCATAATCTTCTGAGAAAATTCGAAACCGCCCTTTTCCTTTACCCCTGCTACAACTTCCTCTTTTACAGATACTACAGTATCTTCATACTTCTTGAGCAAATCTTTTAATTCTGAATTTTGTAATTTCTTTGCCAATGCGAAGAAATCTTCAATATATCGAGGTGTCTCACGTATAAATGCTTTAAAGGATAAAAAGCTCTCACATCGATCTTCCACCCATTCAAAAACATGAAGCAACATTGCATCATCCGATAACGCTAACTGCAAATCCTCTTTCTTTGCTTCATCCATATAATCTAAGTCCAAATGTCTCCAAAGAAAATCCACCTGATCTATTCCCAGTAAATAATCTTTGTAGTAATCCAAGCTTATTTGCTCTATTGGCATATCTATAACAAAATCCATGATTCCCCATGGATAAATATTTTGCACAGCTTTGGATACTTCAAACAAAAATGGATACTGTTTTTTCCAAGTTGCAATTTCCTTTTCTCCATATACATCCTGGCACAGTTTTTCAGCCTCTTCTCCTTGTAGCAAATTCATTACAGCAAAGATAGACTCTAACTCTGGTACATATGCAAATATACAATCTTCATTTATTCTTTCTAAATTCATAGAGCCTACTCCTTTCTGAATTTATTACATAATCCAATTAAATCCTATTAATAGCTAAAATACAAGATTAATCTTTTATATTATATCAAAGATATTGTTTATTTTCCATCTTATTAAGAAAAACCTATACGCGATAAGTGTATAGGTTTTTAGATTTCTTGTTGTTTGATTGTCGAGGCTCACTACTATCACATCTAGTTTCATCTTTTCCACCACGTCATGTACCAATTATGTACCAATTTTCGTGGTAAACACATAAAGATATATCGACTTTTATCGTTTTCAAAAATCCTTCTACTCCTTGAAATATCAATCTTTATCAGACTCTATGGAGATATAGAAACATCCATAACCCAAAATCTCCAATGCTTTCTCGTTAAGCATTCTACAAGTTCAACATTTTTTTCTGATATACCGCACTCCAATAAAATCTCTCTGGTACATTCTGTATCTTCTAGAATATCATGCAATAATGCTGCTACCATCAACTCTTTTTTCTTGCAAACATCTAGCATAACTCGTAACGGATGAAAAAAATATTCTTCCCCTTGCTTATCTACTTGTCCCTCATGATAGTTTACTGCAAGCATATAAGCCCTAGTTACTTCTGTTCCATATTCAATAGCTTTATCTAATGTCATTTATTATTCCTCATCAAACCAAGATTTCACTACCTCTCGAATAGAATTTTCGTCACATCCAAACCATGTCATTTCCCATAAAACCAATGCTGTAACCCCCTCATTCCTATGCTTTTCGTACGTCACTTACATAATTATCTTCAAGAGGTAACCAAGCCTTCACAAAATCTATATCTATACTTTCTCCTCTGCTTTGCCTAAAGCAACCAGGCTTCCCTCCTTCTCTTGAATATAATCCTGTGTCCCAGCAACCTGCCGTTAGCATCCCATCAGCCAACACAAGTAAGCACACTTCAAAATCATCTGGCAGAAAACCTTCTTCTATGCACTTAAAACCAGTTAATGTAACGCTTATTTCATTATTCATTTAAATCCACTTTCTCTCCTATCCCAAGAATAAAATCATTATATTTACATTCACAATTTTTACCCTCATCTATCTTTATTTTATCTATACTAGCACTGACAAGTCTGTTTATGTCAAATAAACTAGGTTTTATACAATTAATATGATACCACCCAGGTTCGTTAAAAAAATATGATATCCCGTATACAAATCCATTCTTGATTAAGAATTCTTCTGCCTTCTCTTTTGATGAAAACAGCTTAACATCACAACCTAACTCTTTTGCAGCAAACTTCATATGAAGAAGATACTTAATTTTTACTACATACAATTCTTTCATAAATAGACTACTTGATTTATTAGAAATCTCTCGAAGCTTATTTATTCGTTCTTTTCCTCGGTCCAAATCAATCATTGATAATTTCCTTTTCCTTTCCTGCACTTACCATAACGGTTTTACCGTTTGGCATTAAGAGAAATAACTCGTCTATTCCGTTATTTCTAATATAAACCTTATATTTCCCCGGTTGCCAAACATAAAATTTCAAAGGCTGATACAACGGGAAATATCTAATATCAATAATTTCCTTCATTCGGGTCGATATATATAAATTATTAATATTAACGGAATCTTTTGTCATTCCAAGATGTACTGCAACATGTAAATCCAGTCGTTCTAGATCAATGTCTTCATCTTCATTTGGATACACATATGCATTATCTACATAGTTGGAATCAGAAAAATGAATTATTATTTTACCTTTGTAATTTTTTTCTTCCATAGGTATCCCCCTTCATAACCTAAAACACTAAACACAAAAACCTATCTGTTTCCGTTCATAACATTTTATAGATTCCGGTTCTGGAATATCACTTTCCTCCAGCGTCGTAATTAGTTGCGTCGTAATCTCCGACTCACATAACTGTGACACTCTTTCTGCTAAATTCATCTCAGCTTCCTCTAACAGCTTTCGTACATAACGTCCATTTCCATAGTCACTATTTACTCTCGCACTTTCATAGTTCTTTCTAAGTTTTTCCATAGCGACATCTGTAATCGTCATTTGTTTCTTAGAAAGCATGAGCTTTGTAATATCGCAGAGTTCCTCCGTAGAATAGTCTTCAAATTCTACATGAAATGCAATTCTTGATAGCATACCCGGATTTCTGTCGAGAAAATGCTTCATTTTATCTGGATAACCAGCAAAGATAACAATTACATCATCCCTGTGATTTTCCATCTCCTGGACAAGGGTATTGATTGCCTCATCCCCAAAACCGTTTTCATAACTATCAGAAAGTGAATAAGCTTCATCTACGAACAAAACTCCGCCTTGTGCTTCCTTAAATTTCTTCTTAACCAACGGAGCTGTAGCACCCACATGATCACCAACTAATTCTGCTCTTCCTACCTCTACAAAATTTCCTGTCGGTAACACTTTTTCATCCTTCATAATTTCAGCGAACACTCTGGCAACCGTTGTCTTTGCCGTTCCTGGATTCCCTGTAAATACCATATGTAAAGAAGGCTTTCCTTTAATAATTCCTTTATCCATGCAGATTCTTTTTAATTTAAAGCTGGCAATTGCCTTTTGAATAACCGCCTTTACTGTTGTAAGTCCTATCATTTCCTCAAGTTCTTTCTTTGCAGTACCAACTGCTCTTTCGTTCTTCAAACCTTCTTCTAATGTACTCACATCTTCTTTCGTAATCAAAAACAGTTCTTCTTTGGGAATGTCACTCGCTTCTTCTCTATCTACAAGTAATCGAACTGACTGTTTCTGCATAACACGTTCTATCAAATTACGCACATATCTTCCATTTCCAAAATTATCCGTATGCATTACCTTTTCAAATATATAATGTGCCTCTTTTATCGCATTCTCTGTAACACTCAACCCGCGTTCTTTAATCATCAACTTAAAAATATCCGTTAGTTCGTCGGCATTATAATCTGGAAATTCTACCCAATATGGAATTCTACTCTTTAATCCTTCATTGATTTCCATAAATGCCTGCATTCTTTCGTTGTAGCCAGCCAGGATAACTATTACATCCTCTCTCCGGTTTTCCATTTCCTGAAGTAATACAGTAACAGCAGTATCGCTTTTTAATGAATAAGCCTCGTCAATAAAAAGCACTCCCCCTTTTGCAGCCACAAAAGCATCCCTTATTGCAGAAACGCATCCAAGCCCATCTAAATCCATTCCACCACATTCTACAAACGCACCACTTTTTAGAATTCCTTTTTCCTTAGCAATTCCTGCAAACAACTTTGCGACAGTCGTTTTTGCAGTTCCCGGATTTCCTCCAAATATCATGTGCATGGTTCCTGATCTATAACTACTTCCCTGTCTCTTTTTCCTTTCCTTTTCAACAATATCTGTAGCAATAATATCCTTTATCTGCTCTTTTACAATTCCTAAGCCAACCATTTTATCTAGTTTGTCATAGGATGATTCCATGTTTTCATCCCTATCTAGCATGAAATCTTCATCAATATTGTAATCATAAGCTTGTAACACATTTTTATTTAGACACCAAGATTCAAACTGTTCATAAGCCATAAGCACATCAGTTTGAGAAAATTTATTTCCAGGAAATAAATTCATAAACTCATCCGCTTGATTTTCATACTTTGCATATTCTGAGGTTTTTATCAGTTCTCTCAAATAATTTACAGCCGCTTTTCTGTCACCTGTTCCTTCTCGGAGCATAACTGGAATCACATATTTTTTTAATTGTGGTAGAAGATAATACGAAAATCCTGGGTTTTCGATGTTATATGTAAATACAAAAAGACAATCGTTTCTATATTTTTTTACCAACTTCTCAATATATTTACTCGTCATTCCATAATCTACTGGATCATAACCAAATTTCTCTGAAAGATCAAAGAGGATTACACCTCCATAATTATTTTCTATAATCTCTTCAAGGTGATTATTTACTCTATATAAATCAGGTTCAATGTCACTAATTATTTCCATGCGTCTACCATTTATTCGATTTGCTTTTATTAAGCTCTGCATTAGCGTTTCAACCATATCACTTGCCGTCTCAACACTCCTACTCGAAATAATGTAATGAGCCATATTTCCGTTATATTCTGAGTTGTTCTCATGTGTTTCTATATTTGAGATTTCCTTTATAAAACTCTCATCATACATAAATTTTTCTTTTTTATGATTTTCTGAAACGATTTTTTCTTTAAATTCATAGTGTAATGATTTGGGTTCATTACTATAATAATTGTAAATCCATAAATTCAGAGTTTCTATAAACCTACCAATAGGATTTACATAATCTCTTCTTTTTGCTTCAAGAAAGCATTCTAAGAATTGATGCATTGTAATTTCATAAGGATCAACTTTAATCTTACTTATACAAAATGTATCGTGTAGCATTGTAAGAATATAGTCATAAGAATCGCGATAGGTGTATATTCTCTCATCATATGAAAATACAGCCAAAATTACATCCCCTACTTCTTCCCTATATGCAATGAAATGAAGGCCATTTGAGATTGTTTTATAAGCGTAATTATTCATTGATCCAATAGGATTATTCCATCCGTATTCTTTGAGATTAATTGTCGAATATTCTTTTATGTTTTCAGCACTAATATTGAGTGCAAAATTATAATATCTCATGATTTGTCCTCACCTTATTCCATAATGTATATTTCTAATTACCCACATAAACATATTAAGCCTTCAAATATGCCCTCAATCACTTGAGGACCTTACACATACCTTTACAGTTGTAAGTGTCGGCATAAGATATCTTGTCGAGGATTCCCTCTTGTCTTACCCGTCGATAAGACTCATATCCTATGGACTCTGCATATAAGTTTCCTTACTGCAGACAGAAGCCCCTACTATTACAAACCTGTCTAGCTTTCACCCGCCACAAGATTCTCCTGGTCGCATCCAAAAGGTGCCTTGAGCTACTTACTTATGCTTTGGTTCCTGATACATATCCTTTTCAGATATGCCCCAGCATCATTGCGCTGTTTTCCAATGGGCTATCGGTTTCAGCTCTGTTTCTATACCTTTCGGGTATGGCATAAACTGTTCCTCCTCTGCATCGAGGCCGCCTATCGAACCATTGGGGAACCTATCATAAACATGTTTCCATGCTCAATCATTCGTTAAAATGATTTTCAGTCTGTAACGATATGTATAACGCGCCATAACCGGATACAATAGATATTCACAGTCAACTAACTGTGTCTGTATGTCGCCATACAGAACTGCTCATATAGGTTCTCTTCTTGAAATAGCTCCTATCATTACAGTATATCGTTCTTCCGACTATGCACCCAATTGCTGGTGGCTCCAGCATTATGATGGGTGTGGCATATTTGAAGGCTTAATTCCTAATTCATTGCGTTATTAGAATATGCAAATCTGTGAATCGCCTTCAATTTGTTCTTTAAGGTACTCATAATCTACCATGTATACATTTTTCTTATTTACATTCCCCCATCCAATCCATTCATTTCTTATATCAACCGCTTCTTTTGCTTTTTCTAAACTTTTGTATGAACGAACAAAGTCTCCTGCTTTATGATATTTGACATAGGTGCAATAAAAACCTTCAGACTCATCAAATAGCTTTACATCCATATTTTCATATTTTTGTAAAAACAAATTGTAACACTCAATCGGTGCATCTAACTTATAACTACCTTCCTCGTACTCCTCTTTCTGTACCTGAATGAACCAGCGAAACCCAGAAAGCGTTCCATCATTATTTTTTCGAATCAAAAACTTGATATATCCCTCCCATATATGGCTCTTGTGTTTCATCCATGGTACATCCTTATCCGACAAACGATTCTCTTCAATTTCTCGCTTTCTTGCTATTTCTTCCTGCATATCTTTGTCCCAGCATTCTTGCGTCTTTTTATATACCATTCTCTCGTTTGGTGCATAGCGTTCTTTCCCAAATAATAACCTAGCCGCACCACAAGGGAACTCTTTATTTAATTCACTCTCAGTTTGATATATCGCATAAAATTTTTCAAAATAATCCACTCTAACAAGAAACAGCCCCGCAAATTCAGGAATTATTTTCCAGTTTCCAATAACCTTAAATCCATACTCATCCCTCATACCATTCTCTCGATTACGATATACTTCATACATATCCGGAAAAAGTTTAACTATTTCGCCAACATGCCAATCCGTTCCACTTTGACTAATTATGTATTCATCACCACTATGAGTAATAAATATCACACATCCCGGATTTCCCATCCCTGGATAAGAAATATCAAAAAAGACAATATCTTCTATCAGCATTTCATTTATATCCTCTAAATCAAATGTCCCCGATTTCCACATTGCTTTAATGTTCCTCCTTTCACACGATTAGTTCTTCTCTATTACATATTTTGACACACAGTATCCGAAGAACTCGTCAGTTTCCTCGTCTACAAATCCCTCCATAACAAGAACGAGTCCATTTTTAGGTATATCTCTCTTAAACCCCAACTTGGAAAGAAGATTAATAACAGCTATATTTTCAGCAAGTGTTGTTGCATAAAGTTTTTGTACACTAAGCACATTATCATCAACTGATAATCCTTCTGAAAAAATCAACTTCATTACCGCTTTACAAGCTTCCTCACAGTATCCTTTTCTTCTTTGTGACTTCGAGATATAAAATTCTATTTCATAGTCAGAATTACGTTCTCGGTGGAAACCCACATAACCAATAAACTCATCTGTTCCCTTAAGAAATATTGAATAAATACACTCTTCGTGTCCTGTTCGTTCAAAATAATTTTTAAATTCTGCCAAGTATTTCTCACTAAATTCAATACCACAAAAGTCACGAAAATCACCATCAGTGCGTAGCATATGTATAAAGGGGGCATCATCCCTGGCATTGCTACCAGGAACGAGCAATAAACGTTCTGTTTCTATCTTTTTTCCAGTATTCACTTTTCTCCTCCTTAAAAATCCAATGCGATTCCACCAACCAGAATTGCATGATCGCTCATATTCTGTAAGATTGTAGAGTCATCAATTAATGTAGGTTTTGCACTCACTCCCATGTTACACAAAGCATTCCTATCGAATAGAGAATATAATCCAATCTGCTCTTTGTTTTTGTAGCAAAGTTTTTCCAAGTAGCAGCATTCTTATCATGGTCTTTAACAGCATCTATCATAGGTCTGTTATAAGTGTAAGCCAAAGATTTAATAAACTTATCCTCTGTTGATGCATTGAAATCCCCCAGAACAATCAGTTTCAAATCTGGTTCTGAGCGATAAGTGTTAGCGAGTTCTTTGATATTGCGAATAAACAAGGCTCTGAGTTCTTCTCTTTCTTCTCTATACCATTTTGCCGCTTTCTCCAAACAGTTATGTGGTACATTAACATTCAAAATTCGAAAACATAAACCTTCTATATGTGTATTAATATGTACAAAATTGTATCTAAGGCTATCTTCCAGCCCATCCAAGGTTCTTACATTGTAGGACTCACATAAGTGCTTGTTAATCAAAAGCACGGATACAACTGATCGAGGCTGATTGTTATAAGCCTGTGGCAATACAATATGGTAATCTGGAAATTGTTCTTCCAGAATTTTTAAATACCTCCCGCCCGACAGTTGGACTTCTTGTAGGGCAATTACAAGGGGCTCATCCATCTTATTTTTAATGTATTTACAGATTCTTTCAAATCTGTCTCCCCAATTTTCACTAGATGCACCCCAATTCCAACCTGCTACATTCAGGCAAATTAATTCCATATTTTTATAATTGAAATTTTGCATACTATGCACCTTATCCTTTCATGTATTTGCTATATTGGAAAAAATATTTCTTCCAGCTAATTCTTTTATGTGTCTATCATACCTCATTCAATTCTTGTTATCTGGACAATACTTGGACACAAAAAAAGACACCTTCAAAATGAGGTGTCTTTTCTTAAAAATTCATCCTATACATTAAATCAAATCAAACTTCTACACCAAACTCTTCATAAACTATTCTCCGCAGTGTAAGTAGCATTTTATCACAGAATAGTTTCTTTTCTGATTGTTTGTTTTCATTAAAAAAGTGTTTGCATGCCTCTAATTCACAATTCACTTCTTCTATGGTATTTCCCAAATCGAATTTAAGTCTATGTTTAACTTTGCAATATAATTCATAATTTTTTGCAATTTCATAAGAACAATCAAAAAACCTTAATTCTTCGCATTTACAACTCCAAATATCTCTGCTCCTTATTCCTGGATAGTTGCATTTAAAAATCAGCTGCTGAAACGGTGCAAGAATCTCCATCCATTTTATATAACTATCTGATTCGTCCTTAAATATTTCTTTTACATTATTTTCTATCATATTCAAATGATTTCTATAACAAGTACGCTGAAAGTTACTTCCATTAGGCACATAATTAAATATATCAGATGTGTACATTATTTCAATTAATTGTAACATCAATGAATACAGATATTTGTTCTCATGATAAAACGGCTTATCATCTTCAATTGGAGTTAAAATGGATTTATTAAAAACATCTTCAACTTTTCTTAAATAACGATAACAAGATTTATCAGTAGAAACTGTATCCGCTCCACCTTTCATCCCTTTTAATATTCGATTATGTTTCCTTTCTATATCCTTTCTTAATGTATCCTTTTCTTTTGCTTCTGCTTTTTGTTTTTTATTTTTTGTTTCTTCATCATCATCTTCATTAATCTCATAGTCTTCCCCATATTTAGGATTATTCCATAGCCCCCGTATTTCTCGTGCAAAATCACACAAAAAATCAGCCTTAGTTTCAACATTAACCCCATAATCCTCAGCTGCATCTCGTATAATTTTACAATACATATCTCGGTCATAATCCCATTTTTTAATTTTTCCACATTCTTCAACATATAAGGGCTCATAAACACCTAATTGTATTATTTTTTCTACATCAAATTCCTTCCTTTTCAAATATGCCACCTACTTCCTAATATATATATGTTATTAATATTTTCGAACATTTCCCAGAAAAGTTTAGCTATAAATCCATTGCTCATTCTTCCCAAAAGTTACTGGTTCTGTTTATCTCTTTATAAGCTTAAGGGCTGATTCGTTAAAATCAGCCCTTAGTAACAAAGGTTTTCTCATTTAATTGTTATTTTCCGTTAGCCCAATCTTATCATTGCCCCATTTGAGCTACTAATCACAACATCCCCAAATTCGGACAATTCCGGATATTTAAAATTGTGAACATATGCGCTTATGTATGTATTATCAAATAATCTCTGATATTCCCATTCCTCTTCATCATTGCCTACATACAATAATGCAATCGAACCATAACTTTCGATTACATGATAAACAACATAACCATAAGTTTCTTCAAATTCCTTTACTACCTTAGCATAACGTTCATCATAATTAATTGTGTCAATGCAGCCTGCTAATCCACCTACCAAGTAGGAGTAATACAATTTACCCTCTTTAAAATACTTGTAAATATTTGGACGTAAGTCAAATGCCACCTCCAACTCCTTAATTCTTAATAAGCCTTCTTCAATTTTTCTTTCTTTTGAGATTTCCATATTTGCTCTGTTCCTTTCTTCATAAAATAAATTTTTTAATATATTTCTACAAAACCTTTTAACTTGCTTTATCAAACACCTCCCCTTTATCATCTTCATCATAGCCACAAAGAGCCTCGTCCCAGAAATAGTTCTGAGCATCGATATCATCTTGAATATTTCCTTCATAACCACAATTACTGCATCTGTAGTCCACATCATCTTCCATATGTTCAAGATAATTTCTTTCACCGCACTCCGGACACTCAACCTCTTCCAAATGCACTTCAAAATCATAATTAAACATTTTTTCCTCCTTTAAATAGAAATAGCTGAGCAGACTTATCTGCTCAGCCGTTTAAAAGTTAACATGTAAACACTGCACTTTGATTTGATGTAGCATTCGTTGCTACATGTAACATCTTGCGCCCTACTAGATATCCTACGACACCTTTAATTTGTTGTTCCGTTAGTCCAAGAGTTGCAATACACCAGTTCTTAATTTCATCATAAGAATAGGCTTCTCCACCGGACTGAAACAACGATTGCATAAGTTGTAAAACTAACATCTTTACACCTCCTTTCCCCTTAGTGCATTCTTAATATAAAACAATCTTTTTGTCTGGGTGCGTTTTTGCACCTTGACGTATCTAGCAGTCGCCTTTAGAATAATTAATAAAAATATTTATGAAAGGTACATTATGGCAAATATAATCAAACTCTTAAACATACTAAAATGGAACACTGATGAATTACATCCATTAACCCAAGAAAAATTGAGAGAATTATCTCTCGAAGCTAACGAATGTATGGGCTATAAATCTACTTTCAAAAGACTACTTCTTTCAATAGCAGAAACTTTAAACGAAGATAAAAATGAAGATAAGTGGCAAATCGTATTTCCCGGATATAAGCTTCACAAATCTAATAGCAAACACTACTATACTGGCCCCATCTTCTATAGACACGAAATAACTAACGCCGAATTGCATTTTATTATTAAGCAAATACATGGCATTTCATTTGAAGATAAAGCCAAATTAGTCCTTAAGTTAATACGAAACATAGGAAGTAAATATTATACAAATTCTAAAAATATTTTTTTGGAAAGTATTGATTATGATAACCTTGAATCAGCAGACTATACTAACCCTGATACTATTAAACATCTCAATGAAATTATACAAACGACTGAATTTCCAACTTCTTTATCAGAAAACTTATATTCAAATTTGAATATCATCGAAGATGCCATAATAAGGAAAAAACTTCTCTCTTTCACTCCTTCAATAATAGATAAGGATGGAGCAGCCCAGCCTTGCAAGGACAGAGATTATTTATTTTCTCCTTATCGTATAATATTTTACAAAGGATATTATTGGCTCATTGGAAATAGGCGATTAAAAGATCTGTATGAAAAAGACGGTTGGAAATACAACCGGTACTCCGACACCTTAGATATTTATAGAATAGATAAATTATTAAATTTGTCTATTGCACAAAACTGTTATGAATTACGAGCAAAAACAACATTCCTTACCAATCCAGTCTTTGGGCAACAACTAGATCTTTTATGTTCAAAAATACATGTATATAAGGATAATACTCAAATTAAAGGAACAAGCATTACAAATGAATATGGTTTTATTGAATTTGAAATCTTATGGAACAATTTTAGCAAATCTTCTGTTAATGATTATAGTTTCATTTTTGACACATTTGGGCACAATTTTTCTATACGTCAAGATAATCACAAAACAATTGCAGGTATATATGCTTATGAAGATTGCTTTATTGATTGGGCATTAATGAATATTGATAAAATAAAAATCCTAGATACTTCACCTAACTCAACTTTAATTAAAAGTACACTAAAAGATATACTTTCCAAAGGATTAATCAATCTTTAATTTATACATATTTTTTCTAAATAAGAAAGCCCATGCACATACGTCCCTGTATGCACATAGGCTTTCTCTCATATCTCATATTGCTCGCGAAGGCGCATATAACACCTATTTTCACCCTTTTGTAACTTCTAAAAAATTCCACGTACCAATTTTTGTAATTTTCAAATTACCAATAAACACTATACCATGAAGCGCTGGAAAAGTAAATTTATAAAATCGGAATTTCCTGTTTTCTTTACATCATTTTAGAATGCAAAACACCCTAAATAAATTTAAGCTGACTTCATATTTGCCGCACTTGCAGTTTAGCAGGTGCAACATTTTATTTGCTGTTTTATCTATGAACATACATCCTGGTCATTTCTTCTTCGCCATCTCCCTGTACCATGCACAAGAATTCCCAACCATATCTTTCATAAAAACCCGTATGGTCAGTCACTAAATATATAGGTGCTATTCCCTTATCCTTCATATCTGCAACAACCATATTCAACAGATTTCCAGCAATTCCTTTTCCACGATACTCTTCATCAGTGTATACGGCACACACATTTGGTGTTAAATCCTTTCGATCATGAAAATCATTTTCGATCACACCCATTCCGGCAACGATTTTTTCACCATCTAAGCACAGATACCAGCCATACTCTGTTTCCTCATTTAAATAGGCATTCATACATTCTAAATATGCCTCTTTTGGCACACCCCATTTGCTATGAAACCAAGTGGCTGCCTCCTCTTTAATCTCTGGTTTCTCTCGTAATGTAATATAACTATATTTCTCCATTGCATCCTCCTTTTATCTTAAGCATTCATAAAAAGAATACTCTAAAACTCCTTTTACGCCATCCAAAGCTCCACTTTGTAACTCCTGTACCATCAAACACTCTGGTGCAGGCAATCCCACACTTGGTGCAGCAGTAATACCATAATTTTCTGAAGTCATAAACCCTCTCGCATTATAGTTTTGAGGATTTCCCTCTACTAGAACTATCTTGTAACCCATTTCTTTCGCCTTTTTTAATCCATATTCGATAAGATCTTTGGAGATGTGTTGTCTCTGTAATTTTGTTTTTACCGCAACAGGAGTCAATAGTAACAATTCATTCTCATACTTTCCTTCGATATGAAAACGAGAAAACATTACATAGCCAATCACTTCATCCATTTCATTTACCATAATAAGTTCCAACTCTGGTACATAATATTTCTTTGCTCGAATTTCTTCTACCAGCTGTCGAACCATATTTCCTTCTTCTGCATTTTCACTTTCTGTGAAAACTTCCTGCACCAATTCAAGTGCAGGTAACAAATATTTACTTTCCATTGATTTAATGATTCTATTCATTGATCTCGATTACCTCCTGCGTATATTTTCTATCCATATCATGTCGTTTTTTTCGATTCTCTACCGAATCGAATACAATCGAAAAATCATAGTCTTCTGGATACAGCTCTGTGGCCGCCACATGAAGTTTCACACGCTTATGGTTGATCCATATCTTTTTATTTGGTAATTGTACACGTAGTACCCCTTTTTCATTGATTGGCACACATACGATTCCAATCTTTTTATCTGGATATATCATCACACTATCACCAATTTTATATTTTGTGCTTAGATCCGCCTGAGCCTTTCTTTCCTTTGCCTTTATAATCTTTGTTCCATGTTCCTTCTTTACACCACTTTCATCCTTCTGGAATACATAAGATTGTACCGCTTCTTCGCCATAGGCAGCCCGAATTGCCACCCGTAACATCTCATTAGGCATCCCCAGACAATCTGCGATATAAAATGCACAACTCTCTCCAGCTTCTCCTATCACCATCTGGTAAGTTGGTCTTAATGTTTCTTTATCAAAGGTCATTCTTGCATTGATGATTCCCTCTGTTTTTGTGGCATACTCTTTTACCTCTGGATAATGAGTCGTAACAAGAAAAATTGCTCCGCTTTTTCGAAGTTCCTCCAATATGGCAATCGCAATTCCCATCCCTTCCGTTGGATCTGTTCCCGAACCCAACTCATCCATGATAATAAAACTATCCTTATTTGTCTCACCTAGTACCTCAAGTACATTGGTGATATGTGCTGAAAAGGTAGACAGATTTTCAGAAAGATTCTGACCATCTCCAATATCACATAAATAGGAGCTATTCATACAAATATCCGCCTGTTTACAAGTAACATGTAGTCCACATTGTGCCATAATACAGTTTAACATAACCGTTTTAATTGCTACTGTTTTACCACCTGTATTTGGACCTGTGATTACAATTCCGCGCACATCTTCCCCTACATCAAATTGCAAAGGAACTGCAATTTGTTTCTCCATCAACGGATGTCTGCCATCTACCAATCGGATTCTCCGCTCTGTATTGATTGCTGGCTCTGTTGCATCCATATCAATACTTAATTTTCCTTTGGAAAAGATAAAATCTAGATTTTCCATCATCGAAAGATTTGCTTGGAGCATCGGCGCATCTGCCATAACCATAGCCGATATGGTATACAAAATGCGATATACTTCATTCTCTTCATCTATTCTAAGCAATTGCAATTCCTCATAATATTTTGCAACTCCTGTTGGCTCTATAAAAAGAGTACTGCCTGTCGATGACTTATCAATCACACTACCCGCGATTTTGAGTTTGTATTCTTTTTTAACAGGTACACAGATTCGTCCATTTCGAAGTGTACAATAATTATCAGCCATACATTCTTTTTGAGAACGCATTACCTGTTCGGCCTTTTGCTTCATTTGCTCTTCGCATTTGATGATTTGATTTCGAATCTGGCCCAATTCTTTTGATGCATAATCATCTACTTTACCATTTCGTATCTTACTATTTATCTCTTCTTTTAGCTCTGGTATTTCGTCTAAATTCTCATCGTAGTAAGCTAATGAAATATCATACACCTTTCCCCTTTGTAAATAATCCTTCAGACGACGAATCACAACCAATACCTTCTCCACCCGTTCCAACTGATAGGGTGTCAGACAATCCCCTTTTTCTGCTATCATCAAAATTTCTTTTAGTTCGGAGATATTCTGTAATGGCGGTGTTCCTATTTTTTCAATTAGTTCTCTTGCTTCTGTAGTATCCCTTAATTTGCTCCTTAATTCGTTTTCTGCATAACACAAGGATACTTGTTCTATCTGTTTCTTCGCCCAGTCTGTAAGTGCTAATTCCGACCAGATTTCTTTTACTTTATCAAATTCAATTTGTTTGTCTATGTTCATCGTTCTTTCCTCTCGTTCATCAAATCCATCATCTTAGACATAAAAAGACCATACTACCTTAAACGCATTAAGATACTATGGTCCATGAATCTCTATATGACACAATCACGCAATTGTAAGGTATAAATGGGCAGACTTCTAGTGTAAACTTAAAATCCACCTGCAATATTTATTTTGCAATTTTTTCTCTTACAATAACAATTAACAAACAAAATCCTCGTTTCAATTTTTTCTTATCATACTGTACTTTTTCACTTGGGTCAAGTACTTTTATCCTTCTATAACGCTTCTTTTCAGTTTTTGCACCTTTAGAAAAAGTTACGTTCCAATTTTTTGGAATGCTTACTTGATCTTCGTAATCACATCAACCAAAAACGGCTCTACATCCTCATTTCTATGCTTTGACTTCATCATCAAATGTACAGAACCACCTATTAGAAAAGAAATAAGCATCTGATTTTCTTTTGCATAATACGTTCGGATATTCTTTTCCATTCGCTCTATCAATTCATCCAATTTATCATTAAACAAGACATGCAACATATCATTATCTGCATCTAATGCATTATGCATACCGTTAATAAAGCGATTTGCATCTGTTAACATCATATCGATATCTTTGAAATTATTCAAAAAACAATCTACAGCTTCTGTTTCTAATTCCTCCGAAAGCTGATAAATATCTTGATAATGATTATAAAAAGTTGTCTTATTCACCATCGCTTTTTCACAAAGAATATTTACCTTTATTTCTTCTATGGAATGTTTCTTTCTAAGTTCTAGAAATGCATCTCTGATATTTTTCTTTGTTTTAATGACCCTTAAATCCATAATACACTCCCTTTTCTCAACTCTTTTATCATTTTAGTTGAATATTCAACTTATTCGAAATTGTGTATGTGGAATTATTCAACTCTCCGTTGTATAATCTACCCATAGTATAAATCAAAAATATTTATGACGCAACAGAAAGGGGTATTTTATGGCAAAGAACTTAAGCTTAAAAAATGTAGAGAACTTAAAAACTCTGCGTACAGTTGATGAAAAACTTTTGTCTTACAACATTGAAATGACAGAAATAACTGGTGGTACATTCTGCAAAACATATACAAACGCTCACATTGAAGCAACTGAAGGATTTCCGCTTATCAATTTCGGAAAGAAAGACGAAATGCACCAGTGGTATGACCCAATCGATTCCACAAACCCACGTCTTATCAAACTTGCAAAAGAACTCGGTTCTGCATGGATTCGTGTATCTGGTACATGGTCTACAAAGACATATTATGACTTCGACGGACACACAAACGGTGTTGCTCCAAAAGGATTTGATAGCGTTCTTACAAAAGATCAGTGGACCAACTTACTTGACTTCGTAAAAGCAGTAGATGGCAAATTACTTATTTCTGTAGCAAACTGTGATGGCATCCATTCAGCACATGAACCTTGGCAGCCAGAACAGGCAAAACTTATTTTCGATTTCAGTAAAGAATACGGCGTACCAATCGAAGCTGTAGAATTCATGAATGAGCCAAACCTCTTGGCATATTCTGGTGCTCCAGAAGGATATAACTTTGATGATTTCATCCGTGACCAGGATATCTTCACGAAATGGGTACACGAAAACTATCCAGAATGTTTAGTAGTAGGTCGATGTTCTGTAGGTGGCGGAAAAATGGGTAAAATGAACGTAGAAAAGGGTCTTGTAAAAATGCTTGCAAGTTCTATGGCTACCGAAAACTTGCTCAAAGGTTCAAAAGAAAAAATGGATGTTTACAGCTACCACTACTACAATGGTGTATCTGGACGTATCACTAC
>JAZQZJ010000051.1:0-10804 GCA_045633955.1 Agathobacter sp. | reverse complement strand
TGGGCAATTACAACTAAAATAATACCTATCCCCTTCACAATATTCCAAAAATCACAATCTATTGATTTTATCTTCGACATATCTTTCCTCTTTCTATATTATCAAAGTCTAAAACTTAATTATTTTACCATATTTTGTAACATCTGTCAGCAGACAAAAACAACAAAAAAGTCCGTGATACCACGAACTTTTTTATTTATGGTAATAATTTATCAATAATCCTTATCTTACGAAGCACCTCTATAATTCCAATACAAATACCAAATACAATGATAGGAATTATAAGTTTGTATCCAAATGTATGTATATATTCAGAAAAAACATAAACTTTAATCAGTTTCAAAATATAATAATGAATTAAAAAAATTGAAAATGTATAACTACTTAGCCATTCAATTACTTTGATAAAAACTTCATTTTTTATCTTTTGTCCAATTTGTTTTATAAAAACAAATACACCTACTGCTGATAATAAAGTCGTTATATTGGTATACCCTCGAAATGTATGATCTATCATTCCCATTTGCATTGAATTTATATAGGTTCCTCCAATACGTAATGCAAATCCCAATAACGCCATTCCATAAGAGAGCATACGCCATTTCCATGAAATATCGTATTTCGCAATCAAATATCCTAATAATGCATAAATAAGAAATCCATTTGCAATATCAAATGGAATTTGTATCACATAATGACTCGGAAAAATCTTATATAAAAAAGGAATCAAATAATTCAATAAAAAAGAAACTCCCACCACATACGCTATAATTTGATCTTGATATTCCTCTCGTAAAAGTGAAAATACAGGAATACATAAATATATCCCAAATAAGTACAAGAAAAAAACATAAATCAAATGCATTCCTATGATATCTAGTTTTGGACAAATAACAACTCCAAAGAAACTCCATACAACATAAGGAACTACTGTCTTTCGAAAACGTCTTCGAAAATATTCCCCTGTTGTATAACGTTTGTGATAATTCATGAGTGTTGCTCCGGATATCATTAGAAAAACTGGTACTGCAAAAGATAAACTACAATGTATAAAG
Organism: Agathobacter sp.; assembly: GCA_045633955.1. GTDB lineage: Bacteria > Bacillota > Clostridia > Lachnospirales > Lachnospiraceae > Roseburia. Next base: position 9,749 of record JAZQZJ010000051.1, on the reverse strand, counting down.
TTTCCCAAAGCCCAACAATGCTCTATATTAAATTCACTAAAACATACATTTGTATGTATCATTACTACTGCAAGTGCACTAATCACACGTGCCAAAGATAAATACACTTCTCTCTTCATTTTATCTCCATTAAAAAACCATAATTTTCATAAAGCAAAAAGTCCTTTAGGTTATCCCAAAGGACTTTTGTATTTCATATTACATTCCAAGAAATGCTTTTACAGTTGATTCCATTTCATCCACTTCACAAACAGTATTATGTAATACTTCTGCACTTCTGATTTCTTCAATTGCGTTTGGAACTGCAACATTACCAATTTTGCTGAGTTCGTCTACTAATTCAAAATCTGTCCATGTATCGTATTTTCCATCAATTGCATTCATAACGCTTCTTGTAAATTTGAATGGACTTGCAGTAGATGCAATAATTGTTTTTGTATCTGCATCGCCTGTTTCTGTTTTGTATTTTTCATATACACCAGCTGCTACTGCTGTATGAGTATCAATTACATAACCTGTATCTTCATAAAGTGCTTTAATAACAGCTGCTGTTTCTGCTTCACTTGTATAGTTACCATAGAAATCTTTTAATGCTTCTTTCATCTCTTCAGTAATTTCATATTTACCTGTTGTTGAAAGAGATTTCATAAGTTCTGCATTTTTGTCTGCATCATTTCCAGCAATGCGATAAATTAATCTTTCTAAGTTAGAGGAAATTAAAATATCCATAGATGGAGAATTTGTTAAAATAAAATCTCTGTTTTTGTCATATTCTCCTGTCGCAAAGAAGTCAAACAATACTTTATTTTCATTCGATGCACAAATTAATTTTGCAATAGGAAGTCCCATGTTCTTTGCATAGAATGCTGCTAAAATGTTACCAAAGTTACCAGTTGGAACAACAACATTTACTTTTTCATCTTTTCCAATTACACCATTTGCATATAATTTCGCATAAGCATATACGTAATAAACAATCTGTGGCACCAAACGTCCAATATTAATAGAGTTTGCAGATGAGAACTGATATCCAGCAGCATCTAATTCTTCTTTTAATGCTACGTTAGAGAACATTTCCTTTACACCTGTCTGCGCCTGGTCAAAGTTACCATGGATTCCAACTACATGTGTGTTTGCACCTTTTTGAGTAACCATCTGTTTTTCCTGAATTGGGCTTACACCATTCTTTGGATAGAATACAACTATCTTTGTGCCTTCTACATCAGCAAAACCAGCTAATGCAGCTTTCCCAGTATCACCAGAAGTTGCTGTTAAAATAACAATATCATTTTTCACATTATTCTTACGAGCAGATGTAATTAAAAGGTGTGGTAAAATAGATAATGCCATATCTTTAAATGCGATTGTAGAACCATGGAAAAGCTCTAAATAATATGCACCTTTTGCATCCACTAATGGAGCGATTTCTTCTGTGTCAAATTTAGAATCATATGCTCTTTCAATACAAGTCTTTAATTCTTCTTCTGTAAAATCAGTCAAAAATTGTTTCATAACCACATAGGCAGTTTCCTGATAACTCATTTTTGCAAGTTCATCTAAGCTTATATCCAATGTTGGAATACTATCTGGAACAAACAAACCGCCATCATTTGCAAGCCCTTTTAAAATTGCCTGAGATGCAGTTACTTTTTCATTTTTATTTCTTGTACTTGAATACATTATTTCCATATCATTTTCCTCTTACTCTCTTGTTTCTCATAAAATTAACTCTAATTATATGTTTTTGTTAAATTTGTGTCAACCATCGATTACTTATACTTCCTTTTTTGGCTTTATTATGTTATTCTTTTCATAACACATCCGTGCAAAGTAACCGAAAGGATTTTCCAATCAAATGAAACCAGGTGTATATTTAGCTACCAAAAAAGATGGTACTGTCTATTATCGTTCTAGTATCACATATAAAAGCAAACACATTAGTCTCGGAAGTTTTGACAGCGAAGAAAAAGCACATCAAACCTATCAAGAAGCTGCAATGTTGCTAAACTCCACGCTTAACTTGGAAGATGTTACACATGGCACTCTACATTTACCTTTTGATAAAGCTGTCACCTTACTTAATTTTCGTGATAATGGCCTTTATATTGGAAATCCGATTTATCTTCGAAAAAATTATTTTAGCTACTATCTTACCGAAAATGAAGAGCTAAAATTTGATATCGACGATTTGTTTTACTATAGCAGCCATCGAATTCTCAGACGTCAGGGACATCTCTATGTCAATGATTACGGTATGCAGGTAACCCTTCTAACACGCTATGGTATCCGAAATCACGCAGTAATCGATCGCGATTATTATTTTGCAAATGGCGACTCTACTGATTTACGTTACTCAAATATCATTGTTGTAAATCGATATTATGGAGTATTTCAATATAAAACCAAAACTCAAACTCGTTATCGTGTAAAGATTCACATCAATGGAAATTATACCATCGGAAGCTACTCTAGCGAAACAAAGGCTGCCATTGCTTATAACAAAGCAGTTGATCTTGCCAAAGCTTTTGGTATTAATAAAAACTTTTCGACAAACTATATCGAAGATTTATCTGCAAAGGAATATGCAGATAAATATGTAAAAATAAAGGTTTCATCAAAATATTTAGATTATTTAAAATTCGGCTGTCGCATTTAGCAACAGCCGTTTCTTGCCAAGTATCCAGAAAAAGGTCCATTGAACCTTTTTCTGGTTTTATTTATTATTGATATAATTTACAAGTCCTCCACATGCAATTAAATTCTGCATAAATGGTGGAAACGCCTGTCCCTGGAAGGACTCACCTGTTGTTACATTTGTAATCACGCCACTATCAAAATCTACTTTTACTTCATCACCTGCTTTAATAGCAACTGCCGCTTCTGGACATTCAATAATAGGTAATCCAATATTAATTGCATTTCTATAGAAGATTCGAGCAAATGTTTCTGCAATTACACAACTAACACCAGCTGCTTTAATCGCGATTGGAGCATGTTCTCTAGAAGAGCCACATCCAAAGTTTTTATTCGCTACGATGATATCTCCCTCATTAACTTTATTTATAAAGTCTTTGTCGATATCCTCCATACAATGTGTTGCAAGTTCTTTTGGATCTGAAGAATTCAGATATCTTGCAGGAATGATAACGTCTGTATCAACATTATCACCATATTTAAATACAGTACCCTGTGCTGCTTTCATCTTACATTACCTCCTCTGGACCAGAAATTTTTCCTGTAATTGCACTTGCTGCCGCTACAGCTGGACTCGCAAGATATACTTCAGATTCTACATGTCCCATACGTCCTACGAAGTTACGGTTTGTAGTAGATACACATCTTTCACCTTCAGCTAAAACGCCCATATGTCCACCTAAACATGGTCCACAAGTTGGTGTGCTAACCACTGCTCCAGCTTCAATAAAAGTACGAACCAAACCTTCTTCAATTGCATCCAAGTAAATTTTCTGTGTACCTGGAATAATAATTACACGAATGCCCTTTGCACATTTTTTGCCTTTCATGATTTCAGCAGCCGCTCTTAAGTCATCCATACGACCATTTGTACAAGAACCAATTACTACCTGATCAATCTTAATATCATCCATAGCATTGATTTCATCCATTGTATGAGTATTTTCTGGAAGATGTGGGAATGCAACAGTAGATTTTAATGTACTTAAATCAATTACATATTTTTCATCATATTCTGCATCTTCATCTGCCTCATATTCTACCCATTCTCTTGTAGAATGTTCTTTCATGTAAGCTCTAGTCACATCATCAATAGGGAAAATACCATTTTTTCCACCAGCTTCAATCGCCATATTTGCAATAGTAAGTCTATCATCCATAGAAAGATGCTGAATACCATCTCCTACGAATTCCATTGATTTGTACAATGCTCCATCTACGCCTATCATACCAATGATATGTAAAATAACATCTTTACCACTTACCCATTTGCTTGGTTTTCCTGTAAGTGTAAATTTAATTGCTGATGGTACTTTAAACCATGCTTTACCTGTTGCCATACCTGCGGCCATATCTGTACTACCAACACCTGTTGAGAAAGCACCTAATGCACCATATGTGCAAGTATGTGAGTCAGCACCAATAATTACATCACCTGCAACCGTTAACCCTTTCTCTGGTAACAATGCATGTTCAATACCCATTTCACCAACATCAAAATAGTTTGTGATATCATTTTTACAAGCAAATTCACGTACACATTTACAATGTTGTGCAGACTTAATATCTTTGTTTGGTGTAAAATGATCCATTACTAACGCAATTTTATCCTTATGGAACACTCCCTCTACTTTCATCTTTTCAATCTCATGGATGGCAACTGGAGAAGTAATGTCATTACCTAATACTAAGTCCAAATCTGCCTCTATTAATTGACCTGCTACTACAGATTCAAGTCCTGCATGTGCAGCAAGGATTTTTTGTGTCATTGTCATTCCCATGGAAATAACCTCCTACATCATTTATTATCGGAGCACTTTTTTCCGATTCACTAAAGTGATTCTATCATAGAAAAAAACATAATAAAAATACATAATATACATATTTACCATAACTAAATCTTATGATATACTTAGAACAATCCTTGATGTGAGTTATAGAATTTTACTTATAATAATCTCACATCATATTATTTGATAATTATTATTTCTATACATTATGGAGGAAACTATGAATCAAAATCTATCATCTTATTGGATTTTTTATACTGTAGCAAATGCCGGTAATATTTCTAAAGCTGCAAAAGAGCTTTATATTAGTCAGCCTGCAATTAGTAAATCCATCCAAAAATTAGAAGAAAGTTTAAACTGTAAACTCTTTTCCCGCAGTTCACGTGGTGTTATCCTTACAGATGAAGGAAACTTACTCTACGGACATGTAAAAGAAGCATTCGAAACCTTAAATATGGGGGAAGACAAATTAAAACGTTCCATTGAACTTGGTGTAGGTCACATTTCGATCGGTGTAAGTTCTACATTATGCAAATATATGCTTTTACCTTACTTAAGTGAATTCATTCACCAAAACCCACACATCAGTATTTCCATTAGTTGTCAGTCAACCAACGAAACACTTCGTTTATTAGACGATAACAAAGTTGATATCGGTTTGATTGGAAAACCTGAGAATTTCAAAGGATTCCAGTTTGATTTCCTTGGAAATATTGAAGATACCTTTGTTGCAACACCAGAATATATTTCAAACTTAAAAGAACGAGGCATCAAAGAAGAAGATATCTTGGAACATGCAACACTTATGCTCTTAGACAAAAATAACTTAACTCGTAAATATATCGATGAGTACTTCCAGGATAATTTAATTGATGTAAAAGATACCATCGACATTTCCGATATGGGTCTTTTGATTGACTTTGCCAAAATCGGTGTTGGTGTTGCCTGCGTTATTAAGAGTTTCGTTTCAAAAGATTTGAATCGTGGCAAATTAGTTGAAATTCCATTAGACATTCCTATCCAAACCCGTGAAGTTGGATTTGCTTACAAAGATACAATAAAATCATCCAAAGCTTTGGAGAGTTTTATTGAATTCTATAAATCTTACGAACCATCAGATGAATAATACATATTGGGGGATTTTTGCATGAAAGAACAGATACACACTATACCAATTAATGATGCATTAGACAATGCTGGAGAATGCCTCTTCTGCTACATTGAACGTCGTACCGAAGAGTATTGCATGAACTTTGTACTTGGTCACGGTGCATCCTATATGGAAGCAGACATCCGCGAATTAACTGACAAAGCAGGTTTCTGCCGTTCTCATTTCAAAAAAATGTTTGACTACGGTAACTCTCTTGGCAATGCCTGGATTCTAAAAACACATTATCGCAAAATGATTGACGAAATGAACAAAGAATTTAAGAGTTTCAAACCTGGTAAACCTGCAAAAAAAGGGTTATTTGCAAAAACTTCTGTAACAGACAGAAATAATTCTATTGTATCTTGGATTAAAGAAAAAGAATGTAGCTGCTATATCTGTAATAATGTACAAAACACTTTTAATGCTTATTTAAAAACATTCTTTACTATGTATACAAAAGATGCTGCTGTACGTGAAAAATTCTTTCACACAAAAGGGGTATGCCTCTCACATTTTGCCAATCTTATGGAAGGCGCAGATCAGTATTTAAATACAAATGAACAGGAAGAATTTTATAACAAATTCCTGCCTTTACAATCTGCAAACATGGAAAGACTTTATGAAGATATCGCTTGGTTTATTGAAAAATATGATTACAAGAACAAAGATGCCGATTGGAAAAATTCTAAAGATGCCGTACAGCGTGGAATGATGAAATTAAAAGGAACGGACCCATCACTTCCACCATATCAATTAAAACGATAATATACAAACAAAAAGAGGACTCAGGTTAGAGTCCTCTTTCTTTAATATATAAGCTACGCTATATCTTTATTTGTTTTTTGGTAATGGAATCTTATTTAATTTCGCATTTGCATCTAAAAGTTCTTCTTTGGTAAACTCAATACCTACCATACCGCCCATGCTTGAAATACGAAGAATTGTAAAGCTGCCTACCATCTTCATAATACCATCACTCTTGAAGTCGATATTAAATCCGCCGCCTTTGTTCTCGCCATCACCAGATTTATTCTTCTTCATCTTCTTCATAATTTTGCTAGTAAGCATCGCGATAAAGATTTTACCACGAATCGTTCCCATAATATCACTAATCTTTGTATTTAATGAACAGTATCCTTCTCTTTCTGAGATATCAAACCAGTTAAGAATCGCATTCTTTTCTACCAAACGGTAACTAGCATCAAATTCTTCTACTTTGTTGATTACACTTTCGTCTCTTAAATCACCAGCAACTGCTTCAAGTTTTGTTTCACCAACATTTGGAACTTCAAAATAGAAGAAATGATCTTCTGCTGTCTTTTTACCAAGTGATACACCATTCGCAAATAATTCTACTTCTGGCTGGTTAGAATAAACAGTTACTTTTGTAACATCTTCTACACGGTTTACATAACGTTTACCACAAAGATGTACAAATGGTTCATCAGATAACCATGCTTTATATGCAAAGAAAGCATCTTTTTTGTATTTTCTATCGATAGTTACAAGACCTTTGTGGTTCTGACCGTTTTCGCCACCTTCACCACGAGCGTCTGCACCGAAATCAAACATATTCCATACATGAGTAGCCCAGAGATATTTTCTAGTAAAGAGCTGTTTGATAAGTTCTTCATGATAATACGCCTGATATTCTTCTGAATAATCACCCTGCTGTGGATTTGAATTGTGCCAGTTAACAGCTTCACAACCATATTCAGAACAGCCTACTGGAAGGTTAGGGAATTTCTTGTGGAATTCATCAAACCAAGGACCATTCTGATCAGTTGTTCCACCATACCATCCAAAGTAATGGTTCCATGAAACTGTATCTGGAATCTGAATATATTCTGCATCCATTGGACACATTGAAACGATTGCCATTGTAGTAAGACGTGTTTTGTCCATTTCATGACATAAATTATTTAAGATATGATGATTTTCAATCAAATCAGCATCTTTATGTCCGTTAATTGTAATTTCGTTTGAAAGTCCCCAAACTACGATAGATGGATGGTTGTAGTTCTGAACAATGAGTTCTTTCATCTGTGAAATCGTATTTTCACGTCCAGTTGCCATATGTGCAGAGATATATGGAATTTCAGCCCAAATTACCATACCTCTTTCATCACAAAGATCATAGAAATACTGATCATGCTGATAATGTGCTAAACGGATAGTTGTTGCACCAACTTCACAAATTAAGTCCATATCTTCATCATGGTGTTCTTTGGATAATGCGTTACCAAATCCAATTCTATCCTGATGACGAGATACACCACGAAGTGGATATTCTTCACCATTTAAAATAAATCCATTTTCTGGATGAATTTCAAATGTTCGGCAACCAAATCTGCTAGAAACAACATCTACTACTGTTTCATCATCAATTAATTCTACTTCACAAGTATAGAGATATGGATCTTTACGTCCATGCCAACGATGTACATTTTTGATTTCAAGTTCTACTGTTGTATCTTCCGAAATTACACCAGCTACTGTTGTACCTGTTGCATCTTTTAATACTACATGTACTTTGTGTACATCTTTTTTGTTTGTGATATAAGTTTCTACTTTAACTTTTGCATCATTTCCTTCTACTACAGGTGTAATCACAAGACCTTTACCACCAAAATAGTCTAAGTCAAAATGTGATTCTGAAACAGCGATAATATTTACATCTCTGTACATACCTCCATAGAAAGTAAAGTCAGCCACCTGTGGATAAACTTCACTGTTTGGTGCATTGTCTACTGCTACTACAACTAATGTTTCTTCTGTAAGTTCATTTGTTAAGTTCACTCTCCATGTAGAGAAACCACCATCATGATGTGCTACAGCTCTTCCATTTACATATACGTCTGCTGAAGATGCTGCACCATTAATTTCTAAATAATAGCAATCTGCTTCTGGTAAATCAGCTTTTTTAATTACTTTTGCATAATTACATGTACCACGGAAATAGTCCGCACCACCGTCCATACCATCGATGTTATTCCATGTATGTGGCAAATTTACAACTTCCCAATCTGTTGGAAGTGTTGCTGGAATTTCTTTTGTATCTTTTAAGAATGACCAGCCAGCGTTAATGTTGATTAACTTTCTCATAGATTACCTTTCTCCTTTTCAATACTCAAAATTTAAAATAGGTTATACTTGTATACAAGTATAACCTATTTTCTCTTAATATTCAATCAACAGATTTATAAAACTGTCCATTATTTCATAACAATATTAACAATTCTGCCAGGAACATAGATTTCTTTTACAATGTTTCCTGTAAGCTTATCAGCGATTGCTTCTTTTGATTTTGCAAGAACAACGTCCTTAGCTTCGTCACGTGCAATTGCGATTGTCGCTTTGATTTTACCATTTATCTGGACCGCAATTTCTACTGTATTTTCAATAGTCTTAGCTTCGTCATACTGTGGCCAGTTCTCGTATGCGATTGTATCGTCATGACCAAGTTTTGCCCACATTTCTTCACCTGCGTGTGGACAAATACAAGAGAACATTTTAATTAAACCTTCTGCATACTCTCTTGGGCATTTGCCAGCCTTATAAACTTCATTTACAAAAATCATCATCTGGCTGATTGCTGTATTGAAGCCAAGCTGTTCAAAGTCACTGGTAACCTTCTTAACTGTCTGATGATATACTTTTTCAAGTGTGCCATCATTTTCTTCTGTGATGTTTTCTGGATTTGTGAAGAAATTCCATACACGAGTGATGAACTTTCTTGCACCTACTACACCATTAGAGTTCCATGGTTTGGATACTTCAAGAGGTCCCATGAACATCTCGTAAAGTCTTAATGTATCTGCACCGTACTCTTCTACGATATCACTTGGATTTACAACATATTCAGGGAAACGTTTACCCATTTTAATGCCGTTTTCACCTAAAATCATACCCTGGTGAACTAATTTCTGGAATGGCTCTTTTACAGGTGATAAGCCCTTGTCATATAAGAAACGGTTCCAGATACGTGCATACATCAAGTGACCAACTGCATGCTCAGGTCCACCTACATATAAGTCAACTGGCAACCAATGTTTCAACAATTCCTGATTTGCAAATTCTTCATCGTTGTTTGGATCAATATATCTCATATAGTA
>JAZQZJ010000050.1:0-76115 GCA_045633955.1 Agathobacter sp. | reverse complement strand
ATGAAGGCAAAAAAAGAACAGGAAGAAGAGAAAAAGTAATTCGATGAATATTATTAACGTAGAAAATATTACAAAGGTATACACAGAAAGGGAGCTTTTTTCAAAAGCTTCCTTTTATGTGCAGGAAAGAGAAAAAATAGGCATTGTAGGTATCAATGGAACCGGTAAATCGACCTTATTAAAAATTGCGGCAGGGTTAGAAGAACCGGACGAAGGCTCTGTGATTCGTGCGAATCATATAGTGATTAATTTTTTATCACAGAATCCAGAATTTGAGAGTGGAAAAACTGTTTTGGATAATGTAATGGACAAAATCATCCATACAGATATGGATGAAGCGCATCGCTGGAGCTTAGAAAGCGAAGCGAAAGCACTCATGTTAAAGCTTGGAATTACAGATTTTGAACAGCTTTGCGGAGAACTATCCGGTGGACAGAAGAAGCGTTTAGCGTTAGTTGCTACTGTATTAAAACCATGTGATGTATTGGTGATGGACGAGCCTACCAACCATTTGGATTATGATATGGTAGAGTGGCTGGAAGATTTTTTGCGTAACTGGAGAGGTGCACTTCTTATGGTTACACATGATCGATATTTCTTAGATAGTGTATGTAATCGTATCGTTGAAGTTGATAGAGGAAAAATCTATAGTTATGATACCAATTACTCGGGGTTTTTAGAATTAAAGGCACAGAGGGAAGAATATGCCCGTGCTAGTGAGAGAAAACGTCAATCTATCTTAAGAAAAGAAATTGAATGGATGCAACGTGGGGCTAGAGCTCGTTCGACCAAACAAAAAGCACATATTCAAAGATATGAGGCATTGCGTGACCAAGAAGGCATCAAGGAAGTGCAAAAATTGGAAATGAGTTCTTTATCAACACGATTAGGACGTACAACCATTGAGATTAACAATGTGTCAAAATCTTTTGGAGATACTGTTTGTGTAAAAGATTTTACATATATCCTGTTAAAGGGAGATAGAATTGGTTTTGTAGGGAAGAATGGTTGTGGAAAGACAACTTTAATGAAGATGATAGCTGGATTTTTAGCCCCTGATTCTGGTACGATTGAAGTAGGACAGACCGTAAAAATAGGTTATTATTGTCAGGAAATCTGCTTAACAACAGGAAAAAACAAAGCACAAAATGATGGAAAAGATGCAGAGGGGCTTATGGATGCAGGAAAAAATGCAATGGAAACTGCATATATGAATCCAAATCAGAGGGTAATTGACTATATAAAAGATACTGCAGAATATGTACGTACAGAAGATGGTTTAGTTTCTGCATCTTCCATGTTAGAGAGATTCTTATTCCCTCCTGAACAGCAATATAGCCCGATTGGAAAGCTTTCTGGCGGGGAAAGACGTCGTCTGAATCTTCTTCGTGTACTCATGGAGGCTCCAAATGTCATGATTTTAGACGAGCCTACCAATGATTTAGATACAGAAACACTGGCTATTTTAGAGGATTACCTGGATAATTACGATGGAATTGTAGTTACGGTATCTCATGATCGTTACTTCCTTGATCGAATTGCAAGACGTATTTTTGCTTTTGAAGGGGAAGGAAAAATTACCCAATATGAGGGTGGATATACCGACTATATGAACAAACGTCCCCTTGAAATGAATGAAATTTCATCACTTGGAGGAAATGTTAGTGTTTCATCAGGAAATAAAATTGATGTTGAATTAAAGAAAGATTCTCGTGAAACTTGGGGTCATCAGAAGAAAATTAAATTTACATTTAAAGAACAGAAAGAATATGAAACCATAGAATCAGACATTGAAAAGTTAGAATCTGAAATTGAAGCTTTGGATGCAGAAATGATAAAGAACGCTAGCAACTATGGTAAGCTGAATGCACTATCTCAGGAAAAAGAAGAGAAAGAAATGCTTCTTATGGAGAAGATGGAGCGCTGGGAATACTTAGAAGATTTGGCCCAAAAGATTGCTGAGCAAGGATAAAAAGGTTGCCACAAAATACATTTCATGCCTTCTTTCGATAGATTTTAATAAAAATTTCGTGCATTTGTTATTGCGAATTTTTCACGTTAGAAAAACGAACATTTTCTAACAAGTTCAATATTCGCAATAACAAATGCACGAAATTTTTTATTTGAAAGTTTTTGAAAGAAGGTATGAAATGTATTTTGTGGCAGCCTCTTTTTAACTTTCTTCGTTCATGTTTAGTTTTTGTGGAAAGAGTTTATGGAATACCCATTGTGGAATACCAAATCCAAAGATAATGCCAAATACGATTGCACCAGCAATTTCTAAGGTTTCCAATCCTTTAAATCCTGACATTTCTGTGTTTCCAATAAACAAATAGTATGCAGTATAATAGATACCTGCACCAGGCACTAATGGGAAGATACCAGGTAACACATACATAGTAACAGGACTTTTTCGAATAACAGCAAAGCAGCGGGCTAAAATGGTCAAGCAAAAAGTTGCCATTAAAGAGGCTAGTACTGAATTACAATTATTATCTGTCATGGCATAGTAAACTGTCCAGCCCAAAGCACCGGTAAGTCCGCAGTAAACAACTTCTTTTCTTGGTGCATTAAATAGAATTGCAAAGGAAATGGTAGCTACCATTGCAACAATAAATTCTATAATAATCATGGTAACAACGCACCTCCTCCCAAAGAATTAAAAACAGCCATTGGAATAATGATACCAACTGCCACACAAAGTGCTGTAAGTAATGCATCGATTAGATGAATGGTACCAGATAAGTAGTCTCCATTGTGAAAATCACGGATGGAAGTAGTAAAAGTGATTCCTGGTACTAATGGCATAATTGCACCAATGATAATTTTATCTTGTAAAACAGGTAAACCTGTTTGTACCACTAAAATACTACATGCAGATACGAACATGCTGGCAAATACATTACGCAGGAATCGTGAAAATTTATGTGCTGATAAGTAGTTTAATACGATTTGTTCAAAAAATCCGATGATAAAGGAAAATCCAAAATCCATCATGGTGCCACCAAAAATAAAGGTATAGCAGGCAGAGCCTAAGCCACAGAAAAAGTTTTGGATTTTGGTAGAGTAGCTTGGCAGATTCTTTGCGATGTCAATACGTCCCCAAGCTTCTTCAACTGTGCAATTATGCGTACATAAATCACGGGTAAGCTGGTTTAAGTATGCTATTTTTGCAAGATTTACACTACCTAATGGTACATGGCGAATCATGCTGCACGCATCGTCTTTATCTTCATTTGCACTGGCAAAAATACCATTTGATAATACGTATACGTCAAAGTTTTCTACGTTGTATGCTTTTAAAATGTGAATAACCGTATCTTCAATACGATAGATTTCTCCGCCGTTTCTAAGCATCACATCTGCAAGTTCAACGGCAAGTGCTAATACTTCTTTGGTGGTTGCCATAAGAAATTCTCCTTCAATGTTATACATTAAATTTATGCTGAAATGACAGGGATGTCAATCGTTTTGAAACATAAATTTTTCTTATAAATTTACAAATTTGGTGCATACTATAAAAAACACGTAATTCTAAATATGAGGGAGTTGTGATGAATGGCACAGACTACGGTTTATGTAAAAGCAAATGGAAATTGTATTGTATATGATAAAAGAGTGACTTTATCCGACGTGTTAAAGATAGAATGTACGAATACAGGGGTACTTCGCAAGATTAAACAAATGGATTTGTATCATTTTACACACCAGCATGCGCAGGTGTTTACTATATTAAAGATTATTGAACGAATTCATCAGGATTATCCTAATGTAGAAGTTGTCAACTGTGGAGAGTGTGATTTTATTGTAGAATATCAGATGGATACAATACGAAATCCATTTTTAGAAAAGATAAAGTTGGTGTTGATTTCGATTATTGTTTTTTTTGGTTCCGCTTTTACCATTATGACATTTCACATTGATATTGGGATTCAAAAGACATTTGAACGGTTTTATGTACAGCTCATGGGCATGGAAAAGCCAACCATAACAGAACTGGAAATATCTTATAGTATAGGATTGGCTGTAGGAATTATAGTATTTTTTAACCATTTTAGTAAGAAGAAGCTAAGTAAAGATCCTACTCCGATGGAAATGGAGATGAAAAAATATAATCAGGATTTGATAATGACAAAGATTGCCGATTCTGATGAGAAAGGACATACCATTGATGTTACTTAGGTCTTTGATTGCAATAGGGGTTGCATTTTGCGGGGGTATAGGTGTTGCAGCTGGAACTTTTGCATTTATGATTATTATACGAATTCTCCCTCGTATGGTACAGAAAGCAAAACTTGAGCATAAGGTGATTTATATCGAAAACATGGTATGTCGTGGAATCTTATTTGGTACAGTGTTGTCCTTGTTTTCTTGGAAGAAGAAATGGCTATTTGAACTATTAGGAAAAACTTTGTTGACGATATTTGGTATGTCGGCAGGAATTTTTGTAGGCTGTCTTGCGGTAGCATTGGCAGAGATTTTGGATACCTTTCCTATTTTTTTTCGAAGGGTACATTTGGCAGAAAAATATGGAGAAATACTGCTGTTTGTCATGGCGATGGGAAAAATGATTGGGAGTCTGTTTTTTTTCTTGACAGGGTATGATACAATTGTGCCATAATAAATGGAGGATGAACTATGGTACCATCAATTGCAAGACAAAGTGTAATCATTAAATGTAATATGCAAAAATCCGTTTTGCTTGGAAATTATGAATTTTATTATGTAGGCGGTCTCATGGCTAAGTTATTTGATTTAAAGTTAAATGAGGAAATGGATCCGAATGAAATGTTAGAAGTAATTCACGCAAATATGAAATTAATCGTGCCAAAAGATGAAAAAGAAGCCTATCTGCTTGCATTAGTAGAAAATTATAAGCCTTTAGAAGAATATGATGAGCAGACAAAAGAGTTGTTTCGCTGGGGTGCGTCGGAAGAGAATTTGTGGCAGGTGCAAATCTAACGATTTTAAAGTGAAAAGAGTAGTTTGTGCGTATCATTTTCATAAGAATGGATATACCTAAGAAAAAAGTGTTATGTGTAATGAGGATAGGAGGTATATCTCATGAAAACAGAAAAAATCTCACCACAGGAGCAGCAACGTAACGAAGCATATAATGAATACGTCAAACAGGTCACACCCACCCATAATCTGTGGGCAAATATGTTAAAAGCCTTTTTGCTAGGTGGCGCCATTTGTGTGTTAGGTCAATTCATTGTAAATATTGGAACGAATAACTTTCAACTAGAACAAAAAGAGGCTTCTACCTGGTGTAGTTTGCTTCTTATTTTGCTCAGTGTAATTTTGACCAGCTTAAATATATACCCATCGTTGGCTGTATGGGGTGGAGCTGGTGCTTTGGTTCCTATTACAGGATTTGCCAATGGGGTGTGTTCTTCGGCTATTGAATTTAAAAAAGAAGGGCAGGTCTTTGGTATCGGCTGTCAGATTTTCCGAATCGCCGGGCCGGTGATATTGTATGGGATATTTAGTAGCTGGGTGTTGGGACTGATTTATTGGATATTGAAAATGATGGGAGTGGTGTGAGCCACTCCCTTTCTTATATTCATTTGACAAGTACAGATACCAGCATATATATTATAGATTACATAGATGAAAAGAGGATCAATCAATTGAAAAACAAATATTTAAGAAGGGTTGTAATCATATTACCAATCATAGTAGCAGTTCTTTGTCTTGTACAAATGGTAGAAAATAATAATCAAGCCATGATGCCTGTTCCTAAAGAATATACTTTTACGGGGGAATACAGTTATGATGGAGAAAATTGGTATCCATATAATGAGGATAGCGATATATCTGCTCTTGAAGGAGATATGGTAGTAAAGGGACATTTGGACTCTGATGTACCAGAAGGCGGGATACTTAATTTTTACTGTAATCATATCGGGGTGAGCATATATGTAAATGGGGAAGCTCTGTATATAGATACAGCAACAGAAATTAAAAATTATGGAATTGATTTAATGCCATCTATGTGTGGTAAATATTGGGGACAGTTGTTGTGTCCAGAGATTACTGCAGAAGATGAGATAGAAATTCGTTTTATCAATTACCATAATCATGGAAATAAGAATGCATACAAAGAGGCATTGTCTTCTTTGCTTATGACGCCGCCAGATAATACAATATTAGAAGTATATTTAAAATCATACATTGAGCCATTTGAAAGGGCTGGTTATGCACTTTTAATTGTAGCAATGATGCTACTTGGGGCATCCCTTTCTGTGCTTGTTTTTAAAAGTGATATGACAAAGGCTCTGTTCAAACTGGGGATTACCACACTGTTTGCAGCAGGATATATTGTGTTTGATGTGATGATGCTTCATTTTTCTGATGGATTATTAGTGGTTAGAACCTATGGCAGACAGTTATGCCTGATGCTTGCTGTTTACTGTATAGGTTGGATGGTATGCGATGTCTTAAAGGACAAACGCAAAAAGATTGCTGAAATTTTAATGTATGGTTCAGGTATCATCAATTTGATAATTATACTCCTTGCCACCATAGAAAAAGTGTTACTGTTTGATACAATATTTTTCTGGGAAATTGCACAGTATGTCATTAGCATTGGACTTATTGTATTATGTTTATTAGAAATAAAACGAGGAAAAAAGGCAAAAAAAGAATTACTGGCTTATATTTGTGTAAATATAGCATTAGCAATCGATATGACAGGCGCTTTTGAAAGCACGTACTATTCTGGAATGTTTTTTAAAGTAGTATATGTGCTGATGCTTATTTCATTCTTGATAAATGGTACAAAACAGGTGGTTTTGGATCACCAAGCATCTATAAAGAATAAAAAATTAAAAGCAGAGTTGGAGCAGAGTCGCATTGCGGTAATGCTTAGTCAGATTCAGCCTCACTTTTTATACAATTCCTTAACCAGTGTAATGGATTTGTGTGACAGAGATCCAAAGCAGGCAAAAGCTGCTATTGCAGACTTTGCAGACTATCTAAGAGGTAATTTATCCGCTTTAAAGACAGAGGATTTAATATCCTTTAGAACAGAGTTAGGGCATATCCAAAAGTATTTGCGATTAGAAAAGCTTCGCTTCCAAGAAGAACTTGAAGTGTTATACGATATTCAGGTTCAGGATTTTATGCTTCCTGCCTTGTCAGTACAGCCATTAATCGAAAATGCTGTAAAACATGGAGTAGGTCAGAAAGTTGGTGGCGGAATCGTTAGTGTTCATACTTACGAAACCGACGAGCACTATGTGATTCGTATAGAAGACGATGGTGTTGGGTTCGAAGATGGTGAGTATGCAAATGAAAACAGTACCCACGTGGGAATAGAAAACACAAAAAGACGACTGGACATGATGATGAATGCCCGATTGGAAATAGAAAGTAAAAAGGGAGAAGGCACAAAAGCTACTGTCCTGATTCCGAAAAGGAGAGATTAGTTATGCATATTCTTGCAACAGATGACGAACAAAGTGCATTAAACATATTAATGGGAGCTATTCAGGAAGTGGTGCCATCAGCCGCGATTCATGGATTTCGTAGTCCGGTGGAAGCCCTCGAATTCATGAAAGAAACAAAATGTGACGTTGCATTTTTGGATATAGAAATGCGTGAAATGAGTGGTATTGTACTAGCGCGAAAATTAAAAGAAATATATCCAAAGGTCAATATCGTATTCGTGACAGGGTATTCACAGTATGCAAATGAAGCATTTTCTTTGCACGCAAGCGGTTATGTATATAAGCCAGTAACAGCAGATAAAATCCTAATCGAAATGGAAAATCTTCGCAATCCTGTAAAATGGAAAGACACAGGGATATATATAAACACCTTTGGAAGTTTTGAGTTAATTGTAAACGGAGAAGAAGTGTCCTTCGGTAGAGAAAAATCCAAAGAGATGCTGGCATATTTGGTGGACAAACAAGGAAAAAGTGCTACCAGAAAAGAACTTGCAAACGTATTGTTTGAAAGAGAAGATTATTCTAGAGCTACACAGAATTACCTTTCGAAAATCGTAAAAGAACTGGTGACCGTATTAGAACGAGTGGGAGCAGAAAATATCTTGAAACGAGGTCTAAATAGTTACTCCGTAGATGTAGATGCATTTTTCTGTGATTTATATGATTATGAGAAAGAAAATGCAACTCCAGAGGAATTGAATCGTTTCCAGGGAGAATATATGAGACAATATAGTTGGGCGGAAGTAACGCTGGCACGATTGTTTTGGGAAAAAAGAAGTTAAAGTATAAGAAAAGTCTGTTTTTGAAATTATTTTCAAAAACAGACTTTTTTGTTGTTTGTCTCACGTTTTGTCCCACGCGAAGAGGTAAAATAATAGAATATGATTAGTTATGAACAGATAGAATTTCGTAATTTTTATCAACGGCATCTTTTAGAAGCTGTTTATAGTTTGTATAGTCAGAACCGTTTGAGCTGCTATAGCCAAAGGAGAAACTAACTGGGAAGGAAATTTCACCATTTTTATGTTCGATAGGATGCTGTTGGATATAGGTTAGTAGGTTAAGGGTTTTGTTCAATTCAGCTTCACTGGTATATCCGTATAAAAACAGGATAAATTCCCCACCAGTGTGGCGGGAAGCCAGACTGTTTTTGATACCAAAATCTTTGATTAAATCCGCAATCTTTTGCAGATAAAGGTCACCACTTTCTCGTCCATAGGTGGAGTTGATGCTAAGAAGAGAATCTGCCATGATAGTAATCATTGCATAATAGCCCAGTTCCTTAGGAGAAGCGAAGGCTTTTTCGAGCTCTTCTTCTAGTCCGATGTGATTGTATAAACCAGTTAAAGAATCTCTGTGGATTTCTAACTGTAGCTGCTGACGTTTTTCAAAGTCATCAGTGACATCCACAACAACGCCTAGCATATAGCCCTTATCCAAGATTTCATCGATGCGGAGATATTTGTTTTCAACCTGATAAATATTGGATTCATTTGGTAAAAGATTTTCTCGAAGGCTGGCTATAAACTCTTTGAACAACTCGCGGTTGGAAGATAATTCCAGTGCTTTTTGGTTATCCAGAGAGAAAAGCTGTGGTATATATTCCGAGAACTGCACATGTTTTGAGGCATCGGTATATTCGTAGGTGCCTACGAAGAAATTGTTTTTCCCGAAAATATAAGTAAGTTTTGTATTGTTGGTGGAAAGAGTTTTCAACAAACTGTTAATATGAGAGCTTAACTCTGAAATTTCATGGAAATTTCTTACATCCACGATCTGATCAAAATTGCCATGGGTAATAGAAAAAAGCTGCTCATTTACCGTATTTAGTTTATTTACAACATATTTTTTAATGTATTCGTTGAAGGTAATTACCAGTAACACTGCCATCAACAACATACAGAAGAAAAGAATACCTATAATGGCTGGTATTTCACGGTATAAGTACTGTGAGTTGATGATGTAACCGATATAGTTAGAATCGATTTTCTCAAACACACAGTAGCAATCCTCGTTAAGGATGTTTGTATGAAAGCCAGTGCTTGACTTTTCAAGGTCATTATAGTTAAATCCTACTTCGGTACAATCCTGATTTAGCACAGACGATTCTGTAGAACCTATGATTTTTCCGGTTTCACTATCAATCGCAAAGTAGCTAATGTTTGGATTTACTGGAAATAGGGAAAAGATATGGGAAAATTGATTTTTTTCCGTGAGTTTCGCTACGTTAACCGCTTTCATACCAATCTGTATGATGTATGTTCCGCTTTTGTTCCAAGAAGCGGAGTACTGCATTGACTCGCCAACTGCGGTGTTTGGTGTGATTTCCTGAACCAATTGGAGGGACTTATCTGTTAACAAAGGCAGGAAGAAGCTAACCTGTTCACCAGAGTGAAAGGTCAAACCATAGTAGTCAGGATGGGTACCACCAATAATACATCCAGTGTCATCAAAAATATGGATTTCATCGATTTCCAGATGCTTGGCAAGGGTTCGTAGCTCCTCAATATCAGTTATCATAGAGGGATCGTTTTCTAGAATATGTGAAACAACCTTTGCGTTTAACAAGCAGGTCTCACGGTATTCAGCCTTGATTTCCTCTAACTCTTGTGCATTCGCTTGGATGATTTGTTCAATCTGAGAAAGTGTATCCAGAGCTTCGTCATAGTGATGATTCTGTGTGAGTTTAATCTGCACATAGGAGACAATCATAGTACTAAAAATGATAAGGATAAAAGTTATTACATACAAATAACGATTAATAAGTTGCCTTAAAGTTATCATAATCTACCTCCCAAAGGTGTTTTAAGATTAATGCAATGATAACAAAACGGTATTGCTTTTTCAATATTTAAAAATGGAATGGGGTAAGAGATGATGTTAGCCTATTATCTAATTACAGCAGCAGTTACAACAATTGCTTTTTTGCTTTTTATTTGTGAATATGAAAATAGAAAAACCAATTATTATTATATGGCCCTCATGATGCTTATGATGGTAGCAAATGCCGGATATTTGGCAGTAGCACTTTCTACAACTTTGGAAGAAGCCATATTGGCAAATAAAATCCTGTATTTAGGGGGCTGTTTTGTACAACCAGTTACCTTGCTTTTGATTTGTACATTAGCGAACTGCAAGCTAAAACCATGGATGAAATATCTCAATTATGGATGTAGTGTATTGTTGTATAGCATGGTTTTAACCATTGGTTATAGCGATTTGTACTATGAAGATGTTTATTTAAAAACCTATAAGGGTACTACTGTTATCGGACATACCTATGGAATCGGGCATGATTTTTTCTATATCGTCATTATTGGACACACTTTATTGGAAGTATGTCTGATTAGTTATATCCTAATCAAGAAAAGAAGTGTTTCGAGAAAAAATCTAATCGGTCTGGTGACAATTGTTGTTGTAAATGTGTATTTATTTGTGGTTGGTGCCTTGATAAATTCTGCCATTGAGATAATGCCTGCCGCATATGCGGTTAATTGCATTATTTTGCTTGTGTTGTTTCGAAAAGGCAAGACATACAATTTTGAAGATATTTTGGCAAATCATCAGACAGAGGAAAAGAATGCATATATTATGCTAGATGAAAAGTTGAACTTCCTAGGATGCAATCAAGTGGCAGAGCAGATTTTTCCGCAGCTGTTGGAAGCGGTGGTGGATAAACCACTGATTCAGGATAGAGTAGGGAAAACCATAACCGATTGGGTGCAAAGAAACTACAAACATATGGAGCAAAGCTTTGAATATGAAACCAAAAGTTTTCACTATGAATGTAAAGTAGGTCGTTTATACCACAAAGAGACACATTGTGGATTCTTAATCGAGATGAGAGACGATACAGATAAGTGGAAGTATATTAATTTGGTATCTTCCCACAATGAAGAACTAGAATACGAAATTAAAAAACAGATTCAAATTGCAGAAGAACTTAGAATTGCTAAAATAGAGGCCGAAAGTGCAAATGAAGCAAAATCACAATTCCTAGCAAGAATGTCCCATGAAATCCGAACCCCAATCAATGCGGTTATTGGAATAAATGAGATTGTCATGCGTGAAAGCAAAGAAGAGGAAACAAAAAAATATGCCCATGATATAAAAACGGCAGCCAATACCCTGCTAGGGCTCATAAATGAGATTTTGGACTCTTCCAAAATCGATGCAGGTATGATGGAAATCCTTCCAGCAGCATATGAACTATGTTCATTTTTAAACGACCTGTACAATATGGTGATGGTAAAGGCAAAAGGTAAGAATTTGACCTTGAACTTTCAGGTGGATCCTGAAATCCCTTGTGAATTATATGGTGATGATATGCGAATCAAGCAGGTTCTCATAAATCTGCTTAGTAACGCAGTGAAATATACCCAGGAGGGAAGTGTCACATTGGACCTTTCCTATCGTACAGAAGGGGCATATGCAATTCTTTGTTACAAGGTAATTGATACAGGATCGGGAATTAAGCAAGAAGATTTCAAAAAACTGTTTGAAAAATTCGAGCGTATAGAAGAAAAGAAAAATAGAAATATCGAAGGAACCGGTTTGGGATTAAATATTGCCTATCGATTGCTGAAACTTATGGGTAGCGATTTGAAAGTAAAGAGCGAATACCAAAAAGGCAGCGAATTCTATTTTGAATTAAAACAAAAAATCGTAAATATAGAACCATTGGGAGATTTCAGTGAAAGACTAGAGCTTGTAGCAGAACAAGAGCAGTATGTGGTGTCCTTTGTTGCTCCAGAGGCAGAGATTCTCGTTGTGGATGATAATGAAATGAACCGAACTGTTTTTGCGGGTCTGTTGAAAAACACCCAGATTAAGGTTTTTGAGGCATCTTGCGGTGAAGAATGTATAAAAATGCTAAGAGACCATACATATCATATGGTATTTTTGGATCACATGATGCCAAATATGGATGGAATAGAAACCTTTGAAATCATAAAGAAAGAAAAGCTTTGTGAAGATACTCCGGTAGTTATGTTTACTGCAAATGCAATGACTGGAGAAAAAGAAAAGTATTTGCAAAAAGGATTTTGTGATTTCTTAGCAAAGCCTGTTGTGACAGAGCAGTTGGATGAAATCATACTGAAGTATTTGCCAAAGGATTTGATACAAGAATGTGAAATGAAACAGGTAATAGAAGAAGCATTTGACCTAGATAAATTACCTGTGTTAGATGAATTTGACTTTGGATATGCCATGAGAATGCTAAAGAGCGAAGACCTTTTGATGCAATCTTTGGAAAATTTCAGAGATATTTTGAAGTATGTTCCTGAAAAATTAAATGGATTTTTGATAGATATTGAAGCAGAAGACAGCTTAAGTATGTATCGAATCGAAGTACATGCACTAAAAAGCACCTCTGCAACGGTAGGAGCCCTTTTATTATCAAAGCTCGCTCGTATCATTGAGGTGGCAGCTATAAATGCTGATATTTCAAAGATTATGCTCTTGCATCCAGTTCTCTTAGAAGAGATTGAAAAACATAGAAATAGACTAGACACATTGTTTGTTGAAGAAAAAGCGGTGATTGAAAGCTATGAGATGATTGAATCTTATTTGGATATGCTGGATATGAGTGTGTCCCAGGAGGATTATGACACTGCAGATTTTATGATGGAAGAAATAAAAAAATATCAGTATGCAGATGCAGTTCAAAAACTAGTAGATGAGCTGACAGGACAGGTGCTGAATATGGAAGCTATTTCTGCACAAGAAACAATAAAAGAGATAAGAATGATTTTATCAGAATAAGATGGGAGGAAGATGATGAAAGGGATTCTTTTAGTAGGAAAATTCACAGATAGTTTTCGTAAAATAAACAAGAAATTGACGGGAGAATATGAAGTACGTGCCTGTGTAAGCCAATTAAATATTATAGAGGGCATGTTAACAAGAAAAGAACCAGAGCTTATAGCGATGGTTTTAGATGAAGAAGAAACCGAAGATATCAGCTTAAAATGTTCTTTAAAGGCAAGTTATCCAGATTTACCAGTTATCTGGTTGCCGTTTGGGTTAACAGAAGAAGAGATTTTGAAAAAAATTGAACAAGCGATAAGTGGAGAAAACACCGAAGAGCAAGAAGAAAAAGAAGAAATACAGGCAAAAGAAGAGGTGCTAGCAGAGGTGCCTGTTCCAAAGAAAACATGGGTGAATCCAAAGAAAAAAGTCGTACTTATGGTAGATGACAGTGGTGTGTTCTTAAGAACAATGAAAAGTATGATAGAGGAATATTATGATGTGAGAATGTCCACATCAGGACTGAATATTCAGAAATTAATTCAGGAGCATCATCCAGATATTGTTTTATTGGATTATGAAATGCCGATGTTTGATGGAAAGCAAACTATGATGAAAATGCGTGAATGTGAGGAAATGAAGGATATTCCTATCGTTTTCGTGACTGCGGTAAACAAAAAGGAAAATATTATACAGGTACTCAATCTGAAACCGGCAGGTTATATCTTGAAACCTGTGGAAAAAGAGCGTATTTTGCAAACCATAAGGGATATTATCGGAGAATAGATTTGTTTTGAGAATTGAGGTAGAGAATGAAACAATTACAGAGTAAAATACTGATACTTGTAAGTAGCAGTATTCTGATCTCAGCGTTGCTGGTTATGGCAATTGCATTTTTTAATTACACCCGCATTTTAGAAAGCAATTCTGAACAGATTATGCAGTTGATGTGTTCGGAGAAAAGACAGGCAATTGATGAAAAATTAGTAAATATAGAACAGAGTGTGAATACGCTGTATCATTTTGCGATGGACCAGATAAATGAGACGGAAAACTTATGGCAGGATGAAGAAGCATTCGAGGAACATATCAACAGAATGAGAGCCTTGGTAGAGACTGCGGCCAGATATACAGATGGTGCACTATCTGTGTATTATCGCCTGGATGCTGCCATAAGAGGACCAAAGCAGGGCGTATGGCTGGTACAGAACGAAGCTGGAGAATTTGTAGAGCAGGAAGTAACCGATATTTCCCAATACGAAAAAGATGATGTTGAGCATGTAGGCTGGTACTATATTCCGATTGCAAACGGAAAAGAAACCTGGATGAATCCATATTATAACCAAAATATGGGAGAAGAAATTATCTCTTATGTAATCCCTGTTATTGTGGAAGATAAGGTCATCGGTATCGTAGGTATGGATATTTCCACAAGTCTTTTGTATGAAAATGTAAAGACGGTTCAGGTATATGAAAAGGGTTATGCATTTTTGATGGATAACGAAGGACGATTCGTATACCATCCAGAGATGGATGGCAGTGCGATAAAAGATGAATTTGATAGCCAGCATGTATATCTTTATGAAAAAAGCTTATTATCCGCAGAAAAACAAAGCGTAGAGGCATACAGATGGGATAATATGGACAAAAGAATGACATCCCAAAAGCTTGGCAATGGAATGATTTTTACGGTTTGCGTAACCGAAGAGGAAATCATAGCTCCTCAGCGGAACATGCTACTAGATACCATTGTTGTAATCATACTGATTATGTCCTTGTTCCTTGTGGCAACCGTGTACATCACAAAAGCAATCGTCAAGCTGATGTATACAGACTCAATGACACGACTTGGAAACAAAACAGCATATACAGAAGCTATCGATTCATTAGCAAAGAAAATAGAGGACAAAGGCAATTGCAATTTTACAGTGTTGGTAGCGGATATCAATGGTCTGAAAAAAATCAATGATACCTATGGGCATGATTTTGGTGATATATTGATTCAAAATGGAGCTGCTATATTGAAAGAAGTATGGGGAAAACAGTCTATTTACCGTATCGGCGGTGATGAATTTGTAATCCTGTATCCAGATGCGAACAAAGAGGCTGTAGAAAAAGAGATCGCACAGTTGGATGCAATCATCAGTAACTTTAATACACAGCACAATAGAAGAGCATTGCATTTAGAAATGGCTGTGGGAATGGCAATCTATGATCCTGAAATTGACAAGAAATACATGGATGTGTTCCGCAGAGCAGATAGTGCTATGTATGAAAATAAAAAAGTAAAGAAAGAGAATAAAAAATAGAAGAAAGTCTGTTTTTGAAAAAATTTCAGAAACAGACTTTTTTATTGCTTTTTGTACCACATTTTGTCCTATCAAGGAAGGTAAAATAATAAGAAAGAATTTATTCACAGGAAAGGAATATCAAAGAATAAAAAGATCGGAGGAGTTTGTGATGAAAAAGATGAAGAAGATGAAAGAAAGGATAATAAGTTTAGCACTTATCTTTGTGATGATTATATCACTTTTCACAGGTATGGCACCAGTAGAAGTGCATGCGGAAGAACCAATATTAAGTATTGTGGAAAACCCAATAACAACATCTGCAGTTAAGGGTGAAACCAGTAATAATAGTGTGTCTTTTTCTGTAAAGTACACAGGTCCAGTCGGTGCATCTGTATTATATGAATGGTACAAATGTGATGATATGAATAAGACAAATCCACAGAAGGTAGAATCGGGAAGACCAGATAGTTCATATTATTTCCCAACAGATCAAGTAGGGGACTTTTATTACTATGCTAGTGTGAAAATAGGTGATGAATACGTTGAAACAGATGTTGTAAGAGTTTCAATTAATGAAACAGCAGGGTTTAATTCAGCAACTATTACAGAAACAAATATGAAAGCACTCTTAGATTTACTTGTAGATGGACAACCAGTTAACATTGATGCGTTATTTAATAATAATCCTGCTACTTGTAGTATTGAGTTAACAGATACAAGAGATGTGGAAGTGTATGCTAGTATTTCACCATATTCGTTTGCGTATGCTTATAGAACAAAAGGTTCGACTGATGCGTGGACTTTTATATGGGATCCGGTAATAGTCGATAAAGATGCCTATGAATATGCAATTATTACTACGGTTGATACAACGGCAATGTATCCACTTGGTGCAAGAAACACAGCTCTTGATACATCTAAAATCATATGTAATTCGGAGAATATAAAGGTAGATAGTGCATGGATGTCAGATAGTTTCTTTACTTCGCCAATGATTGCATTTGTAGAGAAGGGTGAACTTGCTACACCTACATACCCACTTGATATTGAAATTGAGCCATTAGGTGCTGATAGTATCACAATTGATGATCAAAATATGGTTCACTTCGATTTTGAAGAAAGCGATGAATTCGTTTATTTTACAACATTATTACCTGAAAGTTATTTAGGTGGAAAGACTGCAGAACAGTATGTTGCTATGTTTACAGCAGGACAGGAAAAACCTGTTGTAGATATGGATACATTAAAAAATGCAGATGCAGATGATATTGGTGTTCTTCAGACAGTTGAAGGTACAGTATATATTTCAAATCTTTGCTTCGACGGTCTTACATCGACAGAAATTCCAGCAACGGAAAAATCAGTGGCAGTTATGTATAAATTCCACAAGGACAATGTAATTAGAAAAGAATATGCTAGTGAAGCAGAAAATCCTTATGGAGTTGGTACAGAAGCATATATTTATGCAGTATATGGAGTACATGCAGAAGTAGTACTTCCAACTGGAATAGGTGCTCCTTCAGAAGGCACTTTTGTTGATAAAATCAAAGTTCAGCTTGATTGGAACAAAGTTCCTACATTAGAAGTTGGTATGAATTATGATACTATAGCTGGATTTGAAGAAAATCCTATAACTGTTACTGCTACAGGTGTAGGCGAAGAAATGATTTATGACTGGGCCGTAAAGGTAACTGAGAATCATAAAATTACAGAAGAAGATGATTATTATGAAGAAATTTTAGAGTTATGGGGAGAACAAGAGATTCGATACCATAACGAGTACTTGGATGAAGTTATTAACGTGTATGGTGGTTGGACAAGTGTATCTGACTTATTACGTAATCCATATTATGCTATAAATGAAGATGATACATATGGAATGGTGCTAGTTGTAGATTCACAGGATGGATATACATTTGGTAGTGCTATAGTTGGCGGATATGCAGGTGAAGTAACAGGTAATATTCGTTTGATGCATAATATTTGTGATAAAGATTATTTAATGCTATTTTTTAGATTAGGTACTGTTGCTGATATGGAACAGGAAAAAAATCCACCTGTAGTAACTGCTCCTGTAATAACAGATCAAGGTCAGCCAAAGAATGTATCTGCAAAAGTTGGCGAAACAGCAACATTTAGCGTAACAGCAACTGGTGATGACTTAGAATATCAGTGGATGATTGATAGAAATGACGGAAATGGATTTGTAGACTTAACTCAGTCGACTGGTGCAACTCACACAACAACTGAATTAGATATGAGTTGCAATGGATTCAAGTACAAATGTGTTATTTCAAATAGTGCAGGTAGTGTTACTACAAATGTAGTTACATTGACAGTAACAGAAAAAACATCTGTACATACACATTCTTTAACATTAGTACCAGAAAAAGCAGCTACATGTACAGAACCTGGAAATAAAGCATACTATACATGTTCAGGCTGTGATAGCTTATTTGCAGACGCAAAAGGAACTACTACAACAACAGCAAAGGCTGTAACAGTAAAAGCTCTTGGACATGATTGGTCAGGTGAATGGACAATTATTAAAGAAGCAACAAAAACAGAAGAAGGTAAAAAAGAAACACTTTGTGAAAGAGATTGCGGACAGAAGAAAGTAGTAACCATTTCAAAAGTAGGTGAAGTGGATGAGAATGAAAACTTTGAAAAAGATGCCGAAGTAACACCAGAAGCTCCTATTGAAGAAGTAACTCTTAACAATACAAAAACAGAATTGTTAGAATCAAATATCTTTTCTGATGCTGAAAGAAAAGATATCGAAAATGGTGCAGAAGCAAGAGTATGGCTTGAAATCGACAAAGTAGATGAATCGAAAATTTCATCAAAAGACAAGTCTGAGTTGGAGAAAAAAGCAAAAGAAGCAGTAGGAGAAAATGCAACGATTACATATTTTGATGCGACTTTATTCAAACAGGTAGGCGACGATGAGGCTAAATTAGTTGAAAAGTCAAACAAAAAATTGGAGATTACAATTGTAATTCCAGAAGAATTGTTGAACAGTGACAAAACAAAGGAAAGAGAATATAAGATTCTTCGCTTACATAAAGGTGAGGTAACTGTTATTGACGGAACATTTGATGCAGAAACTGGTGAGTTCTCATTCGAAACAGACCGCTTCTCAACATATGGAATTATCTATGCAGATTCTCCTGTAGAAGATGCTGAAAAACCAGGCAATACTGGAACTCCAGGTGGTATCATAGTTCCAGAAGCTGACAAGTTGGTTGCATCACCAAAAACTGGAGAAAATAATGCTACATTATACGCTTGCGTTCTTATGTTACTTAGTGGATTAGGTTATTATTTTAGCACAAGAAAAAGAGAAGGTAATGAATAAGAAATCTTAAATATGACCTGAAGAGAGCGGGGGTCCCCAAGTGGGACCCCCTTTTTATTTTTGCTTGTCCCACATACTGTCCCATGAGAGGGTGTATATTATCAATAAAAACATAATAAGGGAGAAGGATTATGGTATTTACAAATGAAAAGTGTGTAGGTTGTAATAAATGTATCCGCTCATGTCCAGTGCTTACAGCAAATGTTGCAGAAGAGGGAAAAATCAACATAAATGAAGAAATGTGTATACAATGTGGAGCCTGTTTTGATAACTGTATGCATGAAGCAAGGGATTTTGATGATGACACAGCGAAGTTTTTAAGCGATTTAAAGTCTGGTAAAAGGTTCTCTGTGATTGTTGCGCCAGCTTTTATTGCCAATTATCCAAAAGAATATAAAAAGATTTATGGATATCTCAAATCT
Source organism: Agathobacter sp. (assembly GCA_045633955.1). GTDB lineage: Bacteria > Bacillota > Clostridia > Lachnospirales > Lachnospiraceae > Roseburia. The sequence continues at coordinate 56,839 of JAZQZJ010000050.1, read as the reverse complement.
TTAGGCGTAGCTCATATTTATAGTGTTAGTTTTGGGGCAGATATTACCACTTGGGCATATATTAGTTATTTGAAAGAAACAGGAAAAACAGGTCTTATCAGTCAGCCATGCCCAGCGATTGTGAATTATATTGAAAAGTATCAGCCAGAATTGATTCCGATGTTGGTTCCTTTACATAGTCCTATGATGGCCGAAGCAGTATATTTGAAAAAATACAAGAAAGTAACAGAAGACCTAGTATTTTTAAGTCCATGTATCGCAAAAAGATTGGAAATTAATGATAAGAATACAGGTGGATATGTAAAATATAATGTAACCTTTAAAAAACTTATGGAAGCAATCGGTAATGCTTATAGAAATGCACAGGAAGCGGAAGAAGAATCTAGTTATGGTCTGGGTGCGAGATATCCAAAACCAGGTGGATTAAAAGAATGTGTTCATTTCTTTTTGGGAAATCAAACTGCAGTATTGCAGGTGGAAGGTGAAGAGGAAGCATATAAATTTTTAAAGGAATATGCTCGTCGCAAATCAAATCTGCCATTTATGGTGGACATTTTGAATTGCCAGAAGGGTTGTATCCGTGGAACTGCTACCGATGAAAAAATAGATGATATCGATGTGGAACTAGCAATCAATGAAATGAATAAGCTGGTGGTAAATGAGAAAAAGACACTAAAAAATAATAGCCGTAATCCTTGGAATATTGCGTTGTCCTTGGAAAAACGCTGGGAATATTTCTGTGAACAGTTTAAGGATTTAAATATAAATGATTTTAGTAGAACTTATACGGATAAGCATGTAAAGATTTTGATTCCAAATGAACAGCAAATGGATGCAATCTTTATGGATATGGGAAAAACTAGCAAAGAGTCACGTCATATCGACTGTTCTTGTTGTGGATACCATACTTGCAAAGATATGGTAAGTGCAATTTATAATGGAGTGAATCAGAAAGAAAACTGTATTTATTATATCAAGGCATTGGCAGAACAGGAAAAAGAAGAAATCGAAAGTATCCATCTTACAAACGTAGAAGAACAGGAAGAACGTAATGCGAAGATACGTCATATCATAGAACAATTTGAAGAGTTAAATGATGGTGTTACTGAATTATCAAATGTCAATAACGTTACCGCAGAGGATGCAGGAAGTGTGGCAGAGGTAGTAAGTGAAGTGGCAACACAATGTGAAGTTATTAGTAAATCGTTGGAACTTTTCATCGCGTTTTCAGATCTTTATTTGGAAAGCAACAAGAATATAGAAGGAATTGCAAATAAAACAAATCTTCTAAGTTTGAATGCAAGTATTGAAGCAGCCAGAGCAGGAGAGATGGGAAAAGGCTTTGCGGTTGTAGCAGGTGAAATACGAACGCTTGCTTCTTCTACGAAGGATTTGATTGCAGTAAATGACAAGCAGGCTGCAGAAACGCTTCCAAAAATCAAAGAAAGTATTGATTTGATAAAGTCATTGTTAGATAGTATTTCTGTAATCAATGAACGTGTGGTAAATATCGCTGCATCAACAGAAGAAATATCTGCACAAAGTGATACCATTCGTAGTTTATCTGATGTTATAAAAGATACTGTAAACTCAATATAGTATATGCTAATGCTTGGAGTCCCTTTATGAAAATGTAATAGAATATGAAAGAAAGTCTGTTTTTTGAAAATGTTTTAAAGAACAGACTTTTTTATATTGTGTCCCACATTGTGTCCTACGTGCAATGGTAAAATAAGAAAAAAATGGGGCTTTATATTTATATTTTGAAAAACAAAAAATAAAAATAAATTAAAAGTAGATTTAATAAAACAAGAAAGCGTAGGTGGCATATGAACAAAAAGCACTTGAGACCAATGCGTGTAAAAGAAAAGTTGGCTAGAGGCTTAGCGTTAGCCTTGGCAGTAATTATGGTAATAACCAGTGCGGATATTACAGTTTTTGCCATGCCAGAAGAAAAAAATACGGGAGAAGCTGCAGTTATCTCACAAATCTTAGGATTGGAAGACTCTGTTCTGACACAAGAGATCATGGTAGGAGAAGCTATGGATAAAGTAGTATTTCCAGATCTCTTAGAGGTCATGATTAGAGAAGAAGTAGAGACAGAAGAGACTACAGAGGTAGAAAACGAGGTAACTACAGAGGTAGAGCCAGAGGTAACTACAGAGGTAGAACCGGAAGTGACTACAGAGGTAGAACCAGAGGCAACTACAGAGGTAGAGCCAGAGGCAACTACAGAGGTAGAACCAGAAGAGACTACAGAGGTAGAAAACGAGGTAACTACAGAGGTAGAACCAGAAGTGACTACAGAGGTAGAACCAGAAGTAACTACAGAAGTAGAACCAGAGGTAACTACAGAGGTAGAACCAGAGGTAACTACAGAGGAAGAGACTGTAGGTGTAGTTCCAGTAGATGCTCCAGTGACACAAAGTGCTCCAGTGGTAGAAACAGAAGACCCACAGTATGAGGAGTATCTTCTTAGTGTGCCTGTAAACTGGGAGTTGAACGTAGAGAAAAGTAGCAAGGAAGAATTCTCTTCAGAAACAGCAGGGGATATCTTTGTTTATACTGCAGTATTGGAAGGTACATACACGCTTTTAGAGGGTGTTACTATGCCTGAAATTACAGTTGTTATTGTAGAAGCAGAAGCTGAAACAGAATCAGAAGAAATTGAAACAGAATTTGCTTTTGATGAAAGTGTAAATGTAAACGGTATAATTATCACTGTTTCAGCAGAAGCAGGCGTATTACCAGAAGGAACAACTCTTTCTGCAACACAGATTACAGAAGAAGCAGTATTGATAGAACTTTCTCAGGCTGCAGATAAAGCAGATGGATTAGAGACCAAAACAGAAGAAGCTATCCAGGCAGTTCAGGAAGGTTTCTATGCATTTGATATCAAACTTTTGAACAAAGATGGCGAAGAAGTTCAGCCAGATGAGAGCAAGGGTACAGTAAAGGTAACTTTCTCAAATCCAAACCCTGAAACATTTGATGCATCAGAATTGGAAGTTTACCACGTGGATGAAACATCTGGTGAAGCAGAAAACTTAAATGCAGAAGTAACAGAGGGGCAGGAAGTAGAAGTACAGAGCGATAGCTTTTCACCTTATATTCTTCGTGCAATTGATAATACAATTACTCTTTTTACATTAGGTGCTTCTATTAGTGATGGTAATTGGGAACAAGTGAATGTTGGTAAATATAAATCCTATGATACTGTAACTGGTTTCCCAACCCCTGTTATGGCGGATGAAACCATTAGTTTTGACGGTTGGTATTCAGATGAGAACTACAAAAACAGAGTAGTTAGACCAACTCCTGGTGCAACCTATTATGCAAAATGGAAAAGAAGCAAATCTAAAGCAAATGCATCCTACATGTGTTATGAATATAACCGATCTTATGCAAGAATAGATGCAAGAGGAATTAAAGATGGTGACGAAATTAAGTCCACCTACTTAAATGCTGGATTCCAAACATTTACTACATATGGAACTTCTAGTCCAAGTGGAAAGGGAACATATCTTACAAGCAATTCAAAAGATATATATTCACGTGTGAAAACGGCTGATTACGATAACACGGATGTGTATGTAGCGGTAATTGCCACATTTGAAGAACCATTTGTTCGATACAACTATTATATCTGGAATAAAGGTGATTCCACTGTGACAGGATTCAATCTTGGTGTTGCAGCAGATATCATGATTGGAAAAAATGATAAAGCAGCTCTTTCTCTTGATTCAGAGGATGGAAATAGCTACGTTATTATGAAAGATGGAAAAGGCTCAGAATTAAGACTTTACTATGAAGGGGATGCCGTATCAAATGTAAAAACTTTATGGACTGGGTATTTCGGTGATCGTGAAAAGAACATCTACAAAAATTCTCGTAAGTCACAAAAAAAGGTAGACTCTGCGGTGGCATTTTCATGGCAAAATATTACAATTCCTGCCAATGATATTGTTCATTACTCAGTATTATTAGGTTGTGGACAGGAAGGCAGTCTTAAAATCGTACGTAAATTTGCCTGTGATTCAAATGGTGATGGTACTATTTCTGAAAATGAAATCACTGAATTGGATAAAAATGATATAGTACGTGCACCTGCGGCTGTAAGTAAAAATGGTTATTATTTTACAGGTTGGAATACAAGAAAAAATGGTACTGGTAAAGCATATCGACCTGGTGATGTAGTTTCTCTGGAAACAGATGTAAACTTGTTCCCACAATTTAAAGCCATTGAAAATACTGCAAAGATCACCATTACATTGGATGATGCAGCTTGGGATGGACAGAACGTAGAACTTTATCAAAGTGGTGTGAAAAAATACACATTAACAGGACAGGGTGCAGGTCTTTATAAAAACGATCAGGTTGTAAATGGTACTTATGATATTTATGTTAATGGTAGAAAATCAGATAAAAAATTGGTAGTGGCATGTACCAATACTTCGATTCTTGTGACACAAAGCGTAACTTATAAGCTTCTTCATATAACTACTCTTTTAGATGGAGAAGAAAGCAGTGCACCAGGTGTCGTTACCTTACGTAGAGGTAGCACAGTGGTATATACACCAACAGGTGAAGATGGCGTATATACAGAATTCGTTTTAACAAGTGAAAGTGATTACGATGTTTATGTGGATGGAGCAGATACTCTGGCTGATATTGGGGTAAAAGTTCCAGAACAGACAGTAAAATTCCATACGATAAGTGTGCGTATTCATGACGATGCTCCATGGACGGATGCTTCTGTTGCGTTGCGTGATGCAAACAATAACTTAATGGCTATGTGTGCTCCTACTGAACCAACAGGAAATATGGTAGCATATGAAAAAATCCTGCAGGAAAACCTAGAGGATACCTTTACGGTTTGGATTGATGGTGTGGATAGCCATGAAACTGTTCAGATAACAAGTGAAAAAAGAGATGCGGATGTATACTTCTACACAGCTACCATGAATATTTTGGGCAGTTTGAAGAAAGCAAATATTACCATGACAAATGGTATAGAGGATAAGAAATTTGTATTAGTAAGCACTGGGGCTGATGGAAGTGTATATCAAGCAGAACATGTGCTGATTAATACAACAGTGGATAACACCGAGAAAACATATAAGTTAACTATAAAAGAAGATATTAGCAAAGAGATTATAGAAGTTTATTCTGCAGACAAAGAACATACTCGTACCTATTGGAAAGTGGAGTATTATAGATGTTTTGCGGAAGATGACCCACAACTTGCAAAAACAGTATATGTAAAAGAAGGTAATCTCGCACCTACATATCCAAATTTGGTAAGTTTAAATGGTTATACCTTTGAATTTTGGAGTGAAACTCCATGGAACGCAGAATCAAAGGATATAAATGCGGCATTCGATCATGCTGCACCAATCTATGAAGATTATACTTTATATGCAAATTTTGCGGTTCCAACTGTAACAATTGGTGAATTAATCAAAATAAATGAAGCTGGAGAGATTGATGCAGACGGAGATTATTACCGTATGGCAAATCTTACCATTTCTGGCTTTGAAAAAGGGGAAGCTGCGATTAAATACATCTTCCTTACAACAGAATTTACTGCAAGTATTAAGATTTTAGATGGTACAGTAGAGGGAGAAGTAAGAACTTCAAATATTGTATTAGACAATGGTACTACAAGGGTAGATACTACGCAGGGTGGCGATTTTGAAGTAATCCCAACGAGTGACAAGGTAGCCATTACATTTAATACACCAGTATCTATGGCAGCAGCACAGGACTTTTTACGCAATCAAGTTATTGTAAAACCAGAAGTAGAAGTTTTACATACGATGGAAGTAGAGGTTCTAGATGGTGAAGGTGAATATGTTGCACCAAATGGTGTAGATTCATCTGCGACAACTATAATTGGAACAGAATTAACTGGTGCTACAGGTGGTAAGACATTAAATGGTGGAGTGTATTATCTGACGAAAGATGTAACCTATAACGGATATTATGCGGGCAGAAGTGGTCTTACGATTGCTGAGAATGCGACAGTATATATTTATATTCCACAAAACTGTAAATTGATTGCAAGAGGTGGTAATGCCAGTGGTACAACAGGAGCTGGAGCAGGGATTCATGTGCCATCTACTTCAACATTAGTATTTGTAGGTGAAGGTGACGTAGAAGCATATGGTGGTAATGCTGCCAACGGTAATAGTGGTTCTAGAGGTGGAGATGGATATTGTTTAGCACAGTCAGGTAAAGATAATTACTATAGAAGTGGCTACGGCGGAGCCGGTGGATATGGCGGCGGCGGAGCCGGCGCTGGTATCGGTGGAGTCGGTGGTAATGGTGGCGCTGGCGGATCTCAGAAAGCTGGTAGTGGAGATTTAGATACTGATACGAATAAAATTGATCAATATAGTGGAGAAAAAGGAAATAAGGGTGGTGATGGTAATCCAGGAGGATCGAGTGGCACTGTCTATATCTTAGATAATATTTCTGTTGTGGCAGATGGTGGTTCAGCAGGTTCTGGAGGATCTGGTGGTGGTTCTGGAACATGGGCTTATACAGACTTTAGTTTTAGCGAAATAAAATATCACGTTGGTGGAGCCGGCGGCGGCGGTGGCGGCGGCGGCGGTGGCGCTAGTGCAAAGGATATTGGAGCCGGCGGAGCCGGTGGTGGCGGTGGAGCCAGCGGTGGTTCTGGTGCTGCAGACTATTGTAATACAGATGATTGTATATATGATGAAGCTATAAAGAATACAACTGGCCAAGGAGCTGGCGGAGCTGGAGGGGCCGGTGGTGGCGGTGTAAACAATGGTTCTAGTGGTACTGGAGATAGAGACACAGGCTCTGCTTACAGTAGCAAATGGACATTAAGTGGAGGTACTAGTGGTACCAAAGGTTCTGCTGGTGGAAGTGGAACTAGTGGAGCATATTATGTAGCAGCATCAGCTACATTAAACACGCAAGCAGGTTCTTCTACTGATACAAAATATCAGACTTATACCATTAAGTTTAAAACTCCAAGTGAAACTGCATCAGATCCAGAAACACTTACTTATACTTATGGACATTCATATGGATTTGATTTCCCAGAATACGTAGATAGTAATTCAAGCGTGAAATTCTTAGGATGGCAGATTAAAACGTATCCAAAGAGCGGTGTAGCTGGTAGTGGTTTGACTACGGATGCGGAAAAACGATACTGGGATGGAGATTATATTGATTTAGACCCAACAACCCACGGACATATTGAATTCGTAGCAGTTACGGAGACGGTTGGTGGTATTCGTGATGAGGATTTAACAGAAGAAACCTTCAGAGGCGAAATTGGAGAAGGTGAAACAGTACAGACATACAATACTTATAATGTACAGATCAAAGTAGATGGTAAAGTAGTAAATGACAGAGGTCGTATCAAGCTTGTTGACAAAATTCTCCCATCTGATGAAGAAGGAACTAAGGCTGTTGACAATATTCTTACACCTGGTGCGGATGGAACTTATACTTTGATTACTACATCAAATAAAGTTAAAGATATTTTAATCAATGGAATCAAGGTAGGTGAGACTGCACCTATCGCTGAAGGTACAACTCAGAGTAATACAGTAATAGAATACAGAACCCTTTGCGTAAAAGTGATAGGAAAAACTCCGCTAAGCGTAGTGCTTCAGGGGGAAAATGCGCCTGCATTGATAGATAATGGGGATGGTACATTTACAGTAGAACGTCTTGTAAAAGACGCTCCAACTAATGCGTTTGCTATATGGGTAGACGGAGAAAACGTAAACAAAACAGTTTCTTTTGGTAATACTACAGAAGTTATTTACCGTACAATTACGGTTGATTTAAATGCTCAAGGTATGAAACCAGAGGATATTTCATCTGTAGAATTGCGTGATGACAAGGGTAATGCACTCTTTATGGAAAAGGGTGAAGGCGGCAAATATACTTACACAAAATTAGAAGATGAAGCAGATGATGAGACAGTATACGATATTTATGTAAATGGTGAAAAAACTTCTGGCAAGGCTTCCTTTGGAGAAAATGGTGATAGTGAACCAATCGATGTTACATTTACAAGATATACAACTATCGTAGAGACTTATCTGGATGGTAAGTTGTTTGACAAAGGTACCGTACGTTTTGGCGATAAGATGATGATTCGTTCTGCAAAAGGACGTTATGAGTTAGTAACAAAAGATAATTCTACACAGAATTTGTATGTAGATGGTGTAGATGTAAATATGGATGTAGTTGCAGGAAATTATGTAAGAGTGGATTATTACACAATTACATATGCGTTCTCAGGTACATCAAACAAAGAAGCAGGTATGATTCCAGCAGATCAGACTTATTATCTGTCTGGAAGCCAGGTAACAATGCTTGGAAAAGGCAATATTACCAATGGAGATCAGACTTTTGCAGGTTGGAAGATTGGTGATTCTGTCTATGAGACAGGCGATGAAATAACCATTCGTGAGAAACTTACTGCAAAAGCAACATGGAATCAGACTTCTCTTGCAACAGCAGAAGAACAGTTTAATATCAGTTTGTCTAGAAACAGCTTTACATACAATGCAACCTCTCAGATTCCAGATATTATTGTAACAAGAGGTAGTAAGAAGCTGACAAAAGGCGTAGATTATCTGATTTCTTATACCAATACCAATACAGATGCTGGTAGAGGTGAAAATAATACGATAAATGCAGGTACTGTGACAGTAACTGTGAGTGGTATAGGTGACTATGCAGGAACATTGACAACAGAGTACGAAATTTTACCAAAGACGATTCAGGTAGAAGGCTTAGAGGCAGTGGACCGTGTATATGATGGAACCACTACAGTAGATATATCTGCTAAAAACGCAGCACTTGTAGGCGTGGAAGAATCTGATGTGGTAATTCTTCTTCCAGAGTCAGTGGGTAGTTTATACTCTCCAGATGCAGGAGAAGATAAAGACGTTATCATCGGAGAATCTCAGATTAAAGCCGATGCATCAACTGCAGCATCCAACTATATTGTGGAACCAGCGGAAGATCTTTTGGTAACGATTGAAAGAAAACCTCTGGATGTATCTATGTTTACACTAAGTGATACAGTTGTAGTCTATAACGCACAGGAACAGATCCCTGAAGTTTTTGCAACAGATAACACAACAATAGATTCTGAAACAGTGAATCTGATTGCAGAATACGATTATGCCCTGACATATGAAAACAATCTGCATGCTGGTACAGCAACAATTAAGATTAATGCAGATATGACAGAAGAAGTGGATGAAAATCAGGTACGCTATACTTCAAACTATAAGGGTGAAGTAGAGATTCATTTTGATATTCAGAAAGCGAACCTTACAATCACGGCAACAGATGCATCAAGTGCTTATGGTGCTGAGGTAGCGGATGTAACGAACAACTATGAAGTAGTAGGTCTGTATGATGCAGATAGAGACGCTTTGGCAATCAAAGGTGTTACTTCTGTGAAAAAAGGATACCGTGCAGGTCTCTATGAAGATAGTATTACAATTAGCTACAATAAATTAAATGCAGATTATAATATTACTGTAACTCCAGCAGATTACCAGGTGTTGCAGTCGGAAGATATGAAGGTAACTGCTAGCGGTTACGCAGGTGTGTACGATGGAGAAGAGCACGGTATTACTGTAACAGTTTCTGGATTAGAGAGTAACGAAGACGCTAAGATATATTATGGTAGAGAACCGTTAGATGAATCAAATTATAATACTAGAGGAAGTACACAGAAACTTAAATTTACGAATGCAGGTCAGTATGAAGTATTCTATTATATAAAATCTAGTAATTATACTGTTAAAACGGGCTCTCAGATGATTATCATCGAAAAAGCACCATTAACTGTAAAACCAACAGAAAAGAGCATCACATATGGTGATGATTTGAGTAAAATTGATGATAGTGATTTAACTACAGTCAATGGCTTAAGAGGTATTATCCTTACTGGCCTAGTGGAAGCAGATAAAGAGAAAATAAGCTCTGTCGATATTTCTTATACTTCGAAAGATTATAGCCAGTATAAGGATGTAGGCACATATGCAGTAACTCCGGTATTGGGAAATACGGATAGGGATGATTTGCTTAAGAATTATGACATTACTTGTATTTCTGGTGAGCTTAAGGTTGAGCCAAAGAAGGTAAAATTTGTATGGCCAGAAGATAATGTGGCGAATGAGTATTTATACACAGGAAATACCATCGGTTTTTATGCTAGTATTGAAGGTTTGTTAAACGGGGATGACGTTCATGTATTCGTAGATGAATATCAAGGTGAGGTACAGGCGATATATCCAAAGGGATATAATGGTAGTAGTACAGTTATGCTATTAGATGGCGAAACAAATGCCGAATCGAAATACAGTGTAACAGCAGTAAGTCTGGGTGGTGCAAAGGCATCGAACTATACCGTGGATGAGTCTACTGCAACATGGTCTATTGAATTTAAGCAGGCAGAGAATGAATGGAGTTTATATCCTTCTATTCAAGACTGGGCGGAAGGTGAAACTGCTTCTGAACCAGTAGCGATACCAAAATATGGTGACGTAGTTTACCAATATAAAACATTGACAGGAGAGGTCTTGTCAGAGAAACCAAGTACGCAAGGTACCTATATAATGGTAGCAGATGTGAGCGGTTCTCAGTTGTACAAGACACTTCATGAGGAAGTGCAATTTACAATCCACCCAAGAAAAGAGGCTACTGAGGCTCCAAAAACAACATATTATGTAAGAATGAGCGATATAGAGCTTACTTATGGAGCGGAAGCACCTAATACAGTAACGGTATCCTATAGTACAGAAAGAGATGGATCTGGTGTTGTAGGATCGCTCTTTACAGTATTGACTACAGAGCTCGAATATAATGTGGATTATGCTACAAACTATACAGTTGGAAGTCCAGTTGGGGAATATTCGATTGTTCCAGTTGTGACATCAGAGGAATTTAATATCGTTTGTATACCTGCAACTTTGAGAGTAAATCCAAAAGAAGTGAGACTGGATTGGGCTGCTACAAAACTTTCATATAATGGCAAAAATCAGTATGTTACTGCAACGGTAGACAAAGATGACGTGCTATATAATGATGAGATTTTTGTACTGTCTTATGAAGGAAACAAAGCAATAGAAGTTGGCAATTATACAGCTGAGGCAGTTGCATTAGGTGGAACAAATAGTAATAACTATTGTATTGCGAACAATAATAAAACTGTTGGCTGGGAAATTGGAATGGCTGATAATGATTTTGTCGTTTCACCATATATGAGTGATTGGTATTACGGAAATGAGGCACCAACACCAGTAGCAGAAACAAAGTTTGGTAACGTTACATTTGAATATGAGCCAGTGGCTACAGGAATTGCTGCTTTATTTACAATTCCAAGTACAGAGGTTCCAACAGAAGCTGGTACCTATCGTTTGATTGCAAAAGTTGGAGAAACGTCTTCTTATAATGCATTAGTAGATAATACATGTACATTTACGATTCATCCTGCAAAGGTGATTTTGACAGCGGACAATACAACTGGAATATATGGGGCTGACCCAGCATTTTCTTATAAATATAGCGTGGTACAGGGTAAGGTAGAAAATATATCTGGATTTAATATTAGGTATAAATCTCCTGCAACAGAGGCTCCTGCGCCTGTAGGTGTATATCCGGTAGAGATTGAATGTGACGATACAGAGAATGTTCAGTTTGAGACTGTGCCAGGTGTCTATATAATTACCAGGGATGTCCTTTCCACAAGTTACTCTATGATTGGAGAAGGCCAGATTGCAGATGGCAATGTAAGTGCAACTTACGATGGCACTGGTCACGGAGTAAAAGTAAATACATCACAGGAAGCGACTGTATACTATAGTGATAAAGTTGTGTTAAACGATAAAAACTTTGGTGAGGGTTCTACAACACCAATAACGTTTACAGATGTGGGTACATACAGAGTGCATTATTATATTGCTTCTGAAAATTACAACCCTGTATATGGAACACTTTCAGTAACCATCGGACAGAAGGATGTAACAGTAAAAGCGTTAGATGCTCAGATTATCTTTGGTGAAAATGCAGTAAATAATGGCGTTGTGTATACTGGCTTCGTGGATGGTGATACTGCTGAAAAATTAGGTTTAAGTCCTACATTTGCTTATGCAAACGAAAAGGGAATTATATACACCATCGGAAGTGATGTTGGCGAATATCTAATTATGCCAAGGGGACTTGTAACAACAAATTATAGATTTGTTTATGAAACAGGAACATTAACCGTAAACAAGAAAGCACTCACAGCAGATATGTTTACTGTGGATGATGCAGAATTTATCTATGATGGCAATGAAAAAGTAGCAAGTATCACACATTCTGGATTGTTATCAAACGATGATTATACTGTGACATATTCAAAAAATAAAAATGCAGGAGAAGCGGTAGTAACGATTACAAGTACAGAAGCTGGTAACTATACTGGAACAGTTGAGAAGAATTTCACAATTAAACCAGCAGAAGTGACCATAACTGCATTGTACGCTTCTAGCATGTATAACAAAGAAGTTAGTGATTTAAGTAGAAATTATCAAATCGCAAATGGTCAAATTGTAACAGATGATTTGGCAAGTCTTGCGATTACACCTGTAACTTCTGTAAAGAAGGGGCACGTAGTCGGTACCTATGAAGACGCAATCAATGTTACATATAAAGAAAATAGTAACTATGTCATTACCGTAGTGCCAGCAGATTATGAAGTAAAACCTGCTACACTTACAGTAACTGCCAATGCATATACCGGCGTATATGATGGAAAAGAACATAGTGCAGAAGTCTCTGCAAAGACAGGTAAATTCTATACTTCTGCAGATATTTATTATGCAAATGGCGTATCTTTAGATGAAAGCAACTATAGGACTGTTGGATCAAAAGAGATGCCAAGCTTTAAGGATGCAGGCACATATAAGGTATATTATTATGTTGTATGTAATAATTACAGCCCAGAGAGTGGTTGTGTAACCGTAACAATTAAACCAGCTCCACTTACCGTTACTGTGCCAGATGATTCACTTGTTTATGGTGAGCAGCCAAACTGGTCTGTTACAAAAGAGTCCTTTACATATGAAGGTTTTGTAGATAAAGGCTTGTTTGAAAAAGAAGATGTAAACGATGCAATTATGGACAGTGAAAGTATCGGATTAACAACAAACTATACAGCAGGAGATGATGTTGGTACTTATGCAATCGAAGCAGTAGGCTTAACATCAAAGAACTATGCGCTTTCTTATAAGAAAGGAACATTGACAGTTCGTCCAAAATCAGTAACTTTTAGTTGGCTAGAAGATCGTGCTTTCGTATACGACGGAAGAGAACACGGCATAACAGCAAATATTATCGGTTTACTGGATAAGGATAAAACTCTTGTAACAGTTGGCACATACGAAGAAAATGTTGCTACAGCAAAAGGTAATTATGAGGCAGTGGTATCTGCATTAAAAGGAACTGGTGCCGAGAACTACATCTTTAATTCAGCTGATGTAACAACAAGATGTGCATGGTCAATTGAAAAAGCACAAAACAGCTGGATAATTGCGCCACAAATCACTGGATGGGAAAAAGGTACAACGCCAAATGCTCCTATTGCAAGTGCAAAATATGGTAGTGTAAGCTATTCCTATAGCAATAGTATCAATGGTCCATATACAGCAGATGTACCAACAGAACGCGGAGAGTACTATATGAAAGCTTTCGTAGAGGTGGATGCTGATTATGAAGGATTAGAAAGTAATCCAGTACCATTTGTAATTACAGCTGAAGGTAGCTCTTCACAGAATACTGTTGTTTATGTAAATGCAAGCATAAATTTACAGACAGCATTTGTTTATGGAACAGCATTTACAGAGAATATGGTAACTTATACTGCAACTGATGCATCTGGAAATACCGTGAATCTAGCGGATGTGGCAACGGGAACACTCTCATATGTAACAGATTATGAAGTTGGCAAGGCGGTTGGAGAATATATGGTATTACCAACTGGATTGACAGCAAATGCGGGTTACGAAATTGTTTACCAGCCAGCGACACTTGAAGTAGAAGAGAGACCTATTCAGTTCGTATGGTCTGCAAATGAGTTTGTTTATGATGGTAAGAGCCATAAGATTACTGCTAGTGTAAATCCAGATGACTTATATGCAGGAGACAGCATTGAAGTAAATGTTTACGAAGTAAATAGCGGACAGACACCTGCAGTTACCAATACTGCTACAGATGCAGGTACATATATTGCAAGAGTTGCTGAATTTACAGGCAAGAATGTAGAAAATTACAGCATCGACAATGTAACATTAGAAAAGACCTGGTATATCCGTACAGCGGGCAATACTGGTGAATCACAAACAGACAATGTATTTACCGTACCACCAAGTATTACTGGCTGGACCTACGGAGATAGAGCAAATACACCAGTAGGTGAAGCTCGTTATGGTCAGATTACATTTAAATATGCTTCTACAGAAAATGGCATCTATGATACAGCGGTACCAACCGATGCTGGAACTTATTACATGAAGGCATTTGTAACTGGAACAAATAATTATGAAAGATTAGAAAGTGATCCAGTATCCTTTGCGATTGCACCTTCTAAGATTACAGTCATTGCAAATGACATCAATGCGAATAAGGGCGATGCTATTGTGGATATAAGCCGTGAATATGTATTAAGCGGTCATGTAGTAGAAGGTGATGATTTAGGAATTACACTTACAACCAATGTGGATACACTTCGCGCAGGCGATTATATCATTGAGGTAAGTCACAATGCGGGTAATAACTATGACGTAACTACAGTAAATGGACATTATTTTGTGGTACAGAATCTAGCAGATGTTCAGATTCAGGCAGAAGGTTATGCAGGCATTTACGATGGTAACGCCCATGGTATTACGGTTGAAGTTAGTTCGAAAAATGATAACACAGCTATAGATGCAACGGTATATTATAGCGAACGTCCATTAAATAAAGACAACTATACAAGTGGTAGCAATGTAAGCCCAACGCTCACAGGAGCAGGAGAAAAGACAGTTTACTACTATGTAGTTGTAGAAAGTGGAAATGATACAAGTGATGAAATATCTGTAAGTGGTTCTAAGGATATTATCATTCAGAAGAAAGAGGTTAAGATTACAGCAAAAGATGCACAGATCGTATATGGAGAGGAACCAAAGAATAATGGTGTAATCTATGAAGGATTTGTTGGAAATGAAGATGCAGTAAGCCTTAATCTAGAACCAACATATACAATTAATTATAACCAGTATGAAGATGTAGGTGCATATAGTATCATGCCTGTTTTAGAAGACATCGATAACTATACCTTCACAGAAATCGAAGGTTGCTTACAAGTAACCAAACGACCAGTAAGCTTTATCTGGAAGAGAAATAGTTTTGTATATGATGCAACAAAGAAAGCTCCAACAGCAGTAGTTCAGAATTTAGTAAATGATGATGTTGTTACACTCATTGATACAGATTATGAATTGATTGCGGGAGATAGTTCTGCTACAACAGCAGGCGAATATAGCACCAAGGTAATTAGCTTGTCTGGTGAAAAGGCAGGAAATTATATGATTACTCCGGCGGAAGCAAGTGCTTCACATAACTGGACAATTACCCAGGGTGTAAATGACTTCACAGTAGAAGTAGCAATTGCAAACTGGACATATGGACAGACAGCATCTGTTCCAAGTGCAGAGACTCTTTATGGCAATAGTAGCGATATTACATTTATGTACAGTACTTCACGAAATGGTGCTTATACAACAGAAAAACCAGTAGAAGCAGGTAACTATTTCGTAAAAGCAAAAATGGATGAAACAGCGGACTATTCTGGAACAGAAAGTGCACCTGTAGGATTCCAGATTAAAAAAGCACAAATCACCGTAACAGCACCAACTGTTTTTGCGAAATCAAATCAGCCAATGGAAGCTTTGACTTATAGCATGATTGGTAGTGTTGTAGCAGGCGATGATTTGGGAATCGAAGTATTTGTAGATTATGATAATGCAGATTTGAATGCAAATGGAACCCTGAAAGAAGGAAGTTACGTAATTCAGGTAACCGTAGCAAATCCAGATGCGAACTATGAAATTACTACCGTAAATGGTATGTACCATGTTACAAATCTTCCATTTGATATCGTAGCAGAAGGTATTACAACAGAATATGATGGTGACTATCATGGAATCCAGGTAAGTCTAAACGCAGAAAATGAAGCGGCTTTAGAAGGTATTCAGGTATTCTACAGTACTACACAGTTATCCAATGATACTGACTTTGTAAGTACTGCAAGCGTACAGACAACAAGTCCAACACGTAAGAGTGCAGGTACAACAACTGTATACTATTACATTGTGGATAGTCAGAATCCAGGTTCCGTAGTTTCAGGATCATGTAATATCAATATTACGAAAAAGGCGTTAACAGTCAAAGCGAACGATGTTCAGATTTTCGAAGACAAGAGTTTGAAAGATAATGGTGTAACATATACAGGCTTTATTGATGGAGAAGATGCATCATACTTAGGTGGCACATTAAGTTATGAATATAGCTATACACCAGGTCAGCCAGTAGGAACATACACAATCACACCACATGGCTTACAGTCAGAAAATTATGAGATTACTTATGTTTCAGGTGTATTTACAGTAAAAGAAGTTCAACGCGAAACGGAAATCGAGGTCGATGTATCAGAAAATATCGTCTACGATGGTCAGAAGCATTATGGGTTCAATGGTACACCTAGTGCAGGAGACGGAACAGTAACTGAATTCAACTATATCTATAAGGACGCAACAGGTGCTGTAATCGGTGTCGGATTGGAAAATGCACCAGTAGATGCGGGACATTATACAGTAGTGATTTCTATTCCAGAGGACAATGACTTCTTCAAGGGAGAAATTGTGGTTCCATTTGAAATCGAGAAACGCCCAATTATCGTTAAAGCTGTAAATCAGGCGATGTTTGCAGGTAGAAGTTTCAAACAGGCAAAGGCAGAATACAGCGGATTTATCGGTACAGATAATAAGAATGATGTAGCAATTGAAAGACAGCCAGAGATTGGTGTATATGAAATGGAGACTGGTGACGAGATTTCTTCAACAATTGCATTAGATGCAGGCACTTATGTATTAAAAGTAAAAGACCTTGGAACATTGACAGATGATGCTTCAAAGAACTACGTATTAACTGAGGCTCTTTCTGGTACTCTTACAGTTATAAATGTAGGAGGCGGAAGTGGAAGTGGCTCAGGTGGCGGCTCAGACGACGGTTCAGATGATGGTTCAGATGATGGTTCAGGTGGCGGTTCAGACGACGGTTCAGATGATGGCTCAGGTGGTGGTTCAGACGACGGTTCAGATGATGGCTCAGGTGGCGGTTCAGACGACGGTTCAGATGATGGCTCAGGTGGTGGCTCAGATGATGGTTCCGGAGATGGCTCAGATGATGGCTCAGGCGGTGATTCAGATAATGGCTTCGGTGGAATAACAGGTGGTAGTGTAGATTTGACTCCAAATAATCCAAATGGAGGTATCGTACAGACTGCTGTTCTCAAAGATGAAGCAGCACCAGAAGCACAGTTAGAGGCTGGACTTACAGTAGAAAAAGCAGAAGCATTATTAACACCAGAAGAACTTCAAGATATCCAAAACGGCGAGAATGCGTTAGTATATCTCCTTTGGGATGTTGTAGAAGACAATATGGCCGAAACGGAAAAAGAAAGTATTCTTCAGAAAGCTGCTTCTTTAGATAGTACGGTAGGACTTTTCTTAGACGTATCTCTTTATAAGGTAGTAGGAGATACTGCTCCTGTAAAAATTACGGACGTGAATGGAACAAAAGTTACAATCACTGTAAAATTACCAAACGAATATGTGAATACGGATGCGTCGAAAGATAGAACTTATACTGTCATCTATATGCATGATGGAAAAGTGAATACAACAGAAGCTGTATTCAATCCAGAAAACACTACATTAACATTTGAAGCGCATGAATTCTCTGTATACTCTATTGCATACAAAGATAGAGCTGTTGGTGAAGGTGGCACAGATGACGACGGTACAGGAGATGACAACACAGGTGGAGACGGAACAGATGACGACAACACAGGTGGAGACGGAACAGATGATGACAACACAGGTGGTGGAGACGGAACAGATGACGACAACACAGGTGGAGACGGAACAGATGACGACAACACAGGTGGTGGAGACGGAACAGATGATGACAACACAGGTGGTGGAGACGGAACAGATGACGACAACACAGGTGGTGGAGACGGAACAGATGACGACAACATAGGTGGAGACGGAACAGATGACGACAACACAGGTGGAGACGGAACAGATGACGACAACACAGGTGGAGATGGCACAGGTGATGACAACACAAGTGGCGGTGGCACAGGTGACAACAACATAAGTGGTGGCGCAGGTAACAACATCAGTGGCGGTAACATAAATAATGGTGTTGCAAATGATGACATCGATGATGTGAACGATGAAGATGACAATGAAGATGACAAAGATTCTGATGAAGATGCGGCTACAGATGACGACAGCACAGAAGATGACAACAAAGATGATAATGTGGGAGCCGATGGTGACAATGTAGACAAAACAGATGCAATCGTTGCCGATGCAATTGTTGCAGATGTAATCGACAATGTACCAGAAGAGAAGGTGAATGCGTTATCAGATGCCATTGATGCAATTCAGAATTTGGTTCCAGAGATAGAAGAAGGTCCATTTATATATATCACAGATGTTCCAAGTGATATGGATGATGAAACTGAGATGCAGATTAAGATTCAGATTCCAGAAAATCTATATGAAGAAGGAAGAATTTTCTATCTTGTTACAGTGGATGAGGAAGGAAATATTATTATTGTTCAAGCAGAAGTAACAGAAGATGGTGTGTTATTATTTACTGGAGATCCAAATGCAGTATATCAGCTTGTTTATGAAGACGGGGAAGCTCGTTTAGCAAATATGATTAATGAGAATGGATATTTGGTAAATGCAAACGGTGATGTGATTTCTGTTAGCAAAAACAATTGTTTCTGGCATTATGTAATTCTTCTATTGGCAATTATCGGAACAATCTTGATGTTTGTCTTTAGAGAAAAACGTAAAAATCAGTGGATTGTATTAGGTATTGATACAGTTCTGATGATTCTACTTACAAATGTAGGGTATTGTAAATGGGATGTATGGTTTATGATACTTGGAATTGTGTTTATGTTACTTGCTATTCTTTTGATAAGAAAGCAGGAAAGTAGAGAATACATACGTAGATAATAATTGATGTTAGTGACAAAAGGCAGGTGTTTTACATCTGCCTTTTGGCTCATTGTGGTAAATTAGTAGTAGTATCAAAGAGGATAAACAAATTTAAAAAGAAGGATTTTCTTATGAAGAGGAAAAGTTTTGTATTAATAGCATTATGTTGTGCACTTTTTTGGGGAGGTTGCGTACCGAAATCCGAAGTAAACAGTACTGAGAGTTATAGTATGTATGATTTTGCAGGAGTACAATGGATCAGAAATGCAGAATGTGATGAGACCTTGTGTTTCCTTCCGAATGGAGAGTTTCGCTATTCTTGTGCATGCGGAAATCCTGTAAACGATGCAGATGTGGTGGAATCATACTGTTATGATGATACGACGAAACTGTTTACATTAAATGTTTATGAAGAAATAGAGGGCATGATAACAGAAATCAAATTGATTAGCTGTGATGGTGAGATGCTCGAATTGGATTTTGACGGGGAGGTTCGTACATTTTTTATTGAGGGAACTAAAAGTGAAAATGTGGAGGATATAGGGAGTACATTTGAAGTAGACTTGACAAAGATATCTCCAATGATTCAAGAAAATGTAAGCGAAGATGTAGTAGTTGCAGCAAAAAACGTAATAGAGGCTTTTTTGCGATATGAGAATAGTGTTGTGATAGAAGTAAATGGTAATGGCCAGCGTTTTATGAATGATATGGCATACGTGATACATTGTACTTGTCCAATGTTTGGTGCTTTTACTGATTTTAGCGAAATGACATCTTATGATGCAGTATCTGGGATTGTATCTTGGAACTATTTTATAGACGAATCTGAATTTAATACCAAAGTTCAGGCATTTTATGATGCGACAGAATCCTATTTGTCAAATGTAAGTACAACGGACAGTGAAACAATGCGAGCTATGCTTTTGTATTATGCCATAATTGATGATTTGAACTATGATTACGGCTTAATTGGAGATAGTTTTGAAAGTCTTAGCCAAGAAGAAGCGAATTTGAAATCTTCTCCTTATTATGTGCTTGTAGAAAAAAGTGGTATTTGTACCAACATTGCAGAGGCTTATATGTTTTTATGTACCCAGGCAGACATAGTATGTGGAACGGTTTTGCATACAGGTGGTAGTGGTATGCATATGTGGAACACTGTTCAAGTTGACGGGAAGTATTATTATTGTGATCCTACATGGGATGCGAATGCCTCTTTGAAATATTTTGGAATTACTGCAGCAGATCGTGCTAGCTGGGCTGGAGAATATTCTGATTCAGAGGGAACTATGCTCTCTGTAACAATTCCTGAAAAATATGAGGTGTCAGATTCTCGTTTTGAAGAACTAAGAGGAAGACTACCGGTAGAAATATCAGAACTGAAAGTAGATAAAACGTTGCAGACGATTACATTTGTAGGGTATGAATACGAGTATGTTTTTGAATGTAAAGATACAGTGGAGTAGAAATAAAATGGAGAAATTGGTTTTTAATATCCCTGCCTTTGGGCAGGGATATTTTTTTTTGTTTCTTGATGGTTGACAAAAAATCGAGCTGATTAACTGCAAATCCATTGTCCACGTCTTATGCATCGAATATAATAGAGGTAATGGAATATTAGAAAGGATAAAGTTATGTTAAAAATTGATAATCTGACAAAACACTATAAAGGAAGCAGTAAAGGGGTAACAAATCTTAGTTTGCATGTAGATGCTGGCGATATTTTTGCATTTATTGGTCATAATGGTGCTGGAAAAACCACTACCTTAAAATGTGTAGTAGGGATTCATGATTTTGAGCAGGGAGAAATACACATCAATGGGGAATCTATGAAAGAAAATCCATTTGCATGCAAAAAGGAATTTGCTTATATTCCAGATAATCCAGATCTTTATGATTATTTAACAGGGATTCAATACCTGAATTTTATTGCAGATGTATTTGAAGTGTCAGTAGCAGATAGACAGGAAAGAATTGAAAAATATGCCGAAGACTTTGGGATTATGTCATCGTTAGGTGATTTGATTTCTTCTTATTCCCATGGGATGAAGCAGAAATTAGCGATTATTTCAGCGCTTGTGCATGAACCTAAACTTTTGATTTTAGATGAACCATTTGTTGGACTTGATCCACAGGCTGCGGTTGTATTGAAAAACAAGATGCGTGAAATATGTAATAAAGGAGGAGCAATTTTCTTCTCTACACATGTATTGGATGTAGCGGAGAAGCTTTGTAATAAAGTAGCCATTATCAAGGATGGCGTTTTGATTAAATCTGGTGACATGGGTGAAGTCGTAAGAGATGGAATCTCACTTGAGGATATTTTTATGGAGGTGGTCTGCGATGAATAAAAGCACGACACCAAAACAACTCGAAGCTTTAATAAAAGTACAATTAGTGAATCTCTATGGAGTGAACGTATATCGTAACCTTAAGGATCCAAAGGAAAAAAGGAAGAAATTCTGGCTTGGCGTGGCGTATGCATTTGTTATCATTATTATGATGTCTTATGTTGGCGGCTTAACTTTTGGATATGTGCATATAGGCCTTGCAGATATTTTGCCAGCATATTTAATAATGATTGCAAGTCTTATTATCTTGATGTTTTCTGTATTTAAGGCAGGAGATGTGATTTTTCAAAGGAATGCTTATGATATTCTTTCTTCACTTCCAATAAAGAACAGTTCTATCGTCATCAGTAGATTTGTTCGAATGTATGTGGAAAATCTTTTGCTTGCATTCGTTGTGATGTTGCCGGCAATTGTGGTATTTGGTGTCTTAGTAAAGCCAGCATGGTCATTTTATTTGATTGGACTAATTGTAACGGCATTTATTCCATTTCTACCAATCACGATTTCCGTATTTATAGGTGCGCTCATTTTGGCTATTTCTTCTAGATCAAAGCACAAAAATGTGGTGAGTATCTTACTTTCGGTAGTTCTTATTGTAGCGATTATGCTTGGAGGTATGCAATTGTCTACAGTAGAAGAAAATATAGATATAGAAGCAATACAAAATGTGCTTCATATAGTATTAGATATCATAAATGGTATTTATCCACCAGCAGTATGGCTTGGACAGGCAATGTTAGCAGGAGATTTCTTAACTTGCATGGGATGCGTGGGAGCTGGCATTTTGGTATTTGCAATTGTCATGTGGCTTGTTTCGGCAAATTACAAGTGGATTTGTACAGGGCTTTATAGTACCAGTGCCAAACATGATTATAAAATGGGAAATTTAGAGAAAACCCATATGCTTGGTGCATTATATAAAAGAGAGTTCAAACGCTATTTTGCATCCAGTGTCTATGTGACAAATACCATTATAAGTCCGATTATGGGTATGTTGTTTGCAGTTGCAATGCTTTTTGTTTCACCAGATATGTTAGAAGGTGCAGCAGTTGATTTCTATGCAGAAGCTGGAGTGATGCTAGAGATGAGAAATATGTTTCCAATGATGCTTGCGACGATATTTTGTATGATGCCAATTACAGCAGTTTCTATTTCAATGGAAGGAAGACAATGGTGGATTGTAAAGACGCTACCTATTAGGGCAAAAGAGTTACTTGATAGTAAACTGCTTATGAATCTGACAGTGACAGGACCATTTTGTTTGATTTCTTCTATTTTAGTAGCGGTTGGACAAAAGGCCAATTTCATGGAAGCTATATGGATTTTTTCCGTGCCATTTATGGCAATGTTGTTTTCGTTTGTGTTTGGTCAGACTATAAATCTAAAAATGGCAGTATTTGACTGGGAGAACGAGGTAAGTATTGTGAAGCAGAGCGCATCGTCCTTTGTGGGAGGTATAGTACCATTTTTCATAATGATGCCACTTACTATGGGAGCAATGATGATTCCTGCACAGTATATAAATTTATGTATGTTAGCATTTTGTTTAATTCTGGGAACCGTTACGATTGTATTGTATAGAATGAATAGCAAGGTAGACCTACTTGATATCTAGTTTGAAAGGAAATGGGTAAAAATGAGTCAATTTCATTTAGCAGAAAACTTAACACAGCTTAGACGCAATAAAGGAATTACACAGGAGAAATTGGCGGATTTTTTGGGTGTTTCCAAAGCATCGGTATCAAAATGGGAAACGGGGCAAAGTCTTCCAGATATTGCACAACTGCCTAGGCTTGCAGCCTTTTATGATGTAAGTATTGATGCGTTGATGGGCTATGAACCTCAGCTTACGATGGGAGAGATAAAAGAATATTATGAAAAGTTTGCAGAAGAATTTGTTACTGATGGAGTAGAGGCGACACTTTCTCATATAAGAGATTTTATTCGCATGTATTATTCATGTGATATCGCATTGTTTCAGATGATAGTATTGCTTACAAATCATTTGATGTTGTTGGATGAGGCAAAAAGGGCAGAGTTATTAGAAGAAATGATAGAACTTTGCAAGCACATGGAAGAACATAGTACAGATACGAATCTTAGTAACAACGCCCTTGTTTTTCATGCAAATCTAGAACTTATAAGAGGAAATGCCACAGAAACTATTGTCAAATTAGAGCATCGAAAGAATCCATTTCTGTTGATGGAAGGTGCAGATAGTCTGTTGATACAGGCATATCAGATGGCCGGACAAATGGATGAGGCTACAGAGTGGAATCAAGTGACCATATACAAGAATCTACTTGGTTTGATTCAGGAAAGTCTGCTTTATTTGATGAATCATATGCAAGAAAAAGAAAGTGCGAAAGCAACGATAAATCGACTAGAAGTGATTATGAATGCATATGAACTGAAAGAATTGCATCCAAATACTTATTTGCAATTTGTATATGCAAAGGCAATGTATCATATGATTTGGACTGAGGCTTCATTTGCATTGTCTGAATTACAGGAATTTGTAACAGTTGCAATTGATTTTTTAACTGGAGATGTGCGGATGAAAGGAGATACCTATTTTAATAAATTAGATGGTTATTTTTCTAAAATGGAAGAATATATGGTGCTTCCTAGAAATCCACAAATGGTGTTGTCAACTCTAGCACAAGAGCTATCACATCCAGTTTTTGCGCCTCTGTTTGAAAATCCAGAATATCAGAAACTATTAGAACGTTTGAAATAAGAAGTAATCTTGGAGTTTTCGTAACCAAATTTGGAAAAAATAGTAGTTTGACATCGTCAATGCAAATCAGTATTATAGTGGTATGAAAACATTAAGACATTTATTATTTAAACATAACAATTTTATAGCAGGACTTCTCGTGGGTGCTCTTTTGATTGGTACGCCATATGCAGCAGAACAGTATCTCGCTACTAGTGCCCAAGAAAAGAAGGAAGAAGCAGAAGAAAATCTTGAAACTGTTGAAACAGAAATTGAAGAAATCGAAAGCCAACAGGAAGATGTAGAAGCAAAGCTTTCAGAGGTGCGAGGAAAACTGTCTAGGCTTATTGAACAGCAAAATCAGTTGAGGATGGAAATTGAAGGAACACAAGCTTCCATTGAACAAACCAAGATGGACTTGGAACTTGCAAAAGCAGATGCATTGCATCAATATGAATTAATGAAGATTCGTATTCGATATATGTATGAGAATAGCACGAGTGATAATGTTTGGGCAGCGTTGTTGGAGTCGGATGGAATCACTGATTTCTTAAATCGGATGGAGTACATAACCACGATACACAATGCAGACCGTGAACTAACAGAACAATATAAGGAAACCGTAGCATTTGTAGAGGAACAAGAACGCCAGCTTCTTATGAAAATGGATGAACTTTTGGTAAAACAGGAAGCGTTTCTTGGACAACAGGCGGAAATCGAATATATGATTGCTGATTTGGAAGATGCAAGAAGTGAATTTGCAGATGCTTTAGCAGCTGCAGAAGCACAGGCAGAGGAGTATCGAGATACTATCGAAAAGCAAAATGAGATTATCCGACAGGAGCAGGCAGAGAATTATACACCGCCAACCTATGAAGGTGGACAAAATATATCGGGAATAGATATTGTTAAGTATGCGGTACAGTTTGTAGGTAATCCTTATGTATGGGGCGGCAATAGTCTTACTGAGGGGTGTGACTGCTCTGGTTTTGTTCATTTGGTGTATAAACACTTTGGATATAAAACTGTGCGTTATTCCATGTCATTCTTATATGAAGGAGTACCGGTATCTCGAGAGGATGTAAGACCTGGTGACATTGTGGTTTATGCAATGAAAAGAGGTATTGGACATGTAGCGATTTATGCTGGAAATGGAAAGATTGTAGAAGCACAGTCGGCTTCTGCTGGTATTACAGCGAATCGTTCGATTGATTGTAGAGAGATTGTAGGAATACGAAGAATTATAGATTAGATAAGATAGATGATATGAGGTTGTTACAGGACATGTAACAGCCTCAATTATTGTTTTAGAGAAAAGAGTTATAATGTTGAACTGTGTTCAATGATAGTTTTGGTCATTTTTAGTAAAAATATATGAAAAAATTGATATAAAAATGAAAAATAAAAAAGGATTTTGTAAGAAAATACAGAATATTAATGATGTAGGCTGTTCTTTAAGGTCATAACCAAAGGAGAATTGATATGACAATACGTGAACAAATCCAACAGATGGAAAAGGAAAATTTAAGTCCATATGCTTGTCTTAGTGCAAATAGCAGGGGCCGTGACAGGGAAGAACCAGAGTGTGATATCCGTCCAGTATTTCAAAGAGACAGAGATCGCATCTTACATAGTAAATCATTTCGTCGTTTGAAAAACAAAACACAGGTGTTTTTGACTCCAAAGGGAGATCATTATAGAACGAGATTATCTCATACATTAGAGGTATCTCAAAATGCCAGAACCATAGCAAAGGCGTTGAAACTGAACGAGGATTTGGTAGAAGCCATTGCTTTGGGCCATGATTTGGGTCATACACCATTTGGACATGCTGGAGAAAGATTATTAAACTCTATCTATCAAGGAGGTTTTAAACATAACGAGCAAAGTGTTCGTATTGTGGAAAAATTAGAAAAAGATGGTCTGGGACTTAATCTTACATGGGAAGTAAGAGATGGGATATTAAATCATCAGACTGGCAGAATGCCAAATACATTAGAAGGAAAGATTGTTCGACTCTCAGACAAGATTGCCTATGTGAATTCTGACTTTGATGATGCCATCCGTGCGCAGATTTTAAGTGAAGAAGATATTCCTTTGGAAATTCGAAAAACATTAGGATTTGACACTAGACACAGATTAGATAGTTTAATTCATGACATTATTATCCATAGTAAAGACAAAGATGATATCATAATGTCTGCAGAATGCGAGGGAGCATTAAAAGAACTTCGTGCATTTATGTTTACAAATTTATATAAAAATCCGATTGCAAAAGGAGAAGAACATCGAGCAGAAACTATGCTTGGACAGCTCTACACATATTATGTAGAACATCCAGAAAGTCTGCCAGAGAAATTTATTCAGATGCATGAGGAAGGAGAAGATTTGGGGCGCGTGATTTGTGATTATATCTCTGGAATGACAGATCAGTTTGCGATTCATCGCTTCAATGAATTCTATTTGCCAAAAGCTTGGCAGGTAGATGGCTTCTAAAAAATAAAGGAGAATGTATGCCATTTTATTCGGATGAATTAATCGAAGAAGTGCGTGCAAGAAATGACGTTGTAGATGTCATTGGCGGGTATGTACGCCTTCAGAAAAAAGGAAATACCTATTTTGGACTTTGTCCGTTTCATAGTGAAAAAACAGGCTCTTTTTCCGTGAGTCCACATAAGCAGATGTTTTACTGCTTTGGCTGTGGAGTAGGTGGAAATGTACTGACCTTTGTGCAAAAATATGAAAATTTCACTTTTCAAGAAGCTATGGAGATGCTTGCAGACCGTGTAGGAGTAGCACTTCCAAAGTATGAAATGACGAGTGCACAGAAAAGAGAAGCAGATAAACGTTCTAGACTTTTGGAAATAAACAAAGAAGCTGCAAAATATTTCTATACGCTGCTTCGTAATCCAAGAGGACAAAGAGCATATAACTATTTTAAGAATCGAGAATTAACGGATGAAACCATGCAGAAATTTGGTTTGGGTTATTCTGATCAATATAGTGATGACTTGTACCGCTATTTAAAAAACAAAGGCTATGAGGATGAGATTTTAAAAGAATCTGGACTTATTACCATGGATGAAGTACGAGGCGGACATGATAAATTTTGGAACCGTGCCATGTTTCCGATCATGGATGTGCATAATCATGTAATTGGTTTTGGGGGACGTGTTATGGGGGATGGTGAGCCAAAGTATTTAAACTCACCAGAAACCAAAATATTTGATAAGAGCCGTAATTTATATGGTTTAAACATTGCAAGGAGTACTCGAAAAGACCAATTACTCTTATGTGAAGGATATATGGATGTGATTGCACTGCATCAGGCAGGATTTGACAATGCAGTTGCCTCCCTTGGAACGGCACTGACTAGTGGTCATGCCAATCTTTTAAAAAGGTATACCAAAGAAGTATATCTAACCTATGACAGCGATGGAGCTGGTGTAAAAGCCGCTCTTCGTGCGATACCGATTCTAAAAGAAGTTGGTATTGTTACAAAGATTATAAATATGCAGCCTTATAAGGATCCTGATGAATTTATCAAGAATCTTGGGGCAGAAGAATATCAAAAACGTATTGACACTGCAGAGAACTCATTTATGTTTGAACTTCGTATTATGCAGAGCAAATATGATTTCAATGACCCCGAGTCAAAGACTGCATTTTTTAATGAAGTAGCTGCAAAATTATTAGGATTTTCGGAGGAACTAGAACGAAATAACTATATTGAAGCGGTTGCTAAAAAATATAACATTAGTTTTGATGACCTACGGAAAATGGTGAACAACCTGGCCATGAAAGGCGGTGGCATCAGCAAACCGTCCCAGCTAAAAAGCGGTGTCCATGAGAAGAAAAAAGAAGATGGTATGAAGCAGTCACAGAAACTACTGCTGACATGGCTCATAGAAGACACAAGGCTTTTTCCAATTGTTTCGAAGTATGTTACAGCAGATGATTTTACGGAGCATTTGTATCATGTGGTAGCTAAGGAAGTATTTGCTCAGTTTAAAGAGACGGGTAATGTTATTCCAGCAAAAATCATCAATATGTTTGAGCAGGAAGAGGAACAAGCAGAAGTGGCAGGACTATTTAATGCACGTATTCACGAAGTGGAAACGCAAAGTGATATGGAAAAGGCATTGAAGGAAACCATAATTCGTGTGAAACAAAACAGTTTAAATTACAAAGAAGCCCATGCAGATCCAACAGATATGATTGCAATGATGCAGTTTATTGAGGAGCGAAAAGGCTTGCAGCAGTTGGAAAAACTGCATATTTCTATTAATTAAGGAAAGACTAGTACCGAGAGGATGAACAAGATGGGAAAGAAAAAAGAAGAACAAGTAGAAGTAGTGGAAACACAGGAAATGAAAGAGAAGTTTCAGGCAAAACTCGTAGAACTTCTTGCAATTGGTAAAAAGAAAAAGAATATTCTAGAATATCAGGAAATCAGCGATTTCTTTAAGGATTTAAATCTTGATGTTGAAAAGATGGAATTGGTTTTGGAATACCTTGAACACAATGGTATCGACGTGCTTCGAATCAGTGATGATGACGATGATGATGATATTATCTTATCGGAAGAAGACGATGTGGAAGTAGAAAAGATTGACCTTTCTGTTCCAGACGGTGTCAGCGTAGAAGATCCAGTACGTATGTACTTAAAGGAAATCGGTAAAGTGCCTCTTCTTACAGCAGAAGAAGAAGTAGAACTTGCAAAGAAGATGGAAGCAGGTGCTGTAGCAACAGAAAAGATTGCTATTTTAGAAGGCCGCATGAAAGATGCAGATGAAGCAGAAGTAGAAGAATTAAAAGAAGAAATCAAAAATCTTCAGAGAGATGTTGACCGTGGTGGTGATGCAAAGAAACGTCTTGCAGAAGCAAACCTTCGTCTGGTAGTAAGTATTGCAAAACGTTATGTTGGTCGTGGTATGCTTTTCCTTGACTTGATTCAGGAGGGTAACCTTGGTCTTATCAAAGCGGTTGAAAAATTCGATTATAACAAAGGTTACAAATTCTCTACTTATGCAACATGGTGGATTCGTCAGGCAATTACTCGTGCGATTGCAGACCAGGCTAGAACAATCCGTATTCCTGTGCATATGGTTGAGACAATTAATAAATTGATTCGTGTATCTAGACAGTTACTTCAGGAACTTGGCCGTGAACCATCTCCAGAAGAAATTGCAGAAGAAATGAATATGCCAGTAGACCGTGTGCGTGAAATTCTTAAGATTTCGCAGGAGCCAGTTTCTTTGGAAACTCCTATCGGTGAAGAAGAAGATTCACATCTTGGTGACTTTATAAAAGATGATAATGTTCCAGTTCCAGCAGATGCAGCAGCATTTACTCTGTTAAAAGAACAGTTAGAAGAGGTACTTGGCACATTAACAGAACGTGAACAGAAAGTTCTTACACTTCGATTTGGTTTAGAAGATGGACGTGCACGTACATTGGAAGAAGTAGGTAAAGAATTCAATGTAACACGTGAACGTATCCGTCAGATTGAGGCAAAAGCGCTTCGTAAGCTCCGCCATCCAAGCAGAAGCCGTAAATTAAAAGACTATTTAGAGTAAAATGATAAAACTATCTAAACGAATGAACGCCGTCGCATCCATGGTAACGCCAGGAAATCGCTTAGCCGATGTTGGAACGGACCATGGATACGTACCAATTGCATTGGTACAGGGCAAAAAAATACCAAAAGCAATTGCTATGGATATCAACAAAGGACCTCTGCAAAGGGCCTGTGAACATATTGCAGAATGTCAGTTGGAGGACTATATAGAAACTCGCCTTTCGGATGGAGTAGAAAAACTCAAGGTGGGAGAAGTTGATACTATATTGATTGCCGGAATGGGCGGAGAACTAGTGATTCACATACTTTCAGAGGGGAAGGAAGTATGTAGAAATGCCAAAGAATTGGTGTTGCAGCCACAGTCCGAACTAGAAAAAGTACGTAAATATTTGCGTGAAGAAAAATATAAAATCGTAGATGAAGATATGGTTATTGAAGATGGAAAGTATTATCCAATGATAAAGGTGATTCCAGTAGAAGAAGATTCTTTTTGGGATGCCATTTCAGAAGAGGCAATTCGACCATGCTATATGTATGGACCACTTTTACTAAAAAATGGAAATCCATCTCTTCGAAAATTCTTAGTGAAACAGCATAAACAGTTGAACACTATTCTAAAACAATTGGAAAAGCAACCTGAGTCAGAAGCTATTTTTAATCGAAAAAGAGAAGTTCTTGATGAGATATCTTTGAATGAATCTGCATATACAATTATGGGGGCGATAAAGAATGCAGGAATATAAAGTTGATATGACAAACAAATCTGAAAAACGTGCATACAGACGCAGTATGATTCTTTTGATGGAAAAAGCAATTTGCAATCTGTGGGATAAACTGGTGCATGTGCATGTTCTTCATTCCTTGGGAGAAGGATATTACTGTGAATTGGAAGATATGACAATTGATAAAGGGCAGTTACAGATGCTAAAACAAGAAATGCTTAATCTTGTAGAAAAAGATCTTCCAATTGTAAAACTAACGGTAAAAACAGAAGAAGCACGCTCCATTTTCCATGAAAATGGCATGCATGAAAAAGAAAAACTGATGAAATTCCGTCGTAGTTCTCGTGTGAATTTGCACTGTCTTGACGGAATGATGGACTATTATTATGGTCCAATGATGCCATCTACAGGTTATTTAAAATGGTTTGATGTGGAATTGTACGAAGAAGGTTTTGTGCTGATGTATCCAGGAAAGAATGATATGGTTGTAGAGCCTTTGGATACATCGAATAAGTTGTTCCAGACGCTTCAAACCTCAAAAAGCTGGAGTAAGATGTTAGGTGTTGGTTCCGTAGGTGCATTAAATGAAGCAATTACACAGGGACGTGGGAATGAAATCATTCTTCTTCAGGAAGCATTGATGGAAGAACGTATCGGTGCCATTGCCAGTAAGATTGCAGGAGATGAAAGCAAAAAGTTTATTATGATTGCTGGACCATCATCTTCAGGAAAAACAACATTTTCCAATCGTTTATCCATCCAGCTTACAGCAAAAGGTCTTACACCACATCCAATCGGATTAGATGATTATTATGTGGATCGAGAAAAGAGTCCTCGTGATGAAGATGGAAATTATGATTTTGAATGTTTAGAAGCCATTGATGTGGACTTATTCAACCGCGATATGGTATCTCTTTTAAATGGAGAAGAGGTAAGTATGCCTAGCTTCAACTTTAAAACAGGTAAGAGAGAATATCGTGGTAAGAAATTGAAACTTGGTGAAAACGATATTCTTGTTATCGAAGGTATTCATGGGCTTAATGATAAGTTATCCCATTCTTTACCAGCAGAAAGTAAGTTCCGTATTTATATTTCAGCTTTAACACAGCTTAGTATTGATGAGCATAGTCCGCTTCCTACTACAGATGGAAGACTTCTTCGTCGTATTGTACGTGATGCACGTACACGTAATACCACTGCACAGGAAACACTTGCAATGTGGCACTCTGTTCGACGTGGAGAGGAAAAATACATTTTCCCATTCCAGGAAAGTGCAGATGTTATGTTCAATTCTGCTCTGGTATATGAATTAGCGGTATTAAAGACTTATGCAGAACCACTTTTATTCCAGATTCCAAAAGAAGCAGCGGAATATGAGGAAGCAAAGAGGCTTCTTAAGTTTTTAGACTACTTCTTGCCACTTCCGACCGAAGGAATTGCACAGAACTCACTGATGAGAGAATTTATCGGTGGAAGCTGTTTCCATGTATAGGTAACTCTTTAGCTGAGTAAATGAAAATGATTTGGATGGATATTCTTTATAGAATGTCCATCCTTTTTTATTTTATTTAGAAAAGAAAAAATGCGATTTGTAGTTTATGTGATAAATTGAAAGAAAACGGCAGGTCAAGTTTGGTTCGTATCCGAATCTAAGAAACACTAAGATTCGGAATCACATAAATCATTCAAAATTTTAATAAAAAACTTGTAATTGGGTGCTAGGAAAATAATCTCTAGTTAACTAAATCGTAATTATGGCGTGTAAATACGTGTCATACTTATCACGTATCCATCTTTTATTTCAATAGTTGTATTATATTGGGAGAATGCATAATAAAATTCTGTTTCGTCAGCAAGAAAATCTTCTGCACTGAAAGGTTCCATAGAGTTGTTCATTTCATCGTGGAATGCAAAGTCAGTTGCTACTGGGAGTGTTGCTAGTCCGATTTCGTAATAGGCTTTTGTATCGCTGGCACCAGTGATAAAGTATAATGTTCCATCTTCAGTTGTAAAATCATATCCGCCAACTTCAAAGCCACCATTAAGGATGATATTTCCCAATGGTGTTTTTTCTAAGCTGGTAATTGTTATGGTTTCGTTTAGAATCTGAATGGTATCGTTTAGAGTTAAACCTTCAATGGAAGAAGCCTCATAGAAATCGTGGTCATATATGGTTACAACAACTTGCATGTTTCCATTTTCGTCAACATAGAAGGCACCATCCTCTAAAGAAATAGAATAGGTTCCATTCGTCAAGTTGTTGATATCTATTGTAGAATCAAGTGGTTTTATGACAGTAGATACATCTTCATTTTCCGTATGTTGTTGATTATCTACTACGGGTTCTGTATCTCCAATGGTGCTCTGGGTTTCTGTTTGCGTATCGGTTTCTGAATTTTGAATCTCTTTTTTGTTGCATCCAACTACAAAAAGCACAAGAAGTAATGAAAGTAATACATATATTTTTTTCATGAAAACCACCTCCAATATTTGATAGTTTCATTATAATGCAAGAAGTTTTTGTGAACAATTCTCTAGAATAAATTTTGATAGAAAATAAAATCAGATTGCTTGTACAACGAAATTGAAAGGAGTATACTTGTGGATGAAATGTTTCAAAATTTATCGATAGTGAGAAGGTATAAACAATGAGTAGTATAGAAGCAAAGAAGTCTACTAGTTTAACAGAAGGCTCTATTCCGAAAAAAATCATAGGGTTTGCAATTCCTTTATTCTTAGGCAATCTTTTTCAACAAATGTATAATATGGCAGATTCTCTTATTGTGGGAAATTTTCTCGGAGATGAAGCATTAGCGTCGGTAACATCAACAGGGAGTTTGATATTTCTTTTGGTGGGATTTTTTAATGGAACGGCGATGGGGGCAGGTGTTGTCATTGGCCGATATTTTGGAGCAAAAGATTATGAAAAATTAAAAAAAGCGGTGCATACAGATGTGGCATTTGGTTTGATTGCAGGTGTTTTGATGACGATAATTGGTGTTTGTTTTACACCAATTATTTTGCAATGGATGGGAACTCCAGCGGATGTATTCCCAAATTCTGTAGCATATTTAAGAGTATATTTTATGGGGTCATTAGCATCCATTATGTACAATATTTGTATGGGAATTTTGCATGCAATTGGAGATAGTAAACACCCATTGTATTACTTGATTTTTTCATCCTGTGTGAATATTGTATTGGATTTGATTTTCTGTGGTGTATTCCGTTTAGGCGTGCAATACGCAGCATTGGCAACTATTATCTCACAGTTTTTAAGTGTTGTTCTTTGTATGAGCAAACTTATGCGCGTGGATGATGTGTACCAGATTCAATTAAAAGAAGTACGGATTGATCCACAGATGGTGGGACAGATTATCAAGATTGGTTTGCCATCTGGAGTACAGAATTCTATCATTTCTCTGGCAAATATTGTTGTGCAGTCGAATATTAATGCATTTGGGACAGCGGCGATGGCTGGATGTGGTTCTTACTCCAAATTGGAGGGCTTTGGTTTTTTGCCAATTACATGCTTTACCATGGCGCTGACGACCTTTGTTAGTCAGAATCTTGGTGCAAAAGAGTATGATAGAGTAAAAAAGGGAACGGTATTTGGTATAGGTTGTACAATGTTATTGGCAGAGACAATGGGAATTTTAATCTTTACACTAGCTCCACATGTCATTGGGATTTTTGGAGGTGGTCCAGAGTCCATTGCTTATGGGGTATTACAAGCGAAAACAGTTACCTTATTTTACTTCTTGTTGGCATTTTCTCATGCAGCAGCAGCGATTATGCGAGGCGCAGGAAAATCTACGGTGCCAATGTATGTTATGCTGATTGCGTGGTGTTTAATACGAATCACGTATATCACAATTGTGGGAACATTATTTGATAATATTCAATTGATATTTATGGCTTATCCGATTACTTGGTCCATAAGTTCAGTGATTTTCCTTATCTATTTATTAAAAGGAAATTGGATGTATTATTTTGAAAGACAAGAATTAAAAGAGTATTCATAATTAAAAGGGTGTAGCGATGCTACACCCTTTTTAATAGAATACATGATTTCCAATAATAGTTCCATTAATTGTGCCATTATTCATACGGAAAAATAATGCGTCTGTAATGTGTGTTCCGTTTAGTACTTCATTTGCGGCACGAATACATTCTTCATTCACACCTGCTTGTAATCGATAGGCAAGACGACCACTGGCTACTGGAGAAAATTGTTTTTTTTGGTAAATAACACCTGTAATAGTATTTGGAAAATGGGTGCTCATGACACGATTCATAACTACATTACCAACTGCAATTTTTCCATTATAGGGTTCACTTTCGGCTTCGCATTGGATAATAGCTGCCAAAAGGTAGGCTTCCCCATCTTGAATCGGATAGATAATGTTAGAAAAATCTTCACTTGTTCCATTTTGGATAGATTGCCACTTTTCTAAATCTTCTTTGGCTTTTTGCTCTTCTAATTGTCTTTCATAGGCTTCCCATTCTCTTAGTTGTTGTTCTAGATTTTCCAATTGTTGATCTGCACTTGCAAGCTGTGATTGCTTATTGGAAATAAGCTGACTTACAGAAGATTGTTTTTCTTTCATCTCATCCTTTAAAGCAAGGAGAGTTGTTTCTTCTGCTTCAAGAGCTGTTTTCTTTTCGGCAATGCTTGCCTGTGTCTGTTGATATTCTTCCAATTTAGCTTTATCGTAAGCGGTAATATAGGAAACATATTCTGCTCGCTTTAGAAAATCAGAAAAGGAGTTACTTTCCAGCAGAGTTACAAGAAGAGAGGTGTTTCCTTGTTCGTACATAAACTGGATACGTGACATCATCGTTTCCTGCTGTTTTTCAGCAAGCTCTATTGCGATATCTAATTCTGCAGAAAGTTCCTTGATTTCGGTCTGCTTATCTGTAATCTGTGATTCAATCTTGGTTATATCATTGGCCAGGGATTGCAGATTTGAATTTAAATCCTTTAGGTCATCCTGTAAGGCATCTTTTTGTTCATTGTATTGGTCAATTTGGTTTTCTGCATCTTCAATTTGGTCTTGTACATTTTCAAGTTCCTGATCTGTGGAATTTCCATTATTTTGGGATCCATCCACATATATGGTAGAAAGAGAAAGTGTACAAAGTAACACTAGAGAGAGAAGTGCTTTTTTAATATCTTTCGGATTCATAATATGTCCTCGTGATTTTTTGTTTTTATCTAATAGATTATCATATCTATTTTAACAGAGATTCGGAACTCTTTCAACTTTGGACTATTAGTGGAGTGCTTTTTTTGGTATAATAAAGAATAGTTGAAGTGTAAAATTCGGAAAGGCAGGAATAAAATATGCGAGTAGGATTAGGATATGATGTTCACAAATTAGTAGAAGACAGAAAACTGATTTTAGGTGGGGTAGAAGTCCCACATACATTGGGATTGTTGGGACATTCAGATGCAGATGTATTGGTGCATGCGATTATGGATGCATTGCTTGGAGCTGCAGCGATGGGAGATATTGGAAAGCATTTTCCTGATACAGACCCAACATACAAAGGTGCAGATAGTATGAAGTTGATGGCACATGTGCGTGATCTTATCGAAGAAAGAGGGTATGTGATCGAAAATATTGATGCGACTGTGATTGCACAGAAACCAAAGCTTCGTCCATATATCGATCAGATGGAAGAAAATATTGCAAAAGTACTTCGTATTGAAAGAGATCAGATTAATGTAAAAGCAACTACAGAGGAACGTCTCGGCTTTACTGGTCGTGAGGAAGGTATGGCTGCACAGGCAATTTGTTCTCTTGCAACTATGTACGAAGCAAGTGTGCAGGTAGGCTGCAATGGCGGTTGTGGTGGCTGTCAGGAGTAAAAGAAGCATTTTCCTTGACAAAATCACATTTTCTGCATAAACTATATTGTATATTTGTTTATATTCAAAGGCTTTGAACGGAAAGAGTAGAAAGCAACCTAAGACGAAAGAGAGAGGCGGTCACCGGCTGAAAGCTGCCTTAGTTTTAGATTTCGAAAGTGCATCCGGGAGCTGACTTGGTGAAGTGATTTTAGATTATTAGCTAAGTACGTAGCGCATGCGTTAAATGTTTAAGGAAGTGTATGTAACGAGAAGAGACTCCATCTCTCGATATAGATGTACACTTTGAATTAGAGTGGAACCACGGATTATCCCGTCTCTATGAGGCGGAATAGTCCGTTTTCTTTATATCCACAAAGGGAGGCAGTTTATGGGATTTATTCAGAACGTAAAGGAAGAAATTAATATCATACGCGAAAGAGATCCTGCGATTCACTCCAACTGGGAAGTGTTTTTATATCCTAGTTTTAAAGCAGTTATGATGTACCGAACTGCACACAAATGGTATGTAAATGGACATTACTTTTGGGCAAGATGGCTCTCACAGAAAGCGGTACGAAAGACAGGAATTGAGATTCATCCAGGTGCACAAATCGGTAAAGGCTTGTTTATCGACCACGGTTCTGGTGTTATCATAGGTGAAACCACGATTATTGGTGATAACTGTACCTTGTATCAGGGGGTAACCCTTGGCGGTACTGGGAAAGAACAAGGAAAACGTCACCCTACCCTTGGAAATAACGTTATGGTAAGTGCTGGTGCAAAGGTCTTAGGTTCATTCACCATCGGTGATAACTGCAAGATTGGTGCCGGTAGTGTGGTGTTGGAAGAAGTACCTCCAAACTGTACTGTAGTAGGTATTCCAGGACGTATCGTAAGACGTTATAATGAGAGTGTGCCACAAGAACTTTTAGATCATGACAATTTACCTGACCCAATTCAGGATGAGCTGGGCTGTCTCGAAATGAACGAAGCAGAGTTGGGAAGACGAGTAGATAGCCTGGAACAGGAAATCGAACAGTTAAAGACCTTGTTGGCTGTGACAGCTGGTACAAATATAAATTAGAAATAAAAAACGAAATACAGATCGTTAAGATAGAAAAAGGAGAAAACCATGGAAAACAAATTCAAGTTTTATAATTCATTAACAAGAAAGGTAGATACCGTTATTCCAAATGAAGATGGTAAAATTGCGATGTATACCTGTGGACCTACAGTATACCACTTTGCACATATCGGCAATCTTCGTAGTTACATCATGGAAGACGTTTTAGAAAAAGCATTACGTTATGTTGGTTATGATGTAAAACGTGTTATGAATATTACAGATGTAGGTCACCTTTCTAGTGACGCAGATACAGGTGAAGATAAGATGTTAAAAGGTGCAAAACGTGAAAATAAAACGGTTATGGAAATCGCACAGTTTTATACCGATGCATTTTTCAGCGATTGCCAGAAGTTAAATATCAAGCGTCCAGATGTTGTAGAGCCTGCAACAAACTGTATTCCAGAATTTATTCATATGATTGAAGTGCTTTTGGAAAAAGGATATGCATATGAAGCTGGCGGAAATGTGTACTTTGATACCAGTAAGTTAACAGAATACTATGTATTCTCATCTGCAGTAGAAAAAGAACAGCTTTTAGAAGGTGTTCGTGATGATGTAGAAGCGGACGAAAATAAAAAGAATAAGAATGACTTTGTTCTTTGGTTTACAAAGTCAAAATTCGAAGACCAGGCATTAAAATGGGATAGTCCATGGGGGGTAGGTTACCCAGGATGGCATATTGAATGCCCATGCATCAGTATGAAACATTTAGGAGAATATATGGACATTCACTGTGGTGGTGTAGACAATATTTTCCCACATCATACAAACGAAATCGCGCAGTCTGAAAGTTTTACAGGTCATAAATGGTGTAATTACTGGTTCCACGTAAACCACTTAAATGATCAGTCAGGAAAAATGAGTAAATCTAAAGGTGATTTCCTTACAGTATCATTAATTGAAAGCAAAGGTTATAACCCACTTGTTTACAGAATGTTCTGCTTACAGTCACATTATCGTAAACCATTGGTATTTTCTTATGAAGCATTAGATAATATGGTGGTTGCATATAATAAGCTTGCAAAGAAAATTGCTGAGTTTAAGAATGAAGGCGAAGTTGACAGCGAAGTGTTTGCACAGTACAAAGCAAAATTCGAAGATGCACTTTGCAATGATATGAATACATCTATGGCAATTACTGTACTTTATGATGTTGTAAAAGCTGATACAAACGATGCAACAAAGCTTGCACTTATCAATGATTTTGACAAAGTACTTTCATTGAACCTTTATGAAGAAGGTAAAAAACTCATAGAAACACCAGCAAATGCAGGGGTAGACGCAGATTTAGAGGCTTTTGTACTTGCAAAAATCGAAGAACGTGCAGCAGCAAAGAAAGCAAAAGACTTTGCAACAGCAGATGCTATTCGTGATGAACTTTTAGCAAAAGGCGTAGCAATTAAAGACACAAGAGAAGGCGTTAAATGGGAGCTTGTTTAATGGAAATGAAGATTGATTCTTATATTAAAGAGCAATTTGAGATTGAAAATGTAGATATCCGCACATATTCACCATTGGCATTAGCATATATTGGAGATGGCATTTTTGATTTGGTGATTCGTTCCCTCGTTGTAGGGAAAGGAAATACTAAAGCCAGCCAGCTTCATTATCAGACTAGCCATATTGTAAAGGCGGAGACACAGGCAAAAATCATAGAGGCATTGGAACAGGATTTGACAGAGGAAGAAGCGGATGTATATCGCAGAGGCCGAAATGCAAAATCGCCAACCATGGCAAAAAATGCTTCTATGGCAGATTATAGAAAGGCCACAGGTTTTGAGGCACTTATGGGATATTTGTATTTAAAAGATGAATTCCCAAGAGTGGTGGAGTTGACAAAACTTGGGTTAGAAAGAGCAAATATTACTATATAAACAGAATTTGAATCGTGTTCAAGTAGGGAATTATTGTGCTATTTGAACAATTTTGGAGGAAACTCATGGGATACGAAGAAAACAAAATTGAAGGACGTAATGCTGTATTAGAGGCATTTCGTTCGGGAAAAACTATTGATAAATTATTTGTATTAGATGGATGTCAGGATGGTCCAATCAAATCTATTACTAGAGAAGCAAGAAAAGGCGATACCATTATTAACTATGTAAATAAGGAACGTTTGGATCAGATTTCTGAAACTGGAAAACATCAGGGAGTTATCGCGATTTCAGCCGCTTATGATTATGCGGAAGTGGATGATATCTTAGCAAAAGCAGAGGAAAAAGGCGAAGCTCCATTTATTATCATTTTAGATGGAATCGAAGATCCTCACAATTTAGGTGCGATTATCCGTACTGCAAATCAGGCTGGGGCACATGGAATTATTATTCCAAAACGTCGTGCAGTTGGACTTACACCAACCGTAGCAAGAACCTCTGCAGGTGCTATTAATTATACACCGGTTGCTAAGGTTACAAACATTACACAGACCATTAAGGATTTAAAGGATAAGGGTATGTGGTTTGTATGTGCAGATATGGATGGCACACCAATGTATGATTTGAATTTAACAGGTTCCATTGGTCTTGTAGTTGGAAATGAAGGCGATGGTGTTAGCAAACTTGTAAAGGAAAATTGTGATATGATTGCAACGATTCCGATGAAAGGTGATATTGATTCGTTAAATGCGTCAGTGGCAACTGGTGTTTTAGCATATGAAATCGTACGTCAGCGTCTTGGAAAGTAGTGAGAGGAAGCAAATGAATTATACACATTTATCAGACGAGGAACTGATTGATAGGCTTCGTGCTGGTGAAAAAGATATTACGGATTATATTATGGAAAAATACAAGCCATTGGTAAGAAAAAAAACCAATGCCATGTATTTGATTGGTGGAGAAACAGAAGATTTGATTCAGGAAGGCATGATTGGACTGTTTAAAGCAGTAAGGGATTATGATGTCCAGAAAAACAATTCATTCTTCTCTTTTGCTGATTTGTGTATTACCCGCCAGTTGTATTCTGCTTTGGAAGCATCTAATCGAAAAAAACATAGTCCGCTGAATAACTATGTTTCTTTTTCTACGCAGGAAGAAACAGATGGAATGAATTTGGAAGAGTTGCTCAGCAGTCAAAGTAGTAGTCCTGAGCAAATGATGATCGAAAAAGAAGGAAAACAGGAATTTTTTGCAAGATTAGAGGAAAATCTA
This sequence comes from Agathobacter sp., assembly GCA_045633955.1. Taxonomy (GTDB): domain Bacteria; phylum Bacillota; class Clostridia; order Lachnospirales; family Lachnospiraceae; genus Roseburia. The sequence goes on along the minus strand of JAZQZJ010000050.1, from coordinate 15,997 downwards.
AGCACAATGGAGAAAAAAGTGTTATACTTATATTTAGAAGGAGACACTTATACCCAGATTGCAGAAAGTATGGGAAAACCTCCGAAATCTATTGATAATACTTTGCAGAGAATTCGAGGGAAAGTAAAACTTTTAAAAGAAGATAGTTACAAAAATATGTAGAAAGGAGAAGGGAAGATGGAATTTAGCCGTGAAGGAAATCATATTATTCGTTGCGTAATTACAGAAGAAGAAATTGAAGAACTTGGATATACGATTGATGACATCATCAGCAATGGTGTCCGTACGCAGGAATTTATGAATAGAATCTTTGATATGGCCGAACAGGAATTAGAGACAAAGCTTGATATGGGTGTAAAGTCCGTTCGTGCAGATATCATGCCTGACCATACCATATCCCTTACCTTTTCCGAGCATCCTGGTTCAGAAGGGATGATGGAGCATATTAAAGATATTGTAAATGGACTTTTGAATACCATTCCAAAACAAAAATGGGATGAGATAAAGGCGATCAAGGAGAATGATAACGACATTCAGAGATCGGAAACACAGGCACATAGTCCATTAAAGATTGTAGTATTGTTTGCATTTGAAGATTTGGATACTATTATTCGATATGCGAAGCAAGTGCGTATGCAGATCATGCCACACAATCAGTTGTATAAATTTGAGGGAATATATTTTCTGATGATGGATATGACGGATTGTGAAGAAGAAGAGGTAAAGCGCTTGTCAGCACTTACCGATGAATATGCTACAGATATTTTTGTAGGTTCTGAGAAGAGAGCATTTATATATGAACATGGTACTGCGATTTTGAAGGAACGAGCGATAGAACAATTGAGAGATGTGTAATGAATAGTCGCCAAGTGTTGCTCGCCCCACGTCACGTTGTGATTTTCCGTCGCGATGCGACTACGGCGCTCGCGATATGGCTAAACGCCAAATTTCTGAAATAAAAATAGGACAGCAATGTAAACTTGTTTACATGCTGTCCTTTTTAATTTCTTCACTTGGCTAGGTAGTGATTAGCCTAATACTTTTTTAATTGATTCTAATACACGGTCAGCCTGGAATGGTTTTACGATAAAGTCTTTTGCACCTGACTGAATTGCTTCGATAACCATTGACTGCTGTCCCATAGCAGAACACATAACACATAATGCGTTTGGATCAGCTGCTTTGATATCCTTTAATGCAGCAATACCATCTTTGTTTGGCATTGTGATATCAAGTGTTACAAGATCTGGTTTTAATTCGTTGAATTTTGAAAGTGCTTCAACACCGTCAGCTGCTTCACCGCAAACTTCATAACCACCCTTTGTAAGGATATCTTTGAGCATCATTCTCATGAATGCTGCGTCGTCTACTACTAAAATTCTCTGTGCCATTTTATGCTTCCTCCTGGTCTAAAATCTGTTTTACAATACTTAATGGGTATAATTGCCAAATAGTACTATTAATCAATCCTTCTACAGTCAAACAAAATGTAACCTTTACAATATCTGTACCGTCACATAATTCGTCTGGAATTTCGAATGTTGTTTTGTATTTTGAATTGATTAGTGGAAATCCAATGTCTGTTGGTCGATGCAAAATCTCAGATAAAGATGTAGCAATACGTCCACACATCTGATTCATCGCTTCTGAAACTGCAGAAACAGTAATATCATCAAAAGCCATGCCAGTTGTATCACCATTACCACCCATCATAAGGTTTGCAATGATTAAGGCATCTTGTTCCTTTAAAATCATAAGATTGGTTCCATCTAACCCCTTTGTATAAGGAACCTTTACTAAAATACGATCAGGTTGCACCAAGTTTTCTTCTGTACTGAGAACTTCTACAACTGGTGTCGTAATGTTTGTTGGCCGATTTGTCATTAAACTAAGTGCTGTTGCTGCATTCCCAATGCAGATATTAGCAACTTCACCGATGACATCAGCTTGCTTCATCGTAATCCCTTCCATTATATTCCTCCATAGTACCTTTTTCCTTAAGATACATTATAGCAAACAAAGGAGAAATATGGAAGAAGATAATTTTATTTTTTTGTTTTTCTACCTATACAAGAATATTTTATGCTAGAATAAGAGCAGAGATTCGATATTTAAAACAAAAAGGAGTTGTTTATGGGCGAATTAGTGTATTTAGAAGCGCTTAAACGTGGAAAAAAAGAACAGAAAAAATGCTTATTGCTAGGTCGTTTTCCATATTTACCTGTTTTAGATGAGATTTTGACCCAGCAGAATATTTTGACAGAACAGAATTTAGGTTTGGTACAGATTCCATTGGATCATGTAGTTGGTACCAGTACCAAGGGAAGAACCTATGCATTTGCGGCAAACTTTATGCCGATTTTGGATGAGCAGTCAGAGTTTGCCTGTAAGTGGGAGGCATTGGCGGATGCACAGGTAAACGAAGGAATTCGAGATCCAATTAAAGTGTACGAATTCATGAACCGTTTTTATGTTGTGGAAGGAAATAAACGAGTCAGTGTATTGAAATTCTTCGGTGCAGATCGTATTGCAGCAAATGTAATTAGAAAAATACCAGCACCTTCGGAAGATTTGGATATTAAGCTTTATTACGAGTTTATGAAATTCAATGAGATGACTGGACTGAACACCATTGAATTTACCAGATTAGGGTATGCAAATAAACTATTGGATTATATCGGAGCAGAACTTCCTTGGGATGATAAAACAAAAGAAGATGTGCGCAGTATACATTTTCGTTTTTCAAAAGCATATGAGCAGCAGGGCGGAAACTATTTACCAATTACGGTAGGAGATGCTTTGACGGTATTTCTAAAGGTATATGGTTATGAAAAAGTACAGTCTATGTCTCATCAGGATTTTGCATCGTATGTGTCAAAATGCTGGAGTGAGTTTGTAGTCTTAACTGAAAAGAACCGTGTGGATTTGGTGTTAGATCCAAAGGAAGTACCAGAACGAAAGTCATTATTTAAATATTTGATTCCAAGCTCTTCCAAGAAATTTGTTGTTGCATTTTTGTATCCGAAGTCACCAGAAGAATCCAATTGGACCTATGCCCATGACTTGGGACGTGCGTATTTAGAAGAAACTTTTCCAGAGCAGATTAGTACTATCTGTGTGGATCATGTCAATGCAGAGAATATTGAAGAGGTGTTAACGGATGTAATTGCAAAGGGTGCAAATATTGTTTTTGAAGTTGGTGTTGAAATGATGGAACCATCATTAAAGATAGCTATGGAGCATCCAAAAGTAACTATTTTGAATTGTTCTTTAAATACGCCGCATAAAAATATTCGTACGTATTATGCTCGAATGTATGAAGCGAAATTTATTTCGGGAATGATTGCAGGTGCAATGGCGGAAAATGACAAGATTGCATATGTGGCGGATTATCCTATTTATGGTATGATTGCCAATATCAATGCATTTGCATTAGGAGCAGCTTGTGTAAATCCTAGAGCGAAGGTATATTTGGACTGGTCAACTAGAAAAGATCATGATTTAGAATATTTCCTAACCATGAATGATATCAAATATGTGTCAAATCAGGATATGCTTCGACCAATTATTCCAACTAGAGAGTATGGTTTGTACAAGTATGAAAACGGAGAAATAACAAATATTATTATGCCAGTTTGGAACTGGGGTATCTACTATGAAAAATTACTCCAAAGCATTCTAGCTGGTACATATAAGTCAGAGGACGAGGGAGAAGCAAGAGCCTTGAATTATTGGTGGGGCATGTCTGCAGGTGTTATTGATTTGGTATATTCGAAACATGTTCCAAATGGTGTGAAACGTTTGGCAGAGCATGTAGAGTATGATATCAGTGTAGGCGATGTGGTTCCATTTTATGGTGAGATTCGTGCACAGGACGGTACGATTAAAAATAATGCTGGAGAAGCAATGCATCCAGATGCCATTATGAAAATGGACTATTTGGTAGAAAATGTAGAGGGTGATATTCCATCCATTGATTTACTGAATGAAAAAGCGAAACCAATTGTTGAGTTAAAGGGTGTAGAGGAAGCAAAAGAAGAATGAGAATACTATTTATATCAGATGAGGAGTCCAAAAGCTATTGGGATTTCTTTAGAAAGGAAACGTTTGAAGGAATTGATCTGATTGTTTCCTGCGGTGATTTGGATGCAGACTATCTAAGTTTCCTAACTACCATGACATCAATCCCTGTTCTGTATGTAAAAGGAAATCATGATTATAAATATACACAGCGTCCGCCAGAGGGATGCATCTGTATCGAAGATGATATCTTTGAATATGAAGGAATTCGTTTTTTGGGATTAGGTGGATCTTATCGTTATAAAGAGGGAGATAACCAATTTACAGAAAATGAGATGCGCCAAAGAGTTCGTCGTCTATGGTTTAAATTATTGAAAAAGAAAGGTTTTGATGTGTTGGTTACACATGCACCTGCTTTTGGTGTCAATGATGGAGAAGATTTGCCGCACAGAGGTTTTGAAACTTTTGTAGAGCTTATCCAAAAATATAATCCAAAATATTTTGTGCATGGGCATGTGCATATGAATTATGGTAGGCAGTATCCACGTGAGGATGTGCTAGGAGAAACAAAGGTGATTAATTCCTATATTAGCTATATTGTAGAAATATAAGAAAAACTCTCGGAATATTCCGAGAGTTTTTTAAAGCTGACGAGCGGAATTGAACCGCCGACCTCTTCATTACCAATGAAGTGCTCTACCCCTGAGCCACGTCAGCACTTATAATATTGACTGCGTCAACTGTTAAATCATACACTAGTACATTAAAAATGTCAACTTCTAAATTGAAATTAAGAATTGTAGTAGCCTAGTACCTTAGGCACATAATTTTGTGTTTCTTCAAATGGTGGGATACCGCCGTATTTGTCTACATTTCCAGGCCCTGCATTATAAGCGGCTAAGGCAAGTGCTACATTTCCATCATAACGATCTAACATATTTGCAAAATATTTGGCGCCACCAAGAATGTTTTGGCGCGGATTGTAGGCATCGTCAATGCCGAGATAAGATGCGGTTTTTGGCATAAGCTGCATGATGCCCATGGCACCAGAAGAACTGGTGTTATTAGGGTCAAAGCTAGATTCGCAGAAAGCAATGGATTTTAGTAATTTTACATCAATACCATAGGTATCTGCTGCTTCCTTAAAATAAGAGTTCAACTCATCACTGCATGTTAAAGCACCAGAATTAAATACACCGCCAATTGTTTCCTTGATTTCGTCAAAGGCATCGCTTAATGTACCACCGGTAGAAGGAGGTGTGGATGTAATTGGTTTTGTATTTGCAGGTGTTTGCTTTGGTGCACGTAGTACAGCATCATCTGTTGGAACTGGAGCTACAATGTGACTGGCAAGTGTATTGCGGAATTTCATAATGGCAGCAGCGTTTACCGCGTCTGGGTTTACAGAACGGGTTGAACTCTCAGCTACCATAGCATCAATTGCCATTGCTTTTAATGCAGTCTGATTCAACACAAGGACATCCTCAAAGGATTCTCCCTCTGGAATAACTGTAATAGTAGTATCTATATTTGAAGTTGTATATGAAGCTGGATTATATTCGTTAATCTTAATTTTCATAACAGTTCTCTTTCTATAAATAAATAATAAAGGTTTATGATATAGCCTAAACTTATGAACATTATAACATAAAACTACCTTGAAATAAAAGAGAAATTGTTGTAGTCTAGAAACATATTATTTTGAAACAATTCAGCAGGGAGATATATAGATGAGTAAAACACCATTTGTAACAAAGGAACAGATAGAAGAAATTGTAAAAACATATCCGACACCATTTCATCTTTATGATGAAGCAGGTATTCGTGCGAATGCAAAAGCGGTGAAAGAGGCATTTGCGTGGAACAAAGGTTTCCGTGAATATTTTGCAGTAAAAGCAACGCCAAATCCATTCTTGTTAGACATTTTAAAAGAATATGACTTTGGCTGTGATTGTTCTTCTTTAACAGAACTTATGATGGCGAAAGCATGTGGCTTTGAAGGAAAGCATATTATGTTTTCGTCAAACGATACGCCATTGGATGAATTTGTTTATGCAAATGAGTTAGGTTCAATTATTAACTTAGATGATTTTACACATATCCAGTGTCTAGAAGATACTTTGGGATATATTCCTGAAACCATCAGTTGCCGTTATAATCCAGGCGGTGTATTTGAAATGAGTAATGGTATCATGGACAATCCTGGAGATTCCAAATATGGTATGACAAAGGATCAGCTTTTTGAGGCATTTAAGGTAATGAAAGAAAAAGGTGCAAAACATTTTGGTGTGCATGCTTTCCTTGCTAGCAATACAGTAACCAATGAATATTATCCTCAGCTTGCAAAACAGCTCTTTGAATTGGTTGTAGAGTTAAAAGAAGCAACAGGCTGTCACATTGCATTTGTAAATCTTTCTGGTGGTGTTGGAGTTCCTTATACACCAGATCAGACTCCAAATGATATCTATGCAATTGGTAATGGTGTACACAAGGCTTTTGATGAAGTACTTGTACCAGCAGGCATGGAAGATGTGTCTATCTATTGTGAAATGGGACGTTTTATGATGGCGCCATATGGGTGTCTAGTAACACAGGCAATCCATGAAAAGCATATTTACAAAGAATATATTGGTGTAGATGCATGTGCAGTAAACCTTATGCGTCCAGCTATGTATGGTTCTTACCATCACATCACTGTGCTTGGAAAAGAAGATGCACCATGCACAGAAACTTATGATGTAGTAGGTTCTCTTTGCGAAAATAACGATAAGTTTGCAATTGATCGTAAACTTCCAAAAATTGATAAAGGTGATTACCTTGTAATTCATGATACAGGAGCACATGGATTTGCCATGGGATATAGTTATAATGGTAAATTAAAGTCAGCAGAACTTCTTTTACAGGAAGATGGTAGTGTAAAAATGATTCGCCGTGCAGAAACACCAGCGGATTATTTCGCAACATTTGATTGTTTTGATTATAAGTTCGAAAAATAATGGGGATAGCAGGAGGTAAACTATGGACAATTCAGCAAAAATTCGTGCGGCAGCAGAATATATTTCTTCTCGTGTAGATGTTTGCCCAACGATTGGGTTAGTATTAGGTAGTGGTTTAGGTGATTTTGCAAATACTTTGGAAGATTCTGTACGCATCGCTTATAGTGAAATTCCAAATTTTCCAGTTCCAACTATTCCAGGTCACAGCGGAGCATTGGTGTTTGGCAAGAAATGTGGTCAGGAAGTAGTGGTGTTGCAGGGACGTATTCATTATTATGAAGGTCTTCCACAGCAGGAAATCACACTACCAATCCGCGTATTAGCAGCGCTTGGCGTAAAAACAGTCGTATTAACAAATGCTTGTGGTGGAGTAAACTTAGATTTTAAACCAGGAGACTTAATGTTGATTTCTGATCATATTAATTTTTCTGGAGCAAATCCATTGATTGGTCCAAACATGGACGAATTTGGTCCTCGTTTGCCAGATATGTCAGATTTATATACGGCATCTCTTCGTACATCCATCAAGGAAAAAGCAAAAGAGGCTGGCATTTCCCTTCAAGAAGGCGTATATGCAATGTATTCTGGACCAAACTACGAAACACCAGCAGAAATTCGTATGTTCCGAATTATGGGAGCAGATACTGTAGGTATGTCTACTGTACCAGAAGCGATTGTAGCAGGACACTGTGGCATGCAGGTTGTAGGTGTAAGCTGTATTACAAATATGGCAGCAGGTGTGTTACCAGTAAAACTTAGTCATGAAGAAGTAACAGAGACTGCAAATCGCGTAAAAGATGTGTTCCAGAAGTTGATTGATTTGATATTGACAACTATTTAGTGGAAAAGAAATTTTTTACTTGCATTTATCATACTCTTATGATAATATAGATTCGTTCGAAACGAACGAGCAGGAGTGGCGGAATGGCAGACGCATCAGACTCAAAATCTGACGGGGGCGACCTCGTGTGGGTTCAAGTCCCATCTCCTGCATCAAGAAAGAAAAGAGGTAGCTCAGCAGAGCTACCTTTTTTCTTATTATTGCCAAACAAATCTACATTTGATAGTATTGAAGTATCAGTATAATTAATACTTATCATGGAGGGGATGTAATGAAGGAAGATATCGTTAAAAAATTTTTGTACACAGATGAAAATGAGCGTTATAAGTCGGTTAATAAGTTCTATTTCATTGGAATGAACGCACTATATGCAATGTTTATTGCTTATTTGGTAATGAAAGCTAACTTTGGGAATTTGAATTCAACATTTGCTTACACTGTTTCTGGGTTAACTGTTGTATTTTTAATTACAAATTGTGTTCTTTATTTTAAAGATAAAGCAAGCAGAACCTATGGATTATTTTCTGTAATAGTAGGTGGTATTGAAATTTTGATTATCGGAGGCAATACTACGGCACAGTTTGTTATGTATGCATCCATTGTTATTTTGATGTTACAGATTCCATATCTTATCCCAAAAAGACAGGCAAGATTATGTATTGCTTATGCCATTGGAATTATACTTATAAATGTATTTCGTGTATTAGGTGGCCAAGCTGTAATGGATGTTGATGCCTTGATCTCACTTATATGTGTTTTCCTTGGTTTGTATGTTGATTGGAGACTTTCTGATATTTTAAAGAGATTTACAGATGATGCTCTCGGTTCAATGGAAGAACAGTCAGGCAAAGTACAGACAATGTTTGATGGAATTATTAAAAGTTCTGAGGTGGTATTTACTGAAGTTGATAAGAGTACTGAAATGGTTGGAAGCCTGTTTGAACAGACACAGAATGTAACAGCCAGTATGCAAGAGATTGCCGATTCTACACAGATGACTGCAAGAAATATCGAAGATCAAAATAAGATGACTCAGTCTATTCATACAGCGATTTCTGAAACAAGAGAACGTTCTAAAAAAATGGTTGATATTGCAACGGAATCAAATGAGAGCATTCATGAGAATATCCGTGTTATGCAGGAACTACAAGAACAATCTGAGTCGATTTCCAAAACAAATGCACAGGTAAACGATGCAATGCACCGCTTACAGCAAAAAACGAAAGAAGTAGAAGCTATTACAGAAATGATTCTTGGAATCTCAAATCAGACCAACCTCCTTGCATTAAATGCCTCCATTGAAAGCGCAAGAGCTGGTGAATCTGGTCGTGGATTTGCGGTAGTTGCTGATCAAATTCGTCAGCTTGCAGAACAGACAAAACACTCTACCGAACAAATTACGGTCATAATAACGGAATTGAATCAAAATGCAGAAGAAGTTGTAGTATCTGTAGAGGAGTCTGTAGTAGCTACTGAAACTCAGCATGAAAAAATTACACTTGCTTCCGATGCTTTTGCGAAGTTAAATGGCGATATTAATGAATTAATCCAGGACATTAATGCGATGGATGGTGATATTGAGGGATTAGCAGATTCTAATAATGTTATCGTAGATAGTCTCTCTCATCTATCCGCAGCAACTGAAGAAATTACGGCTAATGCAGATCAGATATTAGCAATGTCCCAAACCAATCTTAAATATGCTCAGACTGTAAAAGAATCTATTCATCTTATTGAAGAATCCACACAGCAGATGCAGCAATACGTTGATTAAACGAGAATGAATTAAGGTAGGCTTGTTTTTTGTTTTCGCCTGTTGTCCCTATCAATATAGACAAGCAGTGTTATGATTAACATTCCAAACGCTATCATCAGAGATATTGCTTTGCAAGTGAAAAGGAATTTACATATTTATTTTTACACTTTGTTTATACATCCAAGTCAGCACTCCGGAAAGCTCCTTTCTATGGGACTTCTGGGATTTTGTTCAAGGGCTACGCTCCGCTTCGGTCGGCTTTGCGCCCCATCTCCTGCATAAAAATGGTGAGTAGGTCAGATGACCTGCTCACTTTTTTGTTGACAAAAGTTATCATATATGATAACTTTTTAGCATGGCGTTGCTTAAAAAGGGGAAGATTACTCATTTTTAGGTGACAAGTGATCGGAATAGTATGTAGTACAGCGAAAACTGTGAAGGAGCTGAACGGTTAGGAGGATATTTGAGCAAGGTGACTTCGCCGAGGGAAGATGTGGTGCGACAGCTGCGTGAAGTGCGAAAGGCAGAAGGGATAACGCAGGAGCATTTAGCAGAGTTGGTTGGCACGAAGAAATCGAACATTTCCCGATTAGAGAGTGGGCGTTATAATCCGAGTCTCGACTTTCTCGTCAAAGTAGCAGATGGTCTCGGAAAACAGATTTCAGTAAAAGTAACCTAAGAAGCAGGAGGGCGGTCCAATGGCAACGGTCAAGAAACTCGGTAATTTCACCGGGAATGATATTGAGTTGTGCAGAACAACGAATCAGAAGGCAAGCAATCAGACAGTGCAGGCACTTATGGATGCACATATTCCATTTACACAGAATTATAAGAGAATTCCTTTTTTTAAGAGAGTCCAGTATAATGGTGCCAGCGAAATGTTGGTGATTACGATTAATCCACATAGATATGGACAGGCGAGACGTGTGATAGACCAGATTGATAGCATGTATCGTCGTAGATTGGTGCTTTCAAATTATTAAGTTTGGAAAGTGAAGAGAATTGCATAAGAAAAGATGTTAAAATGGCAACAGGTATGATAAAATGAGGTTTATCGTACCTGTTTTTTATTAAGGAATTTAGAATATAAGAGGTTATTTGTGATAAAGAAAGTATTTCATGGATTGGTATTTTCGATTATACCAGTCATTTTGTTTTATTTGATGGAAGGCTTTGAGCACAATGCATTGGAAGAAGTCCGTCAATTGGCACAAGTGTATAATGTTTTTTTGTTTGAACTAATTGCGTGGTTGTTGTTTTTTGTAACTGGGAGCGGGAAATGGGCCCTTCGTATCGAAACACTGGTAGCATTTTTATATGGTTTGGTAAATCATTATGTCATGGCATTTCGTTCGACACCATTTGTGCCATGGGATGTGTTTTCCATTAAAACAGCGGCGAGTGTGGCGGGAAATTATGATTTTACACCAAGTAAAGAAGTCATTTATGTTTCCTGTGGATTTTTAGTCATTTTTATTGCTACAAGATTTGTAAAATTCAAGTTTGAATCTGGACTATTTTTACGTATTATACCAACTATTTGTGTTAGTTTGGTATTAGGAACCTTTGTAACCACGCTTTGGGATGATTCTTTTCAGACGAAAAGTTATTTGTACCCGTTTTTGTTTACACCAGCCCACATGACAAAGGTGAATGGTATGGCTGTGACTTTTGCCATGGATATGGAGTATTTATATGTAGAAAAGCCAGATGGTTATAGTGTGCAAAAAGCGGAAAAAATTTTGGCAGAGTATGAAGCGGATGTGACACATAATTTGGATTATCCAAATATTATAGTGATTATGAATGAAGCCTTTTCTGACCTATCGGTGTTAGGTGAGTTTACAACGAATGAAGATTACATGCCTTTTGTACATCGTTTACAATGGGGATATGATAATACGATTACAGGAAATTTAGAAGTATCTGTTTGTGGTGGAAATACAGCAAATACAGAGTTTGAGTTTTTAACAGGCCACACGATGGATTATTTCCCTGTGGGAAGTATTCCTTATCAGCAATATATCACAGGGGAGATTCCTTCTTTGGCGAGCCAGTTAAAAGAGATGGGATATGAGACCTATGGGATGCATCCTTATAATGCTAGTGGATGGCAAAGGGATACCGTTTACCCATGGATGGGATTTGAACAGACGTATTTTTTACACGATTTTGAAAATCGATATTATATAAGAAACTATGTCAGTGATAAGACTGCCTATGATAAAATCATTCAGCTTTATGAGGAAAAAGATGCGGGTACACCGATGTTTACATTTGAAGTAACGATGCAGAATCATAGCAGTTATTCGGATAAGCATGATAATTTTATTCCAGATATTCATGTAGAAGAAGTGGAGGATTTTGCATTAGATCAATATTTGTCACTGATGAAAGTATCAGATGCAGAATTTGAAAAACTAGTAGATTATTTTAAAGAGAAAGAGGAAAAGACTATGCTTGTCTTTTTCGGTGATCACCAGCCAAATGATTCCATAGCAAATAAAATTCTGCGATTGAATGGAACAAATACGACAGAGATGTCAGTCGAGGAAGCAAAACGAAGATATCAGGTGCCATATGTAATCTGGGCTAATTTCGATATCAATGAAGGTAAGGGTGTGGATACGGATATTAGTTTTTTAGCTGCGGAAGTGATGAAGGCAGCGGGGCTATCAACTACGGCATATCAGAATTTTTTATTGGATTTGAAGCAAAATATGGATTCTGAGGAGTATTTGGAGAAATATCAAATAATACAATATTATTATATGTTTGATTATGGGAAATAGAAAGATATGAAAGAAAGAGTTCAGAAATTATTGGAAAAGAACTGGATATGGAGTGCACTTGCGTTTGGGATACCTTTTTTTGCCAGTGTTATTATCTGTGCTGCCTCAGGGGTATATCCATTTGGTGAGAATTGTATTTTGCATGTAGATATGTATCACCAGTACTGTCCATTTTTTATGCAGTTTCATGAGAAACTGACAGAAGGCGGAAGTTTGCTATATACATGGAGTTTGGGACTCGGATCAGACTTCCTAGCACATTATGCATATTATTTAGCCAGTCCATTAAACTGGCTTATTGTCTTATTTCCAAAGATGTATGTGATTGAGTTTATGACGCTTACTATTTGGATTAAAATTGGTTTATCGGGTTTGTTCTTCTTTTGGTTTTTAAGGGAACGTTTTTTCCTGAAAGATGCGAAAGTAGGATATAGCAAAGATACTGTAATTCCGGCATTGGTATTTGCTACAGCCTATGCATTTTCAGGATTTGTAGCAGCTTATTATTGGGATATTATGTGGATGGATTGCGTGGCTTTGGCACCACTTGTTGTTGTCGGCTTAGAGCGGTTGGTGAAGCAACAGAAGCCAGCACTTTATTACATTTCTTTATCTATTGCTATTCTTTCCAATTTTTATATGGCATATATATTATGTGTATTTTTAGTGTTATATTTTGCACTGTTGTTCTTGGAACAGAAGGAAGGAAAGATTCGTGCTACCATTCGTTTTGCATGGTTCTCGCTTTTGGCAGGAGGAACGGGTGCAATCTTAATGATACCAGAAGCGTTGGTGTTGGGAAATTCTGCGTCTGCAGATAGTGGATGGCCAGAAAAAGCAGAGTGGTATTTTGGATGGATAGAAGAGTTGTCTCGTTTGTGTGTAATCGCTGACCCATATACCAGCAATAAACATTGGCCAAATCTTTATTGTGGTGTGTTTGTGATGGTTTTGTTGGTTCTATATGTTTTGAATCGACAGATTACAATGAGCCAGAAAATACCAAGACTTTTCATTGTAGTATTTTTCCTTGCGAGCTTTGCGAATAACTATTTGGATTGCTTCTGGCATGGGTTCCGTTTCCCAAATTCATTGCCAGGCAGACAATCATTTTTATTTGCATTTATTATGCTGATGCTTGGGTTTGAAACCTATTGCAAGCGAAAAGGAAATTATATATCACATATGCTGGTCGCTATGGCAGTATGGATTGTTGTGTTGGCAGTGAGTGCGCAGAAGACACCAGAAGATATTACAGAGCCTCTCGCTTTTTGGATGACAGGAATTTTTGTAATTGCCTATGGACTTTGTTTTATCATACATCGTATCGGAAGTAAGCAAATGAAACAGATGATGAAGGGATTTGCTTTTGGATTGGCGCTGGGAGAGATTATTTTGAATATGGGAGCTACAGGCTTTTATATTTTGAATCGTACAGCGTATCTTTCGAAACATGAAGACTATGAGGTGTTGTTGGAGATGGCAGAGGCCGATGCGGTGTCAGATGCTCCAGAAGGTGGAACGACCTTTTACCGAGTAGAAGATACCGAGCGAAAAACCAAGAATGATGATAGTTTGTATGGTTATCCATCGGGAACCATTTTTTCCTCTGTTTTAAATATTGACGCCAGCCATTTTTATCAGAGAGTATATATGGAGGGGGGAAAGAATTATTATTGTTATAATGGTGCTACACCTATCGTTTCTTCTATGCTTTCCGTCAAATACATGCTTTCGGACAATGCAGAAGGTGAGAATGCACTTCGCAGTATCATTGGTTCTTCCAATGGATATTATCTCTATGAGAACAAGTATTGTTTACCGCTTGGGTTTATGATGGATGAAGTTTCGATTGAAAACTGGGATATGGAGCAGGGCAAAAAAATCTCACAGATCAATGATTTAGCCTATGTTCTAGGTGCATATGAACCAATGTTGGCATACAAAGATGTAGGAATGGTTGTTTCACCTGGTGAAACGAAAATTATTATCCCAGAAGATGGCATTTATTATGGATATTATGATAAATGTACCTCCGATAATTTGAATGTGACGATTAATGATGGTGCAGTGACACGTTTTGGGAAAACCACACATCATTATTTGTTTGAATTTGGAGAATGTAAAGCTGGAGATGAAATCAAAATCACCAATGCAAAGAATGAAAATATTACATTCTATGTTTATAAGTTGAATTTGGATGTGGTGGATCAGGCATACCAGACTTTGAGCCAGCAGACCATGGTGACGGAAACTTTCACGGATACCTATGTGAAGGGAACCATTGACGTGACAAAAACAGGCAGACTTGTACTTGCCATTACCGATGAATCTGGATGGACACTCTTTGTGGATGGTGTAGAAACACCAATGCAGGATTTTAAAGAAACCTTTATCAGTGTACATTTAGAAGAGGGCCAGCATACCATTGAGTTAAAATACATGAGTCCGGGGCTTGGCATAGGAGCAGCGGTTACAGGTGGTTGTGTTGGGCTGTTTGTAATGACGATGTTGCTTCGACAAGTTTTTGCAAAAAAGAAAACAAAGGATAGTACGATAGATTAGTTATAGAAATTATAAGTAATTAGTATAAGCATAAATTTAAAATTGTGTTAAAATACTATCTATGAATATAGGACTCTTTTAGAGTTTTTAGATAAGGAGTATTACAATGAAAAGAGAAACAATGTGTATCCAGGCTGGATACGAACCAAAAAACGGTGAATCCCGTATGATTCCAATTGTACAGAGTACAACATTTAAATATGATACTAGTGAAGATATGGGAAAATTATTTGACCTTGAAGCAAGTGGTTACTTTTATTCTCGTCTTCAGAACCCAACAAACGATTATGTAGCAGCAAAAATCTGTGCTTTAGAAGGTGGTAGTGCAGCGATGCTGACATCGTCTGGTCAGGCTGCTAGTTTTTTCTCTATTTTTAACATTTGTGGAAATGGTGATCACGTAGTATGTTCTTCTACCATTTATGGCGGTACATACAATCTTTTTGCAGTAACGATGAAACGTATGGGGATTGAATTTACTTTTGTAGATCCAGATTGTTCGGATGAAGAATTAGAAGCAGCTTTCCAGGAAAATACAAAGGCTGTTTTCGGTGAAACGATTGCAAATCCAGCACTTATCGTATTTGATATCGAGCGTTTTGCAAATGCGGCTCATGCACATGGTGTTCCACTTATCGTAGATAATACTTTTGCAACTCCAATTAACTGTCGTCCTATTGAATGGGGTGCTGATATCGTTATCCACTCTACTACAAAATACTTAGATGGACATGATGCAACGGTTGGTGGATGTATTGTAGATTCTGGTAAGTTCGACTGGATGGCTCATGCAGACAAATTTCCAGGACTCACTACTCCAGATGATTCTTATCATGGAGTAACTTATGCAGAAAAATTTGGTTTAGAAGGTGCATATATTACAAAAGCGACTGCTCAGCTTATGCGTGATCTTGGAGCAATCCAATCTCCTATGAATGCATATTTATTAAATTTAGGTATTGAATCACTTCACGTTCGTATGCCACGTCACTGTGAAAATGCACAAAAGATTGCTGAATTTTTAGAA
>JAZQZJ010000049.1:0-97757 GCA_045633955.1 Agathobacter sp. | reverse complement strand
CTTCCTTAACCGCAAGTCCTGCACAAAGCGGAAGATACTGAATCTGACTCACTGGATGATCTGTCATAATAGAAAACAAAACTCCATGCTCCTGCAAAATGTGATTGGTTTTGAAATTCATGTTCTGCACTTCTAACTTAGAACGTGAAGTAAGGTCTGGACCTACAATCACAGGAAAACCTGATTTCTTTACCTGTTCAGCTATCAAATGACTTTCCGTACCGTGATCAATCGTCATTTGCAAATCAAACTCTTTGGCGATGCGAATTGCCGTCAGTATATCGTCTGCGCGATGTGCATGGGCCTTTAATGGAATTTCTTTGTTTAGTACAGGAATCCACGACTGCATTTCAAAATCAATTTTTTCTAAAGAATCATTTTCTTTATTCTTTTTATATTGCAAGGCTTCAAATAGAGTTTTCCGAAGCAGGGCCGCCACCCCCATTCGCGTTGCAGGGTATTCATCTTTATCTCCATAACAGGTCTTTGGATTTTCACCAAATGCTACCTTCATGGCGGCTGGATTTTTTACCACCATATCATCAATACATCTTCCATGTGTTTTCATAAAAAGGAATTGCCCACCTACTACATTTGCGCTACCAGGCCCTACCATAACAGATGTAATCCCCGCCTTGATGGCGTCATGAAAAGCTGCATCCATCGGATTTACTGCGTCAATGGCTCGAAGTTCCGGAGTCACTGGCTTGGTACCTTCATTGCAGTCATCACCGATTATTCCTATTTTTTCTTCCGAAATACCGATATGACAATGGGATTCTATGATTCCAGGCATCACCCATGCACCTCTTACATCCAACACATCTTCTCTATGCTCCTTTGGACGAAGTTTTGACATCGTTCCCACTTCTTCTATATATTTTCCATTCGTTCTCACATATCCATTTTCAATATGAGTACTCTCTCTAACCCCTTCCTCCATCGTGAAAATATGTCCATTTATAATCAACATTTCGCTTCATCGCCTTTCCCAAAACTTCTATCTAGTATTCCTTTTTTTCCCTCAGAATATGCCTTCGGATTTTTTTACATACTAGAAATAATTTTATTGTTTTGAATGCTACTTTTGTGATATTTTTGAAAACGGAAAAAACGAAAGGAGTCCCAAAGAATCATGGAAAAAATTTGGATTTCAGGTGCCAATGGCCATGTTGGCAGTGCACTGGTTAAAATGTTAGATTTTGAAAAATATAAATATGTTGCAACTGATAAAAACGAAGTCGATATTACAAACATGGAAGCTGTTCATTCTTTTTGTAAAATCAACCGTCCAGACATTATCATCAACTGCTCTGGCCTTACGGATTTACAGGAATGTGAAGCAAATCCTGATTTAGCCTATGCTGTAAATGCTGTTGGCGTACGAAATATCGCTCAGGAAGCACAGGAAATCGGTGCAAAGCTAATCCAGATTTCCACAGATGATGTATTCGGTACAACCGATAGCAAAGTACTCTTAAACGAGTTTGACGACATTTCCCCACGAAGTGTTTATGGCAAGTCAAAAGCTGCTGGTGAAAAATTCATGCGTGCACTGATGAGCCGTTATGTAATCATCCGTAGTTCCTGGGTATACGGACTCGGAAAGGACTATGTCCGCCTCGTATTAGAAGCAGCAGAAAAAGGTGGAAAATTCGTAGCTCCTGCCAACCAGTATTCTAGCCCAACCAGCGCAAAAGAACTTGCAAAGGTTTTAATGCAGTTTATTGAAAATGAATACTATGGCACTTACCACGTAGTTTGTAAGGGATGCTGTAGCCGTTATGAATATGCACAAGAAATTTTACGTTTAACAAATAACGAAGATAAAGTAGAATTAAAACCTTACGATGATATGGCAGATACATCTCCAAAATATTCTGTTTTGGATAATATGATGATTCGTATTTCAAAAATTGAAGAACCTGCAGAATGGAAAACTGCATTAAAAGAATATTTAACAGGAGGTAACTAATGAAAGAAAAGAAAAAAATTGGACTTTCAACAAAAATTTTTGTTGCCCTTCTCTTGGGTGCCATCTTTGGACTTAGTATCAACTTTTTCCTTCCTGCTGGTGTATTAAAAGATGATATTCTAATCAATGGTATTTTATATATAGTAGGTAATGGCTTTATCAGACTCATGCAGATGCTTGTAATTCCATTAGTTATGTGTAGTTTGATCTGTGGTACTATGTCTATCGGTGATACAAAAACCCTTGGTAAAGTTGGTTTAAAAACTCTTGGTTTTTATATTGCAACAACTGCTCTTGCGATTTCCATTGCTTTAGGAATCGGTTTATGGGTAAAACCTGGTGTTGGATTAAATATTGAAGCTGTAGAAAGCACAGATGTTGTGATTTCGGAAAACATCAGTCTTGCCGATACCTTATTAAACATTATCCCAAAGAATATTATTCATTCAATGGCAAATGGAGATATGCTTCCAATTATTGTATTCTCGGTATTTATAGGAATTATACTTGCCAAGCTTGGCAAAAAAGCTAGCACCGTATCCAATTTCTTTGCAGAATTTAATGATATTATGATGGAAATGACTGTAACTGTTATGAACGCAGCACCTATTGGTGTTTTTTGCATGATTGCAAAAACATTTGCCACCATCGGATTTGATGCATTCGTTCCAATGTTAAAATACATGGGTTGTGTTCTTTTTGCATTAGCAGTACAGGGCTTTGGTGTATACCAGATTTTATTATTCCTCTTCACTGGATTAAACCCTATGAAGTTTATTAAGAAATTCTTCCCTGTTATGCAGTTTGCATTTTCCACATCTACATCTAATGCGACAATCCCAATGTCCATTGAAACATTAAAAGAAAAATTAGGCGTATCCCGTCGTATTTCTTCCTTTACCATTCCACTTGGCGCAACCATTAACATGGATGGTACTGCAATTATGCAGGGGGTTGCAGTTGTTTTTATCGCAGAAGCTTATGGTATGACATTAACACCAACCATGCTTGGTACCGTCATCTTGACTGCCACTTTGGCATCTGTAGGTACTGCAGGTGTACCTGGTGTTGGTCTCGTAACCCTTGCTATGGTACTTACTTCTGTCGGTCTTCCAACAGAAGGTATCGCTCTTATCATGGGTATCGACCGTATACTTGATATGACACGTACAGCCGTAAATGTAACTGGCGATGCAATATGTACCACAATTGTTGCACACAAAGAAGGTCTTGTTAATAAAGATACTTTCAATAACTAAACAAAAATGAAAACCGCCAAAACATTTCATTCTTTTATGAAATGTTTTGGCGATTTCTTTTTTAAGAATGTGGTTTCAACTACTCTGCATGATTTAAAATATGATAGGTATTCTTTCCTCTTGCTTTTGCTTCGTACATAGCCGCATCGGACTGTTCCATCACATAATCATAATCAAGTTCTCTTCTCTTTTCGATAATAACACCTATACTACATGGCGTTGGAATCTTTTCTCCAAGATCTTTTATGAGCAAACCTTCATTTAATTTCTTGTGAATCGTTTGCATTGCTTCTTCTACCATTTCATAAGTTGCATTCGGAATCACAAATGCAAACTCATCTCCACCATTTCGGCCAACAATTCCAGGCACTGCATCCTTTACCGTATTAGCAACATATTTGATTACCTCATCGCCTTGCATATGCCCATACTTTGTATTATAGTCACGGAAATTATCAATATCTACAAATCCTATGGCTATTGGTGAAAGTTTTTCTGCCGCTTCCATCATCTGAGTTCGGATAATATTCTCAATGGCTTTTTTATTCTTAATCTGTGTCATTGGATCAAGAGTAGCTTTTTCTTCTGCAGCCAAAATCGCCTGTTCCTGCTGGAAGCGCTCTTCAGTAATATCCTGACACATACGCTGAATAATTTTTGCTTTTCCATCAAAATCAACAATTGTATCACGAATACGAATTAAACGTGTAGAACCATCCTTCCAACACACATGACATTCGGTTACAACACTCTCCCATTGTTCTTTTAAAGCTCTACATACTTCTTCTAACTTTTGTGCATCTTCTGAAAGCATAGTTTTTATCTGATGTCCATGAATATTATCTGCTAATTCATCTTCAGAAGAAACTCCTAAGGTTTCCAATCCTTTTGGATTAATTTGTAGTACCTTGCTTTGTGTTTCTGTCATACGAATACGAAGCAATCCCGTAGACATAGCAGTATAGATATCTTCATAAACTTCAGCCTGCTTTAATAAAGTCTTTCGAAAATTCTCTGACTGCTTTCCCAAATTTTGTATCATGAATCCAGAGGTAAGCGAAAACAATGCAATAAACATCAACATCAATATTACAATCTGCTCAAAACTCTGTGTATTCATATCTTCCGAAAATGCATATACTTCCTCAATCGTTTCACCAGTTGCTATAATCCATTGAAATGGTTCATAGTATTGTGCATAAGAGTATTTTTCGGTAATTTCATCGTTTGTTTTATTTTTGAAATAATAAGAATGAAATACATAACCATTTTCACGAATGCCTTCTAGTTCTGTCTGATATGGATAATTTCCCACCACATCTGTCATGGATGTAGATAAAAATTCGCCTTCAGACTCGACCAGATTTGGATGAATTCTACGAATTGCATAGTATGGTCCACCATCCATATTAAGAACTTCATTTACCCACACATACTGATTCCCATTATATTCTTCGGAATGTAAATAGTTTCGAATTTCTTCTTTTACTAAATCATCGATTTCTGATTGTCTTACGAACAAAATAATCTCTTGTCCATCTACTATAAAATTACTACAAACAGTAGCTTCACGATATAATCCTTCCTTTGGACCATCAATTTTAAACACAAATCGTTCATATCGGTTAATATAATATTCTTGCCCACTTCTTGGTGTATAGATAACCTCTATAGCTTGTCCTAATTGATTTTCCTCACATACTGTCAAATAATCCAACAGATCATCGGTTCCCGTTACTCCGCCTCTTGTAATACGCTGCTCTAAATCCATCACAGTTACCATGGCCTGCTCTTCTATACGCATTTTCACGCTTTCAATATGCACCGTAATATTGTTGACCGTTTCCTGCATGGATTCCTGCACTTCTGCCAAAGCAACTTTTTTTAAATTTTCTTTATTATTCGAAATCACCGTATGTGCAAAAATCACAAACGCAATTCCAACCACCGCCAATACAATCCACTGCATCAGCTTTACTTTTTTTATGTACTGTTTTGTATTTACATCTATTTTTTGATTCTTTTTCATAAGCACCCCCATTCGCTTATCTATTTGTTTTACGCTATAAATCCTTTGAAATATGCGCACTGTTCATCATTACATATCTTACCGATTTCATTTCGTACATCCAAGTGAAATACATGTCCTAGTTTATATTCTTCATCTCCATAAAACTTATAGACATATGGCACTCCACATTCCTCTAATTTCTTTTTAAAAGTTTCTGGCTGTTCTTTTAAAAAGTCCTCATTCGATGTCATAATCATACATGGCGGAAACTTTTTATTTACATAAGCAATAGGATTTGCCAGTTGCAGATATTCTTCCATTTTTTCTTTTGGTAACACATCTTTCATAAGCATCATTGTATTGCTGCCAGAAGATGATTTGATAGCTTCCATATCCAATACTGCACAGTTTAAGGCAATCGCTTTTGGTACTGTGTTTTCTGCTGGTTGAAACGCAAATTTCGCTGCAAATTCTGGATTGGTACACATCGCACTATATAGGGAAAGAATATGACCACCTGCGGAATCCCCTACTGCAAAAACATTCTCCTTATCCATTCCAAACTGCTCAGCATTTTTTGCTACCCAATCAAATACTTTTACTGTATCCTCTAGGTGACATGGAAATTTACTTTCTGGTGATAAACGATATGTAAAATTCACCACTACAAATCCTCTTTCCGCTAAGCGGGTACAATAATGACTATATAACTTCTTGTCGCCATAGACCCAACCGCCACCGTGGACACTGACAATGACTGGAAGCATCCCTTCTGCTGCCTGTGGACGATACACATCCAGTACATTCATTTTATGCGGTCCATAAGAAATATCTTCTACACGAATCACATTGTCTGGATATACTAAACCCGCGTCACGTTTTGCATCACTCTTCTTGCAGCCTCTGCGCATCATAAAGCTCATGATTGACATAATTTCTCCCCCCTAGTACCTACTTGTTCTAATTTGCTATCTCAAAAATATTATCATTTTTTAATTCCATTTCTACCATCTCTAGCTTTTCTATCTGTATCCTTGGAACTGTTTTTAAACATTCTATCAAATACAAAATCTTATTTTCAGGCCCTTGCAATTCTGCATAAACAGTTCCATTTGGCAAGTTTTCTACAAAACCTGTCAACTGAAGTTTTTGCGCAATTGCCCAGGTTTCGTAACGGAAACCTACGCCTTGTACAATTCCTGAAAAAATCACTCGATAACGTTTTATTTCATCATCTGCAAAAGTTGCATCTTTTATTTTTTCTGCAGTACTTTTCATATACTTGTCCAAAAACTGATTCCATACCTTTTTGAGACTCATTTTTTCTCTCACTTTACCCTTTGTCTTGTTTATCATTTTAACATAGAACGCAAAAAAAGGCTAAATATATTAGCCCTTTTTCATAATTATGTATGCCCCAAATATTTTTCTTTTGTTGCTAATCCACCTCGGATATGACGTTCTGCCTTGTTTACATCTAGTATCTTTCTTACTTCTGTTGCCAAGGAGGGATTAATCAACTGCAATCTATCACTGCAATCCTTATGTACGGTACTTTTCGAGATGCCAAACTGCTTTGCTGCCTGCCTTACTGTAGCGTTATTTTCAATAATATAATTCGCTACTTCTACTGCTCTTTCTTCGATATATTTTTTCATGAGAAAACCCCTGCAATACGTTTTTTAACATTGTATGCAAGGGTTGGGTTATTTATGTTCTAATTTCCTAGTAGGTATAACTTCCTCTTCTTTCTGTCAAAATAATACTATCAATCATAGAGGTGAAATATATGCAAAATCATTTAAAAAATCAGACAAGTCCTTACTTATTACAACATGCCGACAATCCTGTGAATTGGTATCCATGGTGTGAAGAGGCATTTGAAAAAGCAAAGTCAGAAGATAAACCTGTATTTCTTAGCATTGGCTACAGTACCTGTCATTGGTGTCATGTGATGGCTCATGAAAGTTTCGAAGATGAAGAAATTGCTACCCTTTTAAATCAAAATTTCATATCTATCAAAGTAGATAAAGAAGAACGACCAGACATTGATAGTATCTATATGTCGGTATGTCAAGCCCTTACTGGAAGCGGCGGCTGGCCAACCACTATTTTCATGACACCAGAACAGAAACCATTTTTCGCTGGTACTTATTTCCCTAAACATACACGCTGGGGAAGTATCGGTTTTCAAGAATTACTGGAAACCATTGCAAAAAAATGGAAAACAAAAAGAAAGACTTTGATGGAATCTGCCGATGAGATTGTTAAGTTCGTGAAAAAAGAACATATGGATTCAACCTCGACAAAATCTCCTCAAAATAATGATAACCTAGAAACAATACTAGATTCCGCGATACGAATCTACCAACAGCTATTTGATGAAGAAAATGGCGGCTTTGGACAAACTCCTAAATTTCCTTCCCCACACAATCTTTTATTCCTGATGCACTATTATGAAAAAACAAATTATAAAACAGCCATGGATATGGTGGATAAAACCCTGCTTCAAATGTATCGTGGTGGAATCTTTGACCATATTGGTGGTGGCTTTAGCCGCTATTCCACAGATAACTATTTTCTAGTTCCTCATTTTGAAAAAATGCTCTATGATAACGCTTTATTAATTATGGCTTATTCCAAGGCTTATGAACTGACCCATAACATCTTATACCTTGGTGTAGCAGAGAAAACGGCTGCCTATATTCTAAACGAAATAACTTCCCCTCGTGGTGGATTCTATAGTGCACAAGATGCAGATAGTGAAGGTGTAGAGGGAAAGTATTATTTATTCGAACCATTAGAGGTCATGAAAGTATTGGGACTAGAAGATGGAAAAGAATTTTGTAGATATTTTGATATTACAGAAACCGGAAATTTTGAAGGTAAAAATATCCCAAATCTTCTACAAAATAAATATATTACTTCTGATTACAATCACTTTTTACCTAAGCTATATAAGTATCGAAAAAATCGTTATCACTTACATTTAGACGATAAAGTTTTAACTTCTTGGAATGGACTTATGATTACAGCCATGTGTTATCTGTATCGAGCTACACAAAATGAAAAATATTTGGGTGCTGCGGAACAGGCACAAACATTTATCGACAACAAACTCTGTGAGGGTGATTCTCTCTTTGTAAGCTGGCGTGAAGGGCAACATGGTGGGAAAGGTTTTCTTGACGATTATGCAAATGTAATCTTTGCTTCATTATCCTTATATGAAGCCACTTTAGACAAAAGTTATCTCTCACGTGCAAAAGTACTTTGTGATAAAAGTCTCTCCCTTTTCTATGATGAAACATCATCTGGTTTCTTTTTAAATGGTAGTGAAAATGAAAAACTAATTATGCGTCCAAAAGAAACCTATGACGGTGCCATGCCTAGCGGAAACTCCATGATGGCCTATAATCTACTAAGATTAAGCCACTACTTTGAAAATGACCACTATGACTCTTTTGCCAAAAATCAATTGAGATTTATGATATCCGAAGCATCTCGCTATCCAGCCGGATATGCCATGTTTTTAATCGCATTACTTGACTATGTAGAACTGCCAACAAAAATTACAATTGTTTTAAAGGAGAAAAAAGATTTGACAGGATTGGTATACAGACTACCATTAAACACCATTGTAAAAGTATTAGAAGAACCAACCGCAGAATATCCTCTAAAGAATGATAAGACCACATACTATGTATGTAAGGGACAGGCTTGTAAACCTGCGTCAAATGAACTCCTACTTTAACCAGAAAAACTGCCACCGGCAGCTTTTCGGTATGTATGGCAAGTAAAAAACCCCGCGAGATTCATCCCGCGGGGTTCTATAAATTATTTGATTCCTGTTACTTTATATCCAGCATCTTCTACAATCTTTGTTAATGCTTCATCCGAAATCTCCGCTGCAAGTGTTACTACAGCTGTGCCTGTTTCATGACTAACCACTGCGTTTGCAATCGTATCATTTGCTTCTAATGCATCATGTACTCTGCCACTGCAATGTGGACACATCATGCCTTCAATTGTTAATGTTTTTTCCATAATTTTTTCCTCCTTTCTTTGCTTTATTTTTCTATCTCTGTCTGTCCGATAAACTTGAAACAGATTTAATCGCAATGCATTGGTCACTACGCAAAAACTAGATAAACTCATAGCAGCTGCACCAAACATCGGATTTAACTCCCAACCCCAAACTGGGATAAATAGTCCTGCTGCCAACGGAATTCCAATAGCATTATAGAAAAATGCCCAGAATAAATTCTGATGAATATTGGTAAGCGTCGCACGAGAAAGTCGAATTGCTGCTGCAACATCGATGAGTCGGCTCTTCATCAATACCACATCCGCTGCATCAATGGCTACATCCGTACCTGCTCCAATGGCAATCCCGATGTCTGCTCTGGTAAGTGCTGGCGCATCATTGATACCATCCCCTACCATTGCCACCTTTCCTTTTGCTTTAAGTTTTCGAATGACCGCTTCTTTTCCATCTGGTAAAACACCTGCAATAACTTCATCTACACCAGCCTGTTTCCCTATTGCTCTTGCAGTGATTTCATTGTCACCTGTCAGCATAACCACATGGATGCCCATATTTTGAAGCTGACGAATCGCTTTGGGACTATCCTCTTTTATGGTGTCTGCAACAGCGATGATACCTAATAGATCTTTTCCTTTTCCGAAGAAAAGCGGTGTTTTGCCTTCGGAAGCAAAACGTTCTGCAAGTGTTTTTACTTCCTTCGTATCTATAGCTAACTGCTGTTCTACAAACTTCAAGTTTCCGCCAAAGAGTATCTCTTCTCCTATTTTAGCACATAATCCATTTCCTGCCACAACAGAGAACTCTTTAATTTTCTTGGCAAATATTTTTTCCTCTTTTGCCTTCTCTACAATGGCATGCGCCAATGGATGCTCGCTTTTTATTTCCAACGAATATGCATAGGATAAAAGTTCATTTTCCTCTAATCCATTTAACGGGCATATATCTGTTACCCGTGGCTTTCCACTAGTAATCGTTCCCGTTTTATCTAAAGCAATAATCTGTGTTTTTCCTGCTTCTTCTAAAGATACTGCTGTTTTAAAAAGCACACCGTGTTTTGCGCCCATACCACTTCCCACCATAATGGCAACAGGTGTGGCAAGCCCAAGGGCACATGGACAACTGATTACCAATACCGAGATTGCTCTAGCAATGGCAAAACCAAAACTTTCACCTGCCAGCATCCAAATCACAAAGGTAACTACAGCTATGCTAATTACAATCGGCACAAACACACCGGATACCTTATCTGCAATTTTTGCAATGGGTGCTTTGGTTGCAGCCGCATCGGAAACCATCTGAATAATTTGACTCAGTGTGGTATCTTCTCCTACACGTGTGGCTTTGCATCTTAAAAAGCCAGATTGATTGACCGTGGCTGCACTGACCTTATCTCCCACTTCTTTATCCACTGGAAGACTCTCACCTGTAAGAGCAGCCTCATTAACCGCTCCATTTCCTTCTAATACAAATCCATCTACAGGAATATGCTCTCCTGGACGCACCACAAATTCATCTCCTATTTGTACTTGTTCAATCGGAACAATTACTTCTTCTCCAACTTTTAAGATCGTAGCAGTCTTTGGTGCAAGCTCCATAAGTGATTTCAAAGCATCCGTTGTTTTCCCTTTCGAACGCGCTTCTAACATTTTTCCTACAGTAATTAATGTCAAAATCATCGCCGCTGATTCAAAGTAAAACTCATGCATATACTCGTGTGCCAATGTCATATCGCCTTTTGTCACAGCCTCCGACATGGCAAATAGTGCATAGGTACTATACACAAAAGATGCACCTGATCCCAATGCCACTAAAGTATCCATATTCGGTGATTTATGCAACAGACTCTTAAATCCACTAATAAAGAATTTCTGATTGATTACCATGATAATCGCAGATAAAAGTAATTGCAGCAATCCCTGCGCCAGCATATTCTGAGCAAAAAACTTTGGTACAGGCCAACCCCACATCATATGTCCCATGGAAAAATACATTAGTATAATTAAAAATCCAAGGGATGTGAATAATCGTTTTTTCAGCTTTGGAGTCTCATGATCTTCTAAGGCTGCTCGTGCTTCGGCATAATCAACATGATTACCTGATGCACCTAATGTGCTATCTGCATTAGAGGCATTTGTACCTGTGCTCTTTACAGTAGCACCATATCCAGCATCCACGACTGCTCTTATAATTTCATTTTCAACTGCATCACCTTCCACAGCCATAGAATTGGTCAACAAACTGACAGAACAGGAAGTTACTCCTGGTATTGCATTTACTGCCTTTTCCACACGAGCACTACAGGCAGCACAGCTCATACCTGTTACATTATATTGTTTCATATGATTTCCTCGTTTCCATTCGTATTACTTCTGAATTTATTTCATGAGTTTTTGCAACGTAGTCACCAACTCGTCCACAGTATCTTCTTTCCCATCTCGAATATCCTGCGCAACACATGTCTTAATATGGTTTGCAAGCAGTACCTTATTAAAACTATTCAATGCAGAAGTAACTGCGGATACTTGAACTAAAATATCCGTACAATAACAGTCATTTTCCACCATCCCCTTGATACCGCGAATCTGTCCTTCGATACGAGAAAGACGATTGATTAAATCCTTGTATTCTTTCTCCGAACGTTCTTTGTGCTTTGCACAGTGACCTTCAGTCGTAATATTCTTATTTTCTTCCATGTAATTTATTTCCTTCTCTTCTATCATCATTTTTACTTCTTTGCGTTAATATAATTCTATATTATACCCCCTAGGGGTATGTGTCAATTGGTAAAATAATATGCCTCGGTTTCTTTTACCGAGGCATATACACTATTCTTATTCAAAAAAATTACGTTTATTAAATCCAGCAGTCATAAATCTCCATGCAGCTTTTCCATTTGTGAGCCATTCAATCTTGGCATTGTTCTTTTCGTTTTTCATCATTCCTGCAACCAAAAATTCTGCAACTACATCTGGATAATCACCCAAAATATTATAAACTTTTTTGGTCTTTTCTGGGAGCTCGATGGCTTCTTTATCACCGAGAGCTTTTACCGTAAACTCCGTAATCATAATACCAGGGCTGATAAGACCTACTAAAACACCTGTACCACGTTCTTCGCTTTCCTGTGCAAGAGCCTGTGTAAAATGCGTTACTGCACGTTTCGATGTTCCATACATATTAAGCCCTAGCATTTTTGCATCGTTACTTCCATAACCTTCTACATTATAGATAGCTCCTGACTTTTGTTCCATCATTTTTTTCATAGCAATCTTAGAACCCATTATTGCACCACGAAGATCAATATCTAAAATTGCATCTATCTCGGATTCTTCTAATTCCCAGATAGCACGCATTGGCTGATTCACACCAGCATTATTGATCCAAATATCTATTTTTTCGCAACAATCTGCTGCATAACTCCATAAGATTTCTAAATCTTCTACTTTTGCGATATTTCCTACGCAGGTAAATACCTTTCCATCACCTGGCATCGCCGAAAGTTCTGCCTGTGCATCTGCAAGACGCTGCTCGTTAATATCATTGAGCACTACATTATAATGATTTCTGTGGAACACTTTTGCCATTTCAAAACCAAGTCCGCGTCCACTTCCTGTGATAACAACTGATTTCATGAAATTACCTCCTAAACGTTTGTGAACACGTTCATTTTAGTCCAATATGAAAGAGAAAGTCAATACTATCTTCTAAAAAATAAACAACCTCAACTTTGATAACTCTGATACAATCGCTCAAACGCCCCAAAGCTTCTCTTTATCATTTCTTCATCCACACAGTAGGAAATTCTCACATAACCTGGACAGCCAAATCCATCCCCTGCTACAATCAATAAATCCTCTGCTTTTGCTCGTTCACAGAATGCATTGGCATCTTCTTCCAATGTTTTTACAAACATATAGAATGCTCCCTGTGGTTTAAAACAGGTATAGCCAATCTTTGTCAAACCTTCATATAAGACATCTCTGTTCTTTTTGTAAAGTTCTACATCGCCGGTCTGTCCCTGACAACGGGTAATCACCTTCTGCATCATACTTGGCGCACATACATAACCAAGTGCACGTCCTGCTCCTGCCACAGCCGCATAAAGTGCTTTGCTTTCATATGCTTCTTGTGGTACAAGGATGTAGCCAATACGTTCCCCAGGAAGAGACAAAGACTTACTATAAGAATAGCAAACCAAAGTATTTGGATAGTATTTTGTCACAAATGGCACTTCCACCCCATCATATGCAATCTCACGATATGGTTCATCTGCAATAATAAAAATAGGATGTCCATATTTTTCTTCTTTTTTCGCAAGCAAATCAGCCAATTTCTGAATCGTATCAGCAGAATATACTGCACCAGAAGGATTATTTGGTGAGTTAATAATAATCCCCTTTGTATTGGCATTTACCATTGCTTCTAATTTTTCAAAATCAATCTGGAAGTTTTCTGTATCCGCTGGCACTACCTGAAGTGTTGCGCCTGTCGCTTCCACAAACACCTTATATTCTGGAAAAAATGGTGCAATGGTAATGTATTCATCTTCTTTGGAAGTCGTCAATGCGCGAAATGCAATCGACAAGGACGCTGCGGCTCCCATCGTAATATAAAAATCATCTGCCACAAAATTTGTTCCATGGGTCTCATTTAAAAATCCTGCAATCGCAGCTCTTGTTTCCACATCTCCCTGTGCAGAAGTATAACCATGCAATTTCATGCAATCCAATTCCTCTGTCAACTGTCGAATTGTCTCATCCACGCAAGCTGGTGCTGGCACTGTAGGATTTCCTAAAGAAAAATCATAGACATTCTCTGCTCCTACAACCGCAGCTCTTTGCTTTCCATATTCAAACAATTCACGAATTGCAGAACGCTTGCTTCCTAATTCATAGGCTTCTTTATTATAAATCATAATTGTGCTACCTCCTTCAATTATGCATATATTAAAAAAAAGATAGACTTATTATAACATATAATAAGAAAATGTAACTCTAAAAATATCCAATCTCATAGGGTACAAATTCTACCCATTCGATATCCTGCAAAAGTACACTCTTGGTTCCTTCTTCCGTAGGATAAGCAACCTCAAAAGTTTCATGCTCCGGATGATAGCTTTCCTGTATATAACTACTTCCACAATTTGTAATACCATAAGCAATCGAATAACAATACTTTCCATACTTACTTGCTGTTGCTTGTATCGCCTCCTCTGAACGACGCCAAAACAGCGCTATAATATCTTTATCTTCCATGGTACTTTCCTTTCTATTTTCCTTTTATTATAATACACAGAAAATAGGTGAAGCACGTCACATTTCCTTTCATTCTGCTTGCCATATTGTATCTGCAAGCAGAAATGAATAAGTGTGGCTTTCCGCCAGGATTTTTTCAATTTTTTAATATAGGTCTACCTTTATGGGCATATTGAAAAAAATCAAATCCTAACGCCCAATTACAAGGGTTTTTATTTAAATTTTGAAGGATTTATGTGATTATTTGAACGATAGGAATATGTTTTTTGTATACGCCCAAATGAAGTATAGAAAACCGCGCGGAACAAGTATTTCATGATTAAATTAAAAAGGATGGACATTCCAAAATGAAATATCCATCCAAATCATTTTATTTACTCAGCTAAAGAGTTATATAAAGTAAAAAAGACAGCCAATCGATCTGCTGTCTTTTTAGGAGAAGGTATTTTTACTATGGGGTTAGTAAAAACTATATATAATGTATTGGGGGGTTTTTACATGGATTATAATAGCACTAACCCACTAAAAAGTGTGCACAAACTTAACAAGAGTTTACAGTTTTTTTTGTGCACTTTTTCATCTCCCATTTAAAGTCTTTCCAACCTTGATAAAAATATGCATAAAAAAACCGGATTTTTTCAATCCGGTTTTGTTTTCGTATATTTTCGCAACAATTTTAAACCTCTTCCACGAAAAGTGCTTCAAATTCTTCTTTGGAAATCTTTTCTTTCTCTAAAAGAAGTTCTGCGCAACGGTCTAATACATCGCGATGCTCATTGATAATACGCTTTGCTTCTGTATAAGCATCATCAATGATACGTTTTACTTCGTTATCAATTGCAGAAGCAACACCTTCACTATAACTTCTAGTGTGTGCAAGGTCACGACCAATGAAAACTTCATCATCATCGTTGGTATAACATACCAAACCAACATGATCTGACATGCCGTAACGTGTAACCATATCACGAGCAGTACGTGTGCAAACTTTGATATCCTGTGATGCACCAGTAGTAATATCTTCAAAAACAAGTTCTTCTGCTACACGTCCGCCAAGACCTACGATAATTTGCTGAATCATACGGCCCTTGGAATTAAACATCTCATCCTTTTCTGGAAGTGGCATAGTATAACCAGCTGCCCCTGTTCCTGTTGGAATGATAGAAACTGTATAAACAGGTCCTACATCTGGAAGCACATGGAATAAAATCGCATGCCCAGCTTCATGATAGGCAGTGATTCGTTTTTCTTTGTCTGAAATCACTTTGCTCTTCTTTTCTGCACCAATACCTACTTTTACAAAAGATTTACGTATATCTTCCTGTGTAATGTAAGCACGTTCTTCACGAGCAGTTACAATAGCAGCTTCATTTAAAAGATTCTCTAAGTCTGCCCCTGTAAAACCTGCAGTTGTCTGTGCAATCTGTTTTAAATCTACATCATCACCGAGCGGTTTGTTCTTTGCATGAACATTCAAAATTTCCTCACGACCACTAACATCTGGGCGTCCCACCATAATCTTTCTATCAAAACGGCCTGGACGTAAAATCGCAGGGTCAAGAATATCTACTCGGTTTGTAGCAGCCATTACGATAATACCTTCGTTTACACCGAAACCATCCATCTCTACAAGCATCTGGTTTAAAGTCTGTTCACGTTCATCGTGTCCACCACCCATACCAGTACCACGGCGTCTGGCTACCGCATCAATTTCATCTATAAACACGATACAAGGTGCGTTCTTCTTTGCATCTTCAAACAAATCTCTTACACGAGATGCACCAACACCCACGAACATTTCTACGAAATCAGAACCAGAGATACTAAAGAATGGCACTCCTGCTTCCCCTGCTACCGCTTTTGCCAAAAGAGTTTTACCAGTACCTGGAGGTCCTACTAAAATCACACCTTTTGGGATACGTGCACCCAACTTTGTGTATTTCTTTGGGGCACGAAGGAAATCTACGATTTCTTCTAATTCCTCTTTTTCTTCCTGTAGACCTGCTACATTCTGGAAGGTAACTTTCTTATCACTGTCTGTGGTAAGCTTCGCACGGCTTTTCCCAAAATTCATCATCTTGTTGCCGCCACCACTTTGCTGAGCTGCATTGTTTGTCATAATCATAAAGAAAATGAAACAAGCACCAAAAATTAACAAATAAGGCAGAAATGTTTCTATCCAGCTCTTCTGTGGTACATTTGTACAATAATACCCGCTAAACTCATATTCTTGCATCAAATCCTGCATCTCATTTACATCAGATACATACATGCTGTAGGTTGTTTCATCATTCATCTGAATGGTCAATCTACCGGTTGGTACCTCTGTATTTTGGCTAATTCGAACCGTTTTTACTTGCTCCGCCAAAAGTGCCGTTTCGAATTCTGCTTTTGTAATTGTGGCTGGCTGATTTGTCTGATTCAGGCTATACGCAATCATCACAAATGCGAGGATAAAAACTACATACAATCCCCATCCGCCATAACCATTACTCTTTGTTTTTTTATTCAATTCTCTTTCTCCTCCTAGCCTTCCACAAATCCAATATATGGAAGATTACGATATTTCTGGTCCCAATCCAGACCATATCCTACGATGAATTTATCTGGTACTACAAACCCTGTATAATCTACTGGTACTTCTGTCTCACGACGTGCTGGTTTATCTAACAATGTACAAAGGGTAAGTGTCTTTGGATTTCTGCTCTTAAACAACTGCAACAAACGGCTTAATGTATTACCAGAATCAATAATATCTTCTACCACAATAACATTTTTACCTTCAATAGATCCTTCCAAGTCTTTCTTGATATTGATTACACCTGAAGATACAGTTTCCGTACCATAACTAGATACCATCATAAAATCAATTTCCATTGGCAAATCAATTCTTTTTGCCAATTCTGTTGTAAAGAAAAGCGATCCTCTTAAAATACAAATTAAAAATACGGATTCTCCTTTAAACTTTTCTGTAATTTCTGCAGCAATTTCTGCAATACGTGTATTTACCTGTTCTTCCGTTAAGTAAACAGAAATATTTGCATCCTTTTCGTAACTCATACTAATGTTCCTCCTTATATGTAATTTCCAGAATTGTCTGTGTCTCTTCGGTGACCTTTACATCTTCGCTGATACGTCCGCCAACAACCCAAAGCACCTGATTTTCTTTCGTCAAAAGAAATACATTATCTCTTTGTGTCCTAGGAATTTTCTCATCTACAAAATACTGCTTCAATTTCTTGCGATGACCTTGTAGGTCACAAATAAGATAATCCCCAGTTCGACGTGTCCTTATGCAAAGTCCACTACTTATTTTATCATAATCAAACCATTTCGTATATGTTTTTCGTGGAATTTCTATTTTTAAATCCTTCTTTTTGAAAACCTTCATTTCAAAAAAAACTTTATAATCTCCTGCACTTACAACATATGTCTGATCTTTTTGCAAGATTTCCCTTAAAGATGCTTCCGAAATCTCAACACACTGCGTTTCTTCTATTGTAGTATTTTCTCCATTCGAAACCAATAAACGAATGGTTGTATGTTCTTTGATTGCCTTTACTCCATTCGGCAACGAACAAGCTCTTCCTGATTGATAATCCATTAACTGCATAACCTGTTGCACGTGCACCGAAGAAATATCCTTCTTTCCACCGGAAACAATACCAATCGCTTTATAAATGATTTCTTTTTGCAAAACAATATGTAATGATTTTAATACACTTATATCTAAGAGAATTTCCTCTGCATCCTCTTGCCTTATTATAGACTGCTCCCAATATAACGCAATCTGTTCATCTAAAAATCCACGAATTTCACCTAAGTCTTGGGCTGTTTCATTGATATGTGCCACTACTTGATGATTAATTTTCCGAAATTCTGGTAAAATCACATTTCGTAAATAATTTCTACTATACACCAATTCCTGATTAGTGGCGTCTATACAGTAGTTCTGTTTTTTATCCTCTAAAAATTGCTCAATCTCTTCTCGATGAATCCCTAAAAGCGGACGAATATAAATTACCCCCGTCTCACTCTTTCTCATTGGCTGAATGCCACATAGCCCTGTCAACGAACTTCCTCTAGCCAACTGAAACAATACTGTTTCCGCATTATCTTCCATATGATGGGCCAATGCAACTTTTGCATTTCTTTCTTTTGCAATCTGTTCAAAACATTCATAGCGCAGAAGACGAGCAGCTTCTTCTAAACCAATCCCCTGGGATTTTGCATACTGAGGCACATCCACTGATAGGGTGTGGCAACACACATTAAGTTTTTTACACAACTGATTAGCAAAAAACGCATCTTGTCGGCTTTCCTCACCACGAATCCCATGTTCCACGTGAATTGCCTCCAGCGAAAAGTGAAATTGCTCTTGTAATTCGCATAATACAAAAAGCAAACATACCGAATCTGCACCACCAGACAAGGCTACGAGAATCTTATCTTTTTCTAATATCATATTCTGTTTTTTGATTTGCTTTTGTACTTTATCAAATAACATTATTTCTCCCAAATTCCTGTAACTAGTACGGTCATATCATCCAGCGCACAATCTCCAGTACGAATCAATACTTCCTTTAAAATCGTTTCTGCCAAAACACCAGCATTTTCCGTCTCAATTCTAGCAATGATATCCATCAGAGTTTCCTTTGGATTTCTAACATGAAGATATTCTATCACACCATCTGTGAGCATTACAAGGAAATCACCATTTTGTAGTTGTATTTTCTGACTTTCAATTTCCATGCGAACATCTGCACCTCCAGGAAGGGTTCCCATATCAAAACACAACACTTCTTTTCCACGTTTTATAAACGTAGCCGCTCCACCAATTTTGATAAGTTCCATTTCCCCAGTATAAAGATTTATCATCGCATAATCTAATGTAGAATAATTATTCTCCTGTCCCTGTAACACCATGGCTGAATTCATTAATTGAATCGCTGTTTCTTTTCGAAATCCTGCCTCTAAAAATTTCTGTAGCAACTCTACAACCATTTCACTTTCCTGATTTGCTTGACAACCAGATCCCATTCCGTCCGACAAACAAATGTGATAATTTCCATCATCCATGGCAAAAAAAGAAAAACTGTCTCCATTTATCGTAGAATCATATTTCTTTTCTGTTGCAATGCCCTGTAAAGCATAAAACAAAGTATCTTCATATACAGACAGTACAACTGGTTCCTGTGTCAGCACCGTTTTACTGTCCTTTCCCAATCGCATCGGTTTTCGAACCGCCTTCTCTACTGCACTTAGATAGTGCTTTACTGGTATGCCTCCATTCCACTTACTGGAAACATATCCTTCCACACAAAGTCTGCCGTTCTCTTCATAAATATGGAAGTCTTCCAAAAGCAATCCCTTTTCACGAACCTCATAGGAAATCTGTCCCATTAAATTTTTATACTCCCTATCCATGATGATGCGAGATTTTGCCCATTCTTCCATAAGACCAGCCATAGCATCCAGTTGTTGGGCAATCACATATCGATTTTCACAAAGACGATTATGCCACGCATAATTTAACTCTAGGCGAGAGAATGCCTGAATAGCCTCTTCAACCATGTCTGAATACTGTTTACAATTATCTACATACGTTTCTTGCAACAACTCTTCTTTTGAACTATGATTAACTACCGCATGTAAAAGAGCTCGAATACCACCCTGTCGTCGCATACGATTTTCATTCCAGCAAATGACACATCCATCACAACTAGCACATAATTTTCCAGTAACTTCCTGTTCCAATACAGAAACTTCTTCCATTACAACTTT
This sequence comes from Agathobacter sp., assembly GCA_045633955.1. Taxonomy (GTDB): domain Bacteria; phylum Bacillota; class Clostridia; order Lachnospirales; family Lachnospiraceae; genus Roseburia. The sequence goes on along the minus strand of JAZQZJ010000049.1, from coordinate 77,428 downwards.
TTCTTTTGGCTGGCTCATAGCAAAAAAAGCATCCGATAATCCATTTACCGCGTAAGCAAACGATTCCATTCTCTGAGCCTGCTGCTCATTTTCCATTGAAACAGACATAACTTTTTTGTTATTTTCTTTTTGTAGCTGATAATTCCACTGATAAGGAATTTTTATCCCCCATTGTAATAATAGGCTCAGCCCAAGAACCATAATCCCTTCAAATAAGCCTGCCCACAATAACTGCAAGCCTTCCAACGCAAAAATATTTCCTGCTACATTCATAGCAAGTACCGATACCGCTGCAATAACCGCCACGGCCCAATGACTGCAATATCGGTTTGACCATATGTACATTTTTATTCCAACTCCAATTACCGCTAATACAAAAATGTATTTCAACATAATCTCTAAAGGCATAAAGGATACAATTCCTGCCAATGCACCCACGATAACCAATAAGGAAACTTGTCCTTTTCTGCTACATAATGCAAAGTATGCTGGAAGCATTGGATAACAACCTGACGTTCCTATATAACAACTCCAGAAAGCCAAGACCGCTTTTACAAGTTCCTTGCACACCCACTTTATTCCTTTTGTTTTCATAATGACCTCCCATTCAGTTTATTCTCCTGTCATTATAGAGGTCTATCTATGCATACTTTGTCAAATTTATGCCTAGAAAATTTAAAATCGTTCGTCAAAAAAAACGACGAATTTTCATTATTCGTCGCTTTCTTTAAAAATTATTTCATTTTCAAACACCAAACCTAATTTGTTTGCCATTTCTTTTATGTATTCCATGGAACGTGTATATAAATCCAATTCTTCTAATTCTTCTGCACGTTCTACTTCATCCGCCAACTGTTGTTCTAACATTTGTTCACGTTCAGCAAGCTGATTATCTTTTTCTTTAAGTTTAAAAATCTGAATCGACATAACCACCAGGAATGCAATAACGATAATTACAATACTTATCGTTCCTGGATTCTGTTTCCTTTTGCGACGCTTTGCGCTCATATTTATACCTCGTCCATATTTTTCTTTTGGTATTATAACGCAAAGTCCCATGTATTTTCAACTATTTGAAAAGTTTTCCTAAAAAGCCCTCCGTTTTTTTGAGGGTGACTGGTACCTGTGAATAAGATAGTGCATCTAGAGTCCCTTCCACATCCACCTCTCCTTTTTCCAGGTTCAAACGGTTTACATGTAAATCTTTGCCCTTCATATGTAGCATTCCCTGCTCCGTCTCCAACAGCACTTCCGTAATGTCAAATGAAATCACATCCAATACACCTGTAATACTTGCACTATTTCGATTCATTACTGCTATTTTATGTGATTTGCTCATCCTATTTTCTTCCATAAAAAAACCTCCTATATAGTAACTATATTAGGAGGTCCTTAAAATTATGATACATATTCAAATAAATCTTTTGCTTCTTCTTTCTTTGTCGTATCCTGAATATCTAACACACGCACCTTTACAGCCTTCTGGCCAAATGCGATTTCAATAATATCCCCAACCTTTACATCAACGGATGCTTTTGCAACCTTGTCATTTACCATAACACGTCCCGCATCACATGCTTCGTTAGCAACGGTTCTTCGTTTAATTAATCTGGATACTTTTAAAAATTTATCTAATCTCATGAAATTAGTTTAAAGCATCTTTTAAAGCTTTACCAGCTTTGAATTTTGGAGCTTTAGAAGCTGCGATTGGCATTTCTTCACCAGTCTGTGGATTTCTACCTGTTCTAGCTGCTCTTTCAGAAACTTCGAAAGTACCAAATCCAACTAACTGGATTTTTTCACCTTTCTTTAATTCTTCTTCAACTACATCTGTGAATGCTTTTAAAGCTGCTTCTGCGTCTTTTTTTGAGAGCTGTGCTTTTTCAGCCATAGCTGCAACTAATTCTGTCTTATTCATGTTATATTCCTCCTCTGGATTTTCAATTATCATAATTCGAGTTTCAGTCCCAAATTATCTGCATTAATAGTTATACTTCCTTTTTACCTATTTGTCAAGGAGAAAACCCTTGATTTTACGCAATTCTTCGCGATTATTGGTGGAATTACACAGGTAATTTTTTGTCAACTTTTATCGAGAATTATGATTCATTTTCCGTACTTGGTGCAACGTCTTGCGATGATTCACTTTCGGTTTCTTTCTCTGTAGTTTCTTCCTCTGTATTTCCTTTTTCCGTATCCTCTGTCTCTGTGTCATTTACATCGGATTCGTTTTCTTCAGACGCTGTCAATTCGATACTTATCGTAGCATCTTCCGAATTAACCGCCAGATGTTTCTTCCACTTGTCATAACCTTCCGCTTTTATTTCTAAAAGATGAGTACCATAGGTAAGTTCCACTGGTTGTGAATGATCGATTTTCTCATGATCAATCAATACTTCTACATTTTCTACATCAATTTCAAAACGAACAATTCCTTTTTTCTTTCCTTCACCTTTTAATGTATCCAAATCAACTTCTGTGGTTTCGCCTCGCACAACTTCAATTTCCGTCGTACCGCCCCATCCATTATTGGCTACCTTTAATGTATAATGTCCTTCTGGTAAATCCATCTCCATTGAATCCGATATTACTGCAAAAATATCCTTGTTTAACTGTAAAAAACTTCCGTCAAATAATGTGGTATTACGAAGCACTAAACTACCATGTCCAGTAGTTACCACAACAGACAAAATCTGTTTCCCATTTCCAACAACAGTTAAAACATCCTCTTCTTTTGATATATCAGCCAAGGAAATACGTTCTCCATTAGAAAATACATATACTTTGTCACGAATTGAATATCTAGTATCTGCAATGGTAAATACACCATTTAATTCATCTACAGAAAAACGGCGTATTTTTTCATATTCCCAAACTTCATCGGACAACTGCACTTCCTTTAAATAGCCTTCACGGTCTCTTTCCCCTATGCAAACCACTCTTCCCACAGTAAATTCTGCTGCAGGCGAATAGTTCCCATGCTTATCTTTAAACTGAGTCGAAAAACTATACTCGTAATAGTGCTCTAGGCCTGTGTCATAGGAATACAAGGTCAGGGCTTCTTCCACGCTATCATGTGCAACAATTAAAAATAGTTCTCGCTCTTTTTCCATCTGGATCTGACTGTCTTCTGTCTGAGACTCCTCTTTGTTCTCATTTGTATCTTTGCCACAAGCCATCACCGATATTGCAAGAAATATCATCAAACATCCATATAAAATTACCTGTTTTAGCTTTGTTTTTTTCATAGGTCAAGTATACCCTATTCTGTTTGAATTGCAAATACGTTTTGGGTGAATTTTAGCCTTTTTGCCTCCTGCTCAATAACCTTTTTTAACTTCTCAATATCTCGTTCTGATATCCAACTCTTTCTTGAATTCATATAATGATTGGTTACCTTCCAAAATTTTTCTGGAAACAATAGGAGACCATATAGTTTTTTATATTCTGCTTCACTAAGCGATCGTACTTTTGTATAACTTTCTAAAATATCATTTCCTATGGAAATATCCCAATCATTTTTTTCCTGCATCTTTCTCATAAAATTGGCCAAATCCAAAACACTCCAACGATATACAAAATTTTCAAAATTTATAATTCTCCAATTCTCTTCTGTAAACACCACATTATGTTGATTATATTCACCGTGGCAAAAACAACAGGATGGCTGCTCATCCTCTTGCTGTTCTAACAACCCAATGGACTCTTTGGCAATTTGTAACATAGCCTCATAATTACTTAAATAGATGCGCTCAAATGCTGTCTTTTTTTTACAACTACGAATATAATTCTTTACCTTAACCAATTCCTTATAATGTTTTTCCTTCTCCAACAAAATCATCTGGCTGCAATCAAAATCCAAATCCACTTCCTGGTGTTTTAGCAGCATAGATGCATTATGATATTCTGCCAATAATGCTGCCGCAGCTTGTAATTCTTTGGGATGATTTACATTTAGCTCATTTCCTGCTATATATTCTTTTAAAAGAAAACGCTCTCCTGTGACTTCATCCTCGGATACAGATTCCTGTTCTCGATTGACAACAATCTGCTCTACTGGAAATCCATGCTCTTTTAATTGTTGTAAATAACTTCGTAATCGTTCCCCTTTTTCTTTTACTCCACGAAAGGTTGTTAAAACAAATTTCCCTTTATCGGTATTACATATATGTGTCCCCCGTCCCTTTGTGACCTCATATATTTCCATTTCATATTGTGAGAGAATCGCTTCTATCTGATTATACTGATTATACAAAAAACCCCTCCATACGATGAACATAATATCTGTTTATCCTATGAAAGGGGTTGCTAATTTATGCGCACGCTCCAATAACTTTTCGCGCTCATTTAGTTTTGGGTCATTCAAGACAATCTCAAATAGTAAATCCAGAACGACTCCGACTTCCTCACCCGGCTTCATGCCCATTGCAATTAAGTCGTTTCCGTTAACGGACAAGTCCTTTTTATTGACACAATAATTCTTTTCGACGATTTCTAGATATGCTTTTTCCAAATCATCTACATATGCCATCTTAGATTCAAAATCATGCTTACTTTGTCCCAAGATATCTGCACGTTTGATTTCAATCATCATTGGCATATTTTCCAAACCAATCTGGCTGATACGGCGACGAACCAGCGCCTTATTATCCATTGGCGGTCTGTCATCATGATGGCGAATCATTTTATATACAAAATCAATAGTTGCATTATCAAATTTCAAACGACGAAGAATACCTCTTGCCATATCCGCACCAGCTTGCTGGTGTCCTACGAAGTGATCATATCCTGCATCATCTGTGGTAAGAACAACTGGTTTTGCTAAATCGTGAAGCAACATAATCAATCGAATCATTCGCTCGGAGCGAACATTCTGCATCGCCACAATACTATGTTCTCCTACGGTATACATATGATGATGGTTGTTCTGGATGGTCTCCATCGCCACATCAAATTCTGGCATAAATACCTTTGTTAATCCCAATTGATATGCGGTTCGAATCTCTTCTGGATGGTCTGACACAAGAATCTTTACCAATTCTACTGCAATACGCTCTTTGCTCACTTTTGACAAGGTAGGAGCAAGCTCACGTATAGCTTCCTTTGTATCTTCATCAATAGAAAATCCCAGCTGCGCTGCAAATCGAACTGCACGCATCATACGAAGAGCATCTTCTGCAAATCTCTCTCTTGGATTTCCGACACACCGAATCACTTTTCGTTCTAAATCACCCACACCATCAAATTCATCTACAACACCTAGACGATCATTATATGCCATCGCATTAATGGTAAAATCACGGCGTTTTAAATCTTCTACCAGATTCTTGGTGAAAGTTACTTCATTTGGATGTCTTGCATCCTCATATTCTCCATCGATACGATAGGTAGTTACTTCATAACCAACATGGTTCACAAGTACTGTAACCGTTCCATGCTGAATTCCCGTATCTATAGTCTGTGGAAAAATCTGTTTCACCTCTTCAGGAGTTGCAGAAGTCGTAACATCCCAATCTCCAGGCTCGCGAAGAAGGAGTGTGTCACGTACACACCCTCCTACAGCAAAGGCCTCAAAACCATTTGCTTCCAGTTTTTCAATTATTTTTCTAACATCAACTGGTAATACGACTCTCATGCAAAAATATACGTTCCTTTTCCTGTTTCAGTTCCACGGAGAAGAAATTGCTATAGCAATCCATAACAATATTCTTCTCCTAAATTTATAACTAGTATGCTTTTCCCCAATATACTAATTTGTGTGCTGGTTTTCCGCAACATACACATACGTCAGAAATCTGTTCCTGATCATTGAATGGCATACAACGACTGGTTACGCCTGTATCCTCTTTAATCTTAAGTTCACAATCTAAACCTTCACACCACATACCACGGATGAAGCCAGTTTTGCTTTCTGCTTTCTGTACAAATTCTGCGTAAGTACGAGCATCTGTAATATGTTCGTTTAAGAACTCTTTTGCTCTTGCAAGCATATCTGCCTGCATAGTTTCTAAGATTTCTCCAAGTTTTGTGTTTAATTCATCCAATGCTACGACTGTCTTTTCTCTTGTATCACGACGTACCACTACGCACTGATTCTTTTCAATATCCTTTGGTCCAAGTTCTACACGAACTGGAATACCCTGAATTTCCTGTTCTGCAAATTTCCATCCTGGGCTCTTATCTGTTGCATCGATTTTTACACGGAAATCTTTTGCAAGTGCATCTTTTACATCATATGCTTTATCAAGAACACCTTCTTTTTTCTGCTGAATAGGCACTACCATTACCTGTGTAGGTGCTACTCTTGGTGGAAGTACAAGACCAGAATCATCACCATGTACCATGATAATCGCACCAATCAAACGAGTTGACATACCCCATGATGTTTCATGGCAGTACTGTAATTTATTTTCTTTATCTGTATACTGAATACCAAATGCTTTTGCAAAACCATCACCAAAATTGTGTGATGTACCTGACTGTAATGCTTTACCATCATGCATCAATGCTTCAATTGTATAAGTAGCTTCTGCACCGGCAAATTTTTCTTTGTCTGTCTTACAACCTTTTACAACTGGAATCGCAAGTACTTCTTCAAGGAAGTCTGCATAAAGATTTAACATCTGTACTGTTCTTTCTTCTGCTTCTTCAGCAGTCGCATGAACTGTATGCCCTTCCTGCCATAAGAATTCAGAAGAACGAAGGAATGGACGAGTTGTCTTTTCCCAACGTACTACAGAACACCACTGATTATATACCTTTGGTAAGTCTCTGTGTGACTGTACTGTCTTTGCAAATAATTCACAGAAAAGTGTTTCTGATGTAGGACGTACACAAAGTCTTTCCTGAAGTTCTTCTAAACCACCATGTGTTACCCAAGCAACTTCTGGAGCAAAACCTTCTACGTGATCTTTTTCTTTCTGAAGAAGGCTTTCTGGAATGAACATTGGCATGTAAACATTCTCTACACCTGTTTCTTTGAATCTAGCATCTAACTGTTTCTGAATATTTTCCCAAATTGCATAGCCGTTTGGTTTGAAAATCATACATCCTTTTACAGATGAATAATCCATAAGTTCTGCTTTTTTTACAACGTCTGTATACCATTGTGTGAAGTCATCTTCCCTCGATGTGATGGCTTCTACTAATTTCTTGTCATTTGCCATAACAAATCTCCTCTTTTCTATTTTGATTATTTTATCCTAGGCTTGCATTATCTGTAACATCTTTGTATTTACATGAATCTCGGTAATGATTTTCTAGTTTCTCTAAATAGGTAAATTTAAAATTTTAAAAACTATGCGTGACACAAAACTCACTTCGTTCAAACAGTTGTGTCACGCATATAATTTTAAATTCACCTATATAAGAGAAACACGAAAACCCGTAAATGAGATTTCATTGTAAATACAAAGATGTTACAGATGTTCCAAGTTTTGGAAATAATCAAAATTATAAAATTCGTTTGCTCTAATGATAGTCAAAAATCAACTAATTGTCAAGATGCCACAACTGTATGTAAGCACATGTGTCACTATTATTTGTGACTTTTTATACGAATAATTGAGCAAATGCTTTACCACTTGGCTGAATCTCAAATGACACTTTATTTTTCTTAGTAGGATGTTCAAATTCCAACTTGTAAGAGCAAAGTGCAAGCTCTTCTCTACTCTTTGCGTCACCATATTTGCTATCGCCAATCAAAAGACATCCCATATGCGCCATTTGCACACGAATCTGATGCTGGCGTCCAGTATGAAGCTTAATGTCAAACAATGTTTTATCCTCGTTTGTCGTTACAACTTTATATTCTAATTTCGCCTTTTTTGCACCTTTGGTATCAGCATCTACTACCTGTGTAACATTCGTTTTCTTATCTGTTAATAGATAATCTTCCAATACACCTTCTTTTTCAAAAGGCATATTCGCAGAAACGGCATAGTAATATTTCCCAATTACCCTATCCTGCACCTGCTTCGACAAGTGTGCAACAGCCTTTTGATTTTTAGCAAATACCATAAGTCCTTCTACGGGTTGGTCAAGGCGATGAACAATACCAATATAAGGTGGCTCCCCTTTTTTTGCCCTATAATTTTTCAAAAGACTTTCCATGTCCTGTTGTCCCAGTCGTTTCGTCTGCGTAGCAATTCCTGCTGGTTTTCGGCATATGAGAATGTCGTTATCCTCAAATATGATTTCTGGTTCTCTACTCATTTTCTACCTTCACCTGACAAACCTTCATAGCTTCTAATGCATTTTTATGTGTTTCTGGTGAAACACCTGCACAGCAAGCTGCATCCACAATAACAGGTATCTCTGGGAAAAATGCTTTGGTTACCATTACATTTGAAATTACACAAATGTCCGTGCAGAGACCAATAAAAGTAATACTTTCAATTGCTTCCGCATCATTTAATTCTTTTAATACTGTAGGTAGCTCACTAGAACCAAAAGTCACTTTATCAATCGCTTCTGTGTTACGGAGCACATCCAGTTCTGTACGAATCTGCCACCCTTGTGTATCCTTGATACAATGTGGTACCGGTAAATTCTTTCCTTCCTGTGTATCCATATAGTTTTCAAAATGAGTGTCTCTGGTAAATAGTACTGTTCCTTCGAAATTCTCAATTTTTTCTTTTACATTTGGAACAATGGCTACGGCCTCTTTTGTTCCAAGTGCTCCATCAATAAAGTCATTCTGCATGTCTACGACAACTAACACGTTCTGCATACAATACCTCCTAATTTCTCTTCTGTATTTTTATTCTCTTTTTTTTCGGAATTATTTAATGGCTTTCCCCAAGCATTTCGAATCATATCTTCCGCTTCTTTTGCCTCTTCTTTTGTAAGCTGTGGCACTCCTTTTAATGGATATTCCATACCTATATTCTCATACTTATTTTCGCCCAAGGTATGATATGGAAGCACCTCTAATTTTTCCACATTGGAAAGTGTTTTTAAGAATGCACCAACTTTTGTCAAAGATGCTTTCTCAAATGTAATTCCTGGCACTACCACATGACGAATCCAAACAGGCTTTTTGATTTCATTCAAATATCTTGCAAAAGCAAGGATCTTGCTATTGGATTGTCCGGTCAGTTTCTGATGCCCTTCTTCCTCCACATGTTTGATATCCAACATCACAAGATCTGTAACGGTCATCAGTTTTTCTATTTTTTCAAAAATATCTGATGCTCTATCCTCTGTGAACATAATTCCCGAAGTATCGAGACAGGTATGAATTTCTTTTTCTTTTGCCTTGGTAAACAATTCCAACAAAAAATCCATCTGTACCATGGGCTCTCCCCCCGTAGCAGTAATACCACCTGTGCGGTAAAAGGTGCGATTTCGTTCAAACATCGCTAAGATTTCATCCACGGATTTTTCTTTTCCCTCTGTCATGTTCCATGTATCTGGATTGTGACAATATTGACAGCGCATCGGACAGCCTTGAAAAAATACCACAAATCGTACGCCTGGTCCATCCACAGTACCAAATGTTTCTATCGAATGAATATAACCCACTTCATCATCTCCTTCGGAATGTTTTTGTATATTATACTTAATTTTTTCATTTCAAACAATATGTAACTGCTTGGTATTTTCCAAGCAATTTTACCTTACATACGATTATGAAACGTTCTGGCAATCACTTCATCTTGCTGCTCTTTGGTAAGCTTGATAAAGTTCACTGCATAACCAGATACACGAATCGTAAGCTGCGGATATTGTTCTGGATGTGCTTGAGCATCACGAAGTGTGTCCTGATTTAAAACATTGACGTTCAAATGATGTCCACCTTTTTCCATATAGCCGTCCAACATCTGTGTTAAATTGTTCTTCGCATCCTCTTCGTTTTTTCCCAACGCATCTGGTACAATACTAAAAGTATTGGAAATTCCATCCTGCGAATCCATAAATGGAATTTTCGCAACAGATGCAAGTGACGCTACCACGCCATGGGTATCTCGACCATGCATCGGATTGCTACCTGGTGCAAATGCTTCGCCACGTTTTCTACCATCTGGTGTTGAACCAGTATTTTTTCCATAAGATACATTCGAAGTGATGGTAAGAATTGATGTGGTCTGAATTCCACCGCGATAAGTCTGATTTTCTTTGATATATCCTACAAACAAATGTAATACTTCTTTTGCAATATCATCCACACGATCATCATCGTTTCCAAATTTTGGAAAATCCCCTTCTGTTTCAAAATCTACTGCAATCCCCTGTTCATTTCGAATCGGTTTTACTTTTGCATATTTGATAGCTGATAAGGAGTCTGCAACTACAGAAAACCCAGCTATTCCTGTGGCGAACCAACGAGTTATTTTCTTATCATGCAATGCCATTTCCAATTTCTCATAAGAATATTTATCATGCATATAGTGAATGATGTTAAGTGCATTCACATAGACACTGGCTAGCCATTTCATCATATCTTTATAGGCATCCATTACCTCGTCATAATCCAAATATTCTGAGACAATCGGGCGGTATTTCGGACCAACCTGCTTTCCAGAAAGTTCATCTACACCACCATTGATGGCATATAAAAGACACTTCGCCAAATTCGCTCTTGCTCCAAAAAACTGCATTTCTTTTCCGATTCGCATGGAAGATACACAACAGGCAATACCATAATCATCCCCATGCACAGGACGCATGATATCATCATTTTCATACTGAATCGCCGAATGTTTAATGGAAATCTCCGCACAGAAGCGTTTAAAATTCTCTGGCAAATTTACAGACCAAAGCACCGTTAAATTTGGTTCTGGTGCAGCTCCAATATTATTTAAAGTGTGCAAAAATCGATAAGACATTTTCGTCACCATCGATCTGCCATCCAACCCTATACCTGCAATCGCTTCTGTTACCCATGTTGGATCTCCAGCAAAAATGACATTGTATTCTGTAGTTCTGGCAAACTTAATCAGACGTAATTTCATGATAAACTGGTCAACAAGTTCTTGTATTTCTTTTTCTGTAAATGTGCCTTCTTTCAAATCTCGTTGCGCATAAATATCTAAAAAGGTCGAAGTACGCCCCAATGACATGGCTGCACCATTTTGTTCTTTGGTTGCTGCTAAATATGCAAAATACAAAAATTGAATTGCTTCATGAATGTTCGTCGCTGGCTTGCTGATATCCCATCCATAAATCTCTGCTAATGTTTTTAACTGCTGTAAGGCTCGAATCTGTTCAGATATTTCTTCTCTATCGCGGATAATTTCTGAAGTCATTATACATCCCATAGCATGAAACTCTTCGAACTTTTGCTCTATCAATCTGTCTACCCCATACAATGGTACTCGTCGATAATCTCCAATAATACGTCCACGTCCATATGCATCTGGGAGCCCAGTAATAATGTGAGAGGAACGACAAGCTCGCATTTCCGGCGTATATACATCAAACACTCCTGCATTATGTGTCTTTCGATGGGTTGTGAAATTCTCAGTGACAGCTTTGTCAACTTCATATCCACTATCCTGACAAGCTTTTATCGCCATACGAATTCCACCATAAGGCATCAATGCTCTTTTAAATGGCTTGTCCGTCTGAAATCCCACAATCTTCTCCTTACTTTTATCCAGATATCCCGGACCATGTGATGTAATCGTCGAAATCACTTCCGTATCCATATCTAGTACACCGCCAGCTTCACGTTCTTTTTTCGACAACTCTAATACCTGATTCCATAAATCTAAAGTATCTTGTGTTGGTCCTTCCAAAAAACTCTCATCTTCATTATAAGAAGTATAGTTTTTCTGTATAAAATCTCTTACGTTAATTTCATTTTGCCATGTACCGCTTGTAAAACCACGCCATGCATCGCCCATTTCAACATCTCCTTTTCCTAATTAAATTGCATCAAAAAAAAGCGATAGGAAAATTCCCATCGCTTTTAGCATGTACATTACAATTTAAATCTATACCCTACACCCCAAATCGTCTCAATGTACTGTGGTTTGGATGTATCCATCTCCACTTTCTCACGAATTTTTTTGATATGTACCGTTACGGTTGCAATATCACCAATGGATTCCATATCCCAGATTTCACGGAACAATTCTTCTTTGGTGTATACATGGTTTGGATTTTCTGCAAGGAAAGTAAGAAGATCAAATTCTTTTGTGGTAAACTGTTTTTCTTCTCCGTTTATCCATACACGTCTTGCGGTTTTATCAATCTTAATCCCACGGATTTCAATCATATCATTTTCTACTACATTACTGCCAATAAGACGATTGTATCTAGCCATGTGTGCTTTTACACGGGCAACCAGTTCACTTGGAGAGAAAGGCTTTGTCACATAGTCGTCTGCCCCAAGTCCAAGTCCTCGAATTTTGTCGATGTCATCTTTTTTCGCAGATACCATAAGAATTGGTGTATTTTTCTTTTCACGACTACGTTTACAAATCTCAAAACCATCAATACCTGGAAGCATCAAATCCAAGATAAACAAATCAAATTCTTCGGCTAATGCTCTAGCCAAACCTGTCATACCATCGGTTTCTACTTCTACTTCAAATCCGCTTAATTCTAAATAATCTTTTTCTAATTCTGCAATTGCTACTTCATCTTCTACGATTAAAATTTTACTCATTTGGCACCTCCTGATATTTTCGAATAACAAAGTACATCACTGTACCTGTATCTTCTTTACTGGTAGCCCAAATCTTGCCACCATGATCTTCCATAATTTTCTTTACAATTGACAATCCTATACCGCTACCGCCTGTAGCTGAGTTTCTTGAAACATCACCACGATAAAAACGGTCAAAAATGTAAGGCAAATCCTTTGCCGGAATTCCGCGTCCGTTATCCTCGATTTCAACCTGAATGAAGTCTCCCACATCTTTTATGCGAAAATTGATGAAACCGTTGGATTTATTCATATATTTTGCAGAATTTCCAATAATATTATTTATGACTCGGCGAAGCTGTTCTGGGTCTGCGATAATCATTACATCCGAATCCACATAATTGTAATAGGCTAAACCGATTCCTCTGGTTTCTAAATCAATTCCTAACTCCTCGATACAATCCGCAAAATAGCCTTCCACATGAATTTTTGCAAAGTTATATGGAATCTTATTCGTATCAATTTTGGAATACAATGTTAACTCATTAATTAATGTATCCATTTCATTGGCTTTGCTATAAATGGTTCGCACATATTTATCGATTTTTTCTGGTGTATTTGCAACACCATCTATAATGCCTTCTGCATATCCTTTTACAGCAGTAATCGGTGTTTTTAAATCATGCGCAATATTACTAATCAGATTCTTACTTTCCTGTTCTGCTGCAATTTTCTCCTCTGCATTTTCTTTTAATCGGCGTCGCATGTCCTCAAAGGTAACACAAAGCTCATTCATTTCATCTTGTTCTGTCCCATCTGCTTCAATGACAAAATCCAAATTTCCATCCTTGATATTTTCGGCGGCCTTTTGCAGTTTACGAATTGGCGTAACCATGCTTTGGTAAATCCAAATCATCAGCATACCCGCAGTTAAAAAGAGAATCAACATAACAGCAAACACAATGTCAAAAAACAAACCTCTTACGTCTGGCATGACCTCCATATTTTGTGCAATCATCTGCCACTGTACACGGAAAAATGCTGCTATAATTAAAAATGCCAATAAAATAGGCACGAACATAATAATGCAAAATGTAATTGCAAGTTTTGATTTTAATTTCATAAGTCCCCCTATGTGTTAACCATAAAATAAAAAACATGGTATAACGTATACATTATACCATGTTTCTGTCATAAACTTATGAAATTTCTATTAATTATTATAAACTTTTAATGCATCAACCTTGTCTAATTTTTCCCATGGAAGATCAAGATCTGTTCTACCAAAGTGACCATAAGCTGCTGTTCCACGATAGATAGGTCTTCTTAAATCTAAAGTTTTAATAATAGCTGCTGGACGAAGGTCAAATTCCTTACGTACGATTTCTACTAATTTTTCATTAGAAACTACACCTGTACCAAATGTATCTACCATGATAGATGTTGGTTTTGCAACACCGATTGCATAAGATAACTGAATTTCACATCTCTTTGCAAGACCAGCTGCTACGATGTTCTTTGCAACATAACGTGCTGCATAAGCTGCAGAACGATCTACCTTTGTACAGTCTTTACCAGAGAATGCACCGCCACCGTGACGAGCCATTCCACCGTATGTGTCTACGATAATTTTACGTCCTGTAAGACCTGCATCACCGTGTGGTCCACCGATTACGAAACGACCTGTTGGGTTGATGAAGAATTTTGTTTCATCATCGATAAGTTCTGCTGGAAGAATTTCATCAAATACATATTTTTTGATATCTGCGTGAATCTGTTCCTGTGTAACATCTTCGTCGTGCTGTGTAGAAAGAACAACTGCTTCTAATCTCTTTGGTGCACCGTTTTCATCATATTCTACAGAAACCTGAGATTTTCCGTCTGGACGAAGGTATGTTAATGTACCATCTTTACGAACTTTTGTAAGCTGTAAAGCTAATTTATGCGCAAGTGCGATTGGGTAAGGCATATATTCTTCTGTTTCGTCTGTTGCATAACCGAACATCATACCCTGGTCGCCAGCACCTGTATCTAATTCATCTGTAAGTGTACCTTCTTTTGCTTCTAATGCTTTATCTACACCCATAGCAATATCAGCTGACTGCTGATCAAGAGCAACCATAACTGCACATGTATTTCCGTCGAAACCTGTTTTTGCATCATTGTATCCAATTTCGTTTACTGTTTTACGAACGATACCAGGTACATCAAGCTGTGCCTTTGTTGTAATTTCACCTGTTACTAAAACAAATCCAGTACAAGCTGCTGTTTCACAAGCTACACGGCTCATTGGGTCCTGTGCAAGACATGCATCTAAAATTGCATCTGAAACCGCATCACACACTTTGTCTGGATGACCTTCTGTTACAGATTCTGAAGTAAATAATAATTTTTCCATTTTGTTTCTCCTTCTCTTTTTGTTCTGTCTGTAGTAATAAAAAAATCCACTTATTTAGAAATAAGCGGATTAACACATCTTAAGATAAGTAAATCCTCTTATTGCTCGATTACTCGCTCAGGTGGGCACCTTCCAATTTCGGGGTTGCCGTGACTTCATTGATCCTATGTATCTCCATCACTCTGAATAAGAGAAAAATAACTATTCAATTCTTTCATAGTTATTATTTCGCAAATCCATAAGAATCAGCTTCGCTAATGGGATTTGCTCACACTTGAATCATTTTCTTACGATTAAAACAACAAGTGTTTTAGTCTGAATTGAATAATTAAAACTATCACAATATTGAATTTTCATATCTTACTATGTTTATAATAACCATATATTTATGGTACTGTCAAGTACGTTTATTGACATTTCATGTTCTAAATTTTATACTTATTCTATATACACTTTTTAGGAGAAGGTCATGATTAAAAAATTAACCCCAAGGGAATTAGAAATCGGTATGATTGCGGTAGATGCAGTCATAACTCCGTCTGGACAGATTTTAGCTCCAGCAGATACCGTATTAACAAGACAGCTTATTAACAAAGCAAAACTTTACAATGTTGCCTTTGTTTTTGTAGATGTAGAAGATGAGGAAAACATAGAGGATACAGACTTTACCCAAACAGTTCCAGTTATTGAAGAACCAGTTGTCTCTACTCCAACTGTAGAAACACCAACGGTTAAAGAACACCGAAAACCGGTTACTTATGCAGAAGAAACACAATCCAATTCTCGACGCATGATGGTCTCATCCGAGTTTAAAGGTTTTCAGGTTGACTACTTACTATTCCTAGAGGAACTGAAAGATATCTTTTCAAAAATTATTGGTTCACCTAATTACAAAATCAACACTAATGAATTAGTAGAAAATCTTGCTAGTTTATATCGTTCCCGTAATACAATTACAGAATTATTTGATATGATTAACCAGATGCATTCTATCAATGATTCTGTATATGCACACTGCGTGAATGTGGCTTTGATTTCTCGTATGATTGGTCGATGGCTTCGCCTTGAACAACAGGATTTAAATATCCTCACATGCTGTGGGCTGCTCCATGATATCGGAAAACTTGCTATTCCAGATGAAATTTTAAATAAGCCTGGAAAATTAACAGATGAAGAGTTTGCAACCATTAAATCACATCCAAAATTCGGCTACCAGATGCTTGCAAATCAGGATATCGACACCCGTATCAAGTTATCTGTTTTATTGCACCATGAACGTTACGACGGAAGTGGTTATCCAAGTGGATTACAAGGAGAACAAGTTCCTGACTTTGCTATGATCGTTGCAATTGCAGATGTATATGATGCCATGACTGCAACCCGCTCATATAGAGAACCACTTTGTGCATTTCAGGTAATTGAAAACTTTGAGCGTGATGGATATCAAAAATATCATACAAAATATATCCACACCTTCCTGCATCAAATCGCAAGTACATACCAAAGCAACCGCATTATGCTAAACGATGGGCGTGGTGCAAAGATTGTAATGCTTAACCAGAATCGATTGTCAAAACCAATTATTCAATTTGATAGTGGAGAATGTTTGGATTTATCTACTTGTAGTGATCTATTTATTTCAAAGGTTTTATAAATTACGGTTTAATTGATTAAAAAGGTTTTGAAAACCTACGAAAAAGAGGATGTTAAGATAGCTCTTCTGACTCGTGCTTCGAATAGGTGATTTATTAATTCCTACTATAGAGACGAGTTTTGAAAAATAGGAAATGACTTTTTATGTAATCTATATAGAATTATGACTAGTTTGATTCCTGTTTTACGCACATGAACTGATTTCGTGTTTTAGTTAGAGGGAGCAATTTAAAAAATCCTCATATTGCGTCACTGTTTGAACAACGTGAGTTTGACGCGATATGAGGATTTTGTTAATTGGTCTCTCTTAGTAAAACTAGAAATTAGTTCGTGCAAAAATAGAAATCAAACTAGTCATAATTCTATATAAACTCTATACAAAAGTCATTTCCTATTAGTGTGCTAAACCGTAATTTATTCGAAGTAAATGTTGAGTAACCCAAAGTT
This sequence comes from Agathobacter sp., assembly GCA_045633955.1. GTDB lineage: Bacteria > Bacillota > Clostridia > Lachnospirales > Lachnospiraceae > Roseburia. The sequence goes on along the minus strand of JAZQZJ010000049.1, from coordinate 60,335 downwards.
TGATTCTGCCTTCACGATAACACATGGTGCATCCATATCGCGGTTTGGCTCTCCAAAGACATTGATATGTCCAAATGCGGATTCCTGTGAGATGCTTGCTCTCCATGTATTAGGAAAATAAATGTTCATCTGTCCGAAGTTATTCTCTAATTCTACAACTGCTTCATTTCCACAAATATTTGCATTATTAAAATAAATGTTTGCTGAACCAAAATTATTTTCTAAATTGGCATTACTGAATGCTGCAGCGTTTACATATTTGCTGGTAGAGTTAAAGTTATTCTCTAATACAACAGTTCTGCCATCCTGCCATTCTTCGTTACGAAGATCTTCGAATGTTCCTTCTTTCCATGTATCGCCATCTTTATAATTAATCTGAATCACTTTTTGTTTCTTTCCAAAAATCATATTTAATCCGATACCAACAAGAGCCGCTGCAATACAAATTGGGAATGGAGTAAGATGTTCAATCATTAATTCTTCTTCAAAAATCCAAGCAATAATACTCACTGACATGAACATACCAAAAAAGTCTCTATCCAGCAATGCTCGTAATGTCCAGTTTCCTAATGCAACAGCACACAATAGCTTAAACCATGGAATATCTGGTATAAATCCCAATGAACTCAACATCATAAATACTGCAAGCCCTATTAAAATTAATCCTGTATATATTTTATTCTTTCTCATTATTTCATTAACCTCTTTTCTTCTAATTTTGTCATTAATAATTTCAAGTAATTTCTAGATACAAATACCTTTTTATTGGAACCTGCAAATTCCACTTCACTGGCTCCTGTAATATTTTTGTTTATTGCCCGAACTTTTGTTGCATTTAATATGGTGGATTTTGCCACTCTCACAAAGTTTCCTGGTAATAAATCTTCTAATTCATAAAGACGATATTTTGTTTCATAAATCTGATTCGCTGTATGTACGATAACGCCGCTGGCATCTGTTTCAAAAAAGAGAATATCATCAATTGTGATGTAATATTCTTTTTCTCCTCTTGTAACTTCTAGCTGCATCCTCGAATTGACCGCATCTGTGATTCGCTTTTGAATGGATATCACATCTTCGCTTAAAGACTTACATCGTATGACAATTTCTTCTTCCGCAAGTCCATCATCAATTTCAATTTTTATTTTCATGAACTTTCACTTTTCTCCTGTTCTTTTGATACTTGCATTATAAAAAAAGAACCTCTTGATGTAAATACCTTTACACCAAGAGGTAAATTTTTAAAACTAAGTGGTTAATAAACGAGATATTCGCAATCCGCTTCGCTACTTGCTCATAACGAAACCACTTCGTGGTCTCGTTAAATTCTCTCTAAAATTTCTTTTGCAACTTCTAATGCAGAATTATCCACTCCATAGAATTCACCCTTGTCTGCAGCTTCTGCATATGCTGGATTTAACGGAAGTTTTCCAAGAAGATTTACACCTAACATATTTGAAACTTCTTCAATCTTACTTTCACCAAAGATGTTAATCTTTTTACCACAATCTGGACATTCTAAATAGCTGAAGTTTTCTACTACACCAAGCACAGGAATGTTCATCATGTTTGCCATGTTATATGCTTTCTTTACAATCATCTGAACCAATTCCTGAGGTGATGTTACAATAACAATACCATTTACTGGAAGTGACTGGAATACAGTAAGTGGAACATCACCAGTTCCTGGAGGCATATCTACGAAAAGGTAATCAATATCTCCCCAATATGTATCACTCCAAAACTGTTTTACCGCACCTGCGATAACTGGTCCTCTCCAAACAACTGGAGCTTCTTCATTATCCATCATTAAGTTAATGGAAATGATTTTTACACCATCTTTGGATTCCATTGGGATAATACCTCTTTCATCTCCCATTACCTGTCCTTTTACCCCAAACATTTTTGGAATAGATGGCCCTGTAATGTCTGCATCGAGAATACCTACTTTATATCCTGCTTTTGCCATCATAGATGCTAAAGAAGAAGTAACAAAGGATTTACCTACGCCACCTTTACCACTTACAACACCAATCACATGTTTGATATTAGAATAAGCGTTCATCTCCTCTAACATACTTGTTTTTTCCTTACTTGGACATCCTTCACAACTGCTTCTACCACAAGTAGATGCACTGCTACAGCTTGCGTTTTCTGGCATTTTATCTTCCTCCTAATCTATATCATATCTTGACCTCATCAAGACGATGTATTTGCAACACCAAAATCTAGTTTACACCTTTATGGCTGGTTTATCAATCGTTATAACTACAAAATAATTTTTTCCGATTTTCTCCCATACTTTTCCCTGAATCATTTTCTTTGTTTCATCATCGGATAGGTAAAATTCATATGGCACAACCACATCAAAAATCATATTGGTATGTGTTTCTCCAAATACCACACGAAAATCATGTAATGATAAAGAATCACCGATTCCTTTTACGATCTCATTACACTTTTCTTTTAATCCGGTTACTCTTTCATCTGTTGTAACAACAGGATCCATATGGATGGTTGTCAGACATCCTAATTCATGTCGAAACTTCATTTCTAAGTTATCGATAACATCATGCATAACCAGAATATCACCTTCTGCTGGAACTTCTGCATGAAGGGAGATAATTCTTCTTCCAGGACCATAATCATGTACAATCAAATCATGGATACCTATAATATTTTCGGTATCATAGCTTAATACAATATCCTCTATCTGCTGTACAAATTCTGGATCTGGTGCCTCTCCTAATAGTGGACTTAAAGTTTCACGTGCCGCATTGATACCGGCAACAAAAATCAGAATACCAACTGCAATACCACAGAAACCATCAATCTGCACCTCTGTAAAATGTCCGATTACCGTTGCAAGCAATACAACTGAAGTTGACACACAGTCACTCAAACTATCTGTTGCTGTTGCTTTTAACGTACTGGACTCAAAACGTTTTCCATAAGTAAAATTGTAAAAGGCCATGTAGAATTTTAACAGAATGGATGCAATCAAAATAATCAAAACTACAACCGAAAACTCTACTGGAGATGGATGTAAAATCTTATCAATAGAATCTTTTACTAACTCAAATCCCATCATAAGAATTACTGCGGATACCACAAGTCCTGCTAAATATTCGATTCTACCATGACCAAATGGATGATCCGAATCCGGTTTCTGTTCTGCTAATTTAAAACCGATTAAGGTAACCAAGGATGAACCTGCATCGGATAAATTGTTAAACGCATCTGCTGTAATAGCAATAGAATTACTAATCACACCTGCTGCAAATTTTCCAACAAATAAAAGAATATTTAAGAATATACCTACGCCACCACAAATCTTTCCGTAAGCACTTCTCTTCTTGTTCGCAGAATAACTTTCTACGCCCATCATCTTTGCTAATAAACCAATCATAACCAAACCTCTTTATTTATTCTATTACTCCCCATCTATCAAATGGATAATAGGTAAACATCGCTTTTCCAATAATTTTTTCTTCGGAAACATATGGATTTTTCCAATAACGTGCATCAGCGGACGCATTTCTGTTATCACCTAATACAAAATAACATCCTTCTGGCACTTGAAATTCATATGGTCCAATCCCGGCAATCCACTCCTCTTTCAGATAGGTCTCCTCTAATGGAATAGCCGAATCATTTATATAAATTTTTGCATCTTGAATCACAATTTTTTCCCCAGGCAAACCGATAATTCGTTTTACATACTTCTGGCTCTCATCGTCTGGAAAATAGAAAAAGATTACATCTCCACGCTCTGGCTCATCCAACAAGTAGGCGATACGAAAACCTAAAAGGTTATCGCCTGGTAAAATGGTATTTTCCATAGACCCCGTTGGAACCGTCGCATTGATAATCACATAACTTTTTAAAACAAATACAATCACCACTGTAACCACAATGGTCGTAAGAATACTTTTCACTTCTTGTAACCAATTGATTTCTTCTTCGTCTTCATCATTGCATTCGTTTTCTAAATTCTCATCTTCCGTGTTTAAATCTATAATTTCTAATTCATCATTTCTCATACTTTTTCCTAGCTAACCGATACTAAATTTTTTTGAATCACTTCGCCAACACGTGACTTCACCAACTCCGCAATTTCGTTGGTTTTTAGATGTTTATATTCATCATAAAAAATCGGTTCCAAATAGTGGAGTTGCACCTTCAATGGACCACATCCATCCTGATCTAAAACTTTAAAACTATCAATGAGAGCAAATGGTACAATTGGCACCTTTGATTTTGTTACGCATTTAAATGTACCCGCATGAAACTCTCCCATATTGTTTCCATTTTTGCTTCTAGTTCCTTCTGGGAAAATAACAATATTACGTCCGTTTTGCAATTCCTTTGTTACACCTTGAATAACCTGCATCGATTGACGCACATCTTCTCTATCCATGCAGTAAGAATGGGTACATTCAATAATTTGTTTCAAAAATGGAATCTTACCTAATTCCTTTTTCAAAACACCAGCAATTGGTCTTTCAAAACTATCAACAATCGCAACGATATCAAAAATTCCCTGATGGTTTCCACACATTAAAAAACCATCTTCCTTTGGGATATTTTCCAATCCAGTTACTTTCAAATCAATATTACCAGATTTACATACATGTCGGATAATATAACGAATGTGTTTATACTTTTCTTCATAACTATATTTATCCGTATGCTTTGCATATTTACAAAGCTTTACCCATGCTCCTGGTACAATTGCTATGTTTTTTAATACTACCATTAATAATCGATTCATATGTTTCCCCTAATCATTTTTATTTTTCTATCTATGTGGACGACAGGAAATGCCTACTCCTAGCGCACCTGTACCTGTATGACAACAAATTCCTAGCGATAAATTACTCGCTAATACATCCATACCAGGAAAAGCCGCCTTTACTTCATCTATCCATTCGTTTGTAGTTGCTTCATCTGCACTTGTTGCAACCAATAGATATGCTTCCCCTTTATCATGATACTCTTTAAATGTTACATCCAAGTCATTTCGAATTGCTTCTAGCATTTCTTTTTTTGCCTTTTTCATACCACGACTTTTTTTGTAGGTTTCCAATAACCCTGTACCTAATTTTAAAATAGGTTTGATGTTTAGCACCGTACCTACTGCCGCAGTTGCTGCCGAAATACGACCACCCTTTTGTAAAAATTCTAGTGTCTCTACTGCAATATAGATGGCCATCTTATCTTTTTCCATTTCTAACACGTTCTTTATCTTTGACGCATCGAGCCCTTCTGACACCATTTCTTGTGCATCCATGATAGAACGTACCAATGGTGTCGAAATACGACCATTATCTACAACAAATACTTTACCGTCAAATTCCTCATCCTGTGCCAACACCATTGCAGTGCCACAAGAACCACTGAGTCCACTACTCATCGGAATATAAACAATTTCATCATATTCCTTTAAACACTCTCTCCAAAACTCCATGACGTCTTCTGGAGATGGTTGAGAAGTCGATACTTTTTTACCTGTATGTAACTGTTCAAAGAATTCCTTTCTTGTAATCGATATCTCCTCATAATAACACTCATCTTCTACATAAAATGGCATTGATAATACGCGAATACCCATGTCAGTTGCTACCACTGGTGTGATTCCACTGTGGCTATCTGTCGCAATTCCAATCTTACTCATTTCTAACGCCTTTCTTTTTTGTACAATTAATTAAAGTATTATCTTATCTATTATAGTCTAACACAGGTATATTTGTAAAATGTTAAAGGGTAATTTTTTTATAAAAATTAAAAAGCCCCGAGAACGTAATCGCCCCCGAGACCTTTTGACGTAAATTAGATTTTCAAAACATCCACTCAACTATGCTCGAAAAAACCTCGCTAAGTGCCATTGCATCCACTCAACTATGCTTCAAACTTCGCTTCGCTCGTTTTTAGCAAGTTTCGGGATGGGCTTTCGCACTAAGCTCGAAAAAACCTCGCTAAGTGCTCAATGCCTAGAATACACCCTGTGCAAGCATAGCTTCTGCTACTTTCTTGAAACCTGCAATGTTTGCACCAGCAACAAGGTTGTAGCCTAAACCATATTCTTCTGCAGCAGCTGCTGAAGAATCATGGATACCAATCATAATTCTATGTAATTTTTCGTCTACTTCTTCTGCTGTCCAGCTGTAACGTTCTGAGTTCTGGCTCATTTCAAGACCAGATACTAATACACCACCAGCGTTAACTGCTTTTGAAGGAGCAACGATTGTGTCTGTTTCGTCCATTAAGTATTTTAATGCATCGTTTGTTGTTGGCATGTTCGCTACTTCGATGTAGTATTTTATACCGTTTGCAACAATTTTCTTAGCTTCATCAATATTAACATCGTTCTGTGTTGCACATGGCATAGCGATGTCAACTTTCTGTCCCCATGGTTTTTCGCCTGGGAAGAACTGGCAACCAAATTTATCAGCATAATCCTGAACTTTGTCACGTCCTGAAGAACGCATTTCAAGTAAGTAATTAATCTTTTCTTCTGTTACGATTCCGTCTGGATCATAAATATATCCATCTGGACCAGAAAGTGTTACTGCTTTTCCGCCTAATTCAGCAATCTTCTTAGCAGCACCCCAAGCTACGTTACCGAAACCAGAAAGTGCAACCGTTTTATCTTTGATTGTTTCACCTTCATGTTTTAATACTTCTACTGTATAGTAAACTGCACCATAGCCTGTTGCTTCTGGACGAATTAAAGATCCACCAAATGAAAGTCCTTTACCTGTTAATGTACCATTTTCGAAAGCACCTCTGATACGACGGTACTGTCCATACATATAACCAACTTCTTTAGCACCTACACCGATATCACCAGCTGGAACGTCTACGTCTGGTCCAATATGACGATAAAGTTCTGTCATGAATGCCTGACAGAATCTCATGATTTCTCCGTCGCTCTTACCACGTGGGTCAAAGTCAGAACCACCTTTTGCACCACCCATTGGAAGTGTTGTTAAGCTGTTTTTAAATGTCTGTTCAAAACCTAAGAATTTCATGATAGATAAGTTTACAGATGGATGGAAACGAAGACCTCCTTTGTATGGTCCAATCGCTCCATTAAACTGTACACGATATCCTCTGTTTACCTGTGTCTGACCAGCATCATCAACCCAAGCCACTCTGAATTCGATAACTCTTTCTGGTTCACACATTCTCTCAAGAAGTGCAGCCTTTCTATAAACTTCTTCATTTTTGTCTACAATTGGTTTTAAAGAAGATAATACTTCTTCTACAGTCTGCAAGAACTCTGGTTCCTGCGCATTTTTCTCCGATACTTTTGCAATTACCTCATCTACGTATGACATAATAAATTCCTCCTTTGTCATATTTGTATTCTCATAACTTTTTCATATGACTCTTTTTCCTGTTGTTTATTGTAATCCGAAGTTTCTAAGATTACAAGTAAAAATATTATTCCAGACAATTCCAATTTTTTATAAATGCTATTAGCTTAAGTTATAACTCCATGTACCTACTATAACATTTATAAATTACGGTTTAGCTGACTAAAAAGGGCTGAAAACCTACGAAAACCAAAGTGCCTAGGATAACTTCTAGACTCGTGCTTCGAACATAACATTTTCTAAACACTTTGTTCTTAAAGCAATTGATATTATGACGTAACCGGATTTGATTCGCCATCCATGGCTCAGCAAATCCTTTCGCTGACATCCTGTCATCGAATTACTGTTTATGCACAAAGTATTAAGAAAATCTAATGTTCTTGTAATGAGTCTTAAAGCTATCCTAGGCACTCTTGTTTTCTTACGTTTTCATAATCTTTTTAGTAACTGAAATCGTTCCTATAAAAGGACGAAAAGCCCTTTATATCTATAAATCATCTATGTCGAAAAATATCCTTTCAGGATGGTCTATCCAATTCCATCTATAGCCATAAATTTGTTTCTCAGATGTTTTTTCTGATAAAATATCATGATTTTTCCGTAAAATAAGAGTAACAATTTATCTATATGAAGAAAATATGCAATCAGATGGCAACTATTGTCAGAAACCAACATCTTAGAGGTATATTTTCGTGTATAGATAATCACTTGCATAGGAGAAATAGAAATCCGCGTGGAATGAATGGGAGGCTGCTGGTGAAAGCCACACTTATCCATTTCTGCTTGATTACCTTTTCATCTGCTCGTTCTAGTCTGTCCAGTTTGCACCAAAGGTGCACGATAAAAGCGCTTGAACTTGACAGACTAGGAGGAGCAGATAGAATATCAGAAACAGAGATGGATTAAATATAGGAAATGACTTTTCAGTACAAAGTATATGGAATTATGTTCTAGTTCAATTACCTATTTTACGCACATGAATGGACTTCGTGTTTTTCTTAGAGGGAGCAATTTAAAAAATCCTCATACTGCGTCACTGTTTGAACAACGTGAGTTTGACGCAGTATGAGGATTTTGTTAATTGGTCACTCTTAGAAAACTAGAAATTCATTCGTGCAAAAATAGGTATTGAACGAAGACATAATTCATACAAAACCTATAAAAAGTCATTTCCTATCTAGTGTGCGAAATCGTAATTTTATGCAAGAATCATAGCTACACAACCATAGATACCAGCATCATTTCCAAGTGTCGCAAGTTCAAAACGAGTTTCTTTTAAAGCATAAAAAGCGCTTTCTTTAAAGTGTTCCTGCACTGTATCAATAAGAATTGCACCTGCTTTGGAAACGCCACCACCGATTACAATCGCTTCTGGATTTACGACACAAGCAAGATTTGAAAGTGCTCCACCAAGAATTTTTCCTAATTCATCTACTAATTCTTTTGCTACTTCGTCACCAGCTTTTGCTTCGTCAAAGATGTCTTTTGCTGTAAGTGGTTCAAAGTTACGAAGTGTAGTCGCGTCATCTGTTTTTGCGAGTTTTCTCTTTGCCATACGAACGATACCTGTAGCAGATGCATACTGCTCTAAGCAGCCATACTGACCACAGTTACAAGCTTCGATTTCGTCTTCATTTACTGTGATGTGTCCGATTTCACCGCCTGCCCCATGGAAACCAGCTACAATTTTACCATCAATGATAACACCGCCACCAACACCTGTTCCGAGTGTTACCATAACAACATCTTTACAACCCTTTGCACCACCTTGGAACATTTCGCCTAATGCAGCAACGTTCGCATCATTACCAACTTTTACTTCTAAACCGGTAAGAGCACCTAATTCTTCCGCTACATTTACAACGCCCCAACCTAAGTTTACACAACGGTTCACTACACCATTGCTTTTTACTGGTCCTGGTACACCAACACCAACACCTTCTACTGCATCTTTACTGATACCTTCCTGCGCTAATTTGTTATCAATTGATTTTGCAACATCTGGTAAAATGTTTTCGCCCCCATTTTCAGTATTTGTTTTGAGCTCCCATTTGTCTAAAAGTGTACCATCAGCTTCAAAGAATCCCATTTTAATAGTTGTTCCACCGATGTCTACACCAAATCCATATTTTTTCATATTAATCCCCTCCGACTTCTTATATATTTTTATATCTGGTTTTATATTATCACAACTACCACAAAGCTTCCACAAGATTTTCGTCTTATTTCGCACATTATCTTATATTTGTGGTTCTGCATCTTGCACAGGTGTTTCACCTTCGCCCATTGGCACGTCACTTTCGTCTACCGGCACATCACCCTCGTCCATTGGCACGTCACCTTCGTCCACTGGCATATCACCCTCGTTCATCGGCACGTCGCCTTCATCTTCTAGTACATCGCCTTCTTGTTCTAAAACACCTTCATCTTCTGATTCCTGATGATAGTGCTCATCTAAGAATTCCTGTGACAACTGTGCGTATGGAAGAAACTCCATCGGAACCAACTCTTGATTTGCATAAGACATAAATGACTTCCAAATTTGTGCTGGATAAGATGCTCCTTGTAATTCCTCAATCTCCTCAGGAATATCACAACCTACCCATACGCTAGTCGTATAATATCTCGTATATCCAACAAACCAGCCGTCTTTGTTATCGTTTGTAGTTCCAGTTTTTCCAGCACATGGCATTCCTTCTAAACGGGCATCTTTTCCTGTACCATTTATCATTGCAGTTTGTAAAACATCTGTCATCATTCGTGATGCTGTTTCACCGTAAATTTGTTCCCCTTCACGCTCATCTATGTATACAATATTATTATCTGCATCTATAATTTTCTGAACACAAGTCGGCATACGATATACTCCATCATTTTCTAATGCAGCATATCCCGCCGCCATTTCCAAAGCCGACATTCCTTTGGTAAAGCCACCTAAAGCTGTTGCCGTCACATAATCTCTGGAAACAATTTTAGAAAAATGCATATTCTTTAAATACTGTAGCCCTGCCTCTGGTGTGATTTGTTCATATAACGCCCAGGCTACTGGATTTAAAGATTGTTCAACTGCATAACGCGCCGTAACTTCACCACGATAATAACTTGACTTTGGACCTCCTTCTATTTCTTCGTCCATAACCATAGTATCTGGTGTGTTTCCTTGTTCAAAAAATGGTGTATATACAATCAGAGGTTTAATCGAACTGCCAGGCTGACGGAAAGACTGATATGCTCGGTTTAAAGTGTAAATACCAATATCCTGCTCACGCCCTCCTACAATTGCCACTACCATTCCTGTATCATTATCAATACAGACTGCGGACCCCTGCAATTTATAAACACCTTCATCATTCACGCTGGTATATCCACTTAATACATCATTCACCGATGCTTGCAAAGCTTCCTGCTTATCCATATCAATGCTGGTATATATCTTATATCCTTCTGCAAAGATTTGTTTTTGACAATCTGTATATAATTCATCGTAAGCTTCATAATACGCTTTCTTTTCTTCCTCTGAAGAAAAATATTCCTGAAACTCAAATCCCTCTAATTCCATCAATGCTCTTGTAGCACAATAATATACATAGGTATCCACATAATTATTTCTTACTGATTGTTGGGAAGAAACTTCCATTTCCAGTTTAATTTCTTCATGAACAGCTGCTAAATATTTGCTCTCATTGATTTTACCATCTTCATACATATTCTTAAGAATTCGGTCTCTTCTTGCAATGGTATTCTCAAAATGCACCAAAGGATCATAATAATTTGGACTATTTGGTATCGCACACAAAAAAGCAATTTGTGACAAACTCAGGTCATTCAATTCACAATTGAAATATCCATTACATGCAGCCTCTATTCCATAGTAGCCATTAGAAAAATAAATATTATTTAAATAATATTCCATTATTTTGTTCTTGCTGTACAATTTTTCTAACTCTGCCGCAATGAACATTTCTTTTATTTTTCGCTCCCAACTCTTTTCTGCACTAAGATAAATATTACGTGCCAACTGCATCGTAATAGTACTTCCACCCTGAGAAAGTGACTGGGTTTCTATGATTGACTTCGCAGAACGAAGTATCGCTACGTAATCAATTCCATCATGCTGATAATATCTTTTATCTTCGATACTAATCATAGCAGTTACAAAATCTGCTGGTATATCTTCGTACTCTACATAGTCCGCTTTCTTTTCTCCTTTAATAAAAGAAATGACTTCTCCTTCTGCATCATAAATAATACTTGTCTGTGATGGCACAAAGGTATATTCATCGGATTCTCTTACCATGCGAACTGCATCTTTTCGAATCTCCTGCAATTGGGCAGCATAACCACCATAACTATACACAAACATGCCTGCTACAACCAAAAGCATCAACACAATCTGTAACTTTATGATAAACCAAAAAAGACGATGTTTCTTTTGTTTCCTCTTTTTCGACATATATTACTCCTAACTGACAAATCTATACCCCATATTGTATCTTCTTTTCCACCTATAAGCAAGGAGAGGTGTTATAAAATATTAATTTGCCATCTTCTTTCAAAATCATTCAAATAAAAATTTCGTGTATCGCATAATGGGATTTTTGAACTTATTAAAAAAATCCCACTATACGATACACGAAATTCTATTGATATCTACCAAAAGAAGATGGCAAATTAGTATTTTTAACTACACCCGCTTTATTGTTCCATGTGTCTGCCAAGAAACCCTGCCATGGATTTTGCTAATTGAAGAAGCACATCGTCCTGATTTCGATTGCCCTCTTTGCTTAAGATAACAACCGCACCGATGCAATCCCCATGAGACAGAATAGTTGCCATCGCTTGACGATTATACGATTGTGTATCTCCTTGGAAAACGGGTACTGCCGCTTTATTTTCTGTAGAAGTTACCTGACTGCAACGTTTATCAATCGCAGATTGAAATGCCTGTTCCAATGGTTTTCCCTCTGCTTCCTTCTTGCCTGTGCCTGCTGCCGCAATCACATAGTCTCTATCTGTAACACATACCAACTCACCAATTGTTTGCGCAATACTTTCCGCCAATTCTGTAGCGAATTCTCCCAATTCACCTACGGGAGAATACTTCTTTAATAAAATCTCTCCTTCTCTGCTGGTAAAAATTTCCATTGGATCTCCCTCACGGATTCGCATAGTTCTACGGATTTCCTTTGGAATTACAATTCTTCCTAAATCATCTATTCTTCTTACAATTCCTGTAGCCTTCATCACATCTTCCTCCAGTTTTGTTAACTTTGTTAGTTTTTTGCTATGGAGTTAGTATGTGGAAATGGAGAGAATTTATACTTTTCTAATATAAGAAACTGGTGATTATGTATTTTTATTTTTTACAACTTCAACTTGCAGCTAAAGAAAAAGGAGAATGACCCCTCTCACTTAGATATGAAATTCGCGATTTACTTCAGGAATATGTGAAACTAACTTATCGTAATCGATATGCTATTTACTTATCCGCCACAAGAAAGAATCTAATACCATATAACATATCCATCTTCATTTATTTTACCATCATCATAAAGTTCCATAATTTGATCCATGGCTTTTGAGGCGTATGGATAATATCCACAATCCACATTGGGAGGCAATGGCTCCCATACTACTTCCACTAATCCCTCTTCACGAAGGCTTTCATTCAGTGCTTCATAGCTCTCATTTATCTGATCTGATGAAATATAATAATAATGATCTTCTTCCGCAACCTTCATTAACTCTACCTGCTTATGTATGCAATCTAATTTAATTTTTCCTAGCATTTTATTCATATGCTTCTCTGGATAATATTCATAAATGACTTCATTTGAGTCCTTTTTAACCATTTTATAATAAACCACTATCTCACCTATCAATAAAGTAATAGTCCCTACAGGAATCGAACCTGTATCATAAGATTAGAAATCTCATGTTTTATCCATTAAACTAAGGGACCTCATCGCAGGAGCTTATGCTCCTACAACTTTATTTACTTATAATTTTGATTATTCTTCAGAATCCCAAGCACCCCAACCATCTTCTTCATCATCAAAATCATCTTCATCTAAGAATGCGTCGATATTCCAATTCTCGTCATACATACTATGATTTGAACTAGCCTGATGTGCTCTCAATTCATTTACATTGCCAACATATCCATGTCCTTCATCTTCTAAAAAAGACCAATTTCCTGAAAACAAAGTTTTTCCTATTGGATTGCTAATAATTACAAAGTTTAGTGCATTTGTAATTGCTGATGAATATGGATTACTTAAACCATTATCCAACTTGATGTTTTTCATATCTGTTTCCTGCTGATAATTCCATTCAGAGAAATTGTAATATCCATCCACTAATAGGAAGGAAAGAATTTCTCTTACATCATCAGATGGAATATTGCCGATATATTCGATTACATTACCCTCATATATATCACAATTTCCAACATCCTCTGCACGTCTCAAAAACAACAAACCATTTGGATTCACATCTAAGTTTCTTGCTACTTCAAATTTACGTTCTATGGAACCATTAAAAGAAATTCTCTGTTCTACTACTGGCACCACTGCTGCCGCATTATACATTCTACCTGTTGCGCCTAATACTCTTACCATAACATCTTTCTCCTTTTTACATATCCTCTTTTTCTTCTGCCTTGACGATTAACTCGTCCATTGTTACCTCTAATAAACTGGCAAGGGCATATAATGAATCAATCTTTGGAAGCGTCCTCCCAGAGAACCATGAATATATGCACTGGTTACTTCCTATGAAGAGGAAGGCTTGAATCTGTGTAACCGTTAGGCCTTTTTGGATACACAGTTCTCTTATTCGTTTGCCAGTCTTCTTAGAATCAATTTCCGGATAATGGAATGTATTTCTCATATTTCCCATATCCTCCTTTTCAAAAATTTTTGAAAAGCTTTTCTTTCACCTCGGCTACAAGAAAAATTATTCCATATCTCTTTAAAAAAAAGAAGGCATTTACATTTTTTTACCCTTCCAAAATTTGAATCTGCTTTCTACTTTTCTTTTGTGCAACCTGTAGAGAGATTTTTATCCCTGGGATTCACTTAGGGATGCACTTAGATAGTATGGTATAAATTTTGTCAATATGTTTATAAAAAGTTTTTTATTAGTTTCTATGTTTTATTTAAAATATTAACAGCCTTATCTATATGAACTTGTTGTAGACCTCTCGCCATAGATGTTTGCACTAATTTGCCTGCATATGGTCTCAAATAGCGACCATTTAAGTCATCTAAAATTACAAACGAATCAATGTAGTCTCCTTTCCACAACTTTAACCACATCCCAATCTCTGTACCTCTTTGATACATATCCTCTGACATAACAGGGGTATAATCTAGAAAATCTAATCCATAGTTCTCTAATTCTTCTTTCAACGCTATAAAGCATTTAGCATCCGTAGTATCTTCTTTTCCAGAATCTATATCCGCCCAGCCGTAACGCCAGGTTGATGACAATACTATCTTTGCACCAGTACGTTCCACTAACTGTTTTAATAGCTCTATCTTCTCAGAAGAAACAAATAAAAACGAAAAAATTAATCTTTCAGTATATCTGCAGTTAAGCACACCATCCACATCTAAAAATATAACCTTTATTGTACTCCTCCCCTTTCGCTTAAAATAAAAATGCTTGCAATGCAGCCGAGAGGAAACCTCTTGTCAATTAACCACCACATAACCTTTTGTCCCGGATTTCAACATATCTCTATGTTTATTTGAATTCTCATATAAAAAAGCTAATAATTAACTCATTTACTATTAAATATTTACTAAACAATCAAAAAATGTCACATAAAAAACTTTCTACTTCTTAGGCAGCAAGACTTGAACTTGCACATATTAGTATCATCACTAATCGGATAACCAGTTCCCAACACCTAATGTTTACAGCCAATCATTGCCTTGGCTAAGCTTGACCTAGGCAGTTATAGTGCCCTCTTTGCAATTTCACGCATTGCTACGGGTTAAGTTTAAGGTTTTCGCATTACAAGCAAATTATTTACATATATAATCTTGGAACTTCCGCAACAATAGGAGTCTTTTGCTGAACCTCTTCATATTCTTCTTTTTTAAGTTCCTCTTTTACTTTCTTAGCCTCTATCTCCCAAAAATCTTCAAACTCTTTTGGTGCTGGCCTCATAATACATAATGCCATTATCTAATCTCCTATAATTCTATAAACGTTATGGCATTTGAAATTTTAATCAGAGTATCTAACTCTGTAATTAGCGTTAATCTCTTCTGCTTTAGTTCTTCCATTTTCTTTAACATTCCTAGCGGATCAACTAACGCCATTGTATTTTCCTTTACATATGTTTCTACAACTTCAAGTCCCACGTCATCTTTGGCTTGCTTTTCTTTACCCAGAATAGTTAACCTCATATTTGATGCTGTCGCTTGTAATGATTGATTTTTCTCTTCCAAAATTTCAAGTGCACTTGCATAACTATTGTGCATCTGCATTTCTAGCATATATTCAAACGCTTCCTTTGACCCACGTGCTTCACATTCACGAAGACGGTTCCTCATAGAAATCGCTGCAGCAACTGACATTGTTCCATACGATGTTTCCACCTGCGTCGTCGCATTTGAAACAATAATTGCAGACTCTAATTTCTGATATCTATCAATCAAATCCATAATCTGTTGATATGCCGACTGTGCATTCTTTTTAAATTCTTCCTCTGTCTCTTTTGTAAAATATACCTTCTCTTCATTGTGTTTCTTTACATCAATAAGATTTGCAAATTCTATTTTGTCTTTAATCCTTTTCACTAATAATGCTTTTTCATCTAATGCCTGCGTGATTAATAATTTGTTTGTCTCCATAACCTTCTCCATAACTAATTCTCTTCTTCAACATCATATCCTTCTGCCCACATATCTGGATCATCCTCTGCAGGATCTTCAGAAATAGTCTCATCTGTTAAGTCATATGCATTTGAAATTACGTATACTTCGTCTCTCTTAAGATTTTTCGCAATTGCATCCTTAAGCCCAATTGCAACAATTGTACCCTCTCCACCGTAATTATCATACTTGAAGGTTTTTCGTTCCAAGTAAATGGCTTCTTGATAGATTGCATCTAAACTTCTAACATGTACCCTCATTCCCACTTTTAACTCATCCAGTTGGTAATATTTTCGTTCTTTCTTCCTTTTAAAAAACATTTGATAACCTCCCTGAGATATAAAAAATCCCCTATACTTATCGTATAGCTGTTTGCTATATGATAAGTATAGGGGATGGGTAGGTTGATGTCATCCAACACGCTGTTTATACTTGTATCTATTCATCAAGTCTCTCTAATTTTATTATATATGGCTCTTTCAGCTTTGCTGCAATGCATATCCTGCGATTACTTTTATTATCATTGGTTATCATTACTGCATCACTATGTGTTCCTTTCCTTAGCAACCAAGTACTTCTGCTAAATCCGCCGTCTTTAACATCATAGCAATTTCCATCTGCATTTATAGCCTTATAATTATTTTCCCAAAAAGATACTTCTATATTTTCCTCTAACATGCTTAGAGTCTCAATCACAAATGCATTTACACTTGTAGAACTGGCTCCAGTACAAACCACATCTTGTGGTAATATATATCTTCCTTTTATATTTTTTTCACACCCTAAATCTTGTAGCGACAGTTCTTTTTTGCTTATGCCCTTAACGGTACCCTTTTTAATCATTTGATATTCATAAGGCACATCATCTGCATACAACGAAGATGGAGTGTATGAAAAAATTACATATGTATCTTTTCCTTCAAGCGCTCTTTTTTTACAACATATTCTTACCTGTTCTTCGGATATTGCGTTATTAGCAAAAGCCCATAAACAATAGTTATTGTTTTTTATATTGTTAATTTTTTTAAAAAGAATTTGATCAATTCCCTCTCCAATATACCCGCCTGCCTTCGATAGATGCACCTCCGATATATCAAGTACACTTATACTTTTCGTCTGCTCTCCCAATATTCCACTAATTCTTTTTCTATTAAAAATAAATCTATCCCATTTAAATTTCACACCATTTAAACGTTGTTTCGCATAATTTTCAAGGGCATCTTGTCTTGTTTCACTTTCAACAATTTGAGTTGGTGTCATCTTAAATCTTGTATAAAACTCATTGTCCAACTCCTGTTTTGCCTTTGTAATCTCATCTTCGCTTAAACCCAATTTATTATATTCTCTATCTTCTCTTTGTATATTGCAATTATATAAACAAAATCCTTCATCTTCAGTTAATGTCATAAATAACTTTTCATATGGATCTAACATTTTCTTATTAGGATCTTCTCCCGCATCGCCTATCATAAAATACACAAACTCTCTATCCTTTTGCATATCTTCATAGTCTTCTTGCAACTGTTTATTATCTGTTCCTTCTATCAAATTACTAATATGATCTCTTTTTGTAAAACTTTTTGCTTGCCCTACATAAGCTTTTGCATCTAAAACATTTACAATTATATATATTCCTCCAGCCATTGATGTTTTACCAACTCCTTTTTTCTTTATATTATAATCATTAATTATCTTATTTCAATATTTCATTGCATATAAATAAGGTGTAACCTATATTAATAATAGCTACACCTCAATAAAACTAATTATATAAATATAATTGTTCTTATTTTACTTTTACCGAAAACGCTCCCTTTAATTTTGCCACTAACACAATCGGATACTCTCTCTTATTACGCTTCTTCATATCCTTTACCATTGGCCAAATATCACGAATTCCTACATATCCATCAGGAACACCATACTCACTTTTAATAAATGTATTATCACTCTTATCAATTAAATAGTATTCCTCAACCATTAGTGCATGGCAGAATCTTCTATTCTCTGCATATGTAACACATATTTCGTTTGGAATATCCATTTCCTCCTCATTTAAATAGTATTTTGTTGCCTTCTTTCCATTTGATTTTACTGGCCTTCCTGTACATGCCATTACAACATACTTTGCACGGTATTCATCACAAAACATATCTAATTTTCTATCCGTTGAATATGCCCAAAGACTCCAACCACAATCTTCTACTTCTTTCATTTTTCTCTTAATTATACTGGATATATCCTCGTTTCCTACATGACTTCCAACTGACATATAAATGCATTGATTTAAGTCAAACTCTGATAATTTTTTCATATGCCACCTCTATTCTCCTACATTCTGGACACTCTGCATCCACTTCACAAATTTCGGATTCACATCAAAATCTGTCCATATCGACCAGTCCAATTTCTCTACAACTTTCTTTAATAGTGGATATTGATTTGGATCCATTTCAAGCAATATCTTTTCCATCTCCATTTGCTCAATCATTACAACAAGAGCATCTATTTCTTCTGCCTCCATTAACGATTCTAACAAATATCGCTTTAACTCCATGACACAATCCAAAAGTCCTAACCCCAATCTCTCCTCTTCTATGTATTTGATGTTTTTTTCGACTGCAAGTACATTGCCCTCTATCAATAACTGCACATTCTGTACTAAAAATCTCTGAAGCTCATCCGTTATTGCAGCATCTAATTCATTCTTATTCCCCATTTTAAACCTCCATCCACATATATAATGCTCCGAATAGGAATCGAACCTATATCTTCTGGTCCGTAGCCAGATATTCTATCCATTATACTATCAGATCCCTTTTATTATACAGTAGCTATCTTTGGTCGGCATCCAACATGAAATTGAATACCGCCACACTTCTTATGCTTTTGCAGTTTCAAATTTTACGACCAAACCTCTCGCCAATAAACATTCTACTAATTCATCTAAAGTAAGATAGAATTTATTATAAATATTTGAAACTGCTTGATCTGCTTCTCCAAATAAATATAAACCTTCTTCAACCACACTCTCTGGATTAACCCATTTAGCATTGCCTTCGTCTATTGCAACATCACTTTTAAATCCTATATAAAAATCAGCATCCTTTAATTTTTTAGGCGGCTAGAAATACTTATCCTGCTTCACCTACAATATCCTCCAGTAATATCTGTAAATCACATTTTTTCTGCTCTTCATCTGAGAACAATTCCTCTGAAAGAAGATATGAATCTACATCCTCTACATCAAATGCTCCTAGCTCCTTATAAGCGATTGATTTCATTTCCACCATGTCGTAATCCGATGGATCATTTGAATCAATTGGCCCATGATTCCTGTCTTTTACCTTTATGACCGCATTTCCATAGCAACGTACGTTTACTAGCTTATTCTTTGATAATCTTTCATACGGAGTATCTTGATAAATACCCTTTAATTCAAATCTAGCAATCTGTTTTACTTCTTCTTTAAAGAAGATAAATTTATAATAAATCTTCATGTTTTTGATATGCATAGATGATGGCCAATCATACCCATTTAGAACTTCTATATCCAAGTCTGTGTACTCAACCATTCGCTCATGCAGGCAGCGATAATCCTCTGCAGACTGAATCATACGCAGGTTTTCATCCGTAATGTCAAAAGGTAAATCACACTGATATTCGCCAGCCTTACATTTTAGGAATCGTTCTTTACGTCCTTCGTCTCTCCCTAGCTCAAACCACTCCTTTTGAAACTCTTCTAAATCATCGACATAATACACCACATCACCGGTAAAATACGGCGGTGTATTTTCATCAAGAAACACCAATTTATACATACTTTTTCTCCTTCAAATATCGCTTTATTGCATGCTTCCCTTCAAAGTAATAATCCAATGGAACTATATTTTCGTAAAGGACAGTATGCTTTCCATCAATCAAGTGATTTATATGATAATGTCCACAAAACCAATGCTCATACGACAATTTGCCTTCTATTTCCTCTAGATATGCAGTCAAAATATCCTTCTTATGAGAACTGTTATATCCAAATTTTGCAAATATTGTCTTTTGTATCATCTCCTGAACTCTATTAGATGCACAATGCGTGATTACATAATCCACTTTATAATCGTGTAGCTCCAAATTCATCCACCCTTCTTCCATCTCTTCTTCAGATGGCAGCTCTTGTGCCCACCAACTCAAATGATTTACTCGATAGGATATCCCTTTTGCCTCCATATACCACACCATATCTCGATAATCCGGGTCCTCTCGGTCTAGGATTCCACCTTCTGCATCATGGCTAGAAGCTCCACCAAAGGTAAAAAATTTCTTTCCATCGATTTCAAAAACCTGTCCTCTTTCTAATAAAATTATCTTATCTTTTACAATGTGTCGTACCTTTCCACCATTCCACTCAGTAATTGGATACGCACTTATAAGGTCATAATTCTCATGATTCCCTGTAATCCAAAGGATTATAGCTGGCTGCTTTTTTAATAAATCTATCCAGAATGCTGTCTCATCAATCTGACTTTCACTCCACAAAAGTCCAAAATCACCTGTTACAATTACATAATCTTCTTTATTCAACTGAAATGGCTGACATGCTAATTTCGATTTATGAAATCGCTGAAATTCTCCGTGACAATCACCAGTTATGTAAATCACTACACTCCCTCCCCTCCAAATATTTTCAAAAAATATTTACACAGCTGGACGAATCAATTTTTCGATATATTCTCTTCCTTCCTCTTTGAAAATAGGAATATTCTTATCAATTCTCCACCTAGTTCTTATACTCAGCTCTTCTTTGAAATGATCCGCCTCCTCAGGGGCTATTTCCTCAGGCAAACCATCTTCATTCATATAAATGTAATATTCTTCCTTTACTACACATGTTCCACGTTTCTTATATGTTGGAAAATCATTCCAGTTGATACCTTTTTGTTCTACTAACATATCCTGAATTGCATTACATGATTTTCCCTGTAATTCTTTATGCGAAAACATTGCCTGTCCCACCATTTGAATACTGTTTCTAGAAGCATCCAACTGTCTCCAGTAAATACAATTTGTAACCTCTTCTTTTGGTATATTAAATGCTCGAGCATCAAATAGCGCCCCTTGTATAAGTGCCTTGTGATATGCAGCACGTTTTTTCACATCCTCTTGATTATCCTTATAGCAATAATCATTTACCATTTGTGCAAAAAAACGATTAAATGCCATTGTTGCCATACTGGCAGCTATACTTACCATCTTCTGTATCTCATAATCAAACCAAGCAGCGGTGTGAAAAGTCTGATAGTCAATCAGAACCAATGATATTTCATCACTCTGGGTATAACCTAATATGCAGCCCTGAATATTCTCACAAAGATACTTTGTAGTTTCCTGCATACTTTCAATTAATATTTCATCGAAGGGCTTTTCAAATCCCCTCGTAAAAGTATGAAATGCTTTCCCATCAATTCGGATAATTACCGGAGTTCTACGCATTAATTTTGTTTTGGGAATCTGCTCATAATATTCCTTCATTCTTGTTCCAAGCTCATCTCTAAATGACATCGTTATCTATCCTCCTACTTAACGCCGACTTTCCATTTACACAATCTGGAGAGAATAAGCCCTCCAAGCAATTCTCTGTTGTCAAATACTTTATCTCCATATCCTCTGGTTCTATTTGTATTTCTTTTCCCACTCCTGTAATAGTAAAAGTATTCGTAGAATTACATTTGATACAAACACGTTCTACCCCATCACTTACATGATAAAATTGGATTGCATCAGTATGATCCATATATCGAACATCTACTACATCAAATTTTCTAAACAAGTAAGAATCTTGAAACATTCCGCAATGATATCCTGTTGGTAAATAAATCAGCTCTCCATCTTTCTTGAAATATGTCTTTCTGCTTGTGTATCCAATTAACTCTATGAAAAAATCATTGTTTTTTAGTTTTTTCATAAGTTCTGCTTCATATTTTTCATTTGCAATTTTTACAATCGTCTCAACATTATCAAAAAATGACATATCTATTTTAAATTTCTGCAGTTCTACTTTTGAATTTTCTAATTCTTCCAAGTTGATATCTTCTAAATTACAGATATAATGCGTCCCAGAATGTGTATATACATGCAATGTATTGTTTTCGGTTTTTACTCCCATAAGGCGGGATGTATGGATAAATAGCCCATCTGGTAATTTATCATGCCCTAAGCATACACCCCATAACATATCATCAAACAAGTGCCAATTATAAATTTGAACCATCATCCGTCCACCCTTTCTCTTAATTTTTCTTTTTTAACAAATAACTATTTGACACATACTTTAGTCCAAGCTCTTTACATATCTTTACTCCATTTCTTTAATTACTACTATCAAATGCTCTATTATTTCTAATTAACTGCTCCATCGTTACCGGCATGTAATAGTTAATCATACAGCCTGCATTAAGCGCTCGATCTTCTTTCTTTAAAAACTGATAACATCCATTTGTATGCGCATGAATGTGACCATAAATATGCCATGCTCCACGATAATACTGATTCCACTCTGCTAGTGGAAAATGACACAGCGTAATGATATATTCTCCATCCTTTAAATATGTCATCTTATCAATAGATTTAAATTCTTTCACAACTTCCTTATCATTTAGCAAATACCTGTCATGGTTTCCAATAATAAGGTGCTTCCGTCCATTTAAACGTTTTAAATACCATAACGGTGACCTCGATGAACGGTAGCAGAAATCTCCAATAATATATACATCATCCGTATCTCTTATCACTGCATTCCAATTCGTAATAATCGTTTTGTCCATTTCTTCTACTGTTGTAAATGGACGATTATCAAACTCTATACAATTTTGGTGACCCAAATGGGTATCTGCGATATAATAATTCATTTTAAAACTCCTTTTTAATATATTAATCTTGCTACATATTTTAATCATCCAATTACATGTTGAAAATGACTCTATAAATCCTATTTTTTTGATGATTACTATCTTATATCAGCGGATATTTTTTTCCTATGTGTTTACAAAAAATTTTTTTCCGTCTGTAAAAATAGATTTTGTCTATTACATCCTGCGTATATCTGCGTTCTAATCTACTTTTTGTCTATTTCGCCGAAGGTGTATTTTTTCGCTTTAATAATACAATTCTTCAACTTGTAGTTTAAACGTACAAACAGAGTGGGCAGGACTGGACTTGAACCAGCAGAACCCGAAGGCACCAGATTTACAGTCTGGCCCGCTACCAATTACGGTATACCTACCCATATATGGAGTGCACTTGTCATGCACTCACCTGTATTTGATTTTGAATATCTGTTACGATAATGTCATCAATTGATACATCAAGCAGGGCAGCCAAAACTACCAAATTATCAATAGTTGGTAATGCTAGACCTTGCTGCCACTTGTAAATAGCCTGTGGAGTTGCAAAGCCAAACACATCCTGTAAATCTCTTACTGATAAACCTGCCTGCTTTCGTAAAATCACAATATTCTGTCCCGTCTTTGCCATATCGATGGCTGGGATTGTAAACATTTCATCTTCCTCCTGTTCTGGCTTGATAACCAAAACAGTTATCTGTAATGGCTACTCAGAGGCCTTAAAGTTATATAATGGTTTCATTACGTCAATGACATCTACGGATTCTTTAATAACATCAATGATATCTTCTAATCGTTTGTATGCCATTGGCGCTTCATCAAGAGTCGCTTCATTTACAGAAGTGGTATATACTCCTGACATCGTTTTCTTGTATTCTTCTAAGCTAAGGGATTCCTTCGCCTTTGTACGGGACATAATTCGTCCCGCACCATGTGGAGCAGAGAAATTCCATTCTGAATTCCCTTTTCCGATTGCTAATACACTTCCATCTCGCATGTTGATAGGAATCAGTACCTTTTCTCCAGTATGAGCTGCAATCGCGCCTTTTCTTAAAATCATTTCATTTGTATCAATGTAGTTATGAATGGTGTGGAATGCATCAGCTCCACCCAATCCAGTTCTTTCTAATAAAATCTGAGCAATCATTTCACGGTTTCGTCTTGCAAACTGCTGGCAAATCTCCACATCATGCAAATAATCTTCCAGATAACTTCCATACAAATAACATAAATCATCTGGAATCAAGCTTTCTTTTTTATCCCAGGCAATCTCTTTTAATGCGTTCTGAATTTCTTTTCTACGTCCCTGTTCTTTATATGTTCGAATGATTTCATCACGTTTCTTGAAGTACTCTTCCTTACCTGCATGCAAATCGATGGCAAGTCTCTGATAGATTTCAGCCACTTGTTTACCAAGGTTGCGGCTACCAGTATGAATGATTAAGTATTTTGTCCCATCTGTAGCTTCATCCACCTCGATAAAGTGATTTCCGCTTCCTAGAGTTCCTAAGCTTCTTTCCAAGCGTTTTGTATCTTTTAATTCTCGATGACAACGCAATGTTTCTAAATCGAAGTGTTCTTTTCGACCTTCCCAGACATTCATACCACTTGGAATGTAATGTGTAGCTTCATCCAATTTCGCCAAGTCAATATCATCTTTACCAACATTAATCGTCAGCATCCCGCATCCGATATCCACCCCTACAATATTCGGGACTGCTTTATCCTCAATCGTCATAGTTGTTCCAATCGTGCATCCCTTTCCTGCATGTACATCTGGCATGATACGGATTTTTGAACCTTTCGTAAATTCATAATCACACATCCTGCGAATCTGCTCTATAGCCTCATCCTCTACTACCTTTGCGTAGCAGAGGGCGGTATTCACATTTCCTTTGATTTCCAATATATCCATCTTATTTCTCCTTAATTACACTAAAAAAGACCGCTCGTCTCATAAAAGATAAGCGGTCTAAAATCCATGTATTCTGTGTATCCTAAAACAACAGTTCTATCATACAATAGTCAGATTTTCTATTTGCTTAGTCTTAAATGAGTACGACAAACCAGACCACTCTTCACGTCTGATTGTTGGGAGTGATTCGTAATGTTTTTCGCTATTGAGATAACTTGCAAATCTAACTACTGTCATGTCTTTTCCTTTCTGGGTTCTTTGAACCGCTTAATTAAAATCTTTGGAAGTTCTCTGCTTCCTTTATCGTCAATATAACATGATTATTTTAGTTTGTAAATTATACTTGTAGTATAAAATCATGACATAAGCTCATCTGCACGTCCATTTTTCCACGCACTACAAATATCAATTCTCTGCTGTACGATTGGAAATATGACATGTGCCTTCGCATCTGCTACCTGTAATTCCATTAATTTCTTAAATGTATCCACGTCTACCATCTTTAAATGTCTTTTCAAATGTTTCTCTCTTAAGGAAATATGGTCATCATGGTATTTCACATAATATAACAATCGATCTGCATCTTCTTTGTTAATATCAGCACCTTTACTCCTTAGATATTCGATAATTTCATTTACAATTTGTGCACTCTTTTCTGGATGTCCATAATAATGTGTGTACAAATCATCTTTTCGTTTACTTCTGCACGCACTTAATGGCTTTCCAATATCATGAAGTAAGGCGGCTAAATATAACATATCATCATCAATAGACTTATCAATTCCCAAAACAGTGTGGACACAATGCATCCACAAATCATACGGATGATAGTTGTTATTCTGATTGTAATCAAACATTTCTACAATCTTTGGCATCCACTCTGCGATTTCATATCTTCTAGAATGAATTTCATCCGCAGTTTGACTATTACGTAGTAAATTTATCAATTCTTTCCATTTCATTGTCTCTATTAAATGTTTTGTATCCTCAAAAATTATAATATTCTGTTCTCTACTCATTTTACCTATAATCGCTCAATTCGCTTTAGTAACTTCTCGTCTTCTACCTTCTAGTCATCCTCCTCATCCACTGTCTGCAATACACTTAAAAATTCTGGATTTTCTTCAAATGCGTCATACCAATCATCACTTAAATAACTCTCTAAACATGCTCGACACTCTTCCGTTCTTTTTTTCATCCATTCTTTATTATTTCCTATACAATGACAATCACCAAGTCTCATTTTTTCATCTAAACTTCCGTATGTCATAAATGGAACACTGGCATCTTCTAATTTTTCTTGTATATAGGCGAACATTTCATCTGATAATTCTGGATGTTTAAACAAGTAACTTTCCAATAAAACACAGTTGCGTGCTTCAATAATTTTTTCTAACTCATAGTACTCACGCAGTTCAGGAATATTAGTATCTATATAAGCAGATATTTCTGTATCCAACCAATAAAATGAATTTGGCAAATATTGTTTAAAAACTTTATGACGGCTAAGCACTCCATTAAATTCAATCACTCTGGTTGTCAGTCTATGTACCACTTCCTCGTTGTCAAATTTACCAAATACAGTTGTAATCAGTTCATAATCATTTGATAAAAGAACCGCTTCTTCTGGTGATGCTAATCGACATGGTCTTGCTTCCATAAGTTCATTTGCACAAAGCGAAATAAAAGCAGCCTGTTTCTCTTCCGATAAAAAATATGATTCTTCGTGTTCCTCATCTAAGTAAAAACCACGAATCTTATTCTTCTTATCCATCATCATTTTATATAATTCAACATTACCTGTTGCAAGTGCTGCTGCTAATGGAGTCATCTCTCCACAGTACAATCTTGACTTATCACGCCACTTCGTCTTTACTGGATATGGACACCAGTTTCCAGAAAGTAAAATTTCTAAAATTTCCATATCATCGGTGATAAATGGTGTCTCCGTAGTTTCAAATCCACTTGAGAACTCATTTTCACGTACAGATACTTTGATATCATCTATCTCATGCACGACAAATTCATTCAACAATGGAACTACATCCATGTTTTCTACTAATAGTTTCAATGCATCCAACTCATGATGCCAAATAAGTTCTCTTAGCAATTCTTTCTTTAAATAACCCTCATAATCAATTACATATCCATCACTTTCTGCGTTCACTCGTTCAATATCCATTTCCACACCAAGCATATCACCATTTTTTAAACGTTCCACATTCTGCTCTAAGAAATCTTCCATCACATTATCTTCAAATGTTTTAAATACATAGCTCATACATAATACCTCCGTAATAAAAATATAGTTATCTGTTAACAATTCTCTACTTAATACATTGTTTAAAAATTCCTCCTAATACCAGCGGGAGGAACTTTATCATATCACGAAGGTATCCCTGCATCGTAGGCTCTGACTGAAAAATTTTATCTACTTCTTAAATATTTTTTATTCGTTTTCTATCAAATCTTTATCAGACTCATTTGTATATACATCTGTCCGACATGCTACTTGTTCATATTTTGAAAGTGTTGTAATTGCCATTGCATATGCTTTTGACAATGCAGTATATATCGATTCTGAATCATCACAGTATATATGAATTTTTTGTACATCATTTGGATATTCTTTCGGAACATATTCTCCTTACGAAATACTTTCTTATCTACTAGTTTAATCTGTAACCTTATTCATCGCATCCAACTTGTTGTTTAATTACATATATGATTCACATAACACATGAAACATTCCGTTACAATTAATTTCTTTTATATCTACCTTATTAGAAAATATTTTGTTCCTCTAAACATTGACGTCAAAATCGCCCTTATGATATCATAAATTTAATCATAGGATGGGAGGTGGACATCTTCTTCTTTTTTATGCCAGGCTTACTTCCTCAGGAAGATGAGGAATTATGCGAAAATAAAATAACAATTGAAAATGAACCAGAGTACATACCAACTCCGGTAGACAAAAACATAGGCTATGTCTTCATCAGCTATAGCTCAAAAAACGAAGATATTGCGAATACCTTCCGAAAAATTTTGGACAAAAATGGTATTCCAAGCTGGATGGCGCCAATGGATATCCCTGTAGGAAGTTCTTATATGGAAATGATTGATAGGGCAATCAGTGGATGTTCTTGTCTTTTACTATTATTAACAGACTCTGCCCAACAATCCCAATGGATTGAAAAAGAAGTGGTAAGCGCTATCGACAGTAAAAAGGTTATTATTCCTGTACAACTTGAAGATCTTGTGTTAAACCACAGATTTAAATTTGCCCTTGGCAACACACAATTTATACGTATTCCAAAAGTTGATGAAAATTCAAGTGACATCAAAACCATCCTTCGAGTCATTTCCGAGCTTATAAATGCGTCTAACAACAAAAACCACTATCTTACATAAACCATGTAAGATAGTGGTTTTATTTACGCTTCATTGGATTCATTGAATCGCTTACTTGCAGCAATCAACATATTCTGTTCTGCTTCTGTAATCGTATCAGAAATATCTGATATAAATACATAAAACATTTTTGGTCCATCAATATATTCAGAAGTTTCCAAATGACCTACATCATCCACCCATCGTACTTCGCCATCTTTTCGAATAATACGATAACGAATATAGTCCATGTTTCGGTCTGTTTCCTCTATCTGACTCTTAATTTCCCACTCTACACGTTTAATATCTTCCGGATGAACAAAGCCAGTGAAGGTATTGCCCGTCAACTCTTTGAATTCTGTAGAAGTTCTACAACCGAAAAGATTTAGCACTGGAGGATTTGCATATAATAACTTTTCTTCCTCATCTGCAATGTAAATAAAGAATCCATCTGACATAGCCTCTAACATTTTGGACATATTCACACGGGCATCGCTTTCTTTTTCACGCATGATAGATTCAATACTACGAATAGTCATCGTCGCGGTCTTTGGATTACCATTTTCACGTTCTGAGACAGTGATGGTTGTGATACACCATTCTTCTCCTGCCGGGAACACACTTCGCTTGTATTTATATTCTATACTATCTTTTTTTCGAAGTTCTTTTGAAATATTTTCCAAAGACAAGAATTTACGCACACCAGCCTCATCATTTGGACGAATTTTTCCGCTTTCAAATCCACGGCTAACCAATTCGTCAAAATTTCCTCTATAAAGAATATCCTCTGCATAAGGATAAATCATACGGCAATAATTGTCCTGAATCTGAAGGAAATATACCTCACGAAAGGACTGCATGATATTACCAGACACACTTTCATAAATACGAGAATGTGTTGCGTCTTCCATCATACAACAAGCATAGCCCTCTTTGTACTGATACCATTTCAAACCATAGTATCGATTGGATACTTCACTATAAATATAATCTTCACTTTCTACGCCATCATATGCAGCTGCACACATGGCATTTAAGAAACTGTCTTCTTTTTGTTTAAACAAACACTGAACCAAATAACCTAGGCGCTGCATATCACCACCGCCAAGCTGACTCATCTGTGTATTTGCAAATATTATCTGGAAATAATATGGTCTGCCTTCTGAGTTTATATAAGGTTTATAAATCGCAAATGGCACTGGCAAATCACCATAATAGTGTTCTAACTCTGCAACATGTGCTTCTGTAAAATCCATCATATCCTGATTAATAGGAGCAGGCACTTTTGTTTCTGCTTTCTTTGCGGTCATATCCGTCAAAGATGCATAGAACATACGATGTCCATCCTTTTCTCTTAGGAAGTATACACGGATATTTACCCACAAGGTCAAACCGTCTCTACGCACAAGATTAATAAAACCAGATGCACCTTCTCTTTGCTTTGCATATGCTTCTTCAAAAATTGCATACAAATTAGATCTGTCATCATCTCGTACACTGTTCCAGAATCGCTTCTGATAATCCTCTTCTTCCTGTCTAGGCACACCCATCAACTCAAAATACTGGTTGTTGACACGGGTAATTTCAATTTTCTTTCCTACCATTTCATAGAAAACTGCAGGTCCCAAAATATTATTAATTACTGTGTCATTAAACAGGTTTGTATCCATAAATTCTCTCAGATGGATAGACTCCGCTTGACGATACCAGAAACCGCTATGGTCTAAACGGCTCTCATCGGAAAGAATTTCTTCAAATGCCTCAATTGACATTGGTCTATAGTAGTAAAAGCCTTGTGTATAGCTACATCCCATTTTTCGCAAAAGGTTTTCCTGTACGAAATTTTCTACGCCTTCTACAACAATCGGAATTCGCATCTGTCTTGCCATATTAATAACAGACTCTAAAATACCAACGCCTTTTTCTTCTTCACTTTCATTGATTTCCAAAAAGCGCATGTCCATCTTTAATACATCCACAGGCACGCTCTTTAACATATTCAGAGACGAATAACCACTTCCAAAGTCATCCATCATAACGATAAAGCCATAGTCTCTCAATCTGTCTACTGCTTCAATAATCGCATCGCCTTCTTCTGCATATGCACTTTCTGTAATTTCTATCTTTAATAAATCTGGTGAGATATCATATTTTTCTACCAGCGATATAATATAACTTGGAACATCCAAAGAAAAAATATCAATACGAGAAATATTTACTGAAATTGGAACCGGCTTGTATCCTCTATCTATACAGTTTCTAAGCCACTGACATACTTTGTCCCATACAATCATGTCCAAGTCAGCAATAAATCCATGTGATTCCATAACAGGTATAAAAACACCTGGAGATATCATTCCTTTTTCTCCATGTATCCATCGAACCAAAGACTCTCCACCGACAATCTTAGATTTGTTAATATCTACCTGCGGCTGAATAAAGAATGTAAATTCGCCTCTTTCAATTCCTTCTCGGATCTCTGAAAGCAAACGAATCTCTTCTTCTTCCTTACCATCCATTTCCTTCTTGTATACACAATAACGACTTGAATAATTACCAATCACATAAGATAGAGCTACTGTTGCATGATTATACATCTGAAAAACTGGCTCACTCTTATCTTCGATAATATAGATACCATATGCAAGTGGATATCCTGCAGTCTTATTCTTAACACGAATCTGTTCACGAACATTATGACGCAACACTCGTAGAGCATCTTCGTCATATTCTGTAACTATAGCGAAATTATCTCCGCCTAAATATCCCAAGATGCTATGATGTTCTTTTTCATATTCCTTTAATAAATCTGAAATAACAAGTAAAAGACGATTGCCTTCTTCTTCACCATGAATCTGGTTAAATAATCCAAAGTGTTCGATATCAATTGCAATCACGCAATATTGCTTTTCATCAGATTCTTTTAGAAACACTTCGGCTTCTGCAAAATATGCAGAGCCGAAGTATAATCCAGTAAGTGGATGTCTCTCTCCCATTCAATACGTACATAGCAAAATTCCTTGCTATGCATCCCCCTTAATGTAAAAACTAATAAATGAATTAAATACGATCTTTAATCTTTGCAAAAGCTGCTTCATCACCAACAACTACTACATCTTCATGTAACTGTAAGATTGATGCTGGAACCTGTGGTGTAATTGCACCGAAGAATGCTTTTTCAACAATATCTGCTTTATCAGCGCCACTAACTACTACAAGGATTTTCTTTGCCTGCATGATAGTTCCAATACCCATTGTATATGCCTGTGTAGGAACTTCTTCTTTTGATGCAAAGAAACGAGCGTTTGCATCGATGGTAGACTGTGCTAAATTTACACAGTTTGTATTCTTTACAAATGCATCTGCTGGTTCATTGAAACCGATATGTCCATTATGTCCCATACCAAGAAGCTGTAAATCCTGTCCACCTGATGTTCTTACGATTTCATCATATTTCTGGCAAGCTTCATCTGCATCTTCAATTGTTCCATCTGGCACATATGTATTATTTACATCGATGTTTACTTTGCTGAATAAATGATGATTCATAAACCAGTAATAACTCTGATCATTATCATGTGTAAGACCTCTGTATTCGTCCAAGTTTACACTTGTAACTTTAGAGAAATCTAAATCACCAGCTTCATATCCTTCTACCAATCTCTGGTATGTACCAATTGGTGTAGAACCTGTAGCAAGACCAAGTACACAATTTGGTTTACTTACAACCTGTGCGCCGATAATGTTAGCAGCCTTTCTACTCATGTCATCATAGTTTTTTGTTAATACAAATCTAATCATATTTTCACCCTCACTTTATATATATTAATTTTTTTGTTCACGTTTTTTTCGTTTTTGCTCATACATATTCGCATCTGCAATATCAATTACGTCACTAAGTTCTTCCACCTCAGCAGCATAATATTTTGTAACACCGATACTCGACGACAGATGAAATGGATTTTGACCAGAGGCGTTTCTTCTGTCGATGGACACCTGAATAGATTCTACGAAATATTCCACTTCCATTTCATCCTCATAGGCACCAAATACTACGAATTCGTCACCACCATAACGCATTGCCAGCATATCACTAGTCAAATTCTCTTTGATGCATGACGCCATCTCTTTGATAAGTAAATCTCCTGCTTCATGTCCCAATGTATCATTTACCTTCTTTAATCCATCCACATCTGAAAACAATACAAATATTTTACTATTCTGCATTTTCAACAGTTCTAATATCGTCTTTGCCTCATAGTAGAAACCAGCTCTGTTATAAAGCTGTGTCAGCATATCATAACTCCATACGTTATTCAAACGCACTACCGCATCCTGTAATAACATACGCTTACGAATATTTTCATATGCTACCCCAATATTCGTTAACCAAGAATAATATAACGTATTCTTTAGTGCCAGCTTGTCATTTCCACTAACCGTATATCCATAACAACAATTCTGGAAGTAGATTGGTGTCACCACATAATAGCTTCCACCCTTTTCTTTTCTTCGAATTTCTTCTGGCAAAACCATGCCCTTTGGAAAACTCTTATACGTCGTAATATTTCCATTTTCATAGGCAAGTGGCATATCAATACGCTCTGTATAATCTGTATTTACCTGCATTAAATCAATGTTACTTCCCATATTACTTTCTGGAAGTGCAAATACCTTTTCCCTATCACATAAACACAAATAAAAATTTTTTAAACTAATACGATGAATGGATTTTTCTATAACCGCAACCACTTCTTCTGGTGTTTGCAAACTAGAAAACTCTTCTAAATTTCCATTAATCATTTCTGCTAAATGATTTGTATAAATATCCAGCTGAATATATTTGTATTTTAATTTGTCTACATCAATCTGATATGATTCGCCGCAGCCACAACTTTCTCTACAAGACACCACTGGTACAACATTCATATCCTGTGAAGCTTCACCATCTAACATTCCAAGTATCTGGTGTATTGAACAGTAACCTAATTCATGTGGATTTTTATCAATAGAGGTTATAGCAGGTTCACTATATGTAGCCGTTTCACTATTATCAAATCCTGTTAAACGAATATCTTCTGGAACCTTGACACCCACCATTTTAAAATATTCTAACACACCGACTGCCATGCTATCATTTGCACAAATAATGGCGTCTGCCTGTAGACCGCGTTCGTGCATCTTAACAGCTGCATGAATTCCACTTTCTAACGTAAAATTACCTACATATAAATTCTCTTCTTTCAATGTTAGTTGATAATCTTCTAATGCTTTTAAAAATGCCTGATATCGAATATCAGCCTCAGGATTACCATCTCTGCCACGCAAATAAATAAATTCTTTGCAATCATGAGCTTTTATCATATGCTCTACAACTTTATACTGCGCGTCAAAACTAGAACATGCCAAACATGAGTAACCTTCTACTTTTTTGTTCAAAGTAATAAATGGAATACCACTTTTACGTAATTTATCTAATACATAAGAGGCCGTTGGAGAATATGTAATCGTATCTAAGGCTACAATTGCACCATCGAAATATTCAAAATTTGGCAACTCCATAACCTGATATGCCCCTTGTGCACTCTCTTTATTATTTTGTCTGCTGGAATGATTGGTAAAAATATAGACATTATCCTCTGTCTCTTTAATCGCATCAATCATGCCATCCATTATTTGCTTTTGATTTTCCATGTTGATGAGCCCCATCAACACTGCAATATTTCTAGCCAATACGACCCCTCTTTCTCCTAATACATGTCCCCACAACACATATTATCCCAAATTCACATATATTAAAATTGTATATTTTACACCCTTAGTTGTCAACTAATAGATGCTTCAATTCACTCACAATTTCAGACTTCTCTTTTCCATCTACACAAACAACAACATCTGCTGCTCCCTCATACTTTTCGACACGTTTCGACATGAGTTCACCGATATAGTCCACATTCATATTTCCATTTAAAAGTGGACGATTGGTACTATAACGCACACGCTCAAAAATCGTTTCTGGTGTAGCCTCTAAATAAACAATCGTACCATTCTTCTTCATATTAACAACATTTTCTTCTCGAAGAATTGCTCCGCCTCCACAGGATACAATCATACCACCTCTGTCTGCAATACGAACAATCAACTGTGTTTCCAAATCTCGAAAATGCTGTTCTCCCTCTGTTGCAAAAATTTCATTGATGGTTCGCTCTTCTTCTCTTTCAATGGTCTCATCCATTTCTACCAATTCCATTGCAAGTTTCTCAGCCAAAAGACGCGCCATGGTACTTTTTCCACAACCCATGAATCCAATAAAAAATATATTTTTATTTGTTTCCATACAAAAGCTCCTTTACCCCTTCTACTGGCATTTCTTGCCCTGTATATAGCTTAAATGCAGAAGCTCCCTGCCATACGAGCATCCCTTTTCCGCCAACACAAATACAGCCTGCAGCCTTTGCATCTTTTAAAAGTTTAGTTTCTTCTGGATTATAAACAATATCTGCTACCACAAGTTCTGGGCGAAGCAGCGAAACATCTTTTACAATGCTTTGGTCTTCCATCGGCTTCATACCAACAATCGTTGCATTCACAAAAATGTCAGCTTCCTGCATCTCCTTTGCAAAAACAACTACATCATCGATATCATATACGCTTACTTTACATTTTGGAACTGCAGCAGTAATTTTTTCTGCAGTTTCCATTGTTCTTTCAAAAAATGCATCTTTTTTATTAAATATTACAATTTCTTTTGCACCATCCAATGCACACTGCACCTGAATTGCCGTAGCAGCACCGCCACCACCTGCAATCACCATCTTCTTATCTTTGATAGAGACACCATGATCCTTTAAATTATTTACAAATCCTTCTCCATCTGTAATATATCCAATGAGTTTTCCATCTTCATTTACAATGGTATTAATAGCTCCAATAATCTGTGCTGCAGGAGATAATTCATCTACCCATTTTGCAGCCTCTGTCTTATCCGGCATGGTCACATTCATGCCTCGCATGTTAAACAATCGCATTGCCTGTAATGCATCCTTTACGCCATCCTCTTTTACATCATAGGCTACATAAATATAATCCAAGCCCAATTTTTCAAAACTATAATTATACATGGCAGGAGAACCCGAATGTCCCACCGGAGAACCAATGAGTGCCATCACGCCTGTATGTCCTGAAATTCTTTTTTCCATATATATTCCTCTCTTATAAGTATTCTAATAATTCTAAAGGTCTTCCGATAATAACACCGGCACCTTTTTCCATCAAAAAGTTTTCATCACGGAATCCCCAGCTTACAGATACACATCGCACCTCTGCATTATCGGCCGTCTGTATATCCACATCTGAATCACCTACATAAAGTGCATGTTCTTTTTCTACACCTAATAAACGCATTGCTTCTTCTAACGAATCTGGAGAAGGCTTTCTTCCGATTCCTTCTCTTTCCCCAATGGCAATCTGAATATAATCTGCAAAGAATTTGTTATTTAATTCTTTTACTCCCGCATCAATCTTGTTGGAAACAATTGCCATCTTAATACCTCGTCCCTTTAATTCCTTCATAAGCTCAAGGACACCCTCATAAGGTTTCGTTTTATGATTGCAATTATTTTTATAATATTCTCTGAAAAACTCAAACAGCTCATCAAACTTCGGATAGGACTCTCCTGTTTCCACCGCCTGCGTCATCAAATTGCGTAAACCATTTCCAACAAATTTTCGTACTTCTTCCATTGTTCGAAGTGGTAACCCATATTTTTCCAAAGCCATGTTTACCGCATCTGTCAAATCTTCTAAGGTATCTAACAAAGTACCATCCAAGTCAAAGATAACTGCTTCAGCATCGTCTAGTTTGTCAAAGTATTCCATCAAACGATATTCCAATAAGGATTTAATCGAAGACATTGTTGGACGTTCCGATACACCCAATTCATCCATTTCCATTCTTGGTTCGATATCAAACTTTCGGCAATACGCTTCATAGGCTTTTGTCAAAAGTCCCATTTGCAAAAAGCCGCCAGCCTTAATATCATGACCACCGCCAGAACCAATACCCATACAAAGCTTTGTTGCCAATTCATTTGCTTTTACACTATCATCACAACTACGAACGGACAACTTCACTCCATTTTGCTGTAAATTAAATACTACACAAAAATCAATGGCATCAACCTCTAATACCATGTCGCTGATAAGACCCAGTACATTCGGATCACATCGTCCTGCTTTTACAACTGCAAAACGATATTGCTCATTATAATCACAACGTAGTAAGGCAGCACCAGCTGTCTCTAATTCTTCAATAGAAATATTTGCATTTTTTAGTCGGGTAATTAAAGCATAGTCGAAAGAAGCTTCCTCTTTTAATTGAAGATCTTTTTCCTGATAAATAGTATCAAAGTTACCTGTATCTTTATATAAACCATAGTATAATGCTGTGGCTAAGTCCTCATCCGTATTAATGTTGACTCCTTCTTCACACAACATCATCCATACCAAAGTTGAACAGGCTCCTAAACTACTTTCAACTCTATTAAGGTGTGGTAATTTTCGTTCCACACGATGATGATCAATCACTGCATACTCTCTTGCTGGATAAAGACTAACATTTCCTTCTCCACATTGACAATCCACGGTAACCACCAAGTCTACGGCATCTTCCTTTTCCACATTTCGCACATGTTCAATTGGAATCTCAAGTTCTTTTACCATAGTAACCAGATTACCCTTTCGAATAATATTGTTACCACTATACACAAGACGGACATCTTTTCCCTGCTGTTTTAAATAAAAATACACTCCATATCCGCTGGCAATTGCATCTGCATCTGGATTATCATGACATTGCACGATGATTTTTTCGTATTCTAATAACTCCTGTAATCTCATAACCCTCCTCTATTCTTCCATCTTTAAATGATTAATCAAAATATGGAAAGAATACCTCACTTCTATTTTTTCTATCAAACAGACTATTATATTGAAGACTCTGATACTTGGAAATCCACAACAATTCTTCTCCTAACGCATCTTCTACATGTAAGTAACGCTTTTTCTCCACAGAAAAATATCCACGAGAATTTATGGCTGGTACAACTTCCATTAAATCTGACATAAACTGGTGATATGGCGGTAAATCAATTCCGGCTCGCTCCAAAGCCATCGTGGATAAGAAATTCAAACTAGTCATTTCCACCGATTCTTCTGGTGTATCATAATTTGTCCAAATAAAAAATGGTACGGTATATAACGCCTCCAATTCTTCTAAAGTCAAACCTGACAACCCTTTTCCATTCATAAGCTGGTAAAACTTTTTATTTAAGCTTGGTTGATGATCTCCGAAAAACACAATTTCTACCGGCTCATCCACCAGCGAGAAATATGTAATTAATTCTGCAAGTGCATCGTCACTTTCACGAATCAAGGAAAAATACTGATTTGCATCCGTATAAGATCGACCTGTCTTATAATACTTTTCTTCAAAATTCTCATACGTGGTCGTATAACCTCCATGATTTTGCATGGAAATTGACATAAGAAATAAGTCTTCGTTTCTACCACGACTTTCAAATCGTTCTATAATTTTTGAATAAAGCTCTCTGTCCGATACATATTTTCGAATCAACTCACTTTGGTCAAAGTCATCTAAAAAATACATCTCATCAAATCCCAAACTAGGATAAATCAAATTACGACTCCACCCGGTTTCGTAATATGGATGCATCGCTACACAGGTATAGCCCTCATTTTTCAATGTCGACACGATGGAACTTGGTATATCACTAATATACTGTTGATATACTACGGAGCCCGATGGCAAAAAAGCCATAGAACTTCCTGTCATAAACTCCCATTCCGAATTTGGAGTTTTTGCTCCAAATACAGAGGCAAGCGCATACCCCTTTACTGTGTTCTCCTGCAAGGAATCCATAAACGGCGTAAGTGGTGCATTCGTTTCCATTTCCCCGATAACACTTAAATCCGCAAAAGATTCGTTCATGATAACAATAACAGTTGGTCTTTCTTCTAATACTTCTCCTAATGGATTTTTTTCTATCGTCCCATAGATTTCCTCTAATTCTTTAATTTCTTCTAAATGATATCCTTCTGGCGGATGCACAAAACTGTCCCTTGCGCTAAGCACAAAATTTAACACATAACCATTGAGATATGTTCCCTTCTGCTCCCAGGTTTCTGTATTCACTTTATAAGAATTCAGAGCAATCAAAATACAAGCTAAAATCGCACACTGTCCACTCAAAAGGCGTACATAGGCTAATTTCTTAAAAGAAATCGGCACTAAACGTAAAAAAAGGAAAAATAAAATAGAAAGAAGAATAACATGCCATCCTCTATCATGCAAAACTAATTCATAATTGGACGCTACACTAAGTCCCGTTCCAATAGAACGCAAATCCGCAAAGGTAAACTCATTCTCTCGAAACAGATAAACAAAATAGTTTACAAATCCCAACACCATAAAAAAACTGTGAGATATCACAATGGATAGATTTACTCTTGCAGTAATACATAAATTGAATAAGTAAACCGCAAGAACACAAAGGATATTAATCATCCATTTTTTATCACTTAGTTTTTCAAACAAGGAACTATCCAACAGTAAATATTGTATCATTACCGTAGAAAATACAGCACCTAATACCACCAAAAGAATCGTCCACAGCCAGTTTAACTTTTTTATCCATTTCAGAAGTTCTTTTTTCTCTTTTATATCAAATTTTAATTTCATTTTATAATCCAAAATATTCTTTTATTTGACCACAGATAATCTGCATCAAACGTGTTCTTGCTTCTATACTCGCCCATGCAATATGAGGAGTAATAATCAATTTTTCACTATTCTTAATTTGTCGAAGGGGATTTGTTTCCACCATAGGCTCTACTGCTAGCACATCTAATCCTGCTGCTGCAATTACACCTTCATTTAAGGCATCTGCCAGATCCTGCTCAACTACAATCGGACCTCTGCCCACATTGATAAAAATACTACTTGGTTTCATCTTTGCAAATGCAACCTTATCAAATAATCCCTTGGTATTTTCATCCAACGGTGCATGTACAGATAAAATATCCGACTGTGCCAAAATCTCATCAAAACTGACTCTTTCATAATCCGCATTATTATTTTTTCCGGATGTGGAATAATAAATAACACGACACCCAAACAACTTCGCAATTTCAGCTACGCGTCGGCCAATATTACCCAATCCTACTATTCCCCATGTCTTTCCCGCAATCTCATGGAACACATTTGCAAAATGTGTAAAGGTTGTATCCCCAATATACTTTTCTGACTTTACATACTCATCGTAATATCTCATCTTTTCTAAAAGGTAGAATAAAAGAGCAAAGGTATGCTGCGCCACAGATTCTGTAGAATATCCAGCCACATTTCGCCATTCGATTCCTCTCTTTGCAAGATATTCTTTATCTAAATTATTAGTTCCGGTTGCAGTTACGCAAACTAATTTTAAATTCTTTGCATTGCCAATAGAGGCTTCATTAATTTCCACCTTATTTAAAACAATGACATCTGCATCCACCGTACGTTCTAACGCTTCCTCTGGAGTAGAAAATGGATATTTTACTACCTCTCCTAATGCATCAAATCCTGATAAATCGATATCTTCTCCAATTGTCTTTACATCTAAAAAAACGATTTTCATACTTCTTATTTCCTTATACTCTTTTATATTTTTCCACGTCTTATATAGAAAATGCATAGATTGTTTTTGTCTCATATTTGCAACCAGCCTCTGTAACTGGTCTTATAAATTTTGACTCATTAATGGAATTTGGGAAATACTGTGTTTCCAGACAGAAACCACCACGTCTAACATAGCGATGACCATTTGGTCCCAAATCTCCGTTCAAGAAATTTCCAGTGTATAGCTGAACACCAATACAATCGGTCCAAACATCCATTTGAATACCAGAAGTGTCTCCACAAGCAGTTGCAATCTTTTCCAAGCCATTCGTTTCTTTTGCCAAAACAAAATTATGATCATATCCCTGTCCAAACTTTAGCTGTTCAAAATCAGCCTCGATATCGCGACCAATTTCTTTCGCCACACGGAAATCGAATGGTGTACCTTCTACTTCCATATCCTCGCCCGTAGGAATTGCCTTCTCATCCTTTACAGGAGTAAATGCATCTGCTTTTATCCAAAGTGTATGGTTTTCCACACTTCCAGAAATTGCACCATTCAAATTAAAATACGTATGGTTTGTCATATTAATTGGGGTTTTCTTATCTGTTTCGGCACAATAGGATATCACTAATTCATTCTTTTGTGTTATTTCATAAGTCACCTGATATGCTACATTTCCAGGGAAACCAAATTCCATATCTTTTACAGAAAATGCAAACACAATTCTATTTTCGCTATGCTCTGTTACCTGCCAGATTTTCTTTGCCAAGCCTTCTTTTCCACTGTGAAGATTATTCTCAAAATTATTTGCATCTAAGGTGTAACAAACACCATCAATCTCATATTTTGCATCTGCAATTCGATTTGCGTATGGTGCTACAATTGCCCCAAAATAAGTTGTCTCTTTTTCATATAAAAGTGGATCGTCATAAGACAATGCCACTTCGTATGCTTTCTGCATTTTATCCATTACTTGAATAGATGTTACCGCTGCCCCCAAATCAGTAAATGTAACCTGCATCCCATTTTCATTTTTAATGACATATTTATATACATCTTCACCCTTACTGTTTTTTCCAAAGAAATATTTCTTATCTACCATACTTCATCCCCCTATTTAGGTACATGTACCCACTATTATTTCATTATTTTACTTCTTTTACCTCTATAATTCAATGTAATTCCAAGATTTCCTATCTGCTTTTTTCTATTCTTGGTTAAGAAACAATGTTAAATTGACGATATATTTAATAGATGACTAGGCATTTTTGAAATTGGAGTATATTATGGCAACAACAAGCAGTTCAAGAACATATAATACTGAATCAAGTGGAATTAGTTTAAATTCCAACTTTTATCTACAAAATTTTTATAGAGGCAACCGCACGCTTGCGAAACCAACGGTACGTCCTGATTACAACAAAACGGAGCTCTCTTATGAAGATTCCCGTGCTTTAAAGCGTGCAGCTTCAAAACTTTCTTCCTTCAGTTACACCGAAGAAGAAAATGGTGACAATCTTGTTAGCAGTATTCAGGCTTTTGCAGAAACCTATAATAATGCCATTGATTCCAGCTCCTCAAAAGATGCTGACACCTACCGCCAAAATCGCCAGTTAAAAGCATTGACCGATAAATATGGAGAAGAATTAGAGGATTTGGGTATTACCATTGAAGAAGATGGAAAACTGACCATTAACGAAAATCTTTTAAAAAAATCTTCCTTTGATGAAGTAAAAAAAGTCTTCTCTGAAGAATCCGAATACATTACTAACATAAAACGCATTGCGAAACGTATGCACGCTACTTCTGCCGAAGAAATCTACGCTATGATGACTGGCAACGGTGGCCGTATCAATATTCAACTCTAACAATTCATCCACTAATTATAAGCTGTCACATATCACTTGTGGCAGCTTTTTTACATCTAAAATATGTCACTGTTATTTTATTGTGAATTTTGATCTTTTAAGAAAAACAAACAGTAACATATTTATTGAAACATAAAGAAAGGCTGCCACAAGTAATATGTGACAGCCATTATTTATGGTATTATGAAACTTTTAGAATGAATTTCTGTAATTCTTTTTCACTGGTTACGAGTTCAATGTTTCCACCGAGTTCTCTTAATTTGCCTTCGAAGTTTTCGTAACCACGCATGATATAGTGAATATCATTGATGATGGTTACACCTTCTGCAGCAAGACCTGCAATAACAAGTGCTGCACCTGCACGAAGGTCTGGTGCATTTACTCTTGCTCCTGTGTATTTTTCAACACCTGTGACAATAGCAATATTGCCTTCTACTTTAATGTTTGCACCCATCTTTGTAAGCTCATCTACATAACGGAAACGGTTTTCAAAGATACTTTCCGTTACAGTACTTGTGCCTTCTGCAAGGGCTAATACAACTGCCATCTGTGGCTGCATATCAGTAGGAAAACCTGGATAATACAAGGTTGTTACCTGTGTACGTTGTAATCTGCCATGAGAAATTACACGCACTGCATCATCAAACTCTTCTACTTCACATCCTGCTTCAATTAATTTTGCAGTAGTCGCTTCTAAATGTTTTGGAATAACATTGGTAACCATAACATCACCACCAGTTGCTGCTACAGCACACATAAACGTACCTGCTTCAATTTGATCAGGAATAATAGAGTACTCTGCTTTATGTAGTTTTTCTACACCTACAATACGAATCACATCTGTACCTGCACCACGGATGTTTGCACCCATGCAGTTAAGTAAGTTCGCTACATCTACAATGTGTGGTTCTTTTGCTGCATTTTCAATTACAGTTTTACCATGTGCCAAAGCCGCCGCCATCATAATATTAATGGTTGCACCAACAGATGCCTTATCCAAATAAATATGGGTACCCATCAAATGCTCTGCCTTTACATGGAACAGACCATGAGAAATATCTACATCTGCGCCTAATGCCAAAAACCCTTTTTTGTGAAGGTCAATTGGACGACTTCCGATATCGCATCCACCAGGAAGAGCTACTGCAGTATCACCATATTTTCCTAGCAATGCTCCAATCAGATAATATGATGCACGAATCTTACGAATGAATTCATTAT
Organism: Agathobacter sp.; assembly: GCA_045633955.1. Taxonomy (GTDB): domain Bacteria; phylum Bacillota; class Clostridia; order Lachnospirales; family Lachnospiraceae; genus Roseburia. Next base: position 17,091 of record JAZQZJ010000049.1, on the reverse strand, counting down.
CCACAACTGTACTATGAATCGATGCCCCATTCAGTATTACTTTGTGTTCATTTACACGATCTACCTTTGCGCCAATTTGCTCAATCGCCTGTAAAAGCACGTTGATGTCCCTAACGTTTGGCAGGTTTTCAATTGTTACTGGTTCATCGGCCATAATTGCAGCTGCAAGAATAGGAAGGGCTGCATTTTTCGCACCACCGATTTCAACTTCACCATATAAAGGTTTTCCGCCTTTAATTACGTACTGTTCCATCTTTCACCTCAACAAACTCTCTTATATAATATGCATTGAATTTCCAATTGTTATTCGAGTTCTTGCATTTTATCAATTAAAAGTTCTACAGTTTCTTCTATGCCTAACCCTTCTTCACAAACACAAAGATCAGCATATTTCTCATAGAGTGGAGTTCTCTCCATATATAAGTCATACAGGGTTTGTCCGTCCCTTAGAACCACGCCTCTCCCCTTAATATCCGAGAGACGTTTTTCTATTGTGGAATATGGCACTTCCAGATAAACCACTGTACCAATTTCTTTCAAATGCTCCATAGCTTCTTTGCCATATACGACACTTCCACCCGTTGCAATAATTGTTTTCGAACATATAATTCCAGCATTCACACGATTCTCAACTTCGATAAACCCATCAGTTCCAACCTCTTGAATAATCTCTTTTAAGAGTTTTCCTTCCTGCTGCTGAATGACCAAATCTGCATCCAGAAACTGATAGCCTAAAACCTTTGCCAGAACAACTCCCAGCGTGCTCTTTCCAACACCAGGCATTCCGATCAAAACAATGTTATCTTTCTTCATCTTAGTTACTTTCTGCTCCATCTACAGTTTCAGAAACATCAGAAATTTCTGTTCCTGCTTCTGTGGACTCATTTTCTTCTGTCTCTTTGTAAATTGTAAACATGTTGTGGAATTCGATTTTGTCTACTAAGGATTCATTTACATCCCATCCATCGTTTTCCTGCCATTTTGTAAGAACATCCTGATACAATGCATTTTCACGTTCTTCAATAATGCTTTCGCGATTTTCTGCAGTCGCTACTTCATCTACATTTGTATCAATTCTTAAGAAACAAATACCAGTCGCTGTTTCTACTGCATCAGAAACTTCACCTTCTTTTAATGCATCTAACGCAGCTAAAATCGCTGCATCTAATGTAGTGTCTTCTTTTGCATATGCACCTGTTGTTGCTTCATATCCATACTGAGCAGCTACATCTTCTAAAGATTTTACTTTTAAATCAAGCTGCATTTCTAATGCTTTTGATTTAATTTCTGCAATTTCTTCTTCTGTATATTTTACCCAGTTATTGCTATCGTCATATTTTCCTTCTGTAGAAACAAAAATCATACTATAGCCACGCATATTTGCTTCTTCATCACTTACTTCACGGTCTGTATCTACAATAATCGCCTGGAACATCTTTGCCTGAACAGTATAAAGTGTAAGTAATTCTGTTACGATATCCTCTGTTGCACCAAATTCTTCAATTGCTTCCTGACTATTTGCTGCTAAAAATGCATTTGCTGCTTCTTTAATTGCTGCTTCATCTTCTGCTGTAATTTCTACACCATAATCTGCCATATGCGCTTTTAAAGTATACATGTCATGAAGTAAATCCATGGCAGCTGTTTTAAATTCTTCTTCTGTTGTAGAACCGCTTCCTGATGCATCGATATCCCACATAGAATCTACACCATACATACCTGCATACATTGCATAGTAATCATCTACTGTTGCTTTCTGATATTTTGTAAGAAAGTTTGCTACGCCAAAGCTAACTTTTTCTTCTCCTAATGTCGCAATTGTATCCTGCGCATTTGCACCACATCCAAATAATGTAGTTAAACAAATTACTCCTGTTAATACAAGAGCTGCTAATCTCTTCAGTTTCATATTTCCTCCTAAAACAAGACGCAATACGCCTTTTATCATCATATAATTATATAGCCTTTTTCCCTATCTAGCAAGGCTTTTCTTGTTTTTCCACAAGAACACACATCGCGTCTAGCAGATTTTTTAATATTTCCACTACGTCCTTACCTTTTTCACGGGAATTAGCATTCAATGTATATGTGAAATACGGATTTTTTGTATCCATTGTAAAGGACAAAAACGGCGCCTGCGACTGTACCACCTGTGGAATCAGTGCTGGATTTATTTTTGCTTTTTCAAACATTAAAATCTTTAATTCATTGTTCTTCTGTGTCACCTCTTTGATATAAAGACTATGTGCCATATATTTCAAACGCGCGATGGTCAACAGATTCTGTACAGATTTTGGAGGTTCTCCAAAACGGTCAATGAGCTCTTCTAGCATTTCTTCTACTTCATCCTCTGTCTCAATTCCTGCAATTCGCTTATAAATATCCAGCTTCTGTAATTCATTTGCCACATATGCGGGTGGAATAAAGGCATTTGTATTGATGTCAATTGCTGTTTCAAATTTTTCTTCTACCACAACACCTTTGGCTTCTTTAACCGCCTCATTTAACATCTTACAGTATAAGTCGTAACCAACAGCCTCCATATGTCCACTTTGCTCTGCACCAAGCAAATTTCCTGCACCACGGATTTCTAAATCTCGCATCGCAATCTTGAAGCCACTACCGAGTTCAGAATATTCTTTCATAGCTGCCAAACGTTTTTCTGCCACTTCTTTGAGCATCTTGTTTCTACGATACATAAGAAATGCATAGGCAGTTCGATTTGAACGGCCAACACGACCGCGTAACTGATAAAGCTGAGACAATCCCATATTATCTGCATCATGGATAATCATGGTATTTACATTGGAAATATCAAGTCCCGTCTCAATGATTGTTGTTGAAACTAACACATCAATTTCTCCATTGATAAAACGATACATGATTTTTTCTAACTCGTGTTCTCGCATCTGCCCATGAGCAAATGCAACATTGGCATCCGGCACTAGTGCCTGAATCTTTGTGGTCACTTCATCAATGTCTTTTACTTTATTATATACATAAAACACCTGACCATCACGTGCCAGCTCACGGCGAATGGCTTCTCTAACCATTTCTTCATTGTATTCCATTACATAGGTCTGAATTGGAAGTCGGTCCATTGGTGGTTCTTCCAATACACTCATATCTCGAATCCCAATTAAACTCATATGAAGCGTTCTAGGAATCGGTGTTGCCGTAAGCGTCAATACATCAATATTGGTTTTCATCTGTTTGATTTTTTCTTTATGTGCAACGCCAAAACGCTGTTCTTCATCTACAACCAAAAGCCCCAAATCTTTAAAATCGACATCTTTCGACAAAATTCGATGGGTTCCAACTACAATATCTACCTGACCCTTTTTCAATCCTTCTACTGTACGTTTCATTTCGGACGCAGAACGGAATCTGCACATCAAATCTACATTTACTGGAAAGTCTTTCATACGCTGTGAGAAGGTATTATAAATCTGTTGTGCTAAAATTGTTGTTGGTGCCAAATAAGCCACCTGCTTGCCTTCCTGCACCGCTTTAAATGCTGCTCGAATAGCAACCTCTGTCTTTCCATAACCTACGTCACCACAAATCAGTCGATCCATGATTTTCGTACTTTCCATATCACGTTTTGTATCCGCAATGGCAAGTTCCTGATCCTGTGTTTCTTCGAATGGGAACAATTCTTCAAACTCTCTTTGCCACACTGTATCCGGACCATAGACAAAACCATCCTGCTGCTCTCGAAGCGCATAGAGTTTTACCAAATCCGCAGCAATTTCTTTTACCGCACCACGTACCTTTGATTTGGTTTTGTGCCATTCCTGCCCACCTAATTTGTTCAGTTTTGGCTGCTTTGCATCCTTACCCGCATACTTCTGAATCATCTCCAGATTTGTAGCAAGAATATAGAGGTTGGAACCTCCTGCATATTCAATTTTGATGTAGTCTTTTAAAATGCGATCTACTTCGATTTTCTCAATTCCCTTATAAATGCCAAGACCATGATTTTCATGTACCACATAATCCCCTACGTTCAAATCCGTAAAGTTTTGTATTTTTTCACCTTCATAGGTTCTATGGCGTTTTTTCTTCTTTTTTTCGCCGCCAAAAATATCCGACTCTGTGATTACTGCAAATTGTAAAATAGGGTATTCATAGCCACGTTTCACTTTTCCATAACAAACCATAATCTGCCCTGCCAAAAGTGCATGATCATAGTCTTCGGTATAAAAACTATTTAATCCTTCATCCAGCAAATCCTGTGCCAAACGCTTTGCTCTTGAACGAGAACCTGATAAAAGCACAACCTTATAGTGATTCTTTTTATAATTCTTTAAATCCTTTACCAAAAGTTCAAAACTACTATTATATGAATTTACACTTTTTACATGAATGCCAAACACACCCTGTTGTTTTAAGCCGTTTGTTTTTGCATCCAATGCAGCCAATGAAATACAGCTAAATTGCTGGCATTTTCCCAGAATCTCTTTTTCCATGAAAAGCTCTTTCATCTGACCAGGCAAAATATATCCCTTTTCCAGACGATGTTTCATACTTTCCGAAAATTCTATTTCTGTCTGTTTTCCTCGTTCTACACAACGGGATAACTCATCAAAAAACACAAAGGTCTCTTCGGGAACAAAATAATCCAAAAGTCCTTTTCTCTCTTCACAGAAATAAGAAAGGTAAGCATCCATACCTGCATACATGGACAACTCGCCCCATTCTTCTGCTTTCTCTTCCGCTGTAGAAAGCATTCGATGTGCCTCTTCCGTCTTCATCTCTTTTCGCAATTTATCAGATGTTTTCTTTGCTTCTTTTAAGAGCTTTTCAATGCCTCTTCTTTTTTCTTCTTCATCTAATACCAATTCACAAGCAGGATAAATACGTATCTCATCAATTGTTTCAATAGATTTTTGACTTTCAGTATCAAAGGTACGAATGGTGTCGATTTCATCTCCCCACATTTCAATACGAATCGGATTTTCTTCTGTCAGTGGAAAAATATCCAAAATCCCACCTCTAATGGCAAACTGCCCCATGGTCTCTACCTGATATTCTTTTTCATAACCCATACGAACCAACTGTGACTTCACTTCATCTAAAGATAATTCATCTCCAGATGCAAATTCCAACACAGATTCCCAGATTTTCTCTGGCGGAGCCTGTGTATTCATCAGTGCATCAAAAGTAGTAATGACCGTCACTTTTTCTTTTTCATGAATGGCTTTCAAAGCTCGAATTCGTTCCGAGGTCAATACATTACCTCGGATATCAGCCTGATAGAACAACACATCCTTTGCAGGATAATACACAACCTCTGGATCAAAAAAACGATACTCCTCATACAGTTCTTTCGCTTTTTGCTCATGAAAAGTAACGATGATATTATGTCTTTTACCATCGTTATTTACACTGCAACTATACATCATATGTGGTTTTTGAGCATCTATGCATCCTGTTATAGCATACAGTCCTTTTTCTTTTTTTGCAGTTTTCAACAAGTCAGAAAACCCACTTAAGTTTTCCAAAGGTTCTACAAATGTTCTCACGTTCTACCCCTGCTTCTTTGCATTAAAATCATTCATTGCCTTATCTACTTCGCCCTGCGCCATTAACACAGCTGCATCAATAACACTCGGCATTACTTCTTTTAAGTTTACTTGGTCTTCTTCCGAAAAATGACCCAAAACATAATCTGCCAAATCCCATCCGCTAGGCTTTTCTCCTACACCGATTTTGATTCGCATAAATTGCTGTGTGCCGGCGTGTGCAATGATACTCTTAATACCATTATGCCCACCTGCACTTCCTTTTTTACGAACACGTAAATTTCCTGGTGCAAGACTGATGTCATCATACATAATGAGCATTTCTTCTTCTGGATCTAATTTATAAAAATCCAGCACCTCTCTGACACTCTCTCCACTAAGATTCATAAATGTCTGTGGTTTTACCAAAATCACCTTTACACCTTCGATATAGCCACTGCCACAAATCGCCTTATGTTTCTTTTCTGTCATGCTGATTCCATATTTCGCCGCAAGAGCGTCAATTGCAAGAAAACCAGCATTGTGTCTAGTATTTTCATATTTCTTTCCTGGGTTACCTAAACCAACAATTACGAACATATATTACTCCTCAAAAAATGGGGACCGTTTCAAACACAGCCCCCGAATCTTATTATTAAATCTTTTGTATTATATAACAATCTTTCCTTATTTTTCAATTTCTTCTTGATATTTTTCTAAAATCAATTTCTGTAAATTTTCTCTTGTAGAAGAGTTAATTGGATGTGCAATATCACGATACTCCCCATCATTTGACTTGCGGCTAGGCATTGCTATAAACAGCCCCTTTTCTCCTTCGATAATCTTAATGTCATGAATGACAAATTCATTTTCGATAGTGATGGAAACAACCGCTTTCATCTTACCTTCTTTTTCAACCTTGCGAATACGTACATCTGTTATCTGCATATACAAGCCCCCTTTTACTGCTACGTTGTCAAGACGTAATCACACCCTATTATTTTATGTAATTTTATTATAACACATTCCTTTTTTTAAACAACCTAAAACATTCTTTTTTCTTTGCAAAACAGCGGTTTCGCTGTATAATAAAGATAGTTTCAAAAATATAATGAATACAGGAAGGTATTTTTATGTATACGCTTAATTTTAAAGAGCCAATCCATGTACATTTCATGGGCATTGGCGGTATCAGTATGAGTGGTCTTGCTGAAATTCTTCTCCGCGAAGGTTTCACCATCAGTGGTTCCGATATGAAGGAATCCGCGCTTACCAAACAGTTAGAAGAAAAAGGGGTAAAGGTTTGCTATGGTCAGGTTGCATCTAATATTACCTCTGAAATTCAGCTTGTGGTTTACACAGCTGCAATCCGTGAAGACAACGAAGAATGGCAGGCTGCAAAAGAAGCTAATATTCCTATGCTTACCCGTGCCCAACTTCTTGGTCAGATTATGGATAACTATGCAAACTCCATTGCTGTATCTGGAACCCACGGAAAAACAACTACTACTTCTATGATTAGTCAGGTGCTTTTAGAAGCAAACACCGATCCTACAATTACAGTAGGTGGTATTTTATCTGCCATCGATGGCAACTTACGTGTGGGACAGTCAGAAGTATTTATTTCCGAAGCTTGTGAATATACGAACAGTTTTTTAAACTTCCGTCCAAAATACAGCATTATTTTAAATGTAGAGGCAGAACATTTGGATTTCTTCAAAGATTTAGAAGACGTTCGTAACTCATTCCGTAAATTTGCTGCAAACACACGCCCAGAAGGCGCTACCATTATCAATGGTGAAATCGAAGATTACGAAGGACTTATAGAAGGACTTCCTCATCAGGTTATTACATACGGATTTGACTCCCGTTTTGATTTCTATGCAGAAAATATCCACTTTGATGAAAGAGCATGTGGTATTTTTACTGCAATGCACAAAGGTCAGGAAATCATGAAAGTACATTTAAATGTACCTGGTATGCATAATGTATCGAATGCGTTAGCTACCATCGCATTAGCTACTCTTATGGAACTTCCAACAGAAGAAGTGATTGTAGGTTTGCGTAAATTTGGTGGTGCAAATCGACGCTTCCAATATAAAGGCGAAGTAAATGGTGTAACTGTTATTGACGACTACGCACATCATCCAACAGAAATTCAGGCAACCTTAGATGCTGCAGCAAACTATGAACACGAACGCCTTGTACTCGTATTCCAGCCACACACTTACACAAGAACACAGGCCTTCTTAACGGAATTTGCAGAAGTACTTTCTCAGGCAGATGTATTAGTTTTAGCTGAAATTTACGCTGCCCGCGAAAAAAACACCCTTGGCATCAGTTCTAAGGACATTCTTGATTTAGTAAAAGAAAAGGGATGCGAATGTTATTATTTCCCTTCTTTCGAAGAAATTGAAAAATTTTTATTAGAAAATTGTATGAACGGCGACTTGTTGATAACTATGGGCGCTGGAAACGTTGTAGAAATAGGAGAATCTTTGTTAGGTCAATAGTTGTCCACATTATCCACATTGAATTGGGGATTGTTATCCCAATCCAATGTGGATTTTTTTACGAAAGAAAAATGCCGAAAACAAAGGATTTTTGACATCTTATCCACCTTATCCACATTTTGCACACAACTTTCAACCCCTTGATTTTACTGGGTTTGTGGGATTTTTTTCTCTTTCTTTTTTAAAATTAGTATGTTATACTGTGAGCACTTAGCGAGGTGTAGTATAATGTCAAAAATTCAGTTAAAGAGTGATTATCCACACAATCACATCAGTGTGCCACGTGTGTTTATTGATCAATATATGGCAGATGCCAATGGCGAATTTGTAAAGGTTTATCTTTTCTTATTACGCTGCATGGGTACTTCTGCAACTTCTGAGTGCTCCATTTCTGCGATTGCAGACCATTTCAATTACACCGAAAACGATATTTTGCGTGCTTTGAAATATTGGGAAAAAGTTGGAGTGCTTAGCCTTGAATTAAATAATGAAAACGAATTAACTAGTTTGTGCTTTAAAGATTTAACCGGAGGAGTACAGCAACAGCCTGAACCACTTGTTGAAAAAACAGTAGAAAAACCTGTTGCAAAACCAAAGAAAACCACAAATACCTCTCCAAAAAGAGAATATACTCTGGATGAGGTAAAAAATTTCTATAGCAACGATGAGATAACAGAATTATTGTTTATTATCGAAACCTATTTGAAACATCCTCTAAGCTCTACGGAAATGAATACGGTATTTTATTGGTACGATGGTTTAAAATTCCCTAGTGAAGTAATTGAGTATTTAGTAGAATACTGCATTACCAACGGACACTCTAGTTTACGTTACATGGACAAGATTGCCCTTGCTTGGGCAGAAAACAATATCGATACTATAGAAAAAGCAAAGGAACACCTTTCCATTCGCTCCAAGGCTTATTACAGCATTATGAAAGCTTTTGGTATTAGCGGCCGTAACCTTGCTGATTCCGAAATGACCTTTGTAAATAAATGGTCAAAAGATTTTGCTTTCGATATTGAAATTATACAAGAAGCTTGTAAACGTACGATTTCTGCTACACAAAAACCAAGCTTTGAATATGCCGATAGTATTTTAACAAATTGGCACAAAAACCATGTACATACTTTAAAAGATATTGCTACTTTGGATGAAGCGTTTAACAAAAACAAGCAAACGACCACTCCCCAAAGTAATACCACTGTAAAACGCAACAAATTCAACAATTTCCATCAGCGCAAATACGATACTGATGAATATGAAAAAATGTTGCTGACTACAACCGTACAATAAATTTTTCGGAGGAATTATGTCGTTAACAAACGCACAATACGATGAAATCATGCGTGGATACCAAAACCGACAGCTTCAAAATCGTCATGCTGCACAGCTACGTCGTGATGAAGCCTATCAAAAGGTTCCACAGCTAAAACATATACAAGATAATATTAGCTCTACTTCCGTAGAAGCTGCACGCTGTAAGTTAAAAGATGATATATCTGGATATAATGCAGCGATGAAAAAACTTGCACTTTTAAAAGATGAAAAAGAAACACTTCTACAAATCTCTGGTTTTACAGCAGATTATTTTGAACCACTCTATACCTGCAAGCATTGCAAGGATACTGGTTATGTGGAAGGAGAAAAATGCGCTTGTTTTAAACAAGCAACTATAGATGTAGTTTATTCCCAATCAAATATCAAAAGCATTTTAGAGAAAGAGAATTTTTCTTCCTTTTCTTACAAATACTATTCTGACGAAGATATTAATCCAGTTACAGGATTATCTTCCCTGGATACCGCCAAACGTGCAGTTGCAGAATGTAAGCATTTTATTGAGGACTTTGATAATAAACCAAAGAACATTCTCATTTACGGCGATACGGGAGTAGGCAAAACATTTCTCTCAAACTGCGTTGCAAAAGAATTATTAGAGAGAGGTTATTCTGTAATTTACTTTACAGCCTTTCAATTTTTTGATATATTGAGCAAAGGTGTGTTTCAAAAAGATGCAGATGCTATCGCTGCACACCAAAATATTTACGATTGTGATTTGCTAATTATTGACGATTTAGGTACTGAATTCGCCAATGCGTTCACTTCTTCACAGTTATTTTTATGTGTAAATGAGCGTATTCTACGAAACAAATCTACTATCATCTCTACCAATTTAAACATGAGTGATTTGGCAGAAATGTATTCGGAACGAGTTCCGTCAAGAATTACTAGCAATTACACCGTCATCAAATTATTTGGTGACGATATACGCATTCAAAAAAGAAGAATGCAATAAAAAACTATAAACCACTTTTTTTACGGAGGACATCATGCCAAACGATGAAAGAATTCTAGAAACAATTCCAAACGGTATCTTAGGTATCATTCCAACAAAAAGCTGTACCGATTTAGGTGCAAAAGTAGATGAATACCTTACCAATTGGAGAGAACACCGCGAACACGAGCATCAGCACGATGCAGCTTTCAAAGATTACTACAAAGAAAGCTATATCATTCCTGCTTCAACCCCTCGTTTTGGTTCCGGCGAAGCAAAATGTGTAATTAACAAATCCATTCGTGGTCTTGACTTATACATTTTAGTAGACGTAACAAACTGGAGCTTAACATATAAGCTTTGCGGACATGAAAACCGCATGTCACCAGATGATCATTACGCAGATGTAAAACGTATTATTGCTGCCTGCGCAGGAAAAGCAAGAAGAATCACTGTTATCATGCCATTCCTTTACGAAAGCCGTCAGCACAAACGTTCATCCCGCGAATCTCTTGACTGTGCATTAGCACTTCAGGAATTAGTAGGTATGGGTGTAGACAATATCATCACATTTGATGCACATGACCCACGTGTACAGAACGCAATCCCTCTTCGTGGTGGTTTTGAATCTGTACGTCCAGCTTACCAGTTTATCAAAGGTATGCTTTCAAATGTAAAAGATATCAAGATTGATCCAGAACACTTAATGGTTATCTCACCAGACGAAGGTGCTACCAGCCGTGCAATTTACATGGCAAACATTCTTGGTGTAGATATGGGTATGTTCTACAAACGCCGTGATTATACAAAGATTGTTGATGGACGTAATCCAATCGTTGCTCATGAATTCTTGGGACAGGACTTAAATGGAAAAGACGTTATCATCCTTGACGATATGATTTCTTCTGGCGAAAGTATGATTGATACAGCAAAAGAATTAAAGAAACGTAATGCAAACCGTATCTTTGTATGTTCTACATTTGGTCTTTTCACAAATGGTCTTGCATCATTTGATAAAGCTTATGAAGAAGGTTTAATCTACCGTGTAGTTACAACCAACTTAACATACCAGACACCAGACTTACTTTCTAGAGAATACTACATTAACTGTGATATGAGTAAATATATCGCTTACATCATTGATACTTTAAATCACGATGCTTCTATCAGCGACTTATTAAATCCATATGACAGATGTCAGAGAATCATTGAAAAGTATAAAGCAGATCCATACTCTGTATAATTGTTTAGTCAGGCAAATGTATAAAAATAGAGGTGATGCATGCTCGCATGCAATCACCTCTTATTTTTATACATGTACCGTGGCGTTCAGCCACACAACGAGCGGAGTAGTCGCAACGCGACGAAAAGGCATGTAATGCCGTAACGCGAGTTTGCCAGACTAAACCACAACTATTTCATTACCTCAGCATCTCTTCGAAGATTTCACCCACAACAGGTCTAGAATAGTAGTATCCCTGAAGACTGCAATCATCAAACTGTCGAAGGAACTCTACCTGTGATAAAATTTCAACCCCTTCTACTACCACTTTCAAATCTAAAGTATGAGCCATATCAATCAGGGCTTTTAAAATCTTTCTACCTTTTTCCTGATCACCATCTAAGAATTTTAAATCCATTTTGATAATATCAAGCGGCATTTCTTTTAGCATATTTAATGATGAATATCCACTTCCAAAATCATCCATTGCGATTCTAAATCCAAGATGTTGCAATTCACGAATCTTTTCATAAATCGTCTCTGAATCATCTCCACAAATGGATTCTGTGATTTCCAACTCGATGTCACCGGTTTCTAAATCATATTCGTGAAGTAAAGATGTTAATTTATGAACTAATTCACTACCATAAAAATGTGCACGTGAAACATTAATAGAAATTGGTGCAGTTTTCACACCATCCGCTTTCATCTTTGCAATCAATTTGCAAGTTTCTTCCCATACATAATAATCCAATTGGATAATGAAACCATCTTTCTCAAATACAGGTATGAACACGCCAGGAGACACAATTCCTTTTTCTGGATGCAACCATCTTACAAGGGCCTCGCCCCCTACTATTTCTTCAGATGTAGGATTATATTTCGGCTGTACAACGATATAGAACTGATGCTCTTCCAATGCTTTTTCCATATCATTTTCAATTTCCTGCTCCACCATAATCTGTTTATGTTCAGAATCATTATAAAAATGTATATATTCCACATATTTATATTTCTTATCATGGGCAGCCACAAATGCTCTGTCACACATGACGTTTACTGGCATTTCATTACCATCTTCTGCTATAAATACTCCATAAACAACTTTAATGTCCATATCTTCTAGAAATGTCTTAAAGCTCTTTGGAAAATTGATTCTTTCAAAATCCTTTTTGGACATACACATGTAGTAATGGTCTGCCATAAAACGAGCAGGAATCATTTCACAATCTTCTCCAATATTACGCAATTGCTGTGCCAATTCTTTAAGAAGTTCATCACCTACATTCATTCCATAGATTTCATTTACAACTTTAAAGTTTGATATATCCATGGTGATGATACACATATCCTCTTCTTTTTTATCAATTAATTCTTTTGCTAATTCGAAGAAATAGGTTCGGTTATATAAACCCGTAATTTCATCCAACTGAAGCTTTTTCTGCAATAATTCGTACTCTTTTTTCTCGACCTTATAATTAGCTACTTTTTGTGTAAGGACCGTATAAACGATAAGCGCTACAAGTACGATAACCGTAATAATGGCAATCCATTCCCAATACTGATATAAAAAATCATCATTTTCCAACGGATATGGATTCATAAGCAATTCTCTTTTCACAATTTCATTGATTTCCCCATCTGAAATATGACGAATCGCTTTATCAATAATTTGAATCAACATTTTCTGATCATCATTCGCCACAATACATACTTCACTACCATGGTCTGCACCTGGAACAATAGTCAGCTTGTCTGTATATTCTGGTTTTTGCATCAAATAACTAACACGATGACTGTTCTGAATGACTATACCAGCTTCTTTATTTACAAGCGCCTCTAAACATGCCTTTACATCTTCAAAGTATTTAATTTCATACTCTGGATTTTCTTCTAACAACAGAGGCTCCAGATACTCTAGATCCTGCGTCGTAGCGATTACATGAGATACATATTTATCTTCTACAAAAGCAGCCTGGCGTTTTACATATGCTAATTCCACCTCTGTGAGTGGATTTGAAACAACCGTTCCTTCCAATCCACTCATATGCTCTAATGCTTTTTGTGTTCTAAACAGCAAATAGCCTTCTTTCAAATACGCTTCATAGGTTTCATGGGAATATTCTTCAAATTCTCCTGCCTCTAATACAAAATCCACTCCACTTTTTTCAGACAAAAGTTTCACTACTTCTGCCCATATGCCTTTGGTTTCTCCGTTTTCCACATAACAAGACGGTCTTTGATTTTGCATCAATTTAATCGTTACTTTACCTAAACTCTCTATATATGCCAATTCTTCCTTTGTATATAAAGGAGAATTTGTAATTGCATTATGACTAAAATACTTTTTATTCAACATCCCTTCAAACATTGGATCGTCAAACATAATCTGCTGAATAGCAGTTTCTATTTCCTCAATCAATGCTTGATTATTTTTATTCGCAATACAATAAAATGCGTTTGCTCCAGAGGTATCCACTAACTTCAACTCAGGATTTGCATATCTGCTTCCTACAACCATCATATCGATATTGCCATTTTCAAGAGCCTTCATCATTTCATTTTCACGCTCAAAATACACACCTTCATACTGGATTTCCATCTTCATAGCGTAGGCTTCAAAATCCTGTGCAGAATAACTCTCTCTTAATAATCCAATTTGAGCCCCTTGCATCGCCGCAAAATCCTGATAGGAAATTGGACTATCTGACATTGCATACAAAAGAGACTTTTCATAGCCTAATGGAATTGAAGAAAAGGCAAATTCTTCCGCACGTTCTTCTGTATAGTGTACCGTACATAGCAAATCAATTTCTCCATTGCGGAGTTTATCTAATGAACCATGCCAACTCTCATCTTCAACATATAAATACTTCCATCCGGTATATTCTGCTATTTTCTCTAAATATTCTACTCCATACCCATGATAGTTTTCTCGACTTTCCTGTATAAAATTCGAGTTTGTATCAAAACCAACACGAATTACATTTTCATCCGCTTTCACTTGTTGCAAATTAATCGGTGTTATTGACAGGAACAACCCTATTATTAAACCAAGAATTATCATTCTTTTACTATGATTCTTTAATACATATTTACTATTCATATGCCTATCTCCCGCGAAAAGGATACACTGGACAATCTTCTAACAACCAGTAGAAAAAAGTTCACTAAACCCTTTTCTTAATTTTATTTTACTGCAAAAAAAACTACAGTGATAATACTATATTATCACTGTAGCATTCTAATTTCTAGCTTAATATTAAACTAATTCAAGAACTACTTCTAAAGCGCCATCACCTTTACGCTGACCGATTTTAACGATTCTTGTGTAACCACCGTTACGGTTTGCATATTTTGGTGCGATTTCGTCAAATAATTTTGCACACATATCAACTTCAGATGCTTTTTTGCCCTGTCCTTCTTTTACTGTATAAAGAACTTTAAGCATTTCTCTTCTAGCGTGAAGTCTTGAAGGCATATCTTTTTTGATTGTCTTTTCTACTTCATCGTATACAGTTACTTTCTTGCCATCTACAACTTCTTTTACTCTCTTGCCATCTTTGTCTTTACGAGCAACTTTAGCTGTTACAGTAACTTCTTCAAAGTTGTCTTTTTCACGAACTGCCATAGCAATAAGACCTTCAGCGATTTTGCGAACTTCTTTTGCTTTTGATTCAGTTGTTACGATTTTGCCGTTAGCAAGTAACTGTGTTACCTGTCCTCTTAATAATGCTTTTCTCTGGCTGCTTGTTCTGCCTAATTTACGATATTTTGCCATTTTCTTTCCCTCCATTTGTGGTACATCCGGCCACGCTCTTTGGTCTTACTTACCGAATGTAATATCTTTTGTGACGATTACTCGTCAGTTGCCACTCATGAATGCAACATAAGCCGCGCTCTTTGGCCTTACCGGTTCTGCTGTTATGAGTATTTATTAAAACAGGATTGAATTTTATTCTTCTCCCTGATTTAACTGTAAACCTAATTCTTTTAATTTCGCTAATACTTCTTCTAAAGACTTACGTCCAAGGTTACGAACTTTCATCATATCTTCTGGAGTTCTGTTGATAAGTTCAGCAACAGTATTGATACCAGCTCTCTTTAAGCAGTTGTATGAACGTACAGATAATTCAAGTTCATCAATATTCATTTCAAGAACTTTTTCCTGTGCATCATTTTCTTTTTCAACCATTACATCTACCTGCTGAGCAGCTTCTGATAAGTCGATGAAAAGATTTAAATGTTCGCTTAAAACTTTAGCAGCAAGACTTACTGCTTCGTCTGGTTCAAGTGTTCCATTTGTGAATACGTCAAGAGTAAGTTTATCATAATCTGTAACCTGACCAACACGAGTGTTTTCAACAGTGAGGTTTACACGATCTACTGGTGTGTAAATAGAATCTACAGCAATTACACCAATTGGTGTATCTTCTGTTTTGTTCTTATCTGCACTAACGTATCCTCTGCCTTTGGTAATAGTAAGTTCCATGTACAATTTAGAGTCAACACCACCGTTTAAGTGAGCAATTACTAAATCTGGGTTCATAATTTCGATATCAGAATCAATCTGGATATCGCCTGCTGTTACAACGCCTTCACCTTCGAATTCGATATAAGCAACTTTAGGTTCATTTGTAGAACTATTATTACGAATAGCAAGATTCTTGATATTCATAATAATCTCAGTAACGTCTTCTTTTACGCCTGGGATAGAGCTGAATTCATGTAAAACACCATCAATCTTCACCTGGCTAACAGCTGCGCCTGGCAATGAAGAAAGCATAATTCTTCTAAGAGAATTACCAAGTGTTGTACCATAGCCTCTTTCTAATGGTTCTACAACAAATCTGCCGTATTTTTTGTCTTCTGAAATTTCTGCGATTTCAATTCTTGGTTTTTCAAAATCGAACACTACAAAGTCCCTCCTTCTCGGGTTTTGGTTAAGCGACGGATAGCCGTGGCATAAACCACGCCAATAATCCGACTATAATCTTAATTATTTAGAGTATAATTCGACGATAAGCATTTCGTCAACTGGAACATCAATCTGTTCACGTGTTGGTAAGTTTTTAACTGTACCTTTGAAGTTATCTTCTGCATCTAACCATTCTGGTACAATTCTTCCACCAGCAACTTCAGCGATGTCTTTCATTCTCTGTGTGCTCTTCTTAGCTTCTCTGATTTCGATAACGTCACCAGCTTTTACTAAGTATGAAGGAATGTTAACAAGTTTTCCGTTTACTGTAACGAATTTATGGTCAACAATCTGTCTAGCTTCTCTTCTTGTACGAGCCCAACCTAAACGAAATACTACGTTATCAAGTCTTGATTCTAACATAGTCATTAAGTTTGGACCTGTTAAGCCTTTCATTCTATCAGCCTTTTCGTAGTAAGTACGGAAAGGTTTTTCTAACATCCCATAGATGAATTTAGCTTTCTGTTTTTCTCTTAACTGAAGTCCGTATTCAGAAACTTTCTTGTTTGCTCTGTTTACGTTTCTTCTTGACTTCTTGTCATATCCTAAATAGCTTGGTTCTAAACCAAGGGATCTACATCTTTTAAGTACAGGTA